>CAYVZQ010000004.1:0-101016 GCA_964456335.1 uncultured Candidatus Peribacteria bacterium | reverse complement strand
TTGTGAGATCACTAATTCTTGTAGCTTCTCTGGCTGACTGAGAATATCCCTGCATAGAGATAAATCCAATAGTTCAGAGAATTGCAAGAATTGTTATCACAACAATGAGTTCAACGAGCGTGAATCAATGCTTGAAAGATCTAATCATAAAAAAACCTTATAAATAAAAGAATTATTGTATTTATAAGGTTTTATTGGGAAAAAGAAAATCTAGATATATTGACTAATATTTTTAAATATCTTTATATGAACTTGAATTATCTAATGTCCTTTCTTCTATTATTTGTTTTACGCTTTCATAGAGTTTTGGGTATTTTTTTAATAGGGCTTCTACAGAAAATTGTAATATAACAATAAGTGTTGTTTGCTCTTTCGCTATTACTGTAGCACTTCTGAGGGGAGGATTTCAAAAAAATGCCATTTCTCATACAAGATTTCACTCGGATAATTCTGCAATTTCTTTTTCATTCTTCACTACCGAGAGTTTTCAAGAGTCAACAATGTATAATGCTTGAGGCTCATCTCACTGCTGAAATAGTAGGTCTCATGAATCTAGTACTTGCATCTGACAAAAATCAGAAAGATTTTCTTGCTCAGTTTCAGATATTTCTGAAAACATTTCTATATTTTTGAAGTAATTCATTATTCTAATAAAAAATAGTAACATCTAAATAATATCAGATAATTATGAAATAGTACAAAACTTTATAACTATTTTTCTATTACTACTTTATACACTTCAAGAACATCTTTTTCTTCTATTGCGTTATATCCGGTAAACTTAATACCACACTCTATAGGTCACTCAAGTTTTTTGACTTCTTCAACTCATTGTTTCAAACTTTCAATTTTTCCTTTTCCTACTACCTTATCTCATCGTATAACTCTAATAAGGGCTCATTTCTCAATTGTTTCATCTTCACCCTTAATTGAAAGTCCAAGAATATGGAATTTTTTAGAAGTAAAGAATATTTTAAGAACTTTTGCCATACATAAGTCAATCTCAACTTCTTTTGGATCAAGCATTCCAGTAACTATTTTCTCAATTCTCTCAGTAATATGATAGATAATTTTACTTTCTATATACTCGACACCTGATTTTTCTAAAACTCCCTTAGCATTTGGACCTACTGAAACTCCAAAACCTACGAGTAACGCAGAGCTCCCGCCACACATAAGGACATCACCTTCTGTAATATTCCCAACTCCTGAGTGAATAATAGAAACTGATGTTTCATCTGTCGATAGTTTTACTAATGCATTCTTAATAGCCTCTAGACTCCCATTTGTATCAGCTTTCAAAACAACTTTGAGATGTTTCAGATTTCCTGACTTAATTCTATTCATGAGCATATCAAGTTGAGAACTTTTGAGTTTCTTTTGATTTGAGAGATATTCACTATACTCAATAGCTTTTGTTCGAGCTGCATCTACACTATTTACTACCTGCATAATATCACCTCCATCAGCTACTTTATCGAGACCAACGACAAGCACCGGGTCTCAAGGACATGCTTTCTTTATTGATTTACCTGTAAAATCTCTGAGTACTTTCACTTTCCCATAAGAGCTTCCACACACAATAGAGCTTCCTTTTTCGATAGTACCCGTATTTACAAGTATTGTAGCAACAGGCCCGAGCTGCGTATCAAGATGTGATTCAAGTATCGTAGCAACCCCATTTCTATCAGGATTAGCTTTAAGTTCTAGCATTTCTGCAACTAGGAGAATTATTTCAAGAAGTTCATCTATACCAAAACCAGTTTGAGCAGAAACTGGAACCATAGGAGTGTCACCTCCCCAATCTTCTGGAGTAAGGCCATTTTCAGCTAATTGACCTTTTACATGGTCTGGATTTGCTCCTTCTTTATCCATTTTGTTTATCGCAACAATAACTGGTATTCCTGCTTCTTTCGCATGTGAAATTGATTCTTTTGTTTGAGGTTTTACTCCTTCATCAGCTGCAACAACAAGAATAGCAATATCTGTAGATTTTGCCCCTCGTGAACGCATTATAGTAAATGCCTCATGTCCTGGAGTATCAAGGAAGGTAATTTTCTTTTCATTATGTTCCACTTGATATGCTCAGATACTTTGAGTGATACCCCCAGCTTCTCCAGAGGCAATTTGTGATTTTCTAATGTAATCAAGTAGAGATGTCTTCCCATGATCGACATGACCCATGATTGATATCACTGGAGGACGTTCACTTAGTTTTGAAGCATCATCTTCAACAAGAAGATCTTTAATATTTCCGCTTGCAATTTCTGCAGCTCAAATTCAATCTCCCGCATCTCTTTGCAGTGTAATATCAAATGATTCTGCTATAAGTGTAGCAGTATCAAAATCTACTTGAGAGTTGATGGTCATCATCATACCATTCTTCATAAACTCAGCAATGAGCTTAGGAAGTGGAACTCATAGTTTTTCCGAGAATTCTTTCAAAGAAACAAATTCGTTTAAAACAACTGTCTCTCAGGTTTTAGCAGTAAGATTTTGTTTAATATCTTCTATGTTTTTTTCTTCTTTCTTTTTCGTTTTCAGTTTATTTGATCGTGTAAATCAAGAATCTTCTTCAAAGTTTTTCTTATATTTTCTTGACCTATCTTGAGAATAGAGTTTTGCTTTTTTTGCTCATTTAGATTCTTCTTCTAGTTTTTTTCCTATAACAGGTTTCGTTGTCTTTGAGAAGCCAGTCTTAAACTTTGCACCTGAAGAGTCTGAGCTTTGTGTAAATCCAGAAGATTTCACACGCTCTTCATTTTTTTGAGTATTCTGATTTATTTCTTGAACATCTTTTGTTTTTTGTTGTTTTTGAGTCTCGGATTTTTTTTCAGAATCCGATCACCTTGAAATAACCTGCATTTTTGAAGTGGATTTTTTTGAAATGGTATCATTCAGAGAAATCTCTTCTGTTTTAGGTATATCTTTTTCTTCAGAGCTCTGTACTGAAGTACTCGTTTCTTTTTGCTCCTGTACTTGTTGTGTCTCTTCTTGTGGCTTCTTAACTCGTACTTTTAATTTCTTTTTAATAAGAGGTTTTTTTTGAGAAGCCGCTGACGTATCTGCGCCTGAATCATCGGATGATGAAATACTTGAATAATAATCGTCTACTTTCTGGGTCATATATGTATGAATTTAATGATGAGAAATTAAAATAATAGCCGAATCTTAAGCCTTTTTCCTCTATTGTCAAAAAATTATAAAAACTTGCCAAGAAGCAAAATAATATTAATCTTGGGTCAGTTTATTTTCAAAGATGTCTGTTATGAATGAGAGCATTTTAAAGATAAGTAGTGACTTTTTTGATAAATTATGAGTCGACTATAGTGAATTAACTACTATAGGGGAAGCTGAAAATATATATAGAATCTCTCTAAAAAGTGATGATTCTCATTTATTAATATGACCTCACTGAAAAAACTTAGATACTATTTCACATATCCTGAAACTAATCATTTCTAAAAATTTTGATACAAACATTCAAATACATCTTGAAGTAAATGATTATCTTGAAAAAAAAGATGAAAAATTAATGTCATTTATACAGAAAAAAATAGAGCAGGTAAAAAGTTCGGGAAAAGAAGTTATTCTTCCAGCGTTGTCACCGTATGAAAGAAAGAAGGTGCACTCATATGTCAGTGAAAATGGTGGTACTATCTTCACTCAAAGCCGTGGTGAAGGAAAAGAAAGGAGAATTCATCTCTGCAAAAAAGACGAAAAAATGACTATTGATATAGATGGTGATGATATTTAAATATCTTACATATACATTCAAGTACTTAAATATATAGAACAAAAATGATGCAATATAAAAAATATATTATCAGATTTTTTTTAATAATTTGATTGATAACAGCTTTATATGGTTTTTATGCTGTCAATGAAACAAATTATATACAGCAAAAAAATATAGAAGCTCAAATAATAAATCATCCTGACTGAATTCCTACAAGTGAAGCTGCAAAATTATCTAGCTTTTGATTTATGAATATGATGGCAGATATATATTGGCTGAGAACCGTACAGTATATATGATGAAATGTTATAAGCTGAGAATACAAAAAATATCTTGCTGTGATGATGAATCTCGTTACAAATATGAACCCTTATTTTGAGGCGCCTTACACTATCGGACAACTCATTATCCCCTCAAGTGATGGAGCTTATGAAGACACAAAAAATCCTGATAATCTCAAAGACTATAAAGATGGAGAAGCATTAGGACTAAAAGGAATAGAAAACTTTTGTGATGTTGAGAAAATTAACCTCATCATAGAAGAAGAAAATTTAGCAGAAATCATAAATAATGAAAAATATAAAAATCCTTGTAAAAGTTTTAAAATACCATATTACCTCGCTTACATATATTACTTTTATTTAAAGGAAAATATCAATGCTGCAAACTATTATAAAATAGTATCTGCTCAAGAAGATGCTCCAGAATGAGCCAGAGTTCTTGCTGCAATCATGCAATGAAAGGGTGGTGACAGAGAAAAATCACTCTACATGTTTCTCTCACTTGCGGAAAACACTTCATCAGATGGTGAAGCATGCGGTTTACTCACAAGTGAAGTACAAGCAGCCTATAATTACATAAGTAGTGAAAACCTTGAGTTAAATGGTCAGTTTATAGCAAACATACAAGCAGCGAGCGAATTATATCTTCCTACGCTCTCAGAAGAAAATGAACAAGATGTCCTCGCAGATACCCAGTGTACGAACTTTCTCGCAAAAGCGATTAGAGAGATAAATTTAATGTATATTGAACAGGCTGATGAGAAATATGTCCTTGACCATCCTGATGAAGTTTCAGCTATGACACCAGGAAAGTTATATGAAGAAGGATATATTAACTTTATTCCCACAGATTATCAACAATATGAAGATAGAGATTATGGAATTATTTACAGATACAATGAAGATATAGGAAGATTTGATTACGAGATGTGAACGAAAAACTAGAAAAAATCAAAATACTAAGTTATATATAATTATTTAAATATATCTACATGCGAAAGCCTATCCTGTGATTTACCTTAGTAGAACTTATTGTTGTGATAACTATTGTTGGGATACTATCTACTGTTGGATTTGTAAGTTATTCCTGATATCTCACTTGAGCAAGAGATTCAAATAGATATTCTCAACTAACAAAACTCTCTGATTCCCTTCAAACTTACGCAGCAACAAAATCTCTCCCTCTTCCTGATGACTATATAGAAATTACATCAAGTGGTTCTGAAAATACTATTGCGTACCAAGGATATGTTTGAAATGATGTACTTGAAACAATTGACTATACAAATGGTTGAAAAGATCCAAAAGATGATTCATATTTTACCTATTATCTTACAAAAGATAGGAAAAAACTTCAGCTACTTGCTCTTATGGAGGAAGAAATAGTCCGCAGCTCTCTTACGAATAATAGCTATGCTGTAGATTATGAGAATAGATCTCCTGTGGTGTATTGAAATAAATTATGAGTATTAGTCTCTAGTGAAGAAGCCAGCTATAACTTACCTGCCCAAGAAGTCTCTTGAAATAAAACAAATGGATATTTAGATATAATACATACACCTAATAATTACAAGACCTTTATAGGAGATACTCCTTCAGAGTGAACTTGAGCACTCATAGGACTAGAAATTATTACGCAAGGAAAATTACTTTGAAAATGGTCTTTTGATGAAACAAGTGGAACATCTGTAAAAAATACTGCCGCTAATACATGAAACTGAACTCTTTCATGAAGCATAAATGCAAATCATATTGCTTGAAGAAAATGAAATGCATTAGATTTCTTAGCGAACGTAAATGATGATGATGTTTGAAGTAATATTTATTTTGCTGATTCATTTGATTTTGGATGAGATGCAACCTATAGCTTTTCATTTTGGATTAACCCAGATAATCCATCATGAGCAAACTATAGATTTTCAATTCCTTTTAAAACATTACACTCTTGAGGTGGAAATTTCTTTGAATTTGCATGGCAACATAAAACAACGAGTTTAAGGCAAGCTTGTAGTAGTATTAGAAAAAGTGGTCGTCAAGAAGTACAGATACAAGGAGAAGTTCCCATAAACCAGTGGACTCATGTAACATGTGTCTTTTGAGATAACTATATGGCAGTATATGTAAATGGAGAAGAAAATAATAAACTATCATCCAACGCAATAGCCATAAAAAGACAATATCAATACACTCAACTTCTTATTTGATCATGAAATGAGACAGCTTGATATTTTGATGGAAAACTCGATGAAGTATATCTTTTTAACAAAGCTCTGTCTCCAGAGGAAGTAAAGATTATCTATTCTCTATCACAATAAAAAAAGAACAGATGCTCTTTTTTTATTTCTCTAATCAAACAATTTTTTTCAATGTATTATATTTCTCACAATGCAGTTGCTCTGCACGCTTATTTCATACTTTGAGCTGTTCTTCTACAAGTGAATAATTTTGCATATACAGTTCATACTTCTTGCGTGCAGGACCAAAGTATTCAAGTAAAATTTCTAAAAGCTCTAGCTTCGCATGTCCATATCAATATCCTCCTGCAAGATATTTTTCCCTGATAGACTGTAATCTCTCTGAGCTTGCAAAGAACTTCATAAGTGCAAATACATTACAAGAATCAGGATCTTTTGATTCTTCAAGCGTTTCACTTCCTGTCACGATAGACATGATCTTCTTCTTAAGTAACTTCTCATCATCAAATACTCATATGAAGTTATCATAACTTTTACTCATCTTTCGTCCATCAATTCATGGAACGAGAGCAAGCTCTTCATCAATATATGCTTCTGGCAGTTTAAAAAATTCTACTTCGTAGGTTTTATTAAAATTTCAGGCTATATCTCGTGCAAACTCTAAGTGCTGCTGTTGATCTTTTCATACAGGAACAATATCTGTATCATAGCCAATAATATCAGCAGCCATGAGAATTGGATAATTAAATACAGCCATATTTATATCTGAATTCTTATTTTGAGAATCTTTAAAACTATGGGCTCGAAGCATGAGACTATATGGAGTCACACTTGAAAGAATCCAAGTTATATCATTAATATGACTCATCTGAGATTGCTCAAAAACCATAAAAGGTGCGTCATCTGGCATGAGTGCAAAAAGTTCTGCAGCAAGACGATGTTTATTTCTCAAAAGAGTATCTCTTTCATGAACAGAGGTAAGAGAATGAAAATCTGGAAGAAATAAAAATGCTTCATTTCCTTGGGCTTTTTCAACAAAAGGACGATACATCCCAAGGTAGTTTCATAGATGCATTCCATTTCCTGTTGGCTTTACTCCTGTTAGGATTCTTTTCATAAACTCACTAAGTTACTAATAATTATTTTGTAGTATAGTCAAAATATATGCATTGCAAAAACAAGAAACAAAAAAAGAAGCTTTTAAAAGCTTCTTTTTTTGTTTTTGAAAGTACTACTTTGCAACTTTCACTGATTCTAGGTACTCACCTACAAACTGACTCACAAGTGGAGCAGGTTTTGTAAAGAGGCTTGAACCAAATGAAACGATAGTACCAACAGAGAGTCCATCTCAAGAATCTGAGATATAATATCTATTCTCAACCAATTGTTTAATATCACCATAGAGCGACCCATCTACAACAAGTTGTTTTGACGTTGGCTCTGCAATAATTTTTCCTCAAACAGTCGTTTTTATTGAGATATATGTTCCATCCATTTGTTTTACATTGTCCTCAATAAGAATGTTTCCTCATCGTACTACAAATGCAATATTTTTATTTGAAACTACGTCTCTATCAACTACAAGGTTTGCTCCTTCAACAATATAAGTTCTTGGCGCTGAGAGTGTATTTAAATCAGTCGGTATACTTGATATTTTTAAATCTGCTCCTTTATATATAAATACATTTACAAGGCCATTATAGTTTTGCAATGTTGCATTAGATACTCATGAAGTATCTATTACAGAATCTGCATTATCGATTTTATCTTTTTCATTGTTAATAGAATCAATCACATCAGAATTTCCACTATTCACCTCTTCAACGTTACTAGAGATAGTTTTTGTATCATCACTGGCAGATACTCATACAAAGTTAGTATCCTTACCATCTGTAATATTTTTAACGTCTCAAGTATCAGTAGATTTTACATATGAAGTACCTCATCCAACTGTAGAAACAGCAGGTTTAGCGACTCTAATTTCTAATTTTCCTGCAAAGTATGCAGTATCATAGAGTATACCATCATCTTTAATGGTAGTAACGATATTCTCCGTACCAAAATCTTTTCAAGAAGGTATTTGCGCTTTATCTGTAATAAAGTTTGTAGGTATATCTAACTCTATTCTTTCATATGCATAAATCATTCTATTTCTCGATGTAAGGTCTAAACACTTCATTCCATCAACAACATTCGCTGGATTTTTAGAAAGTGAAATTCCATTTACATTTGTTGTTACACAAATTTCATCAAATGAGAAATCATAATCAGAGTTATTGTAAAGATATGGTTTTTCTCCATTTACTACAAGTGGATTCACATTATGTCCAAGTGTCTTAAATCCTCTTGGTCCAAATATAAGTTCACCGTCATTTGGCCAAGTGAGTACACAAGAGTTATCATCTTCACATGAAGGATCTGGATTTGATCCACCACCTGGAAGCTTACATGCTCTTGCAGTCCCTGGTTTTCAACAACTTCCCCAATCACCATATGGTGCAGCACTAATATCACATTGTTCTCCATTATTTACAACACCATCACCACAGAAAGGATTGAGGTTTGTAACACACTGATTCCCTGATCTCCATGCCGGTCCAAATTCTTCAGTTTGGTTCGCATCGTTTTCTACAAAACATTGAGCTTCAACCTCACCACAATTAAAGTTAGCTTCCATTCTTCCAGTTACACTATTTTTAACAGCATTTTTATATTGAAGTGTTCTATCGTCTCCTGTTCCACATGCAAACTTGAATGATTTTACCTTAGAGTTTCAAACACACGTAACTGTATTCCCAGATTTTTTTACAATATCATCACATCTATAGGTACTTCCACTTCCTCCTCCAGTGTCAATATCTACTCTTGAATCATCAGAATCATTAACAGTACCTTTACTTATTTTTCATTTTGCATCTACTCGAGCCGTATTAGTATAATCATTTTGAGTATTTGTTTTTTCACAAGTATATTCAAAATATTCTCCTGACTCTAATACTCAGTCTGTTTTATCTCATGTTCATCCTGTTGTAAAATTACTCCATGTACTTGGATATGTTCCAGGAAGTGTTACAGTTCCTGCACAGTTTGGTGCTTGTACATCAGTAAGAACAATTGAATCTAAATCTTCTCATCCATTATTTGTTACCCGTATTTTAAATACAGCCTTTTCTCATTTATTTACTTTTTGACTATCATTTCATCCAATATTTCCATCTTGATCAAAACCAGGATTTGCATCAGTTTTATCAATCATTACTCGTGGTGTATAGACTATAACACAGCCTTCTTTATCGCCTACTTCATCTTCATCTTCACAACAATCTTCTGTTTCAGGATCACACACTGGTTCAGTTGGAGTACAATCCTGTGTAGTTTCATCACAAACAATTGCTAGATTTCTTACATATTCTTGATCAGTTGCAGCGATAGTAAAGTAAATATCAAGTGATACACTTCCTTTTGCAGGAATATCAATAAGTTCTTTATATGTAGCAATACCATTATTTTCAGTCCAATTTGGTCCTGGAACAAGTTCTAATGCTCACTGTGAAGCCTCTCTAAATTGATCTTGTACTTTTTGATTCTCTGCAACCACTGAACCACTGTTATACACAGTAATGATGTAATGAACTGTATCACCCAATTTTACTGAAATTGGTTGGTCAGAAGCAAGAGATTTAACGAGATATACATCTGTATTTACATCTTCTTTATTTACATCAATTGATTCAACATCATGGTCATCTTCATCTCAACCTGGTTCACACTTAGACCCAATTGAATTGTCGATAAGTCCTGTTGAGTCTTTCTCACCGGCTTGGTTCCCATTTATTGCATCAGGAATACTATCACAATCATTTCATGTATCTTTCGAAATTTCTGCATAGTTATAAAGAGTTGTACTGAGGTTTGTGTCAATTTTAAATGTTATAGATACAACCGTTGATTCTCATGGTTTCGTATTTCAAATATTTCGTTTTGCATATCTATTTATAACCCCTGGAGTTACACTATCTGCAGATTCTGTCCACTGCGTATCATCTAACTTAAGTCCTTCTGGAATATAATCAGTAATTTCAATGCTTCACGAATCAACATCTCACTGATTAAATACTCTAATTTGGAAGGTTACTGTATCACCATTTTTAAATGGTCATGGAGTTGTTGTAGAAAGTGTTTTTCTCAGTGCAAGGTCATAAGTATTATCAACTGGTTTTTTTACAATCACATCAGTCGGATCACTATCAGTAACAGTAATATTACTTGTATTTCACTGAGCACTTATATTTGCTATATTAGTATAGTTTGCTGTTGTATTTCCTTTTTCACAAGTATATTCAAAATATTCTCCTGGCTCTAAAACATTATTAGAATGATTTCCAGATCCAGCTACTTTAAATCCTGACCATGATGATGGTTTTGTATTTGGGAGGGTTACGTTTCAAGCACAATTTGGTCCAACCGCATCAGTAACTACTAAGTTTTTAAGTGGTTCTGTTCCATCATTTGTCACTCTGATTTTAAATACGGCTTTTGTGCCTGAATTAACTGTTTGAGTATCATTTCAGACAACAGTATCTAAATCAAGTGCAGGATTTGAATCAGTTTTTACAATTTGAACAGATGGTGAAACCAGTAATACTTCAGTATCATCCGTATCAGTAACAATTCCGCCACTTGTCACACCAACACCTCTTGTATTTGCCCTGTTATCATATGGTGCTGTTGTATTTCCTTTTTCACAAGTATATTCAAAATATTCTCCTGGCTCTAAAACATTATTAGAATGATTTCCAGATCCAGCCACTCTAAATCCTGACCATGATGATGGTTTTGTATTTGGTAGTGTTACGTTTCAAGCACAAGCTGAAGCTAGGGCATCAGTAACTTGGAGATTTTTTAATGCTTCATTCCCAGAATTTGTAACTCTAATCTTAAAAACTGCTTTATTGTTTGGAATTACTGTTTGAGTATCATTTCCAACAACTCCATCTAAATCTGCGTTATTAGCATCAAGCTTATCGATTCTAATTCCTGGAGTAGGATTAGTTACTTTCACTGTTTTTTTACAAGCATTTGAAGTAATATTTCCATTTACAATACACTGAGCTTGGTAGTTTGAACCTACACTATATGAACATACTCCTGTTCGTGCATTAATAACTTGTCCATTTCCACATTGAATTTTATATGAATTAGCATTTGTTCCAGAACACGCTACATTTGTCGTAAATGGAGCTTGTCCGCCACTAGGAGATACAGTTATTGCATCACACGTTGCTGGTGGATTTACAGTGATAGGTTCACATTTATTATTACATCCACCATTTCACCATCCTGCTTTACTTGGATCATTTGGATCACATACTTCATAGCCAGCATCTCTCACACCATCACCACACCATGTAACACTATAGTATATACATTCAGTATGTATTTTATCGTCATTAGTATTTGGATAATTATTAGAATTATCATATGAAATTCTATATCTTAACCCAAAATCATAACTATTTTTAGTTCCATTTGTTCGAGTAGATGGTTTTTTTTGAATTCTCCACTTTGTATTCCCTGAATTAATTATCTCAAGGCTCGAATTTCATGCAACTGTAAAATTTCTATTTCTTAATGTTTGTGTCCAAGCAAAATCTGAACCTTTATCTAGATATGACCAGTTTGCGGTTGTTCATTCATCCCAGCTACCTCCTTGTGTATATCCAATCCAGAAGTTATTCATGTAATCTGGCTGGGTTCCATTATTATTCCAAACATCATAAAACTCATATGTTTTATCATATCTGAGAAGTCAACCATTAAAACTTTGATCACACACCGCTGCAAATGCAGAAGTAAATGTAAAAAAGTTTATAGTAAGAAGTGTAGCAAAAAAAAGAATTATCTTTTTCATAATGAATGTATTAAAAATAATATTAACGAGAAGATTCTTGAACTGAACTATTTCAACCTCCACCTGTATCGCTTGACTCCAGCTCATCTAAAAATTCTGTTTTTGTTTCTGTATCCTGAGTAGTGTCGTTGGTATTTTTAGTACAAGAAGTAAGAAATATACCAATAACAATACATAAGATTATACTGTATTTTTTCATATAACTATTTAATTTATATTTATAATAACAACATTGTCAAGTTTTTTCTATAAAATATAAATATGAGAACTTTCGTTCTCATATTTATTTAAAACTATCCTCTACCAGCACCTCATTGTGCTCCATCATCTCAACCTCCACCTTCATCTCAACCTCCTCTTGTTCCTGGAGTAGACGTATCTGGTGTATCATCATCTCAACCATCATCCATACAATCTGGATCATTTCTTCTAAGTATAACTTTGTTTATGAGAACATCATCAAACGGATTCCATGTTCCTTGACCATCCCATAGAGAATATACATAATCATTTCCTTCACATCTTTCATATTCATCAAGATCTCTAGGATTTTCTGGTGGAGTGGTTGGGGGTACTACTGTTGGTGGCACCACTCTTGGTGGATTTTGTCTCGGAGTGTTTACTCTTGGGGGTCTTGGTACCACATTAACATCAAGCGGTATATACACTACATTTCCCTCACAACCATTTCACATGAGTGCAACAATCGTATTTCCAACAATTGAAACATTCGTTAATTCAAGAGATGCTGTATCTCTCATTCCAATTCTCTGTACTCAATTACCTGTAACAATATACATGTCTTCAGCTCTATCAATATCATAATTTTGTCCTGCAATTCTGAAGAAACCTCTATCAAGAGATGTTCCCATAGACATAGGTTCACTTGAATTCATTATAGCATTAATAGCTGCATTTGCTGAAAAATTAGATGCTACTTCTTGACCAGTTTCATTTCTTGTAAGAGCATTTATATCATCAATGGTATTTCTCACCATTCTTGAAACAGCTTCTCTTCAAGGAGCAGATTCAAATTTTTCTTGAGCGAGAAGTTCTTCTATAATTTTTGATGCTTGAATATTATTAATAGCTCATGAATCTACAAGTCGAGAAGCTCTATCAGTGATATATTGTGTAAGAGCAAGTCTTCTTGTCTTATTTTCTTCTGTCCAATCATCTCTTCCATCATTATCTTCATCAGGAACATCAGTAAGAAGTGCTAGTTGAGAACTAATTGTTTCTAATTGTTCATCAGTTGAATTATTAGTAATAGTAGAGAGTAAATCGTCAGCTTGAAGTCTCAAATCCTGATATTCATTAGCAGCATCTAAGCTGGTATCAATTTGTGCATCATTTCTCGCTACTTGAGCAAGTCTCACTAATTTCACAAAGTTATATTCTTGAGTGTCTGGATTATACACTCCGATTCTTCCCATAGCTCTTCGTGTTCCAGAACCAATAACTCCATCAACAGAGATTAATTCTTCTCCCATTCATGCAAGTACAGCGTTTACATCTCTTTGTACTGCCTCTCTTTCGTATTTATTCATTTCAGAAATTGATTCTCGAGAATAATCATTAATTTCTGATTGCTCTGGAATATAAACCTCTATTTCTCTTAATTCTGGAAAATTTCTTTCTACTTGTTCAGCTGCTTCTGCTGCCTCTCTTCTAATACGTTCAAGCTCTACTCTTGCAGACTCATCTGCAGATTCTAATGCTGAGAGTTGACTCGTTACTTCTTCTACGTCACTTGCTTCAGATTCAACTACTTCTCTTTGGCTTGCTATATCAGCTTCAAGAGCTGTAATTGCAGTCGTAATTTCTGATATAGCTACAGTACTCGCTTCAACTCAAGCAATACTAGCTGTAAGTTGTTCTTGAAGAGTAGCAAGTCTCGCATCAAAATCTACCATATCAAAATTTTCTAACTGTTCAGAGATTTGAGCAAGGCTTTCTTGTGCCGCTACAAATTCAGCCTCTGCTGCAGCAGCTTCAGTTTGTGTTTGAGCAAGGGATATTTGTTCTCTCGCAATTTGTGCATTAAGCAAGTTTACTCTCTCTTGAATTCAAGTAGCTTCACCACTTTCTCTGTCAAAATTAGCTTGAGCAGTTACTACGAGTTCTTCAGCTTGAATAACAGCATTTTGTGCTTCTTCTGCTGCAATTCTTAATGGTCTTCTCCAAATTGAAGTCCAGAAAGATCTACGATATGCCTCGTTAGCTTCGGTTGCAGCTATTTGAGCAGCATCTAAAGTTTCTTGAGCATTATTAAGCGTTACTTCAGCAGCATCTCTTTCTTGAATTTCTGTTTCAGCTTGAGCTGATTCTTCTGCTACTCTTGCTGTAAGAGCTGCTATAGAGTTTTCAATATTTTGAAGTTCAGTTCTTACTACTTCAAGTTCTGATTGTTCAGAGGCAGTGAGTTCTTGTCATCTTGCGAGTGATTCTCTCAGCGCAGCTAAATCAGATGACTGTCTATCTTTATTTTCTTGTACCGAAGCAATTTCAGCCTGAATAGACGCTAGTTCAGTATTTGATGTCTCAAGATTTCCCTCAGAAACTACAAGTCTTTCATTTGTTGCATCAATTTCAGCTAACTGTGCATCGAGAGTTGCTTCTGCTTCGTCTAATTCTGCCTGCTCACGTTCAACAGCTTCTTGCGCTGCGGCTACACGCTCTGCAGATTCTTCAGCTTCTGCACCCGCAGCATCAGCTGCTTGAGCTGACTCTTCAGCTCGTGAAGTAATATTAATTTCTCTAATTTTCGCAACTTCTTCATTATACGATGATTCTGTAGAACCTCCCCATACACCATCTACACCATCATTTGCTCATCTTAAACTATACCCTAGAGTATTAAGTGCTGTTTGTAATGCTCTCACTTTATCACTATTATTTCTATCAGCCTCTACATCAAAAGTTGAAACAATCTCTCTCGCCTCAGACTCTGAAGCTTCTTGTGCTTCTTGTGCTTGACTTAAAGCAAGTCTCTTTTCACTAATAAGATCACCAGCTATAGATAACAATTGCGTAATATTATTACCTGACAGTTTTTCTCCATCGAAAGATTCTCAAAGTACTGCAGAAATGTCTCTTTTTGAATTTGCTCAGATTTTTCCATCTATAGAACTATCTGCGACATTTTCTCATCTGAGTCTAAGAATTTTAGTAACTAAGAATTGTACAGTTTTTTCTTCAAGTGTAGAAGTACTCGTATCAAAAGTAACTTCTCATGCAAGAATTTCCGAAGAAATATCAACCGCAGCCTCTAGAGCATCAAGCTGTGTTTCTTCCTCAATAGCTCTGGCTTCTGGTGAAGCAAGCATAGCCTCATACTCTTCACGAGAAATATCATTATTCTCATCAACATCAAAAGCATTTCAAGTTTCCATTTGTTGATAACTTGTCATACACATTTTTAAGAGCATCTTATAGTTTCGTAGGAGTGTAAACATAATATATATAGTAAAAAAGTAATTGTGTTTTTGTTTTACGAAAACAGATAACATAAATATCCTATCATACTTTTTATACAATTAACAAATAAATACGCTTGACGAAAATATGTTTTTATATATTTGGACAAAATGACAAAAAAAGTGTCTTACTCATTTGGTAAGACACCTTTAACATTTTTTTAATCTTCTTCAAATATATTACGAATTTTTTCTTCTAAAAGAAAGGAATCCAAATCCAAGAAGGAGAGCTACAACTGCAAGAAGAATATGTTCTGGTCCAGTTTGTGGAAGCTCTGGGTTTTCAGGAACAGTTGGTGGTACTTCTTCTGATTCTCCAGAAGTGAAAAGTACACATTCTCTATGCATATCAGTGTTTGTATCAATAGTACCATCATCATCAAGCGTGTGAGTAGCTATATCGTATACTAGCATACCAACGTTTTCACCTTCCATTGTTGGGTTACTTACAAGTTGATACGCACTTCCAAGAGAAGATTCTAACCAAGTAACTGTTTCACCAGCCTCTAATTTATATCCAAGATTTTCTTCATCGTAGAGAGCATCTAATTCTGGTGTATATTGCCAAAAATCAACTGATTCACTTGCTTTAACTTCTGACCAAGAAGCTCCACCTAATGCAACCATATTTGGCATATCTTGTTCTTCTTTATAAAGAAGTTGTGATGTTTCAGAGTTGTTTTCCCAAGCATCAGTAAGAAGTCCTTTATTATCTCCAACTGAAACATTTCCTCCAGAAAAACATTGATCACATGCATTTGCAGCATATGCAGGGTTAGTATCACAGCTTACTGTTTCTACAGCAGCATATGAGCTAGACATAGAAAATGTCCCAAGAAGAACAACAGCACAAAATTTAGTAAAATTTTTCATATACAAAAATAATAAATAGTAGAATAACGTCGCTATACTAAGACAAATTGTACTCTGTGTCAAACAAAAAGCTTAAATCTATCCTAAAAGAAATATTTACTTTTTAATGATTTTATTTACAAATAATTGTTGGAGTATCGCGAAGAGTGTAGATATTCCCCAATAGAGACCAACTCAAGCAGCAAGAGAAAAAGTAAAGATTCAAACCATAGCAGGCATCCCATATAACATGAATTTATTCATGAGTTCAGGATCAGGCATCATACTACTATATGAATTTTCTCATTTCTTTTTTTCTAGTACTAATCCATCTTTTGGAACATCCTTATTTTTATGCATCAATGATAGTTTCACCTGAATGAATTGAACCGCTGCAACACTTAAGGCAAGAAGTAATCCAGCTACACCACCTGATCCAAGTAAGTTTAATCCAAAGAAATTGAAATCAATCTGTGAAATATGAAAGCCTTGCAGTCATGAATATAAGTAAAATTCATTCGTGAGAGAGGTAATATTAATGATAATATTATACATCACTAAGAGTATAGGCATTTGAATAATGAGGAAACCACAAGATCCCATAGGATTTACTCATTCATCTTTATAGAGCTTCATAAGCTCTACTCACATTGCTTGTTGATTTCATTTATGTTTTTCTTGAAGTTTTTTTATTTTTGGCTGAATAGCCTGCATTTTTCTCTGCGATACCAGCATTTTATGCTGAGGAAATAATAGCAAAATTCTCATAATCACCGTAATAGCGATAATTGCGAGACCAAGTGAGTTATTGAAAATACTAATGAGATACGCGAGTAAATTATAAATAGGAGCATAAAAAAGTCCTACAAATATTTTTCAGATTGTCCCTCTGTACTCAACATCTGCCTGATCAATGAGCTCTTTTCCATCATTTTGAAACGTAAATGTATAGAGTCCCGGTTCAGAAAACAGTTCATACTGGCGAGATAAATCTATGACTTCAGACTCAGTGGGCTTCAAGGTAATATCTTTACAAACAGATTCAGGAAGCATTACCAGCTCACCAGAATATCGTACGGTAAGAGCATCACATGTATTAAAATTTATCTCTTGAGCTGAATTGTTATCAACTAAGAGCTGAATTCCAGCTGGAACTTTATAATTATTATCTCAAAGTCTGAAGTTTACTCAGGTAAGAGAATTTGTATTTTCATTCCCTCCTGAAAAGTAAGAAAACAAAAGAAAAAACAACAATGTAAAAAGTATAATATCTAAATATTTTTTCATAATTTTTTTTGGTATATATATTTTATTTCACCTGAAAATTTTTTCATTGACTCATCCGTCTTTGATAGTCGTGTTTTACTTTTTACAACACAGACTATATCTCCATGATACATATCCTGGAAGCTACGTGATATATCATAAAAAGCCCTGCGATATAAGTTTCTCACAACATTATTTGGAACAGATTTTCCAGATATAACAATTGCATATCTGTTGTAATCTAGTTTATTAGGAATAACATTAAAAACAATAGTATAAGAAAAAAAAGGTTTTCCTTTTTGCAAAACCTTTTTTACTTCACGTTCACTGAGTCTGTACTTTTTTGCCAGCACGCGTGAAAATTATTTTCTTTTAACATAGTTTCCTTTTCCATCGAAAGGAGATTTTTTTGCAGTTCCTCATGCAACAATATGCATTTTAGACTTCCCGTTAATTTCCTGAAATCTTTTTGGGTAACTCACAGTAAGTTGGTGTCTTCCTTTTCTTCTTCTGTTTTTAAGCACGTTTCTCCCAGAAGCTGTTGAACTTCTTTTTAAAAACCCGTGTACTCTCAGTCTCTTTCTTTTTTTAAGTTTTCCTAACATAATCTGTCTGTTTGAAATGTAATTTTAATTAAGCCGGCACATCTTATTGCAAAAATGCTGTTTGTCAAAAAATTTTTAATATTTCTCTATGATATTTTTGTCCCTGCATGATTTCACTCAACAATTGCTTTTACAGCATCTAAATCGTCCAACTTTGTCACATACATTGGAATATTATTATCTCTTGCAAGTATCACTGCTGTACCATCAAGTATTTTTAAATCTTCATCAAGTACTTGCTTATAACTGAGTGCATCATATTTTTTTGCATTTGGATTTTTGAGTGGATCACTGTCATATACTCCATCAACTTTTGTAAGTTTTATCATGGCTTCACATCCTAGCTCAGCAGCTCTCAGGGCTCATGCTGAATCTGTCGTAAAAAAAGGATTTCCAGACCCTGAACTTGCAATTACAATTGTACCTTCTTCTAGATATTTTCTTGCTGAGTTTTGGGTATATCGCTCTAAGAACTCTATTCACAGTGCATCGAGTACTTCACACTTAATATCAATTTTACTCAGAAAATTTTTGAGAGTAACGGCATTAAAAACCGTAGAAAGCATGCTCATATTATGTGAATCAGCTGCATTCACTCCTGAAGCAATAAGGTTTGAACCCCTATAGATATTCCCACCTCACACAACAATTACGATTTCTACTCACAAATTTTTGATTTCAGAAATCATATGCGCTACATTCTCAGCTTTTTCTGGAGATATTTTTATTTCACCATCACAGAGAGATTCTCAAGAAATTTTTAACAAAACTCGTTTCATAATAATTTTTATTTTAAAATAAGGCCTGCAGGATATCTGCAGACCCTACTAAATTAGTATTTGGCCTATTATATGAATAATTAAGAATTCACAATATCTTTCATCAAATCATCTACTACTTCTATAGATGGAAATTCTTGTTCTTTGAGTTCTTCATTTTTTTCAGCGATATTATCAGGAGTTACTCACGTTCACGTTTCAAGCTCATAGGTTGCATAAATACCATGCTTAGAATCTATATAATGACGCTCATATATATACTGCTCACCATCAAGTCGTATGACATTATATTTGATTCCGAAATCTTGTACGATATCTCTACACGTATTCCAATAATACCAAGAACTTAATCTTTCTTTTAAATAGTCAGAAAGTTCGTCACAAGTCGGTGTTTGGATAATTTCTTTATTCGCCTCAAAGCCCTTAATTCCAGAATAGGTAAAACTTGCTTCTCAAAGTTTAATTGGTTCACCATATTTTGATGAAGTTGGAAATTGAATTTGGAGCGTATTACCTTCATATCATAAAAGCTCTGCCTCTACTCAAGCCGCTGGCTCAATTTCATCATCTTTTGCAGGAACATTCAATACAATTTTTGTCTGAGAAATTTCATCTCAGCTTTTTGCTGTAAATATATAATTATTTTCACCATAATCTAAGACCTGACTTCGTGAACTTGCTCTATATACAAATCTTCAATCCTCAGGTTTATAGGTCTGTAGTACATAGTTATCATCTGGGTAAGACGATGTTGGGTTAGAGAATTTTACAGAAATACTCTCTACATTTCAAATGGTATTCCCTGATATTTCAACTTCTCAAAGATTCAGAAAGTCATTTGAGATATCATCGAAATCAAGAAAATTATTTTCTCAAAGTGGAATAACCTGAACCCTCACAGGGCCATTATCATCATTTTCTTGCTCATTTATCTGCTCATCTTGTGCCGTGTTATTCGTTTGCTGAGTACTAGTGTCTTGGGTTTGATTTGGAGAAAGAAGCTCTTTCTTTGCTGTTTCTATATCTTTTGAATTTCCACAAGAAGCGAGCAAAAATAGTGTCACAAATAGTAGTATGTATTTCATTTTTTTTATTAAAAAAATATCTCTCATATTATAAGACCCCAAAGATGAAAAGCAAAAAAAAGTAAGATACCCTTGGCAGGTATCTTACAATATTTTTACACCTCTGTCACCATTGGAATAATCATTGGCTCTCTTTCAATTCTCTTGAGAAGAAAGGTTTCAAGATCCGTTCTAAGAATCTTTATAAGATCTTTTTCTTCCATATCTGGAATATCTTTTATGGTATTTTCATATATTTCTCTCGCTTTTTTGATAATAATTCTGTGAATATATCGAACCTCATCAACATAGACAAGACCACGAGTCTCAACTCGTATATGACCGATAATGGCTTTCGTTTTTTTATCAACCTTGTAATGAATGACAAGTACTCCAGAGTTCATCATCTTTTCACGTGCCTGAATAACATGACTCGTAGTAAGCCCCATTCCATTTCCATCAATCACATATTCTTGAATTGGCACTTTGATTTTTGATCTGAAGACACTTCCATTTGGAGCGAAATCTACAATATTCCCATTATCAAGAAGCAGTATATTACTCTCTTTTACCCCAACCGACATTGCTGTTTCAGCATGACGAGTTCGGAAATATAAATCTCCATAAATTGGCATAAAGTATTTTGGCTTAAACAGCTTAATAAATATCTTTTGCTCTTCTTGGTATGCATGCCCTGAAGTATGAACGGGAAGATCAGATTTCGTAATAATTTTTACACCATACTTAATGAGCTTGTTGATAACTCAGCTCACTGATCGCTCATTTCCTGGAACGACAGATGATGAAAATACAACAGTATCACCTGCCTGAATAGTGATTGCATTATGTCTTCCTTCAGACATTCTGCTCAGAGCAGAATATTCCTCTCACTGACTTCATGTTGTGACAATTATTTGTTTATTCGCTGGAATAGATCCTGTATTTTTTACTGTAAGTTTTTTAATAGTTCCAGGTTTCATTGAGAGGTATCCGAGCTTTTGAGCAATAGCAATGTTTTCAACCATACTTCTCCCAGAGAGAAAAATATATTTATCATATTTTTCTGCAATATCTATAAGCTGTTGCACTCTTGAAATCCAAGAAGAAAATGCTGCAATAATAAGCCTCCCACTGGCCCACTCTGATACAATTTTTTCAAGTGTATCTCCTACTTCTTTTTCACTCATAGAAAATCCTTTTGTCGTTGAGCCCGTCGAATCAGAAAGAAGCATTGTAATATCTCTATTCCCAATTGACTCATATCTCTCAAAATCAGCTGGTTTATCAAGACGTGGATTATGGTCGATTTTGAAGTCTCCAGTATGAACAAATTTAGCTCCCCCTGGCGTTTCGATATACAGCCCCGCACAATCAGGGATTGAATGGTTTACTGAGAAAAATTCTACTTCAAATTGTCCTATTTTTGTCTTGTTTTCAACAGAAGCGTCAATTTCTACAAAATTTGCATATGGCATAAGTCCAGCCTCATCAACTGCTTTTTTAATAAGTCCGAGAGTAAGTTTTGTACCATAGAGTGTTGGCATATCGAGTACTGGAAGTACATTTTTAAGTGCACCGATATGATCGAGATGTGCATGAGTAATCAGAAACCCTTTAATATTTTTTGTATATTTCGTAAGAAATGAAACATCAGGAATAGAATAATCTGCTCAGAGCATATCAGGCTCAGCAAACTGAACTCCGCAATCTATAAGAATTATATCATCTCCATACTGCATCATAGACATATTTTTTGCCCCAATTTCATTATTTCAACCAATTGGAATATATCTCGTGTATCATTCTCTGAGAGTTGGAAGAAAAAATTTTGTTTCTGGAAACTGAATAATTTTTCTCCCGTATTTATTGTCTCATGATTTAGTGTTTCCTGCTCACTGATTTGGACGTTTGTTTTTATTATTCTGAGCAGAATTATTATTTTGATGTGGTTTTCTTTCACCTTGAGTTTTCTTTTGCTGAGATTTTACTGGCATTGCTTTTGCAATTTCTGGTTTTCTTTCTGCTTGTGTCTTAGAAATTTGAGCGGCTTTTGTATCTTGCGTATTTTTCGTATTAGGAGTCTGAGCTTCCTGTTTGTTTTGTGTTTGTTTTGGGGTGATACCTGACATAACTCCTTCGAGCTCCATATCAAGTTCATCCATAAAATCTTTCATATTTTTATGAAATTAATAAGTAATATATTGAAAACTTTAATTATGTTTATAAAGTTTAGAAGTCATTCATTGCCATATGTGAGACAATGTTTGCTACAATTTGGTAGCGTATGAATAACTTAATAGACCTTAGAAAAAAATTGGTATTTTCGGAAAACTATTGAATGCAGAGAGAAAAACTGCGCGTCACTATTTGGTAAGCGAATTATATAGCATCTTGTAAATATTGCAAAAACTTTTTTACATCCACCTCTTGTTTCGTTGTATCCCATATATATGTATTTTGTGGAGTCTGAGAAATATTAATATCTTGGAATTGTCCTTTTATAAAAATTTTTTCCTCAAAAAAAGCATATTTTTTTTGTAAAACACTACTTTGTAGCATCTTTTTCTGAAAAGCAGCATTATGCAAAATATAGTAGGTATATGACTCAGCAAAATCTTCATATTGATTTGTAAGAGCATATCCAGAAACAAAATCATTTGAACTTTGTCAGACTTTCGCAGTGGTTACAGAAGTCCATGAAATATCATAAAATTCTTGGCTCACATCTCAAAATGCATTTCCAGCTAATGAATAAATATCAAAATAATGAGCAAACTCATGTATTAGTACAGAAAGAAATTCATCATCTGGGAGTGATAAAATTCCATACATATGTATATTTCATGATTTCATTCGCCCTCTCGTATCTCATTTATTTTGATACAAAAAAACTCTTAGTTTTTTAATATGAGTATGAATCCAACTATGATGTAAAAAACTTTCGGCAATGGGAAGATAAGAATTTTCTACTATCGACTCTAACGCAAGAGGAACAAAGCGAATTTCAACTCTAGCTTTATCTTCTTCGTATTTATTTTTAAAATCTTCGTACAATAATTGACTCAAGGTTGAGTTAATATCTTCTTGCGTGACACCAGAAAAACTAGAAAAATCTTCTCAGGAATCCATAATTCCATGTACTGGCTCTAAATATACTTCATGGATATCAGGAGACGGAAAAAAAATCTCCTTTCCGACAAAAATAAGTGCAGTAAAAAGAGAGGTATACACAAGAACAAAAAGTATTTTTCACAGATGTTTTTTTTGCATATTTATGATGCCACAGCGAATATTACTTCTACAACAAGTCGTACAACTGCTCAAGCTGATATTGCTGCAAGAAAACCAATAAGAGCCCATTTAACAATATCTTTTCACTTTGTGATTTTTTCATCTTCACCTCAAGAAATGGTCATCATCAGTCCCCCATATACAATAGCTCCGATTGCAAAAAGTGAGAGAGCAGTCGCAATAGAGTTCGTCCAAAAAACTACTTTTTGTTTAATTCCAGATTCTATAAGCCCATCACCAGGATTCACCAGCATAGAATCACTTCCTGACAAACATCCATCTAAGTTGGATGTGATAGATGCCCCAGCATTATATGAACAAGCTGAGAAAACATCTACACTTCATAGGCATAAAAGTATTCATATCATCAGTCCAATATATATTCAGATTTTTTTCATAATGTTTGTTTAAATTTCAATACCTGAAACCAGTCGAACAATTGCCCACGCAACTGATACTACAAATATACCAACGATAGCATATACAAAGCTCTTGAGTGCTTTTTTAAATTCTTCTGGATTTCATCTTGCAACAATGAGTCTTCATCCAATAAACAGAAACATTCCTATTGCTATAAGCACTAAGAGTGTAAAAATAGAGTCTCTCACAAATCCAAGTATTTGATCCAAGAAGTTCGTCCCAGTTTCACCTGCAGTCGAAGCAGTGAGAACATCGTTCGATGATCCTGGAATAATAGCTCATTTTAAATCATCTCTAGAGAGAGGATCTCCAGCAGTCACACTCTGAGAAAATAATACGAAAGTTATAAGACTGACAAATGTATACAGATATTTTTTCATGTTATACGCGAAAATTATTGATAATGCTAATAAGTCCATATGCAGACATAGAGATAATAACTCCTACAAGCGCCCATATAATAATATTTTTAGCTTTTTTTGTTTTCTCCTCATCACCACTAGAAACGAGATACATCACTCAACCAAACATGATAGCAAGAACCGCTAGTACAGCGACATACTGAATTCACGTTTCAATAACGCTTCCAATAATACCAAAGGTTTCAGTTTCATTTGCTCATCCTCCATCACAGCCAGGAAGATTTCCACAATTTATTGGTGGGTTTGCTGCAAAAGTAGGGAGACTTCCAAGAATCAAAAGAGATATAATACTCAATAATCGAATCATAATATTAGTAGAGAATATAGGTAAACAGTCGCACAATAATACCAGCAGAAAGTGCTATAGCGAGGGAAATAATACCAGACATAAATATAGCTTTTCATCTGGAGAGAAATTCATCCTGACCGTGATAAATAATCATATACCCAGCCCCTATCGTCATCATAAAAGCAGCTAAAACTCAGAATATAACAATGAGTTTTTCAAGAACCGTTTCAAGGACATTGTTCACCGTACTCGCTGTCCCAGCATCTTCATCAAGAAATTGAGTTCCTCCAGGAGTAAAATCTCTCACTTCTATGGTAAAACTGTCATTTGTAATATCACCTGCGGCTTGCACATTTCAAGAAATTCCTGAAAAAGACAGGAGAGCAGCACAGAGAAGTAGAATTTTTTTCATAGAGTCTAACAAAGATTATATGCCAAAATAATAACAAAAATTTTATATATGGCAAAAAAATATTATTCTTAGAGCATAACACAAAAATATGAAAATTGCTATTCTTCATGAAATGCTTATTAAACTTTGAGGTGCAGAGAAAGTTGTAGAATCTCTCATGCATATTTTTCCTGACGCAGATATTTTTACCCTGATGTATGATGAGCAGCAAGTGGGAAAAATATTTCCAAAAAACAAGATACATTCCAGCTGCTTTCATATACCCTCCCAAAGACTCTACTGATTGACAAAAAAACAAAGACTCTCACTTCCGCTTATGGCAAGAAGTATAGAAAAACTCGACTTTAAAGCCTATGATGTCGTCATAGTAAGTTCGAGTGGATTTGCTCATGGACTCAAAACGCAAAAAAATACAAAAACAATCATTTACTATCATGCTCCAGCAAGATATCTCTGGGACTGGACACACGAATACCGAAAAGAAATTGGAATGAATGCATGAATCAAATGATTTTTATTTGGAAAACTGCTTTTACAGCTTCGAGCATGGGATAACCGTGCAGCTCAAAATAATGACATACTTTTAGCCAATAGTGCGACAACACAAAAACGTATTTGGAAATATTTTCGCCGAGAATCAGATATTCTCTATCCTCCAATTGAAACTCAGAGATTTGCAAAGAACATCTCTCACAGAGATAAAGAAATTATTTTGTGACAAATTTTTGAAAAACTGTCTGAATCTGAGTGAAACAGAAGCTGAGTTTTTTGAAAAGATTTTCAAAAAATTATTTCCCAGAAAAACTATTATATTATCCTCTCAGCGCTCACAGAATTTAAAAGACTAGATGTTGCCATAAATAATTTTAAACACCTTCCAGAGACAAATCTTGTTATTATCTGAAAAGGAGAATACAAAGAACATTTAGAAAAGCTCGCAGGAGCATCAAAAAATATTTTTTTTGTGGGAGCACAATTCTGAGACGATCTTGTCACGCTCGTACAAAACTCACAGTGACTTATTTTTCCTGGAGAAGAAGATTTTGGTATTGTCCCCATAGAAATTATGGCAGCTGGAAAACCTGTCTTTGCCCTCAAAAAATGAGGACTTACCGAAACGGTGTTAGAGTGAGAAACCTGAGACTTTTTTTATGAAAGTGAATGAAGTGATTTTATACATCAATTCAAAGCCTTTCATGCTCATAATATCGAATGAAAATATACAGCTGAAAAGTGCAAAAAAAGAGCAAAGCAGTATGATGAATCACTGTTTCAAAAAAGGATTTTAGATTATGTGCAAGATTCACAATAAGGTTTTTGACTTTTTTCATAGTTTTCGTATATTCAGAGAAATATAACTATATACACCACCATGAAAAATATCCTCTGAGTTCTTATATTTCTCCTGCCACTTCACGCCTTTATTATAACGGTTTTTAAGTGTAAATACGGGATAGACACAAACCTCCTACGATTCTGGAAAGAACTTGTTATTCTTTTTGTCTGTCTGTATTTATTTTTTGTGCAGTACGCAAAAAATGACTGGTCACTGAAAAAATTATTTCATAAAAATACGCTTCTTTGACTCACAACCGCATTTATCATCTGTAGTGCGATATATATCTTTTTTCCATTTTTTGAAATAAAGACTGCCAGTGTTCTAGGATTTCGCTATGATGTATTTTTCCTTTTTGCTATGATAATAGGTCTCTATTGCTGATTGATAGGAGAAATCAGATTTTTTCTCAAGACTCTTTTTCTTTCAACCTTTGGAATCCTTATTGTCTTCCTTCCTTGGTTTTTATTTGGAAATATTGAAAGTACTGTTCATCTTTTCTGATATTCAAGTGAGGTCTCAACCTACACAGCAAATGCCTGTATTAGTTTTGCACAAAATGTAGAAGGATGACACGCAAGATTCCAAGCTACTTTTGGGGGACCGATTCGAATGTCTGTTTTCCTCACTATTGTTGGGACGCTTTTCATGGGATGGATACTCTCATCAACTCGATTTGTAAAAAAACAACGTTATATGATGATAGCTGGATTCATGATACTCTTACTCCCAGCAATATTTTTCTCATACTCAAAAACATCTATGCTCTGAGTAGTTTTTGCAGCGTGTATGTTTATGCTCTTAACCTATAAATATATCTATAAAAAGCAGATAACGAGAAAATTTTATGGAATTCTCGCTGGAATATTCTTTACTCCTATTGCTATTGTAGCACTCGTAAAATGGGAACTATTCCTCCATCTGTGAGCAATAATCAATAGACTTGATAATCTCAAAACTTCTATGGAAATGTTTTTCTATAATCCATTTTGATATGGTTTATGAATTGCAGGACCTGCAAGTCAAATTGGAAATTCAATAGAGTCAGCAGGAAACTGGCAAATAGCTGCAGCATCAGTACTGTCTGTACATAGATTCCTTCCTGAAAATTGGTATGTTCAAATCGCTCTTGAGCAATGAATTGTATGAGTTTCTATCTTCATAACATTGATTATATTTATTGGATATAGACTTATTGCTCGTATTAAAAAACATCGAGATTATCTCTCAGTTGGGATAGCAACCGCCTACTTTGCACTCTGTTTTATGGCACTCTTTACACACGCATTTGAAGAAGCAGCAACAAGTTATATTCTCTTTTTCTTCATAGGACTGGTACTGGCTGAAAGTATGGCTCAAGAAAAACATGCAAAATAAAAACGCTCTCATACTCTGAATTATCTGCCTGCTATGAACCCTCTTTCATATAGCATTTCTTCCACTTAATGAGGTACTAAAAGTGGCAGATAGCTTTGCGTATTTACAGATGGCTCATTATCTCAAGGATTTTTCTGAGCAGTGACTCTGAAATGGATGGTTTGGATTTCTCTACAGTGTCCCGATAGCATTTTTTAATGCATTTATTGAAAATGATTTCCTCGCAGCAAAAATAGTAAATCTTATTTTACTGAATATTTCATGACTGCTAATTTGGAAACTTGCAAGAAAATATCTCAGTAATTTTTTTTCACACTTCACCGTTGTACTCTTTTTTCTCTCACCAACATTTCTCCACTTTAATATTCATGTACTGAGTGAAAATATATATATTCCTCTCTTTTTATGGCTCATTCTCAAAACTCTTGAAGTAATAGAAGCATATTACAAAGAGGCGAATCAAAAAGTACTTTTCAAATCCCAAGCAAAAAATATATCTCTTCTCTGAATTATTATAGCGCTCATGTATCTGACGCGAGCTGAAGCATTTATTTATATTTGATCTATATGATTGGTCTCTCTAGCACTTCTCGCTCAGAGAAGAATTTCACTCAAGTATTTTTTTATTATGTGAAGTGTATTTTTTCTGAGTTTTTTTATATTTATATCTCCATATCTTTTCTTTCTTCACTGACTCACGGGAGAATGGGGACTCACAAATAAATGAGCCTCTAATCTTCGCCAAGCAGAGCTCAGAGGACAAGACAAGATGGATGATGCTGGCTTTGAGCAAGCTGTTGCAGAGCTCACGCTAGACAATCATCATCTCATAGCATGATTTGCTGGAGGAATGCCCTATGACAAACCGAGGATAGACTGAAGTCTGAGTGAATATATCACGCAAGATGTTTGATGATTCATACAAAGAGTCTCTATAAACCAAGGAAAGTTATGGACGCGAAATATACCTGAAATATTTTTATGAAAATCTCCATGACTCTATAGCTCGCAGGATAGTAGATTTTGAAATAATATTGTATTTCTCATCTGGTCTATTCTACCACTCTTACTGCTGCTGTATGGAACTTGGAAAGTATTGGTACATCAGAAAATATTATTCGGAGTAACGCTCAGCTATCTCCTACCAGCTTGCGTATTTTTTACGCTCTTTTTTACGCTGAATCGATATTTTTTGATTTTTCTTCCTCTTCTTCTTGTGTTTTACTGTTATGGACTCTCGCACATTACTATAAAATACCATAGATATATACAATGATTTTTCGTCTTAAATATTATCTGAGTATTTTTACTGTCGGCTCTCGTCTACGTAAATACAGAAAAACAAAAAGACGAATACTATAGCTTAAAACAAGATGCCTGAACATGGCTCCATGAAAACTCTGAGTATCCAGAATCACTTCGAATTTTAGAAAGATTTCCAATAGTGACCTACTACTCATGAAGCAAAACAAGATATATTACTCCCTATACAGATGAAATTGAAAATATTCACGAATATGCGTTATATAACAATATAGATTATCTTGTGGTAGATAGCATGGATTTTCTCACCTATAGACCAGCATTATCTCAGTATCTCGAAAATACTCCAGAAGGTTTTTCACGTAAAAAAGAGTTCACAAATACTCAGTGACAAAAAGTAATTTTGTATGAAGTAAAAAAATAATATACTTTCACTGTATATTATCTAATTACTTTTCTATGATACAAAAAATATGTGCAGGTGTTATTCTCTTATGCCTGCTTGCATGAAACAGTGTTTTTGCTTCCTGAGATTATTCGTATGAAACAAGCGGATATTTGCAGGCTAAAATCAATGCAGCCCAAACAGAGTATGGAAAAAAATATAATTCTGAGTTGGAAGCAATAATTCCTACACTCAGCTCTGAAAAACTCAGCGATATTCAAACAAGAGTACAAAATGCACTACGAGAAGATATATCACAAGACTTAGAGGATTTTCTTTCATTTATTTGGGTAGTTTCACAGGCGGAGCTTCTTTCTCGATCGAGCCTACCAGAAAACGCGCAAGATGAAGTTGATACTGCAATACTTGAGATAGACCTCAGTGTAGAACAAATAAATGAGTCAGACAAAGAAATAGAAGTACTCCAAAATATGATTGGCAGTGAAATAAAAGATTTTTCTGAAATATTTTTAGATTCACTCAGCTTAGAGAGTGGTTATGAACAAAATTGAGACTTTTCAATGAATATCTCAGCACTTTTATCTAAAGATTTCGCCTATAATCTTGATCTTTCTTTAGATGACTATAGAGCAAAAAGCATGGGACTAGACTCGGCTATAGAAGGAAATCTCTCTTGAAGTTATAGTATGAATGCTTTTGGTGAAGAACTCTCATGAAGCAGCTCATGAGATATCCACTTAATTTCAAAAGATGGAACCTTTTATATTAAAACGAATGATATAGAAATAAATCTTTCGGAAGAATTAAGTGAAGAAGCTACAAAACTCGTAGATGCACTCAAAAAACTTTGAAAAGATGATATTTTCCTAGAATATCAAGATCTCAGCTCTCAGTATATAAGTGACTTCATTACTTGACTCAGCTCTCAGAAAGATTTGAGCGAAATAATCGATACTACAACTGAGAAAAAACTTTTTGAAGCATACGCTATGAAAAGCGATAGCTATCTCATAAGACCAACGAAAGAATTTTGCTCTCTTATAAAACAAACTCTTGCTATATTTGATCCATTTTCTCCATCAAGTTGTAGCGACTCTCAATATAAAAAAATGCTCAAGGATTTCTCTACAGGATGATTTACTCTTCTTCTTACCCCATGAGACAACAAAAATCTGAGACTTGAAATGACCAATAATGAAGTAGAGGGATATATCGAGGCAAAATACTCAAATTATGGACTCATATCTTTTATTGGGAACATATATGAACCAAATAATTCAGAAGTAAATGCTATAGACTTTAGGTACATACCTGAAGAAAATATGCAGTTGAATATGAAATTAGAGAATACTCTGTATTTTACAAGTTCATTTATACTTTGAAATAATAACTCAATTGAAAAAGCTGATATCGTATTAAAAAGCTATGACTATTGGGATGTAAACAATGAAACTTCAAATACCACTGTAACATATAATAAGTGAAAATTAGATATTCAAAGCACATTAGATTTCTGATACTTCTCAGGAAGCTGTGAAGTTACTTGAATTCTTAAAGCGAGCTACTGAGATATCAAATGAAGCTGTAGCTTTGACAGCGAAGATTATTTTACTGGTGAAATTGAGGAATATAACTTCTCTACTTCTGGAAATTATAACATGAGAAATAATCGAAATGATGTACAGTTAGAATTTTCTCTAGAAGGATGAGTAGAAAATATTATAGTTTCCTTTTTCATGGAAAATATAGGAACTATGAAAGAAGTAAAAAATACTCATATCTCAGTACCAGAAAAAACAAAAGATCTTTGGGAATTTTTAGAAGAAAATGAAATTGACTTTTATCCTCTCACTGGGAGTAATTATGACGATAGTTATTTTGAAGATGATTACTCTGATTATACAATAGAAGAGAATACCTTTCCAGAATATGAGCAAAGTTGTTATATCTATGAAAATGGTGAAAGCATCTGTTATAATTATTATGATACCTATACTGAGTACTGTTATGATTATACTGCTACAACTGGTGAAAACTATTGTGATAAAGATACAGATGAATATTACTTTGATGGTTACAACAACATATACTACTATGATGAGTATGAAATTAATGGAGAAACTTGAGAAAAAACAATCTACTAATGCTGTATCTCTTAGAGAAATATAAATAATAAAAGAGCTCCCAAATTGGGAGCTCTTTTATTATTTATATGTACATCGAAATCCTATATATTTTTGATTAGTGAATCCTGTATTTCAAAGCCATATAGAATATATTCATGGGTTCTCACCTGATAAAGCATTATCTCATCTAATAATAACATTGTTATTAATACCACCTCACTGATAAACACTTCATGCACCATTTGCATCACCGAGAAATAAGGCTGAACCATATTTTTCCATATCTCACTCATCATATATACCGTTATCATCCCAACCTCCAGGAATTGAAGTACCACCCACAGAAGTCTGGCCTAAATTGTATCAACTTCAATCTAACGTATTTGCTTTATTTACGAATTCCCAGATGTTTCCTGCGAAATCCCAGATTATTTGACCATTACTTAAATGAAGTTGTCGGAGAGGATTGCATATAGAATTTCATGCTCCTGTCTTTGTGCCAAATGATCTAGGCTCGTTGTTTCATCAAGTTATGTTACATCCTAATGATGTACCTGAAACTCCATTATAAATATATCATTCACCAATCTTTCAGGTAGACCAATTTTTACTATTAGCTTCGATATTTCTTGCTATAGTCATCCATTCATTATTTGTAATGAGATGATATCATTTTCACATTTGATTGCATGCATCTACTGCCTCTTTAGGATCTATATCAGCAATTGGATATTTTCAAGCAATTGAAACAACTTCTTTTCAAGGAACATAAGAATGACTGTTATAATCTGTTCATCCTCAAATAGAATTTGCAGTGTCTGAATCCTGATGTGTCATCTCATATTTAGCTACACAGAATCATTCCTCAGTATTAAATTCTGGATTTCAAGGAACTCATATAAATCATTCAGGACATTCGCTTGGTGCCTTTTCTCACATTCGCGTAGCATTTAATCCATACAGAGCATATCAACTCGCTCTCAATATATCTCCATCATTATCATATAATGCTGAATACAATTGAGGTGCATTTGCTATATCTAAATATCATGATACTGTGTTTGATGATATCTCTTGAGCTGGAGTATTCATTGTATTTTCTGCTCATGAAATCAATATTCACAGCTTTTGACCATATACTTTTGGAAATCTTTCCACATAGTTTTCTGCAAATAATTGTTTTCCTTCTTGAAGAATATTTCATGCTACTGTGTCTTCCATAAAGGCAAGAAGTTGAAGTGATTTCCTATCTTTAGTTAGGTAGTAGGTGAAATATGAATCATCCTTAGGATCCTTTCCCCCGTTGGTATAATCTATAGTTTCAAGTACATCAACTCATACATATCATTGATATGCAATTACATTGCTAGCCCCACTTGCTGTAATTTCTATATAGTCATCAGGAAGAGGTAAGGATTTAGTTGCAGCATATGTTTGAAGCGAGTCTGAGAGTTTTGTAAGCTGTGAAAATCTATTTGAATCTCTTGCTCCTGACAAATAACCTGAGTAACTTACAAATCAAACAGTAGAAAGAATTCCAACTATTGTAATTACAACAATTAGCTCTACTAAAGTAAAAGCATATTGATTTTTATTCATATTAAAATTATTAATCTAAAACATAACTTGCCTCTATTTCATATAGTACCTGCGCGACTTCCTCAAGGGTAGATCTATTTCTCAGTACCAGAGTGACATTATTATCTCTGTTTCTATATATGAGCTCATATGCGGCTCGATTTATATCAATTCTTCCATCTTGGAAAATAGTCATAATACTTCTTTTCTCACTATCATCTCATCGGTACACTACGAGACTTCCTGGATTATAAGGAGCTCAGAGAGGAATTCTATACGAATTAAAGCTTGATTGATTCAATATTCTGATATATATTCCTTGATCTGTTATATCATTAAAGCTCGTCACTTGCTTTGGCTCTCACTGTGGCATCATCAGATACTGAGAGAATATAGGAATTCAGGATCTGAGGATTTGTATTTCTGGGAAAATAGAATTATTTTCAGGCGTATTGGATGGTAACACACGAACAGAACTGAGTATATCTTGTAATTGTATCTGTCCTGAATATTCATCAATTTCAGCTATTGTTGAGCCAGAGTATGAAAGCGTTAGACCAGATGCAGTTTGAACGGTCGTAAAGCTATAGTTTCACACAGAATCAGTTTGAACTACATCATTTCCATCTTCAGATTGCAGTTTTTGTATCAATCCACCTCTATATCTATAAAGTCTCACAGGTTCATCAAGCAGTGTCTCATCTATCGCTCCTGATATAGTATTATCTCGTATGTCTTCAATACTTGGATCTGGTGGATATACTTCAAAGCCGATTTCTTTCTCTCCAACATTTCCGTTGTCATCCTCAATTGCTATAATAATATTTCTTTCAAAAATTTCATCGTATGGTCCAAAATCAATACTCACTGATGCTGGAGTTCTATTTATACTGATATTATCACTGTCAGCATCATTTCGTGAATTACCGTCTCCATCACTATCATCTCATAAATCAAAATCTATTCGTACATCTGTGATTCCTGAAAGTCCTCCATCTTCATAAATGTATGAGGTCAAATCAATTCTCTGCTCTTGATATACTGGAATTCTAATCTTTTGATTGAGTCAAATCTGTGGAGCAAAACTATCACTATATACTTGTGGAGAGAGAAGAATTTGACGTGAGAGCGTTCCAAAATTATTTTCCTTAAATGGAGTAATTCGTCCATAATAAAAATCATTTTCTGTGAGGATTCTTATTCTCATATCATCAGAAAGTCTTTCTCATAAATCATAGAGAGTATAAGAACTTACTTCTCTAAAATCGATAAAATTATCACTTCCATCATAGTATCAAATATCTATATGAGATGACTCATCCAGACTCAGTCTATTTCATGTATATACAATTTCAGCGCCTGGTAAGAGAGGTTTTCATATGTAATCAATAATATCAGTATCCTCTATATCTTCCAATATTCATAAAGAAATATATGCATCCTCTCTGATAGAAATAATTTGAGCAGGACGTTTAAATTCTAACTGAGTATATTTCTCAACTCGTAGTGTTTTTACTTCATCACTTCCAGAATACAGATAGCTTATCTCAAAATCTCGATCACCAGCATATATAGATGTACCAGAAGTGAGATTTACCTGTCTATTTTCTGCAAGTTCATTTTTTACAGAGAGGAGTTTTTCATTTGTAAGTCTAATATCTCTTATGGCTCCAGTATATTTCAATGTAGCAAGATGTGACTTACGAATATATTCTCCGTTTTCTTCTATAACAGGTCGTTTTTCTGGCATAGCAATTGCATCCACAATATGCGTCTGAATATTTCTTGGGACAAATGAGTCTGTATCATCTAAGTATCTATCTACAATAGTATTATATTCTAATCTAAAATTTCGAAGAGATGGGTCTGTAGGACGAGAAAATTCAATATTCATTGCCCCATCACTCACAGCTCACTGCGTAAATCAGTTTACAGCTTCATAATATATGTCGCCGTTATAAAATTTATTATCACCACTTTTGAGAATTACTGGTACTCATGTGACATGAGTTTTCTCCTTTTCTTGTTTTCTATTTTCTTTAAAGAACAATTTTCAAGCTGCTAAATAGAGTACATCTTCATCACCATCATTGTCTAAATCTGTAATAGTAGGAATTTCATCACCTTCAAGAATCTCAGTATAGTCAAAGAGTTTATAGTTTTTACCATCTTCTAGCACGTAGATTCCTTCGTAATTATACTCAAATGTTCCAGTTCCAATACAACTTCAGCCAGCACTTGATGATGTTGAGCTTTCTGCTGCAAGAAGATTATTTCTATAAGATGTAAATCATGTTCCAACTTCTTTTATAAGGTTCTTTGCTTCTCTGTCTAAATCTTCTTGAAATGCTTTTGCCTCTTCACTTTCTCAATTAAGAAGAGCAGTAGCTGCTTCAAGCGTAGAAATATTATATCCCTCAAGAAGTGTATTGTACTCTTCTATTCTCATATCAGAGAGAGCATCTACCTGTATGAATTCTTCAAAAGTAGATGAGTTTTCAAGATTTTGTTGAACTTTTTGTGTGTAGTCTATCTCTGTTGAGATAATATTTTTGAGTGTATCAAATTTATTTTTATTGTGAGAAGCTAAATCAGCAATAAATTCATCTTCTTTTGAATACGATATTTGCTGCATTTCAGACCAAAGATTTCGAAGTTCTTGTGTTTTCACATCCGCAGTAAATTCTGGATTTGAGAGCTGAGTATTCATATATGTAATAAACTCTTTCCCTTCCATCATTTCTCACTCATCTCTCGCAAGTTTTTCAAGGAATCCAAGCATACTTGATGCCATCATTCCAGCAATCATATAAATTCATTCAGGATTCTCATCAAGTGGAGCAAGAGAAATATCAGTTTCTGTACTTCCATCTAATTCAATATTGGTATCTATACTTGTAGGAACAGTGCTAGAAAAATCTAAATCAGATATTTGCAAGTCAAACATATTTACTATGTTGTTTGTCACTTTATCTATTGGAGCAGTGATAGCTCTTACCGCTTCAACAATAAATTCTGTTTCAAACTCAAGGTTTACATATGTTGTAACCTTTATCGCTGAAATAGCAGAATATGAGAATGCAGGCATTTGAATATCAATAAAATCTGTTGGGAGATATCCATTTCTTTCTGTCAAAAATGCTATTTGATCTCCAGCTCTCCACTCAGGTACAAATGGTGACTGCTTCAAAATACACATTGCTTTGGTTACAAGTTTTCAGATATTGAGAACCGCTTCAATTGGACCAAAAAGTTTTGGTATTTTTGGTGGTGGTGGAAGATCTGGAAGCTCTACTGTCGGAAGACTTGGAAGCATAGGAAGTTCTGGGAGTTCAAACATAGGAAGAACTGGAAGCTCAGGAAGATTAAAGCTTGCAGATGGTACATCTGGAAGAGTTAAATCTGGGAGTGTAGGAAGGACAATTGGACGCATGTTCATATCAAATTCTGGCATATCAATTGTTATTCCAGCTCTAATATTATGGAAGTCGAGAATAATATCTGGCCATTTTGGGAACTCAATAATTGGTGGAGAAGGTATGACTGCAGATATAAGTCTAAATACAAAAGTATTAAGATCCTGTCTCTCATTTTTACATTCGTGACATTCTGCATCGTAATCATTAAACACATCAATGAATAATTGCCATGATTTGAGTATTGCTTTTATAAGCATATAGAGCTCTACCCAAGCCTTAAATCTTTCACCATTGGTATTAATCCATTCTCCCATGAGTTTGGATATAGCATCAATATTACAAAGAATTTGTTCAAGCCATACTTCCTTGATATTTATAAGCTTTGATAATTTCTCTGGAAAACGTTTGTATTCTTCAAGGACTTCAATATTTCTCTCAAGTGAAGAAATAAAGCTAGAGGCTTCTAGATATGCATTTTGACGAATATCATTCTGCTCCTGACAGTTTTCGATTTCTTCTGGGGTTCAACTACAAGTAGCTCCCATACTCCATGATCGTGATTTAGATTCAAGTTCATTTTTCCACTGCTCTGCGGTAAATTCCCAATCAGCAATAAATCTTCCAAGCTCAGATTGGTCTATCCATGGTACATTTACTGCAATAGTCTGTGTTTCTATAGTAACGAGAGGAATATTTCAAATAAATTCATATACTTCTTTAATTCACGAAAGTCTTTCATTGGTATTTGTCACAAGATTTTCTCCTCATTGCGCTGCAATTTGTAGATTCAAGCGAGAACATTCGAGTGCATCACTTCCGCTACAATCAAGTGAGCTACGTGCCTCTCTGAGTGCTTGCTGTTGATTTACTTGCTCTGTTCTATTTTCTTGTCTCTCACTACTCCCCGCATTAAAACGCTCTTGGAGTCATGTTCCAAAGTCTCAAAATCATCCATCAAAAATTCATCCAAAATCTGGAAGTATCACATAAATCTTTGGAAGATTTGTGAGTTTACTGGTTACCTCATCAAGTTGATTTTCTACCCAATCCATAAGGAAATTAGGGAATCAACCAATACGTTTATTCTGAATTTGTACTACATCTCAAAGATTTCCTGTTCCTAGAGCAGAGAGGTCAAGATCTACACTCGTAGACATAAGACCTGTTCCTCCACCGATATTTATAAGTGGCTCAGATGGGAATGTAAAATTTTGCGCAGCGTAATCATCATAGTATTCAAAACTTGATACATAATGGTCATACATACCTGCTGGCATCACGCCAGTTTCTAGATATACAAAATAATCTTCAATAAAATCATTTGATAGTTCTTGAGGCGTAACAAGATCTTGTCAGATATTTCCATCACAGTTTGCATGAATCACTCAGAAATCTCAAATAATTGGATATCAAAGTCATGATGGATCTCCCTCACCTCATTCACACCCAGCTAGTGGCATCGCTGCAACTATACAATTTCAACCTGGAACAACTGGACTCGCTCACATAGGAGGAATGTTTCCATTTGCAAGAGCTGGCGCTCAAAAACATACCGCAATTCCCGCACCTCATGTCAGAGTAGGAGTTACAAACATTCGTACGAAGTTTGTTGGAGAGGTGACTCATCTCGATCATCCAGCGCCTGGAGGACCACAAAATGGACCTGGTATAAATGTTGCACTATTTCTTGGGAAGACTGATGGGAGACAACATGGACTTGTACCACATGAAGTTTGTCTTCACGTCAACGCAGAAAATACTGGCATACCTTCTCCTACACGAAGACCGTCTCAGATTGGCATTCAAAACAGCGTAGGATCATTTCCAGGAGCAAGTGGGGCCCAGTTAAGTGGATTTGCAAAACAGCTTCAACCTCCAAATCAGCAAGAAAATCACTCAATGAGGGTATCAATTTCTGCTGCGATATCATCTACTGCAGCATTAATTTGATCAAGCGCTCACATAAAATCAGTCGCACTGTCAGTATTATCCATTCTATCATCACTATCTGGCACTCCATCACCATCAGTATCTACTGACATATCTTCTAGGGCATCCTGTGAGTATTCTTGAACGGCAGCATTGTCATTTGTAGGAACCGTATATCCCTCACTATCCTGTGTAAGGAGATCATCAAGATAGTCAGGGACTCCATTCCCATCCTCATCTGTGAGCTCAGGAAATGTATTTCAAATCTCTATTTTTGACTCATCACAAACAGGGACTGTCATTCATTCTACATAACTTCTTACATCAGTAGATCTAAATATTTTAGCCTCTAAACCACAGTTTTTTTCATCTTCTTTCAGGATAATATCACCATATATATCATCCCCAACTTCTCCTGACTCATACAGTCCTACTTGCATATGACCATAAGTGAGTGGCTGCGTTATAAGTTCATATCGAACCGTAATTTCTTCTCCTGGATTAAGATAAATTCCATCTAATAGTATATTAAAATTTCACACACCTTGTTTTCGAGGAATGGGATCTTCTATTCCTGAAATTGTATATTCATCTGAAGCAAAAGTAAAATATTTTGGAATATAATCTACATACGCAACATTTTCTTTTATTTCAGAACTCGTATTTTTTATAGCAATATCATAATATACCGTATCTCCTGTTTGAAGTTTTGGTGGAGTATCATCAATAAAAATCTTTGATACCTCTATTCCTGCTGTATCTGCATACTGACTTCTGAGAAAGTAACTCGTGTCATTACGAGTATTCTGATAGCCGCTATATTGTATGTACTGATCATAGTTTGAAAGAAAACTTGAAAGTTCACTTGTAGTTTCTCATACTCATTGACTCTGAGCATTCTCTCACAGTGAAGATACTTGCTCAGAAAAAGCTTCATTTACAGACTCTTGATTTATCTCAGGAAGTTCAAAATCCGTTGGAACATATGGAACTTCCACGTATACGAGTGATTGCACGAGTCCATCATTTATAAATTCAGGATTTGGAATAGCATCTTCATCACCATTTTCGATGGCCTGATTCATCTGCTGCAAGTATTCTTGGGTAATATCAAAAAGCTGATCTCTATTATTTGGATCTATTTGCGTCATACCATCATAATATATAGCTCCTCCGTAACTTTGAGATTCTTCGACAATTTCAATCGTATATCCATCACCCACAAATTTCTTTGTAAAACTTGGGTTTGAAGTATTTCCTCCTCCATAAAAAATATGAATCTCTCCTGCATCATCTAGTGTGACAATATCATCTTTGCCATCACTATCCATATCAAATACTTCAGCCTGAATAATTGCACCACTGAGGGATAATTGCTCTGAAATATCCAGCCTATAGAAGTCTTTTGTATTATTATTAAAGAGTTCTGGTTGTCCTTTTTCACTCACGAAAAATATATCACCATATCAATCTCCTGTGAAGTCACCAGTTTTTATTAATTTTGGAGAACCTCCATCATCCGCAAAAACAAGATCTCTTTGTCTTATAAATCATCATTCTATATCCGCTCACTCATAAAGTCATGCATATCCATCTTTAAAGAGTGTTAGGATATCTTTCACGTCATCATCATTATAATCAAATACTTGATAACTCACGAGTCACTCCTCATCAGAAATAATTTCTCACAGTGTAGAATCAAATGACTTTTCATCATTCGTTCATGGAAAATAATCACGTACAGGTTTCAATGAAATAGTCGGATCTCATAAATTTATCAATGAAAAACTTTGAAAATTTTGACTTGCATCTCCTACAGATTCTCTCGATGAAAATGATAATAGCATCATATTAGGGTCTTGCCAACCAATCCCTGCTTCATCATAACTTGCTTCGAGTCCAAGCTCATTATCACTGTGAAGTTTATCCAGTCTATATTTCACAGCAAATGGATCATGATAATAGAGTTTTGTATATGTTTCTCAACTTGAATCAAATACTTCTCTACTTGAGTAACTATTTGAAGCGATATAAAAAATCATCGTGTCATCCAGAAGTTCTAGCTTATTCTCAAGAAGACCAGAATCACGAGTAATATTAATATCAAATGACTGGTCAATAATAATATCTGCTATTGGGCGAGCATTGTGATACAAAGTAAATCGAAGATCATTTGAGTTCTGGGGTGAGATTTCTATATAACTTCCTTGTTTTCTCTTCATTTTTCACTCAGAAGTCACCTCAAACACACTTTGTCCAATTTCATTTTCTATTCTAAAAATTCAAGAGTTTTCATTATATCAGTAGCTCTCATCAATAAAATTAACAGTAATATCTTCATCTGAACTGAGATTATAAAAAATTCTCCCAATATATGTTTCCAAAGCATTATTATATACATCGACAAATACTCTTCAATCTGAATCAATATCGGTTCGTAGATTAATGTCTTGCGTCAAATCTCTTGTATTTTCTACACGTATATTTCCATTTCTCTCAAGAGATAATGAGTCAGAATAACTATAAGGATTGTTCAAAAGGCTTGTCACCGCAAGTGATGAATTATTTCTATCAAAAAGCATAGACCCAGCAAGATAATTTTCCTTGCTAATGTCTCCATATTCAGCTCATAATAAAACACTATAATATGCATTATATGCATTCCCGTCTATATCTTCCTTATCCCAGAAGAAGAAAGTCTCAATACTTCCAGCATTCTGCGAAAGTCCTGAAACGGTAAGTGAATTTGTTTCTCTCCAAAATTCTACAACTCGCTGCTTCAATACTCATGAAAGCTCTGCATACGCATCGCTGCTCACGAGACTTTCTTCAGAAAGAAAAACACTTACAAAAGTTTCATCACTATAGGCTCTATAAAACTGCTTTCCCGTATCAGTTAGCTTCCCCTCAGCATTTTTCATAGTAGGAATCGTAAGATCAGAGCTATCAAATGGAGTTTGTCATACTATTTCAAAGCTTGTGAGTGAAAGATCAGGAGTAGCAGACACTTTAAAATACCCAGTTCATGGTATATCAGTCCCTGAGATTTCAAATTGCGCTTTTCCTCGAGAGACCGTTTTTGATGTGTCAGAGAGTCTGAGAATTTCATTACTTCCATCAGCAAGCTCAAGAGTAAGAACACTACTGGAATTATTAAAGACATCATTATTATATCTATCTTTCAGAGTTGCTTGAAGAAGCGTTGAAGCTTCAGGAGCAGCTTCTATTTTAGATTTTGAGAGATTCAGGTCTATTTTTATAGCATCTTCTGGAAGTATATCTATATATTGTTTATAGATTTCGTTTCCACCCTCAAGTTGAAATTCTAAAAATATATCTTCTGCTGCAAGAGTTTTCGTTTTAAAAGAAATCTCTGCAGTACCATTTACTATTTCAGTGTAACTTGCAGGAGCAACTCAATAAAGTTTTTCTATATTCATATACGCTCTCGAATTGAGAGATGTATATGTATTTCCTGCAGTGTCAGTAAATCTCAGTCTATAAGTATACTCTCATCCTCATACTTTTGGGGCATCTCAAATTCTCTCTATATTGACTCTGATATCATCTACGATACGGAGAGTATTTTGTGTCTGTGTTACAAGATTTCATCATAAATCCCGAAGCGTATAGCTCAGCGAAACATTTCCAGTATCATTTGTCGTTTTCATTCTAAAAGCCTTATATCACTCAGCAAGTGTATAACTTATATTTTTTGCATTATTTTCGGCAAAAACAACTCCATCTCACTGAATCTCAATATCAAGCACATACATTTCGCTTGAAGCTATATTTTGAAATCTATCGAATATACTTACAAAATGGGTAGATATATTTGAGCCAGATTCAAGAATATTTGATCCAAGCATTACCTGCAAGCTTTCTGCTCTATCAGGAAAAACATCTATTCTCTTATATGATCTAAATCCATTTACATCTGTAACGTAGAGTTCATACATTCATGACTGCTGCGCTGAGAAAATACCTCTGGTATTTGCGAGATCATTTTGTGACACATTCATTTCCTCATAGACTACCTCACCTTCTCTGAGCAATGTTATATTTAGAGGATATCATAGTGAAAGAGTATTTCCATTTTGAGATACATTTTGAATAGAGAGGAGAAGTTTTTCTGGCGCATCTGAAACAGAATATGCTTCATCAGCAAGTTCATCAAGCACTCCATTATTAGCGTCAGCAATACATAAATTGTCTCTATTTGAAACTCTCACATCGCTTCAAGCAAAGTATTCTCAATTCGAGTTCTCAACCTTATAACTTCAAATCAGCATTCTATCACCTCTGACTTCTACTCTGAGAGTATCACTCTGTAAATCTACAATCCTATTTCCCTGCGCATCATCGATGGTAAGAGTTGAAGAAAAATATGCGTTTGTATCTTGGCCTCTTCCATAAAAGTAGGTATTTGCCTTCCCTCTAAATGCCCTTGGAGCAGAAGAATTAAACGAAATATAACGCTGAGCATTTTCATAATCCTCAGGAGAATTTTTTTCATCTCTATCATAAATGAGTCTTGTATTGCTCTGCGTAAATTCTACCTCAGAGTCATCTGGAATTTCGAGCCTAATAAGCTCATGCTCTATATAACTATTATTATCAAAAAAGGCAATTTCATCATCATTATCATATATTTCAGTCGTTAGCATTCAAGGAGTATGATAATAATATCTTCCTTGATCGCTATAGAGCAGTAAACTTCCATTTACCAGTTTATCCTCAAGACAATCAATAATTCCATTTGCATTTTCATCAACCGAACATTCCGCTATTTCTTCTAATTGCTCTTCTGTATATGGAGTCACTCAACAGCTTCCATCTGTGATTTTAATAGTTGGAGGAAGCATATTCTTGAGCCAGCATATAACCGCTGGAATCCATTGAAAAATATTTACCCCATCTGGTGGAGCACATTCAAAAGTAGGCTCTTCGTACGATGGGTCTTCGATATTTGCAGCTGAGAGAGTCGTATTGAGCGCGAGGTTTGCAGAGAGTATATCTGCATATGGATGATTACCTTTTCTTTCTGGGTCAAGTTTTACATACATATTTTGTGCATCTCATGGAGCAGCATAGTAGGCAGTCTCATATGACTTTTTTGATTTTGGAAGATGAAAATTATACTCATTTCCTTCAAATTGATTTGAAAGATAATTTTCAAAAATAAATTTATATTTTGAAGATACATTATCAAGATTATTCCAAAAAATAGAAAAAACGAGCGTATCATAATATGAAATCTCTTTACTTTGATTATCACTCGTAAAAACCTCGAGTGGTTTATCCTGTAGAATCTGATATAAATCAAAATCAGCATTTGGATACTCTCATGTTTTTAGAAGATTAAAAATTTGCTGCGCAGTTCATGAAAGCTCAGATGGATTTGAATTTTGTATAACCGTGTTAATCTGATCTGAAATAGTATCAAGATAGCTTTTTGTTTGCTGCTCTACGTTTTCAAGCGTAAGATCTTGTCAGACAGGAAGTTCAACTCGGAAGAGTTGAGGAAAATCTATTCTCTGATACCCATAATCTGGTGCGCTTCCTCCTTTTGCTCCAATAAAATCAATATATCTATCACTATCTATAGGAAGTGACGGAGTGAAAAGAGAACCAATTTGTGCACCAAATTCTTCATCAGTTGGTGAAGTATGTAATATATAAGATGGGATTGTCTTAAAGTCATTCTGTCTATTTATAGAAACACAGCTACAACCATCTTCCCCTCATCCTGTACATGTTTGAGTATTACTTTTTACCGCACTCCCATCAAGTCTCAATGATGTATTGTAACAAATACCTCAATCAGCAACACTCGAAAATCAAGAGGTCATTGAACTAAATGCATCAGTAAAAGATGGAGATGCTACGGCAACATTATTTGTTGTACATGACCAACCAAAAGCAGACTGACCTCAGACTGGAGCTCGCATATCCGTAACACAAATAGTATCTCCATCTTCTCAACCTGTATTTTGAGCTCTTTCATCAAAAGTCATTATAAGACTCGCGTCAGTGAAACAATTCAGCGGACTTGGAATAAGATTTTCATCCTCAATTTCATTTGAACCAAGTATATCATAGATTGGTCTGATCGCTGTTTTTGGTGTAGATTCTAAAAGATAGAAATCATTATACGTACCACCAGATGTTGCAGAAAGACCAGCTGGAGAATTTCCTCACCAATATCATTCCAATCCTTGATATACCCCTTCTGAATTTGTCCTCATGGTTGGACCACACAAAGCTATGTCTGCATCCGTGTTATTAATATTAAATCCTCTATTTGCTTCTACAAGTGTCCCTGATGTATTTCCTCTGTAAATACTACAATCGGCTGCGGAGTTAATGTTTGCTGATTGTGTTCCATAATAAAATCATGTATAGGTAGTAGAACAGGTACTTGGACCACTTACTGTAGAACGATTGGTTGGAATTGCGATTTTTTGGGACAGACCATTGGCAACGAGGTCTGTAATTTCATTCTCAAGACTCGTATTTACATTTTTTATGACTTCACTACTCACTTGATCAAGCACTGAAATAAGAAATGGAGGCATATCCATATTAACTCTACTTCCGCCATCATTATATCGCCCAGCATTGTAGACATACTTTCTCATCTCTCCAAGAGTTGAGCCGTTAAAAATTTCTAAGAATTTTTTTGTTGCATTATCAGTGATATATCTTGTTAATATATCTGATGAGCTATTCTCATCAGGTCCTGTATCACCAAAACTTGATGGATCAAGACTTGGATCCACTTGTCTGAGTAATTCATAAATATCAGCATTTTGAACTCAGAGGACTTGGTCTTTTACTTTTTCAGCAAGTTCTTTGGAATATCTATTATAGGTGATATCTTCGATGTTTTGGAGATACATCTCGTATCAAACATAACTTTGATACTGCAGTGCTGCATTTTCTCTAAATTGGTCATAATAAAAAACGTAAGGTTCATAATCATCTGGCTCAAGCGTATCTTGTCCATCGATAACCCCAAAATCCTGGTTAAATACTCCTTGTCCAGTATAATAATCATGATTTTTGTCAAAATAATCTCTGATAGCATCAATATCATCACCACTGTTTCAAGTATTTGGCGAAATAACCCCATGCCATATTTCAGCTCAGAGATCACTCTCAGGAGAATCACTTTTTTCATATTTCTCACTTTCGTGATTAAATATAAATGATTTATTTTCAAAATCTACATACGGCAAAATACTCTTTCCAGAAAGAGCATCATCAAACACAATAGGAAGTGGTATTTTCCCAACTAACACAGTTCATATAAGGCGAGATTCATAATCAACATCCTCTAAACTTTTATATCACTCAAAAAAAAGTGATTCATTGAGTGAAGCTATATCTAAAGCGCTCGCATCACTTGGAGTTGGCAGAATAACAACTTTTGTGTTTTCAAGCTGGGACTGAATATCACGGCTATACCGGATGATTGTTCATCGTAGATCATCATAGCTCTCCTCATCGACAATAATAGAAACAAGATTAAAAAAATCTTTATTTCCAGCAAATGCACTCTGTCAGAAAAAAATTTCAAAAGGAACTCTCAATGTAAAAGAAAACAATAAAAAAAATATCAGGAAAAAAGAGATGATTTTTTGGAATTTTTCTACCCACATAATTTGAATATTTTCTGTATACAAAAGGAAAAAGGAATACTTTTTAACATATTACAAAAAATAGGGGCTAAATCAATAAAAAAGTGAACAAATAATGTGTACAAAAATGTATATTTTCCACAAAATTTGCATAAGTACAAAAATTATGAGAAAATACTTAAGAAATTTAGTATTAATTTTGAAAATATGTGAATAGAATCAGGGTCATCATATAACCCAGAAGATGCAATTCAATCTATCATAGATAATTGAACTCCACCTAAATTTGAAGAATGAAGTACGAGCCAAGCTTGTATAGAGGATTCCCAAGAATCAAACTATAGTTGAGATTCTGATTTTGAACCAATTCTTGTTCCTACATTTGATGAAAATGGGAATCAAACGTGATTTGATGTTCCAGAAGAAGAGGATCCAGACAATCTTTGTCCAACTCAAGAAGAAATTGATAAAATGTATGATTAATAAAAAACTCTCCAATTGGAGGGTTTTTTATTAAAATTATTTTTTGAGAGCATCACGGATTTCAGTAAGAAGCACAATATCTTGAGGAATAGCAGCTTTTTCAACTGGTTTTTCTTCTTCTTTTTTATGAAGTTTTTCAATAAAGCGAATCATCATAAAAATAATAAAACCTAAAATTACAAAACTGATTGAGTCTGTAATGAATTGACCATATTTGATTGCGGGAGCTCCAGCTTCTTCAAGCGCAGCAAGAGACTGGTAGGTATTTCCATCAAGCGCTATATATAAATTTGAAAAATCAACTTTTCCAAGAACAAGTCCAATTGGAGGCATGATAATATTATCAACAAAAGAGCGAACAACGGTAGCAAATGCAGCACCAAAAATGAAGGCAACAGCTAAATCAACAGCATTTCCTTTTAAAAGAAAATTTTTAAAATCTTGTAGCATAATATCCAAAATTTAAAAAATAAAACATGTACGAGAAACAATATATAAAAATTTAGTTTTTTTTCAACTCTACTACACTAACTCTATAACTAAATATAAGGCAAGCAATACACTTAAATACTTCAAAAACTTCTCAAGAATATTACTATGAATTTTATGAACAAAATATCCTGCGATAAGACCTGAACAAAGTGCCGTAAAAAACATTGGGAAATAAAAATTTATATCAATAAGTCAGAGTCTGAAATATTCGACTGTCCCAATAGCTCTTGCAAATACAAAAGAAAAACTTAATACAAAAAGTGCTCTGTGATACGTGAAATGAAATAGTGAGGTAAGAACGAGCAAACCAACAATAAAATCTCAAACAGATAAAAACGCATTATACGTAGCAATAAAAAATCAAGCTATACAAAGAAAAATAAGCTTTTGCGGGCTGAGAATACATCACTTCTCTCATTTTTCTACAGAAGCAAAAAATAAATTTTTTATCACTAGACCAACTATCGCAAGCGTAAAAAATATTTTCATGTATTGACTTGGAACAACACTGAGAAGATTCGCTCAAAATAATGCTCAAAAGATCGCTACGATAACTAATACCCACATCCAACTTTCTATTTTCTCTTTTCTTAAAAGCATACATAGAAGACCTATTTCGCTTCACAGGACTGCTGCATTATCAAGCGCTATCGCATTTTTAATATCAAAACCTATAATATTCTGAAGAAATATTTGTGTAACAAGACTTCATCATCAGACAAAATTTCAATACAGTTCTCAAAAAAATATTCAAATGCATGCTAAAACTATATCAAAATTCATGAGAAATCTTTGTATGTATTAAAATATTTTATGAGTAAAGAGGAAGGTCTTTTGTGAACTTTTCTACATGTTTTTTCTCTCCAAACATTAGTATTCATAAGTATTCTACTTCAGATATATTTTTCTGCGAAGTTTTTTGATCAACTACTTTATCATCACTGGTTTCTAGCATTTCTCGAGTAAAAGGCACAACATTGAGTCATCCATTTTTTGCAGTAGTATAGAGCTTTTGTAACTCTGAGTTTGTTTCAGCCTGCTTTATCATAATAGCATGCTGAATATTCATAGGAATAGTTTCTCCATCGGTCGTTGTCGTAGAATCTCGTTCAAAAAGCTCTTTTCCTCATCTCGCTGCAAAACTTGCAGATAAATGAGCAACCGTATTAAGTTCTTGCCATTTTTCAAGCTGAGAACTTTTGTTTAATATCGACACAGCAAGCTGTGTTTTTTGTTGTCATTTTTGCTGATTATCATCAGATTTCATAAGTGGAAACAAGACCATATCTCTGAGATTATCTTGACCTGTGAGAAGCGCAAGAATTCTCTCAATTCACATTCCCCAACCTGATTGTGGAGGCATTCCATATTCCATTGCAAGCACGAAATCATCATCACTCGAAGTCGCTTCTTCGTCTCACTTTGCAAGCGCGTCTCATTGTGCATCAAAATTTTCAATTTGAATCTTTGGATCAACAAGCTCACTGTAGGCCTTGATAACCTCCCAACCATTAATAACCAGTTGCCACTGTTCTACAATATCAGGATTTTCATCATTTCCTCTTGCAAGAGGTTGCATAGTTTTTGGATAGTTGTATACAAATGCTGGCCCTGTTATACCTGGTCTGAGTACTTTTTTATAGAGATAATCTATCATCGTAGCAGTAACTTGCGTGTCTATTCACTCCCAGCTATATCCTGCTTTTTTTATTTCTTCTCTAAGTTTTTCTTCATCTTCAGGTCCATAGAGAGATACATCAATTCAAGACTTCTCTTTCACTCCTGCAATATAATCAACTCTTGCCCAAGGTGTTCTAAAATCTACCTGTTTTTCTTGTCCATTTTTATCTTTTACAACCACTTCTTTTTGTAGTTCAGGAATATTCTCAAATACGTGGTCAAACATATCCTCGGTAAACTTCATATTATCTTCATAATTCCACCAAGCAGCATAGTGCTCAATAGCTGAAAACTCTTGCATATGGCTTGGGTCTGATCACTCATTTCGAAAATTTCTTGTAAACTCAACAACGCGCTCAAAGCGTCATACTGTCGCTTTTTTGAGAGCTGTTTCAGGGGAAATACGAAGGAAAAAATCCTCATCATAGTCATTATGATGGGTGGTAAATGGGGCAGCTGCAGCTCCAGATGCTGCGTTTCACAGTACTGGAGTTTCAATTTCTATAAAATTATATATTTCATAAAAATCTCTGAGAGATTTCACAAACTTGCTTCTCAAATTAAATCTCTCAAAACTCTCATCATTCATAATGAGGTCAAGATATCTCTGACGATAGATTGCTTCTTGGTCTTTAATTCCATGCCATTTCTCTGGGAGAGGACGTACCGCCTTGGACATGATTTGAAACTCGCTTACAAAAATAGTAAGTTCTCCATGCTTTGTTTCAAATAAATCTCATTTCACTCCTATATAGTCACCAACTTGGCAAAATTTTTCCGCAATTTTATAGGCTGATTTTGCTTCTCCAGCTACCACAATCTCCTCTACCACTTCTCTTCCAGTATTGAATTTCACGAGATCTCTCATAAAACAAACCTGAATATCTCCACTGTGATCTCTAATTTTCGCAAAAGTAAGTTTTCCATGAGATTTTGATGAAATGATTCTTCCTGCTGTTTGGAATTCAGCAATAGCTCACCCAGCCATAAGATTCTCAATATCTCGTATGAATCATCCTTGCGAGTCATTTTCACTACGATTCCTAATCTCTGAAATATCTATTTTTCCGTGATAGTTATTTGCATAACAAATAACTCCAGCATCTTTGAGATCCTGGATTTTTTTCATTCTGTCTTGCGACTCCTTTGAGTAGTCCATTATTATTTTTTATTATGTAAATTATCAAGTATTGAATGTATAAAACCTATAATCTTATGTTTTAATCAATCTATTGAGCCGAGTGGAATATCTTTTTCACATACATCGTGCTCAAATTTCCCTAGTGTATCGTATACTTTCATCTATTCTCATTAACCTATAAAAAAACTGTTTTCTTTTCGAAAACAGCATAGTATTTCTCTCACAAAAAATAAGCCATAATCGAAATTAATAAAAACGTTTAGAGCTGTGTTTGAGAAAAATATATGTCATAATTTTTGAAATCAAATTAACGCTTTTTATTATAGAAAAATGCGTATTTTTTGCAAAAAATATTTCTCAAATACATCTATATAATTTTACTGAGTAACGTCAAGCTCTCTTCCTCGCAAATACTGAAAATATCTGATATTCTAAAACAAATATATATTTTTTAGAAAAGTTTATGAAAAAAATTATTGCCTTTATAGCAATATTTCTTGCCTACTCGCATACTGCATATGCAGCTCTCGGGCGAACGATTCAGCAAAATCCTGGCTCTGGTACAGCGATAAGAGAAACTCAAAGTGAAAGTTCTGGTGGGTTTTTGAGCTCTCTATGAGCTGCTTTTCAAACAGCCTATGACTCTATCATTTATATTATTCTCTGAATAGTTGTAGTTTTTATCATCTATAAATCTGTACGTCTCGCTTTTGAGCTCTATTATTCAAAAAATCTGAGATATCTCAAAATAACACTTCCTAGAGCTGATTCTAAGCTTGATAAAGAAAGAGAAACCAAAAAAGATTTTAAGGAAAAAATTGGACAAATGTCGATGTTTTACAAGGCTATCCATAAACTTTCTGAAGCAGGTCTGCGTGACACGCTTCTCAATTTCATATTTGGACATAGTAAAATAGCGCTCGAACTCGTGTATGAGCATGGTGAAGTTACCTTCTACATCGTGACCTATGATAATTATGTCAATCTCGTATCGCAGCATATAACTTCTATTTATAATGATGCTGAAATTCTCAAAGTAGATAAGGCAGATTATGTAAAACTCAAAACTCCAGGCTACAAAATGCGCGCTGCATCGCTTGGAAAAGAACATGATGATGTATTTCCAATTAAAACATTTAAGTACTTAGAGGATGATCCGATAAACAACTTTACGAATGTATTTTGAGGACTTGAAAAAGAGGATAAGGCGGTATACCAAGTTGTTATAAAGCCTACAAATTCGAGATGGAATGATAAAGCCCTGAAAGCGGCAAGTATGGTTGCAAAAGGAAAATACAAGAAAAATAGAAAACTCACTTTCATCAGAGTGATTTTCAAGCCATTTACATGGCTCTGGAATCCACTTGTCGCTATGGTGTCAGGACCGGACGATATGGTCTGAGGAAATAATGCTCCAGGAGCAAGTGAGGGAGATGCGTATAAGATATTCAACCAAGCTGAAACAGAATCTCAGAAAGTTATGGGGGAATCCGCAGCGCAGCCATCATTTGAGAGTTCTATTCGTATCATCGTAGCTTCAAAGAGCTATAAGCAGGCTGAAAATGCCGTTCACGCTATAGTTGCTGCTGCATCAATATTTACCGATGAGTACAATAATGCGCTTGATAATCCTCAGCTCTATGAAGACTCACTTCCATGGATTTTTACTCCATGTCGACATTTTGCCTTTAGACATAAGCTGGTAGGATTTTTTCAAAATGTTTCTGTCTTTTCTGCAGATGAAGCCTCAACGCTCTACCATATGCCAGACATAAATTACAATAAATCACCTATTATTAACTGGTTAGAATATAAAAAACTTCCTGTTCCACATAATATTAAATTCCCAACCGAACCAACGATGCTGGAGGAAAAAAATCCAGAAACTTGAGAAAGCTCTCTTGTACACAGGCATCTTGGTGGATTTCCAGTATTTCGTGATGGTGTACTGCTCGGGTGGAATGAATATAGAAACAAAAAAACACCAATCTACTTTAGTAGAAAAGACCGCGGAAGACATCAATATATCATCTGAAAATCTGGGTGAGGTAAGTCCGTATATATTGGATATCTTGCTAGGCAAGATGTGTGGAATGGAGATGGTATTTGTGTCATTGACCCACATGGGGACCTTGTGGAGGATGTTCTTTCATTTGTTCCGAAAGAAAGAGCCAAGGATGTAATTATCTTTGATCCGTCTGACACTGAAAGACCAATGGGGCTTAACATGCTCGATATAATCGCGACAGATCCAGATATTGCAAAACGTGAAATGGACAGAGCTGCCATGGACGCAACAGAAATATTTATCAAAATATTTGGGGACGAGATATTTGGTCCTCGAATACAGCATTACTTCCGAAACGGATGTCTCACCCTTATGGAAGACCAGGAAGATGGTGGAACACTCATAGATGTACCAAGACTCTTTGTTGACGAAGCGTTTATGAAATATAAAACAAGAAATCTCAAAAATCCAGTGGTAAAATCGTTCTGGGAACATGAATATGCAAATACAGGAGATAGAGAAAAACAAGAAATGATTCCGTATTTCTCTGCAAAATTTGGTCCTTTTATTACCAATTCAACCATAAGAAATATTATCGGTCAGCCGAAATCTGCCTTTAATCTTCGTGATGTAATGGACAATAAAAAGATTCTACTGGTAAATCTCTCAAAAGGTAAAATCTGAGCCCTCAACGCACAGCTTCTCGGACTTATATTTGTATCAAAAATTAACATGGCTGCGATGAGTCGTGCGGATATACCAGAATCAGAGCGTAAAGACTTTTACATGTATGTGGATGAGTTCCAGAACTTTGCGACGGAAACATTTGGTGAAATCCTCTCAGAGGCTCGTAAATATCGCCTTGCTCTTATTATGGCGCATCAGTTTATTGCCCAGATTTGAGGTTCCGGAGCGAAAAAATGAGATAAGCCGAGTATTAAAGATGCGGTATTCGGGAATGCCGGAACCATCCAGTCATTTAAAGTTGGTGCTGATGATGCCGAGTATATGGAAAAAGAATATGCTCCTCTCCTCTCTCAGCAGGATATTATTGGAGTAGCGAACTATACTACCTATCTTAAACTCAATATTGATAATGCGACGACTCGTCCATTTGATATGAAAACGATATGGGATAATAACTATCAAAACCACAAAGCAGCTGAAATTCTCAGAGAATATTCTAGAAAAAAATATGGTAGAAAGAAAAAATATGTCGATATAGAAATCGAAGCAAGACTCTGAATTATGAATGAAGAAGCACGAAAGTAGCGATTTTTTGAAAAAATAAAAATACTATGATACACTCATATAAACTAATCCCTTTTTCTATGAAAAAAATATTTATACTTCTTATGGTTACTCTGTGTAGCTTCTTCACACTTTGAAGCATACAGAGCACTTTTGCTGCGACAAATGTATGAATTTGAAGTACATTAACAGATGAATCAAGTACCTCAAATAACCTTGATAAGCTTGATAATTTTCAAAATGTTTCTACGTCAGGACCAGAAGATTTTATCGATATTTCAGAAGGATGAGTGAGATGACTCTTTATGTGACTCCTCCAAATTGCAAGAGATTTAAAAAATCTATTCTATGCATTAGCGACACTCTATTTTTTGGTAATATGTTTAAAGCTTATATTTGCTTGAAATACAGAGGAAGCTATTTGAGATTTTAAAAAGTGAATTATCTGGATTACGGTTGGTATTATCGTGATGCAGCTTGCGTTCTGAATTACAACGGTTCTCTTTGATAGATGAGTTTCCGCAAGACTGTGAGTAAATCTATTTGATACCATAGTTCTTCCTATGATTGAACTCATACGAACTCTCGCAAGTGTATTTTTTATAGCAATGGCAATTTATGCTTTCTATAGACTGGTTACTGCGAATTGAAATGAAGAAGCCGTAAAGTCATGAAAAATGACTATCGTATATGCTCTGGCATGATTCATACTTGTGAAACTTGCTCAGGCGATTATAGAAGCTTTTTACGGTGAAGTAGAGTGTGATGGCCTCATAAGTGATTCTTGTACCAATAGTTTAGATATTTCTGAATGAGCAAATATTATTTTTAATATTATTAATTGGCTCAATGGATTTGTCGCTATAGCGGTGCTATTAATGATACTTTATGCAGGTTTCCAGATATTGTTTTCTGGTGGAGATGAAGAAAAAGTGAGCAAAGGGAAAAGAGCTATTATATATGTTGCAATCTGAGTTTTTATACTGCTCATTAACTTCTTGATCTTAACATTTTTCTTTAGACCTGAATCTATAATTTAAAACAACTATGAAAAAAATACTACTCTTTATTGCTCTCACCTTTGGACTTTGGTTTTGTTTTCAAACAAACTCAGTCTTTGCAGTAGTGAACATTCCTGGAACAAACGAAATCAGAGATGTCAGTCTGAATATATGAGGATGATCATCAGATGTTGCAGGCGAAATCCGAAATATATGACTCTATACTATTCTTCCAATTTTTAAGAGAATACTTATGGGGGTACTTGTCATATTCCTCGTATATGCTGGAGCTATGATGATTATGTCTATGGGTTCTGATGAAGAACAACTTTCATCTTCAAAAAGACAAATATGGTATGCTCTTGTTGCACTTATTTTTATCAATATACCAGGAAATCTCTATAACTCATTCTATCAAGATGGACGAAATAGTTTGGGAGACACTATAACTACTGGAAATTTTGATAATCAAACTACCGAGAGTACATGAAACCTCTTCTTTAATGTGAGCGCATTTGGAACGACACTTGGATGACAAATTGTTTTCTTTTTAGAAATTATGATTTTTATAGGTGCTATCGCAATGGTGACACTTGCTGGTATACAACTTATGACTTCAAGATGAAGAGAAGATAGACTCAAAGAAGCAAAAAATAAAGTACTCTATACCATTCTTGCTCTTATATTTGTAGGTATCATTGAGGCATGGAAAAATCTTGCCTTTGGTGGAGAAATTTCAGATGGAGTGAATCTTTTTGAAACCCTCTCAAACCTTGCGCTTTTCTTCGCAGCGCCTGTTGCTATATTCTTTTTGACACTTGCTGGGTATTACTATTTGACCTCAAATGGAGATGAAGATCAAATCAAAAAAGCAAAGAGTATCATTGTCAATACGCTTCTCGCAACCCTTATACTCCTCGCAGCATATACCTTCTTGCTGGACTTAGCTACTTTATAATTATACATTATGAAAACGATATTACACTTTTTCCTCTGACTAGTTCTTTCTATTTTCCTGATAGGAATTTGAAATGCAGCAAGTATTACCGTTCCTATTACAACTGACCTGAGTTTTATCAACGGCTGTGGTTCAAGTTCATGTACCGTACAATCATGATTTTCTGTAGTACAAAATGTTATGGGCTGAATAATAAAATACTTCACATACCTTGCAGGTTTATGAGCTGTATTGTTTATTGTCGTGAATTGAGTCCTCTACTCAATGGCTGGAATCAATGATGGATTAAAATCAGCGGCCAAAGAGAGAATTATGAAAACACTCATAGGTCTTGTTATACTTATGCTCTCGTGAGTGATACTCAATGCCGTAGCTCCTTGGATATACCAATAATATCAATAAAAAAAATCTGAGATACCTCAGATTTTTTTTATCGTTCATATTTTTTTTGAAGTTCTTCGAGTGATACATTATATACCACCGGTCTCCCATGTGGACAAGTAGCACTATAATCGAGTGATGCATCAGTCACTAGCTTCTGCATTTCAAACACGCTTAAAGGGTCTCAAAATTTTACTGCACTTCTACATGCCGTATAGGCCCATATTTTATGCCTGATTTCATCAAGACTCTTTGACCCTATTTCAGAAATATCATCGAGAATATTTTTAAATATTTTCTCTATATTTTCTTTTCACAGGAAATCTGGAATAGCATTTATGATGATATTTCCTGCAGAAAGAATCTCAATCTCAAATCACATCGATTCAAATACCTGCATATATTCTTGCAAACTATCAAGCTCAGAGAGGCGAAGCTTCATTCATATGCCTCCAAGAATTCACTGAAGCTTTGGAGTATAGCTATTTGATGAAAGTTTTTCATAAATTACTCTTTCGGCAAGTGCATGTTGGTCGAGGATTTGAATACCATTTGAGGTTTCGACCACAATATAAGAATTATGCATTTGTCAGATTATTTTTCATATTGGGGTCTCGCTTACATCATAAGAAAAAGAATTTTGATTCTCTGGGTAAGATTTTTGTTGTGAATCAGTTTTTCACAGAATACTGGCGCTAAATGCAAGCGCATTTTGTGCTGGGTTTGCAGTCGTATTTTTGTATGGAGAATAATTCTTAAATTTCGTTCCAGAACCGGTATAATACTGCGGTGATACTTCTTTGTTCTCAAATCAAGATTCTTGCTTTGCATGAGTGAAGTTCGTAGGAGTATGATTCTCATTTAAATCTGGTGTACTCGAGAGACTTTCACGCTCCAGCTGGTTTTTTACCCCATGATAGACACATCGAAATAAAGAACTTTCATTCGCAAATCGTACTTCCATTTTTCTCGGATGGACATTAACGTCGACACTAGTAGGATCAACTTCTATATGGAGAATATATCATGGCTGAGTTCCATGAGGAATGAATCGATTATACGCATCAAAAATAGCTTTTGAAATCATAGGAGAGCCTATGACTCGATGATTAACAAACAAAAGCTGTTTATTTTTATTTGAAAATGATGTTTTCGGTCCTGTTATAAATCATGAAATTTTAATCCCATCAAACATATATGACACTGCTCTCATATTTTCATAGAACTCCTCGCCATAAATATTATAAATACGTTCTGACATTTCTTGATTTTTTGGAAAGTGTAGCGAGCGCTTTCCATCATGGGTCAAGGTAAACTGTACTTCGGGGTAGATGAGAGAAATTTTTTGAATAAACTCAAATATTTTCACATACTCTGTTCTATCTTTTTTAAGATAGCTCATGCGAGCAGGAGTATTAAAAAAAAGATTCTCACTGCGGATTGTAGTTCCAGTATTTGCAGAAATATCTGTAATTTCAATATCCTCTCATCCACTGGTAAAAAGCTTTTTTCCAGACATCGCTTCTGGAGTTTTTGAAATAATAGTAAACTCACTGACCGAAGATATACTTGCAAGCGCTTCTCCTCTAAAACCAAAGGTCATGACATTATACAAGTCTTGAATATTAGATATTTTTGAGGTTGAGTATTTTTCGAGTGCTTTTGGCATGTCTTCTGGTGAAATTCAAGCCCCATTATCCTGCACCTCAATAGATCTCGTTCATCATTGTAGCAAAGTGATAGAAATCTCATCAGCTCAAGCATCAAGAGAGTTTTCTACCAATTCTTTTACCACCGAAAGCGGTCTTTCTACTACCTCACCGGCAGCGATTTGATTGGCAAGTTGTTTTGAAAGTGTGATTATCTGAGAAGGCATAAAAAAATTTATTCTATAATATAGAAATATGATATTGCAAAATATTATTCAGGCAATAAAAAATCCTCGTTAGAGGATTGGGTCTCGAGGTTTTTCTTCTTCGCTGGAATTATCGGAATTTTTGGTAAATTTTTCAAAAATTCTATCTTTGATGACATAGGGTACCATCGCGTACGTCACTATCATCTGTTTCACTTGCTCGTAATAGTCAGCAATCTCTACTCAGACTCGCAAAATTTTAAAAACTCGCAGAAGCACAAGAGTGAGAAGAGTCCCAATAATTACGACAAAAAAAGTAAGGACGAGGAAGAGTAAATCTAATATAGAGAGTTCAATCATATGTTTTTATTACAGCGTTTCTATTGTCTTATTTATATCTAAACTCGCTGTTTTTACAACTTTTTGTATATTTTCTTCCCCCTGTATAACCTTATACACTTTTTCATTTTCAAATATTACTAGCGCAGGCAACTGCGTCACTGAATATTTTTTTACATCCAAATCTTTTACTCAGCTATCCATAAGTTTCATACTCATGTTTTGACTATAAGCCTTCGTTTGAAGTACTGGAAAACTCAGAAGCATTTTTGAGAAAAAATCACTTTTTGTATCTATAAAAATAACTCCACTTCGATGGACAAAAGTCTTTTCTTCTCCAGATTCTAGTTTTTTTGTCGTGTTTACTGATTTTTTTTGAAGCAGATCAAGCTCTCAGATACTTTTCAGCGTCATTTTTGAATCTGCAAGCTTTCATGCTGAATATTCTACAGCTCCTTTCCCAGCTTCCACTGCTTTATTTTTTAGCTCAGTTGCTCTTTTTTTTATTGTAGTAAAGTCCATAAGAATATATTTAAAATTAATTATTCTTATGTTAACATATTCCCTAGAAAAAATACAGAAAAAAGTTTGCCTTTTATACACTTTTTCATATGATATGCCCGAATTGGCAAATGGCCAGTATTTTTTTACTAAAAATTATGACTAATATTGATATCGTACGTAAAGTACAAAATGAATTCCTACAAGCAGGGAGACCAGATTTAAGAACAGGTATGGAAGTAGAAGTATACCAAATTATTAAAGAGAACGGAAAAGAAAGAATTCAGAGATTTAAAGGAATTATTATCAAAACTGCTGGGAAAAACGAACTAGAATCAACTATTACTGTTCGAAGAAAGGTTGGAGCATTTGGAGTTGAAAAAGTATTTGCGGTTCACTCTAGCACTATTGAAAAAATTGAAGTACTCAGACAATTTAAAGTACGAAGAAAATCAATCAAATTTATTAGAGATCTTACTGGTAAGGCTGCAAGACTCAAAGAAGTGAAAATGTCTAAAGACGAATTAAATGCAGAAAAAGCACTTCCTACCGTTTCTTATCCAGAAGCAAAAGCTGCTCCAAAAGCAGAATCTCAAGTTGAAGCTCCAGCTGAAAACACTAACAACGAAGAAAAATAATATTTCTCATTCGTTACAAAGCTTACAAACATTTTAGTGTATACCGAAAAAGACTCTTCAGTAAATGAAGAGTCTTTTTTTATTGTGGAAACATGAGTAAGATTATCTTTAAATAATTACAGGAATCATACACTCGCCTCATATAATGCCATTATCACTAAAAAATATTTTGAGCCAGTGACTCACTAAATTACATAATTATGAAAAAAATAACATATAGATATTCTATCATATTTGCTGCTATACTGAGTTTATTAGTAATAGCTGGTTGTACTAATAACGATAACATGGAAAATACAAATGATAACGTTGATACTACCACAAACACAGATATGACAGATGCAAATGATGACTCAACAGACATGAATATGGATGATGATTCTCTAGCTATTGGAAGATTTTTTGCTTCTTCAAATACTATGAACACTATAGGAGTTTTTGATGAAACAGAAAATAATAGTGTTTCTTACATGAGTTTTACTGCAAATGGAGAAGATTCTGATGGACTCTATTATGATACTTCTTCAGATTTACTCTACCAAACAAACCGTAGTGAAAACAATGTTGTAGCATATACAAACACTACTGATACAAATTTGGATTCTAATGCTATTGAAACTTCATTCATGTCAACTTCAAATTTTTCTAACGGTCGGGGGTTAACCATGCTTGATGATAAACTTATTGTAGCTCAAGATGGAAATGATGAAAATGAAAACCAAAATAGTCTTGCAGTGTATGAAGTCAATGGTGATGAAATCGAGTTTGAAAATGCATATAATACAGATTTTAATCTTTGGGGAATAGAGGCCAACGATGATATATTATTTGCGATTATTGACAACTCAAATACGCTTGCAATTTTTAATGAGTTTGATGATTTAGAAGAAGATTTAGCAGTGCAAGATTCTACTGTTACAGTTGAAAACCTTGTGAGAACACATGGACTCACGTATTATCCTGAAAATGATATGATGATTCTTACAGATATTTGAAGCGCTGAAAGTGATTCAGATGGATGAATTATAGTAGTGAATAACTTCATGGATGCTATAGAAGACGAGGTTATTAGCGCAGATGAGCAAATAGTTATTTCAGGACCTAATTCACTCCTTTGAAATCCTGTTGATGTAGCATACAGTCCAGAAACAAATATAATAATGGTTGCAGAAAGAGCAAATGCCTGAGGACAAATACTTGGATTTATGATGCCAACACAAAATGGGGATACTGCACCTGACTATCAATATGATTTCGATGGAGCATCTGCAATTTATTTTACAGAACTATAGTTTAATCATTACAGTACTAAAAAAGAGCCATATGGCTCTTTTTTAGTACTGTAATGATGTGGTTTTTTAAAAAATGAATAAGATAAAAAAAGAGCTAAAAATTTTATGAATTTAAATTTTAAATAGATGATTTTTGGGTATACTCTCTTCATATTATTCACAACTACAGATACAAATGAACCTAGCCTATAAAAGTATTCAAGAAATTAAAAGTATGATAGACGCTTGAGAAATTTCATCACAAGATGTATGGAATTATTTCTTAGACCGAACGAAGAAATACGACGATACTCTGAAAAGTTTCAATTCTATCAACGAAGATGGATTTAATAGCTCAGAGTGAATACTTTCTGGAATTCCACTGTGAATCAAAGATATTTTTTCAGAAAAAGATGTTGTCACAACAGCGAGCTCAAAAATGCTTGAAAATTATACTCCTGCCTTTGATGCTACTACAATACAAAAACTTCGTGAAGCTGGTATGAGCAGTCTTGGGAAGTGTAATATGGATGAGTTTGCTATGGGAAGTAGTGGAGAAAATTCAGCATTTACTCCAACTCTTAATCCTCATGGAACAGGTAGAATTCCAGGTGGATCAAGCTCTGGATCAGCAGCTGCAGTAGCAGCAGGTCTTGTGCCAGCTTCTCTTGGAACAGATACTGGATGATCAATTAGACAGCCAGCAAGTATGTGCTGAGTTGTTGGTTTTAAACCAAGTTATGGAAGAAATTCTCGCTTTTGAATTATGCCAATGGCCTCAAGTCTTGACACTCCAGGAACATTTACCAGAAACGTACAAGATGCAGCAATGCTCTATGAAATTATGAATGGTGAAGACCCACTTGAAAGCACTACCATAAAAAATAAAGATAGGGTTGATACAGATATTTGGAATACGAAGGATCTATCATGAATCAAGGTATGAGTTCCAAAAGAATATTTTGAAGAAGGTCTTGATACAGGAGTAAAAGAGCAAATTCTAAAAGCTATTCAATCTATAAAAGATCTCTGAGCAGAAATTATAGATATTTCTCTTCCTATGACAAAATATGCCGTAGCTGCATATTATATTATCTGTCCTGCCGAAGTTACCACAAATCTTGCAAGACTTGATGGAATTAGATATGGTCATAACTCTGAAAAACCTAATAATAATCTGGATGAAATCTATCTTCACAATAGAGGAGAAGGTCTTGGAAGTGAACCAAAAAGAAGATCTATTTTAGGTTCATATGTTCTCTCTGCTGGTTTTTATGATGCCTACTACAAAAAAGCTGCTCAAATTCGAACACTCATTATAGAAGACTTTCAAAAAGCTTTTGAAAGTGTTGATGTCATTGTTGGACCAACTGCCCCAACAGTAGCTTGGAAAATAGGAGAAAATAATGATGATCCTTTAAAGATGTACTTAGAGGACGCTTATACTATCCCAGCTTCTCTCGCAGGACTTCCGTGAATTTCTATCCCTTGCGGCTTTGCCCAAAGTAATGATGATGAAAAAGAAATGCTTCCTGTATGACTTCAAATGCTCTCTGGAAGACTTGAGGAAGAAAAACTCTTCAAAGTCTCTCATGTGCTCGAAAAACACCTAAATTTGAAAGAATCTATGATACCAAAATGATTTAAAGCATAAAAACTCCAGGATTTGCATTCAATATCCCTTATATGTTACAATATAAGGGATATTTTTATAGAATTACAAATATGGCAATCATTCCAAACACTGGAGGACCTACTGTTTCAGAAAATGCTGAACAAATGGAGGCAAAACAAAGAGCAGAAGAAGAATTTGCTCAAAGATGAGAAAATGCTGATTTTACAAAAGCTTCTCGGGAATTTATGGAGTGACTCTGAATAGATGAATTTGACCCAAATAGACAAGAAGCAGCAAAAGAGTTAGTAGCATCACAGGAGTCAGAAGAAGAAGACCCTGATGAAGATTTATTTGCAAAGCTTGAAGCAGCCGAGTGAAATTGAGATAACCAGCAAATCACAGAATGATGAAATCAACATGGAGCGTGAAATGATGTAGTTGAATCAAGTGCATGAAACGAGGCAATAGAAAAGAGTGAGCAAAGAGATAATCAAGGTAAAAGAACTGAATCAGAGCTATGAGAGGCTCATCCTGAAAATAGTGAGATAGAATTATGAGAAGAGATTCCATGAGCAAGCTCACAAGAAGCTCCCATATCTTGAAATGAATCAACTGAAGTACTAGATGCAAGTCCACAATGAGAATATACTGTGCTTTTTGAGAATTTTGCTACTCAATGAAAGATCACTCTCAATGATTTAGCAAAACTTCAACAATGAGATATAAACTCCGAAAATTATGCAACTGTTATAGAAGGACTAGAAATAGATTCTGAAAAGAAAACAGAATTAGTATGATCCCTCGATTATCTTACTGACACTACTCGAATTCAAGAAGCTGAGAGTGAACTCAATACAGAATTTAAAGATGTGTTCAGCGAAGCTCAAATATCCTCCTCATCTGCAGAAGTAGTTTGGAGAACTGATTTTCATGCAAATGCATTCAATGAAGTATCACAGCACTACATAGGCTGAGATACTAAAACTCCTGAAGAAAGAAATACTGATTTATCTATGGCTCTCTCAATGGCAGCTGAAAGCCTCTGAAGATGAGCTCAAGTAAATATTAATGCGGGAAATAGCGAAACATTTAACAAAAACATGTCTATTGCAAGAAATACTGACATATCAAACACGCAGCGTTTTGAGGCACTCGCACAAATTTCTCTAATAACCAATAGAGTTGATTGAATAAAATGATGACGAAGAACATCAGAACAAATGAGAATAAGTGCAAACAGAAAACTGGCAGAAAAAGGACAATTAGAGCATTTTCAACAGCTCATTGCACAATACCAGCAACAAAGCATTAATTCTGAAGCTAGAAACCTCATTGCAGAACAATTACAAACTTTAACTCAGGAAAATAATATAAGTTCTTGAGAAGCAACGGCTCTTGCATGATGAGAGCTTGATATATTTTCCGATAGTATACAAGAATGAGTACCAGAAACAGCCTAAGGCTGTTTCTTTTGTTTCAGATGATAAAGGCTTACAGCATAAGTCAGAATGATAAAATAAAGAATTTGTAGATAGTTTTTATAGGCTCAAAAATCAAAGCGTATAAGTGCAAAATCTAAGTTTCAAAAGAATCGTACCATGAGTATATCATAGTGAAGGAGAATCCACGTAATAAATCATATTCCGTCCGAGAGTAAAGGTGAAATATACTCTGCGAGCAAACTCAAGGCTCATCATAGCATGGCAAGTGGAATAGTCCATGTTACAGCAATATTTGCAAGAGGAGAAAGAAGTGAAAGCTGGCCAAATTGAAATATCATAATTGGGAGACTAAAAGACAGTGCACATATAGTGAGAATAAAGGCTTCTTTAATAGCGAAAATTGACGGGAGAAAATCAAAGATTTTCTTAAAAAAATCTTGCGTATAAATGATTCAAATAACTGCAAGAAAACTTAAGTGGAAACTTACATCATAGATGAGTACCATAGGGGAAAATATAGTCATTATACAAGCCGTAAATAAAAGCAAAGTAATATTTCGTACATTTGCTCCACTTTGCAGTACGATGTATCAAATAATTCACATAATCGCTGCCCTCACAACTGGGGCTCATAATCATACAAAATACGTAAAAGCTACGATACTTATTATCACTCCAATACTCCTTACTATTGGAGGAAAAAATGAGAAGAGAAAACTTATAAAAATAATACACAGTGTTATATTAAATCCACTCACCGCAATAAAGTGCGTGAGACCAGAATTATTAAAGTCTTCTTTTAAGTCACTTGGGATATTTTCACGAGCTCAAAATAAAATACCTCAGAGAAAAATAGCTTCTGTTTGCGGATATTTATTGTCAATAATACTGAGTAATTTTTGTCTACTTATATATAGGTTATATCTATAACTTGTATCAATTTCTAAAGTATCAAATATATTTGTCGAACTTGAATAAAAAATATCTTTCGACTGCATAAAACTCTTATATGAAAATCCATCAAAATTTTCAAGTGGATATATTTTTCATGCATATGAGATAAGTTGTCCAGGTACAAGGTCAAAATTCTTAGGTATCCTGAGCAGAGAGAGTATTTCTCTGTCTATATCAGTGTCATTAATAGACAGAGTTTTCAGCACATATTCATCATAATAATCACTTCGTCTATAGAGCTCTATCACCTTTCAAGTTTGAGAAACGTACATATTCTCATATCTGTCCACTATGTCATTACGCTCTTGGACAGATATATAATCATAGTGGGCAATTCATATTCATAAAACTATTCCAAATAATACAAACAAAATATGGACAAGATATTGTCTATAATAATTCAAAAAAATCAGACAAGCAACTGTAAAATTTCCTACAATGAATGCAGATAATATAGCATCTTTTGTAAAATAAAAACAAGCAATTCAAGAAAGAATTGCTCATAATACGAGAGTAAAATATGTGTTATTTTTTATCTTCATGTTGAAACTATATTTTCTCTATTTGAGAAGAAGACTTATTCTTAAATATACTGTAGAGTTTAAAACTACTCCAAACAAGCAGAATAAAGGAGAATATTTGAGGAAGATTAAAAACACTAGAGACAGATATAATATCTTGTTTTCCACTAAATGAATCAAATATTAAGATCATGATAGAAAATAAGATAAGTCACATGTATCCAATAAAGCCTTTTATATGAAGAAAGAGTGAGAGAATATAGAGTCCGGAAAAAATCAAAAATGACACAAAAGCATATACTATTGGAAGAGGAAATATAGGAACCTGATATTCAACCTGAGTATAAGAATTTGTATAACTAATCTCAATCCCTAAGTCAGTAGGCTTCCCATATACTTGACCTCAAAATAGTGATCAAATATATCCTAATACGAGTACAAAAAGAAATGAGAGTACTATTCAATCTATATACCTGGAGATACTAGAGCGCTCAAGACGAGTTAATATCCCTAATACAACAAGAAATCAAAATATAGCACCAAAAATTGAGAAACTATATTCATTCATAAGAAAGAATTGAATAGGATCTTGAATAAACTTCATATCCTGCCATCTTCAGGCTATATAAAATGCTCGAGAGAAGAAGAATACAGATAAGAAGAACCACAGTATATTTTGTGTAAAAAAAGAAAAACTATATCAAAATCTTTTTGCGAGTCTTTGTAGATTCCAAACAAATGCAAAAAAACAAATTGTAAGGGTAATACCAAAACTATAGACAAACACTCCAGGAAATATTTCAAAAAATGGGAACAAAGTATGAAATATTAAAAAATAAAAATTTCTCTTATAGTAATCTATATAAGAGAAATTGCAATGAAATTATACTCTTGAAAGATACTCTTTTGTTCGCGTATCAATTTTAAGAATATCTCATATATTTATGAATAATGGTACTTGAATCACCAGTCCTGTAACAAGGGTAGCTGGCTTTCTTCCACCTGTTGCTGTATCACCTTTTTCTCCAGGAGGAGTATCCATAACTTCCAGTTCACAACTTGGATCGAGACTGACATTAATAGGTTTTCCATTAAACTCTTGAAGACGTACTTTATCTCCATCATTCAAGAATAATTCTGCTCCATCAAGAGCATCTTTTGGAAGCTCTACTTGCTCATAACTATCTTGTGACATGAAGAAGTAATTTTCACCATCATTATACAAATAATCATAGCTATTGGTCGCTATATCTGCTGGAGGAAAATTATCTTTATCTGAGAAAGTTTTTGGGATTGTTCCTCAACTTATAAGGTTTTTACATTTAATATTAATGATTGAACCTCCTCTTCCTACTACTTTTTGAGAATATGAAGTCACTTCATAAGGCTCACCATCCATTAAAAATTTTTTTCCAACCTTTAATTCACTTGCATTGTACATTGTAACTAATAAATATATAAATTATTTTGCGTATTCTACGCACCTTGTTTCTCTGATGAGAGAGACTTTTACTTCTCAAGGATATTGGAGATTTGCTTCTATATTTCAAGCAATTTCTTGCGCAAGCTTCTGAGCATCTAAATCAGATACACTGTCAGCATTTACAAAAACCCTCACCTCACGACCAGCTGAAAGTGCATATGCCTTATCAACTCATGAGAAACTTTGAACCAGTGCCTCCATCTCCTGAACTCGTTTAAGGTATTGCTCAATTGCCTCCCTTCTTGCTCAAGGTCTCACAGAGCTTATAGCATCTGCAACTTGTACGATTGCAGCATAAATAGAAATACTGAATTGTTCTCCATGATGATTTTCAATCATATCAATGACTTCTTCAGGAAGTCCATATTTTCTTGCTATTTTTCATCATATTTCTGGATGAGTTCCTTCAATATCATGATCAAGGGCTTTTCACATATCATGAAGCAATCCTCACATTCTTACTAATTTTTGATCTACTCAGAGTTCTCTAGCAATCGCTTCTGCAATAATAGCAACTTCTTTTGAGTGCTTGAGCATATTTTGTCCATAACTTGTTCTAAATCTGAGCCTTCAAATTATTGGGAGAATTTCCTCAGGAATTGTATGAATATTGAGTTCTTCACATACTTTAGAGCCAAGTTCTTTGAGAAGTATTTCTCACTCAAGTTCAGTAGATTTTACTACTTCTTCAATTCGTGCAGGTTGTATACGACCGTCTTCTATGAGTTTTTCAAGTGATTTTTTTGCGATATATCTTCTATATAAATCAAAAGCAGATATAAATACGGTGTCTGGGGTATCATCGATAATCAGTGAAACTCCTGCATTTCTTTCAAAAGTAGTGATATTTCTTCATTCCTTCCCTATTAATTTTCCTTTTATATCATCACTTGGTATTTGAATGAGTGTAGTTGTGACTTCACTGGTAACATCTCATGCATATTGCTGGATAGATTTTAAGAGTATTTCTCTCGCTATTTCTGTCTTTTGTTTTTCTATTTTCTTTTTATGTTTTTCTATTAAACCTTTTGCATCAGCATCGTATTTTTCAGATACTTGAGTCATGTATAGTTCTTTTGCTTCCTGTTCTGTCAACTTAGAGAGTTCTGCTAATTTTCAGGCCAATTGTGTTTCTTGTTCTGCAAGCAGCTGCTTCTTTTCTTTTAAATCCAACTCTTGCTGTAATATTGCATCTTGTTTTTCAGAAATTTGATCTAGTTTCACCTCTATTTTTTCTTCTCTTTCAACAACTCTTGCCTCTATTTTCGCAATTCTTTCTTCTGAAGCTCTTGCTTTTTCCATTATATCTGCAGCTTGAGATTTTGCATCTGCAATGAGTTCATCAGATAATTTTCTCGCGTCATCAACGATGTGATCTTTCTTTTTTTCAGCCTTTGAGAGAATATTTTCAGATTTTGATTCCGCATGCTGTGTCTTTCTATTTTCCCATAAAAAGAAAAGAACAACCGAGAGTGCCATTCAAAAAATGACTCACATAATGATCATTCATATGTCCATATTTGTATTTTTATTCAAGTATTATGTTACTCGAAAATCTATAATATTTTACTTTCTTACTCATTGATAATGAGTATCAGAGAAAATGTGTATTTAAAACTGGGTACTTCAAAGAGTAAGAAAATAAAATATGATAATGGTTTTGTATAAAACTATGTTTTTTAGATTTTTTGTATAACGAGGTACTGAAAATATTCAGTAAGTCCATTGTATAAATTTTTTTATTTTTCCCAAATATATTAAAAAAATACTCCATATGTGGAGTATTTTTTTAATATAGAGAATATTTTTATTCATCATCATCTAATTTGAAACCTCTTTCTTCTCTAATCTTGAGAGCAAGGTTTGTAGGAACTTCTTCATAATGGTGGAATTCCATAGATGAAGTCGCTCGCCCTTGAGATGCTGATCTCAGCTCTGTTGTGTACCCAAACATTTCTGAAAGAGGAACATAACACGTAATAATTTTTGCCATACCTCTGTCTCCCATTTCTTCAATTTTACCACGTTTTGAATTGATTTGTCCAATAACATCACCCATATATTCTTCAGGAGTGTTAATCTCAACCTTCATCACTGGCTCTAGAAGTACTGCTTGAGCTTTTCTACATGCATCTTTAAATGCTTTTGAAGCTGCAATTTTAAACGCAAGCTCAGAAGAGTCAACATCATGGAAAGAACCAAAAGTAAGTGTAGCCTTCACATCTACCATAGGATAACCAGCAAGGAAACCTCTTGCATATGCTTCAGTAAGACCTTTTTGAACACCAGGGATATATTCTTTTGGAATAACCCCACCAGTAATTTTATTTACAAATTTATTTGTAAGCTTGATTCCATCTTCATCATCCTCATCAGCTTCTTTATATGGTTCAAAAGTAATAACAACATGACCATATTGACCTCTACCACCAGACTGTTTAGAGTATTTATGCTCAACATCTTTTGCCTCTGTCTTAATAGTTTCTCTATAAGCAACTTGTGGTTCACCAACATTACATTCAACCTTAAATTCTCTCTTCATTCTATCAACAATGATATCAAGGTGAAGCTCACCCATACCTGAAATAATTGTTTGTCCTGTTTCTTGATCTGTTCTTACATTGAATGAAGGATCTTCTTCAGCAAGTTTTGAAAGAGCCATACCCATTTTTTCTTGATCAGCTTTTGATTTTGGTTCAACTGAAATTGAAATTACTGGAAGTGGGAATTCGATAGATTCAACAAGGAATTTTTTATTTAAATCACAAAGAGTATCTCCAGTTTTTGTAGCCTTAAGACCAATAACTGCACCGATATGACCTGCTGTAATCTCCTCAACTTCTTCTCTTGAATTCGCATGCATCTGTACAAGACGACCAACTCTTTCTTTTTCTCAAGATGAAGCGTTATATACATATGATCCTGATTTCATAGTTCCTGTATAAACACGAACAAATGTTAATCTTCCTACAAATGGATCAGTAGCAACCTTAAATGCTATTGCTCCAAGTGGAGAATCATTTGCTACTTTAATGTTTTCAGTTTTTTGATCATCATCAACATCTGTAACTTCTATCATTCCTTCGTTTACATCAAGAGGTCCTGGAAGGTAGTCAACTGCAGCATCAATAACCATTTGTACACCAATATTTTGAAGTGCCGAACCACAAGTAACTGCATATAAATCATTATTACATACACCTTTTCTCAGTCCTTTTTTAATTTCAGCTACGCTAAGATCACCTTCTGAGAAGTATTTATCCATAAGAGCTTCATCTTGCTCTGCGACCTTTTCAATAAGTTCAAGTCTGAGAGCATCTACTTTATCTTTCAGATCAGCAGGAATTTCAATTTCAGTTACATTTTCACCTGAACTTCCTTCAAAATGATATGCTTTCATTTCAATAATATCGATAATACCTTCAAAAGTATCAGCTGCACCAATTGGATATTGGATAGCAACTACTTTGTTTCCAGCAAGTCTTTTTTTGATAGTATCCATAGACATATCAAAATCACCACCCATTTTATCCATTTTATTTACAAATGCGATTCTAGGCACTCCGTATTTATCTGCTTGTTTCCAAACTGTTTCTGATTGAGGTTCAACTCATTGAGAACCATCAAATACAGCAACTCCACCATCAAGTACACGAAGAGATCTCTCTACTTCAATTGTAAAGTCCACATGACCTGGAGTATCGATAATGTTGATTTGATGACCTTTCCAAAATGCAGTTGTAGCCGCAGAAGTAATAGTAATACCTCTTTCTTTTTCTTGATCCATCCAGTCCATAGTACCAGCACCATCATGAGTTTCCCCAATTTTATGAATTTTACCAGTATAAAAAAGTATACGCTCAGTTGTAGTTGTTTTTCCGGCATCAATATGGGCGATAATACCAATATTTCGTACCTTGTCTAAAGGAGTCTGACTCATAAGAATATAATAATAAATTAAAGTTTTATAACGCTTTGTATCCTGCAAGCAGCAGGAATTATCTTGTATTTGTATATTGATTTTTTGCCCGGTGATTCTATGCAAAAGCCCCTTAAAGTCAAATCTATATTTCTAGCCCTTCCTGCGTCCATTTTTTTGTGAGTTCAGGCATATTTTTAGCAAGAGTTTTTTCAAGCTGAGCAAGGATAAAATCACTATAGCTTCTTGATTTTGCTTCACTCATTGATATATTAAGCTCTTTGAAGAAATACTTGAAAACTTGAGATGTAAAGAGTCTAATTTTTTCATCATACAGTATTAGACCGAGTGTTCTTTTTGTTATAATAGAAGAGACTTCTAACTGACAGACAGATTCCATATCTTCTATCCAAGCATTTACTCTCAGTCTAATTGGTTCAGGAATTTCACCATCATCAAATTCTTGAGTTGTAGGGCTTATTTCATAGTTAAAATCAATATGATTTTTTCCTGAAAAATTCCTGATTTCATGACTAATTGGCAAATAAATCAGTGAGAGAACTCAAAGTAAAAAATTTGTTCCATATCATGAATCCAGACAGGTAAATAATTCATCTAAAATACTATCATATTTTTTCTTTAGAATCATTTCAACCAAAAATTTTGCGAGCAAAAAATCATATTTTTTCGCTTTTTTCTCATCTTTTTGGGTACGTTTAATACCAGCGCCTGCCTTTTTGGCAGCCTCTTTATACTTCTCTGATATCTCAGAGCTTTGTGATCAGGATTCTGACGACTCGGGAGTACTATAATCTTCTAATGACATATACAGAAATTAAAAACCACGAATGAGTATAACTCGCTCTATACTAGCACTATCTTGAAAATATTCAAATGTAAGTCACAGTTCTGTTAAATACTCTCTTGAAACGTCTCATTGATCAAATCAAATTTCTATAGCAAGCACGATATCTCAAAGCTCTAATATTTTTTTTAATCCAAAGCATTGCTTTATAAGTTCTTTATAGAGTTCAAATCCCGTTTCAGCTCATCAGTACAGAGCGCTATCAGGTTCATGATGTACAACACTTGCATCCATATTTTTTGTATCTCCATTTTTGATATATGGGAGATTCGCCGTGATACAAAGATTCTTTCCGCTGAGAGTATCTTCATGCGCTAAACCCTCTAAAAGATTTGATTCTCTAAAATCAATGGGAATAGAAGTGAGTTCTTTCGCATTCATTTTTGCAACCTCTAAAGCTTCAGGTGAGATATCCAAAGCATACTGCGCATAAAACTTAAGAGGATATATTTCCTCAACAATTGAAATTGGAATACATCAACTTCAGGTTCATACATCAACATATACTGTATTTGAAACATCGATATTTTGATTTATTTCATCAAGCATAATTCCTACGAGTACTTCGGTATCGTTTCTTGGAATAAGGACTCTTTGATCCACAAAAAAATCTCTTCCATAAAAATTCGCTTTTCATATTGCATATTCTTCTGGAACACCATTTTTAATATCAAAAAATTTCTGTTGAACTGCATAAATATAGCTACTTGATATATCTGTCATTCTGAAAAATTCTTCTCGTGATACTTGAAGTATCTGACAAAGGATAGACTCGATTTGAGCTACCATAAGACCCTGAGAAACTCCAAGGTCAATATATTCTTGTTTTTTCATGAAAGCTTAATCTTCAAATGTTCTGCGAGAGAATATTTGAACGGTAAAAAATAATATAATTACAATATACAAAAGTGCATAGACACCATTGAAAAGAAAAAATTGGAGTGGGAAATCTGAAAAACTTCCTATAACATCTTTTATATTCATTGCTTGAAGTGGAGGAAAAATCAGTTGAAATATTCTCACCACCTGAATCATAAACATGTCTCAAAGCCTCACAAATATATCAATAATGAGTGAAAAACTATGAGCTATAAGATAGACCATAAGGCTCACCATTATTGTCATGATATTACTCATAAATGTAGAGAAAAAGAAGACTATAGCGAGCAGTATTTCAAGCTTTAAAAATGTAAAAAGTAAAGCCCAGAGTATCAACTGTGTGATTTCGATAGAACTCAGCCATAGTACTATGAGATATAATATTGATTGGAATACAACAATAAGAGCAATAGTTCATGAGAAGCCTAAGAATTTTCAGAGTATGAAATCTTGTCTTTTTATCGGTTTTGAGAGTATGAGAAAAATAGTCTTTCATTCTACCTCTTTGAATAATAACTGACTTCACACAAAAAGGACTCATATCAGTCAGAATATCTCTATCATGGCAAGTCCAAAGTCAACAATTACCTTACTACTTTCTCAGATAGTCAATTTTCACAGAGCAAGAGAAAAGAGAATAAATACAAACGCAAAAAAGAGGATAAGATAGAGAAACCTATTTCTCACAATCTCTTTAAAAGTATTTTTAGCAATATTCAGCATAATATATATGTTTGAAAAATAGTAATATTTTAGCCAGTGTAGTAAGATTTATAGCTAATTCAAGATAATTATTTAAATTTATATCAGATTATCTCTTTATTTCCATTTATAAAACTCATAACATCCATCGATTTTTTTCACTCAAGTTTTAGGCTTTCGACCATGAGAAATCTTTTATCTGACGTTACAATTCAAAAATGTTTTTTATCCATTTGTATAAATTCGCCTGGAGTAATTTCCCTTGAATGATTTTCAACAATATCTCATTCAGCAGACACATAGCATTTCTCTATTACTAATCTTTTGCCTTCATACGATGTAAATATTCAAGGCCAAGGAGTATAGGCTCTATAGGTATCATAGATTTCTTGTGCTGACTGCTCTTGAAAAAACACCTCTCCATCCTCTCTTGTAATTTTTCAGCAGTATGTTGCTTCACTCTCATTTTGGGGAAATCATTCTATATCTCAAGAAACTATCTCTCTAAGAGTTTGTATAAGAAGCTCAGGACCTATTTGTACAAATTTTTTAAAAATATCTTCGCTTGTGTCTACATTGTCTATATTTATTTTCCCTATTTTAAGCATATCTCACTCATCCATTCCTTCGGACATGTACATGATTGTCAATCATGTCTCACTCTCTCCATTTTTAATGGCAGCTTGTACTGGGCTGGCTCATCGGTATTTTGGCAAGATACTTCCATGAATATTTATACATCCATATTTCGGGATCTCTAAAATATCTTTCGGGATAATTTTTCCATAGGCAACTACGACGATAAAATCTAAATCAAGGGACTTCAGGGTATCTAGAAATAGTTGATTATTTCGTAGCTTTTCTGGCTGCAGTACTTCGATATTATTATTTTCCGCAACGATTTTTACGGCTGTTTTCTGAAGTTCTTTTTTTCTTCATACTTCCCGATCTGGTTGTGAGACTACGAGTTTACAATCAACTTCTTGAAATTTTAAAATTCATTCCAAAATATCACCAGCAAACGCGGGAGTTCCCATAAAAGCTATTTTCATTGTTATTTTTTAAATGATATTTTTTTAACTTTTTCTCCAAAATAGGAAAGAAACACAACAAAGAGAGCAATAATAGTAAAGACAATAATTTTTCCGGTCCTATCAAGAAATAAGGCGGTAATTCCAAAAAAGAAACTGAGTGAAAAAACAAGAATCAAAATTTGATTTCGAGAAAATCATATATCACTGAGTCTATGATGCAAGTGAGTAAAGTCACCAGATAATGGATTTTTTTTGCGGAGAATTCTGCGAATTATTACATAAATTGCATCCACTGCATAAATTCAAAACACAGCCATAACCGTTGCTATTTTTCATCCAGAAATTATTGCAAGAGTCGCTAACATAAATCCAAGAAACATGGTTCCAGAGTCTCACATGAGTATTTTTTCTTTATAATCAAAGTAGAAAAATGGAATTAATATTCATACTAAAATTGTACAAATCTGCATTATAAATCGAGCATTTTGCTGACCACCTAAATACGTATCTGTTAAAGCTAATTTTAATCAAAGAAGTAAAATCACAAAGAAGCAAATAAGTGATAAACCTGAGGTATTTCATTGAATCCCATCAGTCCAATTTAAGGCATTAAATACGAATACATACCATAAAATTGTAAAAAATAGAGGAATGAGAAATATCTGTTTATCAAGCACAGTAAAATACAATGTTTCTAAATCAAGAACTCATCAAAAAATATTGCTCACATATCATATTTTAATAGAGGTTATTCCTATTGTTGCACCAATTATAATTTGAAGAATAAGACGAGTCTTTGCTGAAAGTGATAGTAAGTCATCCATAAAACTCACCATGGTAATAACTCATCAAAATCATAAAATTAACCCAAGTTTATAACTCCAATCAACAAAAAATATACTCAGGAATCAAAAAGCAAGAAAGAAAACCACTCCTATACTATACGGGATTGGTTTTCTCTTTTTAAAATATTTTTTAGGATTGTCTAGTATGTCTAACTTTGTAAATAAACGAGATACAGCCAAAATAAGAACATATGATAGACAAATAGATAAGAGAAAAGAAAACAAATATGTCAACATGTCTTGTATAAAAATAATAAATATTTGCTCTATATAAAGTGTCCTAGAAAGATAATATATATATTCTTAAATAATTATATGAAGTCAAAATTTAATCAAAACAAATATCGGTAATTTTACTTTTTGTTGCATATGGATTATCCACATAAGTTAAACATATTGCAGAAGGTGATTCATCATCCTCTGATCCTATCTTCATATTTTCTGTAAAATCAGTAAGAATTACAATAGAACCATATCAAAATATATTTTCGAGAAATGAGTTTCGTTCCATTCAGATAGAACGTATTCTATTTGCTGGAATTTGCTTGAGTGAATTTTTTAAGATTCCTTTTTGCTTATATGTCGTAATTCCATGTGGATCTACAATAGTAAAATCGTAAAAATATTTTAATAACTTATGAACAGGGCGGAACCACACAATAAGAATCCATACAATTGCGAGAGGATAACGCGCATATTTCATCCAATCATGTTGTCATAGAAAAATATACGCAGCAAGAGCTATTCAAAATAATATAAATAGTGGGATGATAACTCGCAGTATAAAATAGTAACGACTTCTATGAATAATGAAAAGAGACTCTTGAGTATATCTTGCAAGTTTCTCCTGCAAAATTCGCTCTTTGAACTTTGTATCGAAATTTGAAAATATTTTCATAGCAAAAGTTCATATAAATAAACCTCTAGATTATATATTTTTATTCTCAAAAATCAATTTAGCTATAAATGGGAAATGCTTCACAAATAGATTTTACTTGTCATTTCAGTGACTCTAAAACTTCTGTGTTTTCGTGATTTTCAACCGCACTAGCAAATATTTCAGCGATTTGAATCATTTCTTCTTCTCCCATTCATCGCGTCGTTGCTGCAGGTGTTCCAACCCTAATACCAGATGGATCAAGAGGTTTTCTCACATCAAATGGAACCATATTTTTATTGACTGAAAGACCTACTTCTTCAAGCGCTTTTTCTGCTTGCTTCCCGGTAACTCATTTACTTGCAAATACATCCACCAGCATAAGATGATTATCTGTTCAACCAGAAACAATTTTATATCCTCTAGATTGAAGTTCACTAGCAAGCTTTTGAGCATTTTTTACCACCTGTTTTTGATATTCTCTAAACTCTGGCTTCAGTGCTTCACCAAAAGCAACTGCTTTTGCTGCAATGAGATTTTCGTGTGGTCCTCATTGAATTCCAGGAAAAACAGCTCTATCAATTGCTTTTGCAAATTTTTCTTTACACATAATCATTCCTCCTCTTGGTCCTCTGAGTGTTTTATGAGTAGTAGTAGTAACTATATCACAATAAGGAACAGGGTTTTCAATAATACCAGCAGCAATGAGCCCAGCTATATGGGCTATATCAGCCATAAGAATAGCACCGCACTTATCGGCTATTTCCCTGAATCTTTTCCAATCAAGACTTCGTGAATATGCAGAAAATCAGGCAATAATCATTGCTGGTTTTTCACGTAAAGCAAGCTCTTCAAGCTGATCCATATCCATTTCCTCTGTCTGTTTATCAAGGAAATATGGAATTATATCATACAAAATTCATGAAAAATTCATAGGATGACCATGAGAGAGATGACCTCCTTGATCAAGCGAAAATCATAGAACCTTATCTCCTGGTTTTAATACTCCCATATACACAGCCATGTTTGCAGGACTTCATGAAAGTGGTTGAACATTGACATGTTCAGCTCAGAAAAGCTCTTTTGCTCTGCTTATTGCAAGACTTTCTACTTCATCAATAATAGAACATCCCCCGTAATATCTCCTTCCTGGATATCCTTCTGAGTACTTGTTAGTAAGAATACTTCCATTTGCTTCAAGCACATCCTTTGAAACATAATTTTCAGAAGCAATGAGTTCTATTTCATGATCTTGTCTCTCTGCTTCTCTTGAAATCATCTCAGCGAGTATTGGGTCATTATTTTGTAACATAATTAAGTTTTTAGAAATATAAGTAAGAAAATATAATTCTTAGTATTTAATCTAAAAAAACGAGTTTTGTAGTCATATTATAATTCATGTTCTTTCACTGAGAAGATAAAATTTTTATAATTCAATATTAAAAGAAAGCAATCAATAATCAAATAAAATAATTAATTACTGCTCAAGCGAGCTTCCTGAATTTGACTGAGAGTTTTGGTCTGTTACATCTTGTGCTGGAAGTGTTACATTATATGCTTCTATAGTAAGTCCAATAGTGCCTTTCTCTCTATACAAATCAAGTACTTTTTTTGCTTCTTCGAGTTGTCTATCATATCTATTTTCATAGTCCTCAGGCAGAAATTCAACTTCAATATCTGGAGTGATTCCAGATTCTTCGATACTTATCCCATCTGGTGTATACCACCTTGCAACAGTGAGTTTTAAGAGACTTCCGTCTTTCATTTCAAATGGCTGTTGTACTGATCATTTTCCGTAGCTTTGTTCTCAGACAAGAATAGCTTTATCATAGTCACTGAGTGCTCATGCTGTAATTTCAGAAGCACTTGCAGAATTTCCGTTTATCAAAATTACTATTTTTTTATCAAAAATTTCTCAATTATTAAAAGAGTAATAGTTTTCATTAAAAAATGAGTCTCTATATTTTGTTTTTACTAAAACTTTCCCTTCTTCTACAAATTCGGAAAGGATTTCAACTGCACTTTGTAAATATCCACCTCCATTATCACGCATATCAATTATGAGTCCATCAACCTCAGAGTTTTTAATATTTTCTAATGCCGTTTTAAATTCACTGGCAGTTGATTCTCAAAACATATTCAGTGCAATATAACCAATATTTTCTTCTTCAAAATATTTTTCTTCGACTGATGGAATTTGAATTTTAGCTCTGGTAACTTCAATTTTTAGTATTGAGTCCTCATCAGCCCTGAGTATTTCTAATAATACTGTCGTACCAGCTGGTCACTTAATTTCCTCTATCGCATCATAAATATCTAATTTTTCAAGTTCTGTTCCATTTGCAGAAATAATGATATCTCAAGATCGAACTCCATATTTTTTTGCTGGAGATCAATTAATAATTCTTTCTACAAGGACTCACATAGGGACTTTTTCAACAACTGCTCCTATTCATTCAAAATCTCAGTTCAATGAAGCATTAAATTTTTCTGTAATTTCTGGATCCATGTATTCACTATGCATATCACCAAGTGAATCTACCATTCATGAGATTGCTCCATCAACGAGCTTTTGCTTTTCTATCTTTCCTGTAGTGTAAAATTCATCTTTAATAATTTCATATACTTCCCAAAAATCTGACATATCAAGAGGCGAGTCTCAAATTTTCTGAATGCTCGTAGATTCTCAGATACTTTTTCACATTATGCTCGCATATACAAGTGAGCCTGTAAGCGAAAAAAGCGCTCAAAGTATAAAAGATGTCAAAAAAACGATAAAAACTTTTTTCATATTTGTATATTGTTAAATAAAAAGATTCAAAGTGTCTAAAAAGATTCATATTCTTTTTACATATTTCACTATATGATTTTAGATATAAAAGCAAGTCAATAGACCTTGAAAAACATTGTAAAAATATTGTAAGAAAACAACTAATTAATACCTTAAGAAAAGCAAAAAACACCTCCTTACTTTCTTAACATTGTTGAAAACTGATACGAGCTTTTGGCTTATAATTGGCATATAAGTTTTTAACATGTCACATTACTATTACTACTATATTTAATATTTTGTAATTTATATATATATATGCTAATGTATATGTGTAAAACTTTATTTCATATATCTCACATATGTTATTTCCATTTCTCAAAAAACAAAAGGATATGAAAAAACAAAAGATGCTGATTTGAACCATGATAGCTTCTTTGAATATTTCGCCAACTCAAAAACAATTATATTTTGAGGCATTAGAAGTACTCTGAGAAATAGAAGCACAAGTTCTATTTGAGAATCTTACAAGATTTGTCGAAAAAATAGAAATGAAAGAACTCTCAGATATAGAAAAACAAAGTTATGGAACTATAGCATGAATGAGAAAAAAAGAAGCAGAAGAAAAACTCGAGGAAATGAATAATTTTTCCTTTTTACTTCATAATTTATAAATCATGAGAAATACAGAACACTTAGATTTTGGGTTAAATGAAAACAAAATTGATTTACAGGAAAGAAATCCTGAAAGAGCTCTCAATATAAAAACATCACAATTAGAAAATATAGATACTTCTTGAGAATTTATTGCAGAATGATCAGAAAGATGTGAAAAATTTTGTGAACTTCATCCAGTTGCGATGGACAGCTTTTTTAAAAAATTTCTTACAACAGAACAAGTTTAATTTAGAAAAATGCAAAAATATAAAATAGTTGCATCAAAATCTCAGAAACGATATACCCTTATTCTTTCTGCAGATTCCGAATCACAAGCCAAAGAGAAACTCCATAAAGACGGGTACTCTATTTTAACAATAACTCCTCTAGAAGTAGGAGATATTAAGGGGAATAAATTTTTATTTCAGGTTGAAAAGCAGTGAGAAATTAAAAATTGAGTTATTGTATGAGAAGATATATTCAAAATATATATTAAACTGACAGATGAGCTCTGATATAACGTAATTTCTTTATATCCTGAGGGTGATGAAGCTCATAATAATAATGAAAAAAGACAAAAAATTATAGAGGAACTCAGAAAAGGATATGAGATTCAGAAAAAAACAATTACGATAAAAAAACAAAAAGAAGACTCAGAAGAGACATTTTATTTGAAGAAAAAAATTAATGAAACTTCACTTCTTGTTCGAAAAGCAGCTGATAAAATGCAATATATTTTAGAGCACAAAAAAGATTTTGAAATTACCGAAGAAAGCTATGAGATAATCCAGAAGATTTATGAAAAAATTCAGCAAATTAAATCTTCCACAAATATCACAAAAATGCAGGAAATTTGAGAACTTGCATTAGCAAAAATTGCTGAAATAGAGCTCAGAAGTGTGGAAAAACGTAAAGATGCTGAATCCAGAAAACTTCTGAGTGAAACAAATGCTTTACTCAAAAAAATTTGATCAGATAAGCATTATGTAGAGGCTAGTAAAGATTATAAAAAAATGCTTAAAGCATTTATAAATAATATTCTGAAGTCTTTTTCACCAGGACCAGCAACAGAAAAAGAAAAATCAGAAGCAAAAAAAGAAAAAAAACAACTCATTGACCAAGATTCTTATAGTTTTTTGAAAACAGTACTGCTTCTTGAAAAATACAAAGAAAAATTATCTGAAAATAGTAAAGAAAAAAGAAAAAATTTTAAGTACTTTATAAATCCTTTTACGAGTAATGAAGTGAAGGAAAAAATACTTCTTAAAAGAAAAGTAATAAAACAGAATATTTCTCTTCTGAAAGCAAAAAAGACTTGAAGTATGGGGTCATATACCTGAATAAAAAAATGATTCCAAAAAATTCAAGAAAGAAGTATTTCATACATTGATTATTGTCGAATGAACATATTTACTTTTCTGATTTGTTTTATTTGAATATTTTTTATTTTTGCTGTTTTAAACTCATTTTCTCTTTTACAAACGATGTTAGACGCATCAAAAATAATATATATTATCTTACTGTATTTTATATTTATTATATTTTCACTCAATAAGTGATTCTTTGCTGTTGGGGTTAATATTGTAATTCTCTCAGTTATCTATATATTTTGAGTAATAAACTTTTAGTTTTTCTCTAAAAATATATGAGCTTTTTGCTTTTTTTTCTGTGAATTTCATTTTTTTTCATTTTTTTTCTTTTCTCATGAATTGAAATTTCATGAGCTCTCTTTCCAAGTATTTTCTTAGAAGCAAACTTATACATAGCAGCGAGTATACTCTTTATTTTCGCATCATTTACAAGACAAACAAGAATACAGGAAGCATCAAAAATAAAAGAGTTATTTTCTTTTAATATTCGAGATTTTATAAAATATTTTTTTAGAGATATTGTCTACTATATTTCTATAATTCTGTTTTATTGAGCTTTTTTTCTCATATTTAGAGAGCTGTTTTGAGAAATTTACCTCCCTCAAATTTTTTTATTTTTTAACATAATAGTTATTTTTTTATTCTTTTTATGAGAAAAAAAAATAACTATTTTTTGAGACCTTCTTCGAGTGAATACAAGCATTATTTCACTGTATTATATTTTTTATCATCTTATATTTATATTTGGTGGAAATATTCTTTTGAGTATTTATGATATCATGAACGTCATTTGTATTTTTTTTCTCATGTATTTATTTCTCTATAATTCGCCGAAAGAAAATTATAAAAATATATTTTATGTCTATATTTATAGCTTTGTCTTCCTTGAACTGTGTGTACTTTTAAAGATATTTTTTGAGCATAATGTATTTTCTTTTAGTCTACTCGCCTTTACCTTTTGAATTTCGCTCAGTAGTTTTTCAAAAGTATTGAAACAGAGACTCAAAATTCCAATATTTATCACAAGATTCTTTGGAGTAATTTTCTTATCAATGCATGTAATCTTGGTTTCTCTCCTCGTACTCAATGAAAATATTTTTTCTTTTCTTACTCTCATGCTCTTACCAATGAGTGTGTATTTACTCTGATTATACCATGTCTACTTTGAAAATTATATGGCTTTATTTTTTTCTTCACTGTGAATCGTAACATTTTTTACAGGTATATATCTATTATTTTTGTGAGAAGAACTACAATTTAATTATTTCTATATTTTATATTTTTTCCTTTCAGTTTGATTCCTCTTTGCACATAAAATATTAAAAAAGAGAAAAGAATATGATAAGTATTTTTTTCATATTTTTTCATTTATTGTCAATCTTCTTTGTGTTTTTTTATTCTTCTTTTTCGTAGATTTTTCTATACTGGGAACAGGACTTTTTCTGCTTGCAGAATCAGTATACTTTTCAGCTTCATATTATAGTCTAAAAAAAGAAAATTATGATACTCTTTCCTCTTAAGCATTCAGAAATATCAGTAAAAAATTTAGTGTTTTTTCTCAAAACAGAAGAAGATATGGAAATGTTAGGTTTTTTAACGCTCGATAAAAATATACAAGCAGCTCTCAAAAAATCACTTAAAAATACAGAATCATCTCTCAAAGAATATTTTATATGAGGGAGAAAATATGAAACAGTCTATGTTTTTGTCGACAAAGAAGAGAGTTATGAAAAATCTGTAAATTTTCTTGGAAAGCATTTCCCAAAACTTCCAGAAGAGTTATGTCTGTTTTCTTGAAATACAGAAACGCTTGTATCAATGTATGAAGTTTGTCAGCTTTCAAGACATAGCTTAGAAAGATATAAATCTAAAAAGAAAAAACTCATAACACAGGTATTTTTGCGAGATATCCATGATAAAAAAGAGTTAAAAAAGAGTCAAGAACTTGTAGAAAATATATGTTTGGCAAGAGACCTATGAGAGACTCCTGCATGTGATCTCACTCCTGAGATTTTTGCTGGAATGGTTAAGTCGACAAAATTTAAAAAAATCAAAGTCAAAGTTCTGAGTTATAAAGATATTCAAAAAAAGAAATTATGACTTATTGAGTGAGTAGGAAAATGAAGTGAGAACAAACCATGTATGGTGATTTTAGAACATATTGTAGACAAGAAAAAGCCAATTCATGGAATTGTCTGAAAAGGTGTCACCTTTGATACTGGATGAAATCAGATAAAACCAGGTGATTTTATGTATGAGATGAAGGGGGATATGGGGTGAGCAGCCGTAACTTTTGCTCTTATGAAGCAACTCGATAGTTTAAAACTTGATACAAATATAGTAGCCTGTCTTGCTCTCGCAGAAAATGTTGTGTCAAGCAATGCCTATAAACCATCAGATATATTGACATCATACTGTGGAAAAACCGTAGAAATAATTCATACAGACGCAGAGGGAAGACTCGTACTTGCTGATGGAATGAGTTATCTCGGAAAAAATTATAAAACAAGCTCTATGATGACCATTGCTACCCTTACAGGTGCAGTGATGGTGGCATTATGATTTAGGTATGCAGGAATTATGGGGACAGATAGAGATATGTTAGACAGCCTTCTTACTTATTCGAAAAATAATACTGAAAAATATATTGAACTTCCATTTGCTGATCATTTTCTAGAAAAAACAAAATCAGATATAGCAGACCTAAAGAATCTCGACAGAAGCGTGCATGCAGGAAGCTCAATGGGGGCAGCATTCTTGTCTAACTTTCTTGTCAATAATGAAAAATATACCCATATTGATATAGCCGGAGCGTATATCAATGGAGCTGAAGCATATGGAAAAATGCCAAAATGAATGACAGGATTTGGAGTTGAGAGTTTGTCATCTATATTCAAAAATATGTAATATGAAACTGAAAGATTTTATACTTTCTTGTTTATCAAAATCACAGTGTTATTCTTGCGGGCAAGAGTGACACTTTTTTTGTCTACAATGTAGTCAAGAAATTGAAGAATATACACCGTATTGTTATGTCTGTAAAAAATATTCAGAGAATTTTATGATTCATGACAGCTGCAATAAAATATTTCCACATCTCAAACAGATCATAGTTCTCACCAGATATAGAACTCCCATTATAAAAAAAATTTTGCGACTATGAAAATATCATAATAAAAAAATGGTATATTCTAGTATAATGCATGGAAAGAGTGATTTTTTTAAAGAATATATTTTAAGTCAAAATGCATTGATTGTTCCAGTTCCTATGCATTTTGTGCGTAAATGGAAACGATGATATAATCAAGCAGAATTAATAGCCTCTCATCTTTCAAAGAGTATTAAAATTCCTATAAATACTCATTTTCTGATTAAAACAAAATACACAAAGCAGCAAAGCAAACTTTCTATAAAGGAGAGATATGAGAATCTAGGATCAAGTTTTGGGCTTAAAAATCATAAGAATATATCTAAAAATACGATGATATATTTGGTAGATGATATTGTCTCTACGTGATCTACCTTGTGAGAAATATCTCAAATCCTTACTCAAAATTGATATAAAAATGTTTCTGCTGTCTGTCTTGCGAGTGATTAATTGGATTTTTTTATAAATACATACTATAATAGGAGTATAAATATATTTTAAATATATTGTATGGCGAAAGAAAATTACTGAAAGACATTCCCATGAGTTGATGATTTACCATTATTTTCTGCAGCAAATAATAATCGAGCTCAGGAAGCATATGAGTTATGGAGAGCTTGAGATAATGGACAAGATATTAGAGAATTACAGACAGATACTTCACAGAAAGTAATCGCAAGTATGAATCATTCTGAAGAATCATGAGCTGAAATACAACAAGATGTTTTATTTGATCATGAAATACCTGTATGAATTACTACACCTTATTTTAAGGACGGAGAAGAGCTTTGAGAAATTGGGGTGTTAAGAATTGAATATCATGAATTTTATAATGTTGCAGTAATTGAAATTACGCATAAATATCCGTGAGTAAATTATACACATATATGAAGAAAATTTAACCCGTCAAGTTGAAAATATGATGGTCCAGTGGTTGAAACTCCTAAGGTCTCAAATGGAAGAATTACAAAGAAAAGATATAGAATACAATACGTTTCATGAAAGATAAATGAATGAAATTATGGTGTATTTTGCTTCTGATGAGAAGTAAAGGATGGAAAAAGAGCAGATTTAAATTTAGAAAGCATAGTTCCAGCATTAAAAGAAATAGAAAGCCTTGCACTTCAAAAAATCTCATTACAATAGTAAGTTAGTTTTATATCTAACTTTTTTTCATGTCTGAGTTTTTAGAAGTCAAAGGTGCAAGAACCCATAATCTGAAAAATATTGATGTCAAAATACCAAAAAATACCATGACAGTCATTACGTGACTCTCTGGATCTGGAAAATCTTCTCTCGCTTTTTCTACTATTTACTCTATTGGTCAACAAAAGTACCTAGAAAGTCTTTCGAGTTATGCGAGGATGTTTGTATGAAGTTGAAAGGATGAAGCTCTCTATGATGAAATTTTAGGGCTTTCTCCTACTATTTCTATTGATCAAAAGACCACAAATAGAAATCCAAGAAGTACCGTAGGAACTATTACGGAGATTTATGATTATTATAAACTTTTATTTCTCAATCTTTGAGAGAGAAAATGTGTTGATTGTTGACATGTCATAAAAAAAGATTCACTCAAAGATATCATTCATTATGTCTCATCTTTTGAAGAAGGTGTAAAGTTTTTTATAAGTTGTCCATTTCTTGAAGGGGAAAAAAATCTCAGCCAAGAAAAAATCAAAAAACAAGTTTTAGATGCATGATTTATCAGGTTTCTTGTGAACGGAGAAGAGTTTAATATTAATTCTGACTTTTCTCTTCCTACAAGCTGAGAAATTAAAATTAGTTTAGTTATAGACAGACTTGTTGTAAAAGACTTTTCAAGTAATGAGTCACCAGATACAAAGCGATTAAAAGATAGTATTGCAGTTGCATATAGAAACGGAAATGGAAGACTCTCTGTCCATATGCTCTGAGACAATGCAGAAATAAAAGATTTTTCAGAAGTCTTTGTATGTAGTAATTGTGGACATGTTCCAGACACACTGTCAATATCCTCTTTTTCATTTAATTCTCATCATGGAGCTTGTCCTGAGTGTCATTGATTATGAGAAAAAATGGTGTTTTTAGAAGAGGTGGTAACAAATCCAAAGTTGACCCTCTCAGAGTGATCGGTTCTTCCCCCTGGATTTTGAAATTATTTTCTTGCGCTCCTAGAAGCAGTGTCTAAAAAATACGATTTACGACTCAATGTCCCATATTCTGAGCTCACTCAAAAAGAAAGAAATATAGTTATGAATGGAACTGGGAAAAAGCAGTATTCTGTGAGCTTTGTCAATGAACAGGGAAAGAAAAATACCTATAATTCAAAATTTGAGTGAGTACTCAATACCCTCACGCGTAGATACTATGATTGAGGAGTGGAACATGGAAATTACGAAGACTATGTGACAAATATGGAGTGTCCAACATGTCATTGATATAGGCTTTCCCCAGAGCCCCTCAGTGTATTTCTTTGATGAAAACATATTGGACAAGTTACAAATATGAATGTCAGGGATTCGCTCCAATTTTTTTCTGACATATCACTTTCTGCAGAAGAAAAGAAAATCAGTGAAAAAGTATTAAAAAACATATGCGAAAGGCTCGATTTTCTTACCGGAGTTGGTCTCTCATATATTACTCTAGCGCGTAGAGCGAATACACTTTCATGAGGAGAGGCACAGAGAATTCGTCTTGCAACACAGATTTGAGTCAAGCTTGAAGGAATCATCTATGTCTTAGACGAACCATCTATTTGACTTCATCCAAGAGACAATGATATGCTCATTGCAAATCTCAAAAAACTGCGTGATGTATGAAATACTCTTATTGTAGTAGAACATGACGAAGATATCATGCGTGAAAGTGATCACATAATAGACATTTGACCATGAGCATGAATCCATGGATGAAATGTTATATCGCAAGGAAATTTTAATCAAGTGTGCGCTGATCCTCAATCTGTTACTTGACCATATTTGAGTGGAGCTAAAACAGTCATAGTTGACAGAAAAAAAAGAAAAATTTGAAAAACACTCTCTATAAAATGAGCAAAACATCACAATCTTAAAAATATTAATGTTGACTTCCCTGTTTGACAACTTTCTGTCGTAACTGGAGTTTCTTGATCATGAAAATCATCACTTATAAATGATATTGTTGCCAGCCATTTACTTAATACGCTTAATAGAGCAAGCAGACCAGTATGAATACATGAGAGTATTACTTGAGAGGAGAATTTTGACAAAGCGCTTGTTATAGACCAATCACCTATTGGAAAAACTCCGCGATCAAATCCAGCAACCTATACAGGTGTATTTACCTATATCAGGGATGTTTTTTCTTCAAGTTATGATGCTAAGCTCAGATGATACGCTCCAGGAAGATTTTCTTTTAACACTAGAGAGTGAAGATGTCCAGAATGTGATGGAGATGGGGTTAAGAAAATTGAAATGCACTTTCTCCCACCCGTTTATACAACCTGTGAAGCCTGCGATGGAAAGAGATTTAATCCTGAAACTCTTGAGATTAAGTATAAATGAAAAACGATTGCAGATGTATTGTCTATGACTGTTGAAGAAGCTAAGGATTTTTTCCACGCACATCCAAGGATTCTAAAGGTTTTAGAGGTGTTAGACAAAGTAGGTCTTGGATATATTGGACTCTGACAAAGCTCAACGACGCTTTCTTGAGGAGAAGCTCAAAGAATCAAGCTTGCTACAGAGCTTTCAAAGAGATCGAGCTCAAAAACAATTTATATCCTAGATGAGCCAACTACCTGACTTCATTTTCAAGATATTGAAAAATTACTTCATATACTTCATACGCTTGTAGACAAATGAAATACAGTATTAGTTATTGAACATAATATGAATATAATCATGAATGCAGATTATATTGTAGACATCGGTCCAGAATGAGGAGACGAAGGATGAAACCTCGTGGTTGCTTGAAGTATAGATGATGTGAAGTCTTGTAGCGAAAGTTATACATGAAAAGCAATACTCAATTATGAAAAACATTTTATAAAATAGTATGGATATATTAGAAAAGAATAAGGACATTACAGATTTATCTAATTTTAGAACCCCAGCAAAAGCGAAATACTATTATGAGATTTCATCTGAAGATGATTTATGAGAATTATTTCAAATATTGTCTTTTTCAAAAGACAATTCATTGTCTATATTATGGGTAAGTAGCTGAACAAACATGCTTTTTGCCTTTGAGCTTTATGATGGAATTGTTATAAAAAATTCTCTCCGATGATGGACATATGACAAAGACACTCAAACTTTGCAGACCTATAGTGCTGAAAAAATATGGGATATAGCATATCGTCTTGAAAAAGATTATTGACAAAATCTTTGGCATAGATTTATATGACTCCCTGGAAGTGTTGCTGGAGCAATATATTGAAATGCAGGATGTTTCTGACTGGAGACTGAAAATAACTTTGTGAGTTGCAAGGTAATGAATATAGACAATGGACAGATTTTAGAAATACAAAAAGATGAGATGAATTTTTCTTATAGGAATTCAATCTTAAAAGAAGAAAAAAAATATTTTATTATATCTGCTGTTTTTGATTTGAGTTTTAAAGCAGAAAAATATCATAGTGATGTAGACAATATAGATTTCCGAGAAAACAAACAGCCAAAATGAAACTCATGCTGAAGTTTTTTTAAAAATCCTAATAAAGAGCACTCAGCTTGATCACTCATTGAACAAGTTTGACTCAAGTGATATAAAATATGATGAGCGTATTATTCAGACAAGCATGCAAATTTTCTTATGCATGATGGACATGGAAATTACAAAGATTTACTTGCATTAATATCTCTCGCTCAACAAAAAGTACATGAGAGATTTGATATATACCTCGAAAATGAAGTCCAAATAATTACTAATTCTCGATAATATGATACAAACGAGACATTCTTTTATTTTTTCTGTTATTTCAGCATTATTTATTATTTACGCTTTATTTTTAGTGTTTCATTACTATTATGAGTGAAACTACTGTAGTTCTCTCTCTTGAGTCGTAGAAAAAGAAAGTATTGAAGAAATTAAAATTATGGCAAAATGTGAAGATAATTTTTTTTGTGAAGTTGGAGAGAGTCATATGAACAATGATGGAAAGAAAGATTTTACTTGTATGAGAAGCATTAAACCAAAAACATGGAAACAATAATGAAATTACAAAAGTTTATGAGTCAATCATGAATTTGTTCACGTAGAAAAGCTGAAAAATATATTGCTGAAGGACAAGTATATGTTAATGATGAAATAGCACATATATGACAAATAGTGGACAGTGAAAAAGACGTTGTAAGACTCTGATCAGGAGCTTCTATGGAGCAAAAGAACTATGTCTATTATAAATATAATAAACCACGTTGAATTGAGACTACTTGTGCTCAAAAGTGAGGAAGTTCTATCATTGATATTATAGACATAAAAGAAAGAGTTTTTCCTATTGGAAGACTTGATAAGGAAACGACAGGACTTATATTATTAACGAATGATGGCAGAATTACGAACTTTCTGACGCATCCAAGATATAATCACGAAAAAGAATATGTAGTAGAAGTTTTTTGACCTATTGAAGACAGTGCTCTCAGAGCTATGTCAGATGGAATTGAAATATTATGAAAGTTGACAAAAAAATGTAAGGTAGAACGAATAGCTGCTTGAAAGTTCTCTATTATTCTGACTGAGTGAAGAAATAGACAAATTCGTAGAATGGTAGAAGCTGTCTGACATAAGGTTAAAAAACTGAAGCGTGTACGAATAGAAAACATATTCTTAAAATGAATTGCAGAGTGAGAATATAGACATTTGTCTACTTGAGAAAAAAATGAACTTTTTACAAAAATTTGATTAGAGAATGAAACTAGCGAGAAAGTGACTTAATCTCGTTTATTATTTTTTGAATATTTTCAATTGAGTTTTTAAGATATTTTTTCATATCCTCTTCAGAGCTAAAATCAGTATCCTGAAATATCAGGATATTTTTATTTTCTTCTCTGAGCTCTATAAGTTTACGTACTATTTTTTTCTCATTTTTACTTAATTCTTTTTTTGAGATAAACAGAGTCGTAATTTTATCAATAAAAACGGTGATTCCCGATCAATATTTTTGTGTGAAGGTATTATAGAATGTTTTTTTTATGTGAAGATTTTCATTTTTTTTAATTTCCAAGTTTAAAAATAGGTCTTTAATAGTTGCGTTCATTATTTTCAAATCTAGAACAATGCTTTTCATAATTGCTTCAGCATCTTGCGATGATAGTTCCCCATTTTGTATTTGTACAAGACTTTTTTTCATCAAGAGTAAGTCTCGATAGCTACTTTGAATTTTATGTGAAGATGCAATATTATACTGTAGCTCTTGCTCGTGTATTTTTTGAGTAAATCTCACAACATGTGTCTCTAAGAGCTTCGCTTCTTGTATATTTCTACTGCTTATGTTTGTTTGAGAGTATTTCTGAATACTATCCTTATAACTCAGCGCCATAACTTGATTTGCGCTTCATATAAATATACATAGTATCAACAAGGAAGAAATATATTTCATAGAACTATCATTAAGAATGTCTCTATTATATATTGCCTTATTACTTTGCAAACTTAAAAATCAAAATGTTTATAGTACTCGATTTAGAAACAACCGGTCTTTCACCTCGTGAAGATAGCATTATTGAATGTGCATTTATCAAGATAGATAGAAAAACAGGAAAGGAAATTGATAGGCTTCACTCTTTTGTAAATCCTAAAATTCATATTCCTGATATGATTAGTGGAATAACGAATATTTTTGATAGTGATGTTGCGTGATCTCCAACTTTTGATGTATTATGTGAAGAAATTATGGATTTCATAGAATGATTTCCACTTATTGGCCATAATATTTCTTTTGATATAAGTTTTCTAGAGTCACACTGAGTCGATACTTCAAAAAATCCTAAAATCGATACCTTTTTCCTTGCCAACTTTTTATGTCCTCTTGAGAAATCACTGAATTTATGATTTTTATGTGATGTATTTGGTATCCAGTTACGTGATGCACATAGAGCTATTGATGATACCGTTGCTACCGCTAAGTTGTTTATGAAATTAGTATGAAAACTTCAAAGTCTCACAAGAGAACACTCTAGTGCTTTATATTATTTTTTCTCAAAAGCGCAAGATGTTGGGATACATATTTTGAGAGATGAATACCTAGAAAAGAAAAAAGATGCGCCCCTATTGCAAGATATTATCATGCAGTATGAGAAAAACATCAAAAAACATATGGTAAAAATATCTGAGACATTTCAGACACATGACACATTAAATTCATCTGATTTTTTATCAACAATACAATGATTTGAACAGAGAGAAAGCCAAAAAATAATGATAGACAAGGTTGACAATATTTTTACAAAATGAGGAAAAATTCTCATCGAAGCTCCAACTGGAATCTGAAAAACGTTTGCATACTTAATTCCTGCTATTCAGCATTCACTGAGGTTTTGAGAACCAGTTCATGTTTCGACGAGTACAAAGGCCTTACAAGATCAAATATTTTATAAAGATTTGTACTTTCTTTCAGAGCATTTTCCACATGAATTTTCGTATACGAAACTCAAATGAAAAAGAAATTATTTTTCTGTTTCACAGTTTTTGCAATTTTTAGAATTGGAGGATAAGAGATCAAGTTGAGAAATTTCTTTTATTCTCAAACTCTTTTTCTGGTCTATGAACTCTGAGTTTTGAGAACTAGATGAGCTAGATTTTTATGGTGAAGAATATTCATTTTTATGAGAAATTCATGCATGAAATGCTTTTGTTTTTGATGATTCTAATATTCATAAAGATGTAGAATTTGCTGTAAGGGCAAGAAGAAGAGCGAAAAACTCAAACATAATTATTACAAACAATCATATATTATTTCAGGATGCGATATCTGATGGAGCAATATTATGAGAGGTAAAAAACCTCGTTATTGATGAAGCCCACGCGATAGAAGATGTAGTTACCTCAGCGCTGAAAAAGAATATTTCCTATGAATCTTTACATAAACTACTCCTAAAAATAGAGAAAAAAATTATAAAAACAAAGATTGATTCTATTGATTTTATGCAAGTAAAACAGCAAATACTCTTTGATAGTGCTGAGATTTTTTCTTTATTGGAATGAAAAATTTTTGAAACATTTTCTCCAGGAGCAAAATACAAAACTATTTTGTTACAAGCTGATGATTTTAATACTGAAAAACAATACGCTTTACTATGAGAAAAGATAACAGAGCTTCTACAGCAAGTTACAGAAATAATTGCAGCACTTGAGAAAAATAAACAGCAAATATTTGCGGGTGAAGTGCAGCAGATGGTCTCATATATATTTGTTATACAAGAGAGCTTTATAAAGCCACAATTTAGTGAATATATATATTATATTCAACATGATGACAACTATGGTACCCAGCTCAATATGACTGTTTTATCTCCAGGTAGTTTTTTGCAGAGCAATTTTTGGAACAAGTTGGAATCTATTATTCTCACAAGTGCTACGCTTCAAATGCAAGATGATTTTGCTTATATTCATTCTACCCTTCAAACACAATGATTTCAAACAGTCTGTCTAGAGAGCGACTTTGATTACACAAAACAAGCCCTTGTATGTATTCCAAATGATTTGTGAAGTATAAAAAATAATGCTGAGCAAGTTGTTCTCTTTCTTGGTGAATTTTTCAGAGTAGTTCGTGGGAATACGCTCGTTTTATTTACCGCATTTGCTATAATTCGATCAGTTTTTACGGCTTTGAAAATAGAGCTGCAAAAAGAATGAATCTATTTACTTGCCCAATCAATTAGTGGAAGTAAGCATAAACAAATTGAGAGTTTTAAGAAAAATTCACATAATTCTATACTTCTGTGAACGGATTCTTTTTGGGAGTGAATTGATATTCCATGAGAAGATTTACAATATCTACTCATTCATAAAATACCTTTTCCTGTTCCTAGTGATCCTATATTTATGGCACGTTCAAAACTATATTCAAATAGTTTTGAGCAGTATGCAATCCCCAAATCTATATTGAAATTAAAACAAGGTTTTTGACGTCTTATACGAACAAAAAAAGACTCTTGAATAGTACTTTTTCTTGATGATAGAATCTATACAACAAAATGGGGTGAAAAATTCTTATCTGCCTTCCCTGTTGGTATTAAAGTTCGATATGCAAGCAGTGAAAAAATATTAAGTATCTTTGATAGAAACAAAGATGAGAAAATGTAAAGAGAGATTTTTGTAATTATTTCCCTCTTTGTGTTACTATAGATGTAGTTATTTCTCACACAATTTTTCTATGCTGAAAGATACAAAGTCACCTGAAATTGATGGAACTGCGAAACAGGACAATATATTCGATGAACTTTCATCAAATATAGATATTAAAAATGAGGTTGAAAAACAAGAAAACAGAAAAGATAAATGAGTCTTTTATTATCTCAAACTAGGGAGTTCAGGGCTCATAGTTTTTAATATGCTCTTGTTCTTTTTTATCATTTTATTTAGTGCCTATTCCTACATACAAGGCACTACAACTGCAAGAAATTTCTCATTTCTTTCTCCCGTTTGTAAAGTGTTTATTTCAAAGTTTAATGAAAATGGAAGCTGTTATAGTGTCAATTATCTTCTGACTCAAGAAAAAGAAAATCTAGAATCTCTTAAAGAGAAGCAAGCCTTTGAAATAGCTTCTATTTTTTGAGATCTCTATAGTTTTGAAAACTTTCATCTTTCTAAAAAAATGGTTTTTCTTCTTGAGAGATCAGCAAATAGACTAGAACCAACCAAGATAATTCTTGCCTTTGATGAGCTTAAAAATAGATATTCTTCTGTGGATAAATCTGAAATTAGTTGTAACGAGCTTGAAGTCAGCCAGGATAATATTCTAGAAATGAATTGTGATGTCTATTCGTCAGACTGGGATACAAAAATAGTCACTTTTAAAGATGGAATAAAGACTTTTAAACAGTGAGGAGGTACTTCTATTAGTAAGGCTGTAAGTTTTATAGATTTCTTGAAAAACTATGAGGAATCACCATTTCGGGTATTAGAGCAAAACAATACCTTTACTTCTGAAGAAGTCCAGCTCCCACCGTATACTCAGAAAACAAGTATAGAGCTCTCCCTTGAGTACAATACATTTAATATTGATAATTAAAAACTATGAAAATTACTATTAGAATGCGAAGAGCAATATTACAGTCATTTATATTAAACTGTATTGTATTTTTATTCTTTGTGTGATTGATACTTTTCTATGTACTTCCAAAACAATCGACATTTTCACAAATAAAAAGTGAGCTCGATACAGTAAAAGATACATATGCAACTACTTTGAAACAATGAATTTCATTTGATGATTTTACAACTCTTTCAGCTCAAGCACAGGAAGATAATGTCTATCTCAAGACAGTACTTCAAACTGCAACTTCAGATTTCTATGATCAGAAAATAACAAATAGTACATGAGCTACTTTTGAAGATCATATTGAGAGTCTCAAAAAAGAAGTCGCTGAGAAAAAAACATCTCCAAGTTATATAGAAAGACAACAATCTCTTGAAAAAACACTTCCTATTTACTCAAAATGACATTCTCTTGGTCTTACAGAAGTTGATTTTGTAAACTATGTAGAAAGAATTCTCTATACCTTTAATCTTTCTCGAATCGGTGATGTTGGGATATGAGATTTAATAGAATATGGAAAGGACGCAAACAGTCCTGAACCACAGCAACAATTAGATGAGAATGGTCTTCCAATTGTTAAAAAGACACAAAGTTTGGAAGAAAAAATATATTATATTCCTCTCAACTTTGATATTACTGGGCAAAAGAAAGATGTGTTTGATTTTCTTCATTATTTCGAAAATGTTTGAAATATTAGTTATGCAAATAATAGTATTGTTCCGTATTCAGACAATGAAATTTCTTTTCAGTTAGCAGGGGAAACAGAGTCTAATAATATTTACGAAGGCCAAATGGCAGACATCCAAAGTGTTATTTTTAAAGACTATCCTGATTCAGCTAATTATTCAAACTTGACACTCAATCAAGGTCTCAAAGAAATCATTAATACAGAGCAATCAAAAGAAAGATATAGTATTACTGTATCACTTCGATTCTTTGTCAGTGGTATTCCTACCTATAGCATGGAAAAATTTATTTCAACAACACTTGAGGAATTCAAGCTCTTACAAGCATCGGTAAATTCTTGATTTATGAAATCTCAAGCCGCAGAGGCTACACTCGTGAGCTGAAAACAAATACAAGCACTAGATGTTTTGCGCAGTCTTAATCTCTATATTACAGGCCTCGCAAAAGAAGTTTCAGATTTCCAAGTTGAATATATGAAGAGAGAAAATATACCATGAAGTTACGAAAAAGCTATTGAGCTCTCTCGTAAACTACAAATTGTAAATGTGCAGCTAAAAACAGCATTAGAAGATATAAAATAAAAAATGGCAAATTATAACGAAACATTAGAAGAGCTAAAAAATCTTGTATATAAATGAGATAACATACAAAAAATATGTGACCTCATTATTTACTCGGCAGTACTTGGGTGAGCTTCTGATATACATGTAGAGCCTCTAAGCTCCTTTGTAAGACTCCGTTTTCGTATTGATGGAGAACTTATTGAGATACTAGAATATCAATCGTTTTTGCATACAGGGATTATCGCGAGGTTTAAAATCCTCTCTGAGTTAAAGATTGATGAATCGCGTGTTCCACAAGATGGACGTATTAGTAAGACTATTGAGTGAAAACCTCTTGATCTTCGTGTGTCTTCTCTTCCTACGGTTCATGGTGAAAAGATGGTTATGCGTATTGTGGACAAGAGTAAGAAAATCCCAGAACTATGAATGCTGGGTATAGAGTGAAAAAATCTTGAATTACTGCTCAAGGCTATTGAGCTGCCAAACGGAGTTATTTTGACAAGTTGACCGACTTGATCTTGAAAATCGACAACACTCTATTCTATATTAACGATGCTCAATGCTCCAAATGTAAACATCATGACGCTTGAAGATCCGGTAGAAAATCAGGTTGATGGTATTAGTCAAAGTCAGGTAAAGCCTCAGATTGGATATACCTTTGCAAACGGTTTAAGAACAGCACTCAGACAAGATCCTGATATTATCATGGTATGAGAGATGCGTGATAAAGAAACGGTTGATATTGCGGTTGAGGCATCTTTGACATGACATTTGGTTTTGTCGACAATCCATACGAACAATGCATCCGAGACAATAACTCGTATTCTTAACATGTGAGTGCAGCCATTCCTTATACCTGCATCTTTGAATATTGTTATTGCTCAGAGACTTATTAAAAAAATATGTCAACATTGTAAGGAAAAGATGCCTATTTCAGAGATAGATCCAGCGACTCTTAAAAATATTAAGTATTCGCTTTCTATTACACCAAAAGATGAGCTTTTATGACGTGTTGGCCCTGATGTGCTAAAAGCCCCAGTATTTTATAAGGCAAAGGGCTGTCCAGAATGTGACAATAATGGATATAAATGACGAGTATGACTCTATGAAATGCTAGAAATTACACCTGGAGTAAAAGATATGATTCTCAGATGAGATTCGGCGTTTAATATTAATAGACAAGCCATTAAAGATGGAATGATTTCACTAGAACAAGATGGAATTGTGAAGGCTCTTCAGGGGCTTACTACTCTGGAAGAAGTATATAGAGTTTCAAAAACCCAGAACGAAGAATAATTTTTAATATAACAAGATGGAAGATATTATCATTCTCTGAGAAGAAGAAAATTCAAATCCTCTGAAATCTAGCCCTGTTGATACAAAAGCAGAGCCCCAAAAAGACTTCATGACACAACTCAATGAGTTTGTAGGAAGTTTTTCAAAAATCAAAACGAAGCAGAAAATTATTTTCTATCGACTCATGTCGACGATGCTGAATGCTGGTATGAGTCTTGTGAAATCCGTCTCAGTACTTGAAAAGCAAGAAAAAAATCCAAAGTTTAAAAAGATTCTTTGAGAAATGATTGTGGGACTCAAAGAGTGAAAGAATCTTTCTGATTGTATGGACATGTATACATCGAGCTTTTCAGATGCTGAAATTGGGGTTATTCGTTCCTGAGAAAAAACCTGAAAACTCAATGATGTTATGACTTCTTTGGCAGATCAGGTTGAAAAAGTTGCGTCAGTTTCGGGGAAGTTGAAATCAGCTCTTATATATCCTGCAATGATTATGGTAGTAGTATTTGGGGTGATATTTGTCATGATGACACTGGTTGTACCAAAACTTCTTGAAATATTTTCTGACAAGTCGTCACTTCCATGAACGACAAGGTTTTTGATATTTCTTTCCGATATGTTTGTAAATTATTGGTATCTAATCATATTTTTCTTCGTTTTTGTATTTATATTTATATCATATTGGAAAAAAACACCATCTGGGAAGTATAATTATGACGCTTTTATTATTAAAGTTCCAATATTTGGAAATATAGTAAAAAAGGTAGCTCTCTCAAAATTCTCTCGAGTATTTGCAGGGCTTATGGCATCTGGTGTCTCAGTAGTAGAATCTCTTAAAATTGTGGCTGATGCGGTGTGAAATGAAGTGTATAGGCAAAGAATACTTCTATTATTAGAGGATGTGCGTCAATGAATGAAGATGTGGGAATCTCTTGAGGGAGACAATCTCTTTCCTGATATTATGGTACAAATGATACAGGTGTGAGAGCAATCAGCGAAGCTTGATACGACTATTATCAAAGTAGCAGACTTTTATGATGAACAAGTTGATAATATCGCTGGTACTATTAATAAACTACTTGAACCTTTTATTATAGTGTTCCTTGCTGTAGTGGTATGATTTATTGCTATTGCTATCATGCAGCCTATTATGAACCTTGCAGATACTGTTTCACAAAGTTAGTTGTAAAAGCATAGAAATACTTATAAATAGCCATTATTGGCTATTTTTTAAGTGAACTTTAATGTGACTTGTGTGAAGAATCGGTGAAAATGAGTACAAGCTATTTGCATAGGTGAGAAAATACTATAAAATAGTTCCTGTAATATTTTTGGTCCTTAACATGAACCGAACTTAAAAAGTTTTAAAGTTCTTAATACCTTGTCTTTTATATAGTAGGACTCGGGAGGCTGAGAGAAGTAACGCGAGTTACTTTTTTTTTCTCCCTAGTTGTGCGCATAACAACTCAGGGTTAAGGCTTTAACCGGTCATTGTTTTTATTTCGTAACTCGTAAACAATTATGAGTACTTTTGCAAAAAAAGTTACTTCTGCTGTTGCTGGTTTAGCTGTAGTTTTTTCTATAGTTTCACCAATAGCTGGAGTATCTGCTGCGTATAGCTCGCTAGACGCTGCAAACAAGCTTGCAACTCTCGGTGTTATTGTTGACCAGTCTGCTAATCCATCGGCTTACAGACTTGCTGACACTACGTCAAGAGAAGAGCTTTCTAAAGTTATTGCTAATCTTGGTGGATTAGTAGTAGTTGAAGGAGAAGAAAGTGTATATGCTGATACTAATTTCGCTGATTGGGCGGAAAAATATGCGAGAGCATTAAATCAAGCTGGATACGCTGCTTCTAACGAATTTTTTAACCCTAAATTCAACGCTACGAAAATCGAAGCGCTTAAATGGGTTATGGAAGCAAGAAATATTGCTTCTGGTGAAGGAGACAACTGGATGGAACAAAGAGTTAACGGTGCTGTAGAAGCTGGAATAGCTACTCCATTCACTGATTACAACGCTGAAGCATCTAGAGGTCAAGTATTTATCTGGGCTGCTGAAGCAATTGACGCAGGTGAAGAAGTTACTATCGATGATGATCTTCTATGTTCTATTCTTGGAACATGTGATGATGATGACGTAGTTGACCCAACTGATCCTACTGACCCAACTGAACCAACTACTCCAGTTACTGGAGGAACTGCTGAGGTTAGTCTTTCTCCACTTACTCCTACTGCTGGAGTTGTTGCTGGTGGACTTTCTAGAACTTCTTTCCTAGCTTTTGATGTAACTGCTGGTAATACAGACGTTACACTAAAAGATCTTACTCTTTCTTACGTAGGTCTTTCTGACTATTCAGATTTTTCTGAACTAGCTATCTACAGAGGAAGTAAAGAAGTTTCTCGATCTCAAAAGAAATTTAACAATGATGAAGAAGCTGATATTTCTTTTGAAAACGATGTAGTAGTTCAAGCTGGTGAAACAGTAACATTTATGGTTGCTGGTAAAGTTGACACTGCTTCTGGTACTGTCGCTCACCAAATTGAGCTTACTGAGCTTAATACAAGCGCTGATGTAATTATGGGAAATGTAAGATCTGTTGTTTTTAACGTTCTTACTGTTTCAAATACTGCAGCTCTTACAGTTGATGAAAATACTACTGATTCTACTATTACTGTAGGTGAAGAAGTTACTTTCTCTGATTTCTCTCTTGAAGAAAAACTTGATAATGAAGATGTAGTAGTTAAATCTATTACTTTCACATTTGACGGTACTGCTGATTTTGAGGATGATGTAACTGACCTTGTTCTTACTGCTGACGGTGAAGTTATCGCTGACGGTCTTATGGTTGATAACGACGATGAAGTTGTTGTTGAACTAGATTACCTTATCGATGCTGACTCTGAAGTAGATTTTGAACTTCTTGGTGGAGTTTCTGGTTCTATTGCTGATACTGTTGAAGTTAATGTATCTGAAGTATACGCTATTGGTGCTGATACTGGAGTTATTGCTCAAATTACTTACGATACTTCATTTAACGCTACTGTTGCTGTTATCGACGGTTCTGAAATCAACGCTTCTTTCGACAAATCAGATATTGATGAAGCGAAACCAGGTGCTGAAGATGTTCTTGTTGGTACGTTTAACCTTGATTCAGATGGTGATTATACTATCAACAAAATTAATGTTAGAGTTCAATCTACAAACGGTTCAGGTGTTCTTGATATTCTTGATAGACTTGAATTAGATGGTAGAGCTTTCGATAGCGAAGATTCTACTAGCAATGCAGATATAGATGTAAACTACGTTTTCGAAGATGTTACTCTTAACAATGAATCTCTTGAACTTGAACTCGTTGCTGAAATTATCGACAACGTTAACCTTAACGGACAAGCTCTTGATTTCACAATTTCTATTACTGAAATTGAAGATGAAGAAAATGATGAAACTTACACTCTTGCTAACGTAACTGATGTACTTTCTACTAACTCATTTAAAACTAAATCTATTGATATTGAAGCAGCTTCAATCAGACTTACTCAGTCTAATGTTTCTGCTAGAGATCTAGTACTTGGAAATGGAATTGAAGTAGTTCTTTACCAAGGTAAAATCAATGTTGGAGATGCATCTGATGTAACTCTTGTTGATTTAGATTTAAATGGTACTGCAACTGGATCATTTGATTTCAAAGATATTATTGATTCAGCTACTCTTAATATTGGTGGTGTAACTGCTGATGCTGATGTAAAAACTGGATCACTAGAATTTAATAACGCTGATATTACTGTTGCTTCAGGAGCTAAGAATGTTGAAGTTCTTATTTCTGCTGTACTTAAAGATTTTGACGGTATTACAGGTGGTGAATCTTTCTCTTTTGATGTTAACAGTATTTCTGCTGAAGACGAAGATGGAGAAGATCTTATAGCTAGTTCTATTACAATCAATAGTTCTGCTAATGATGCAGTAATTACTATGAACAATACTGGTACTCTTACTGTTGCTGTTGTAAGAAACGGTGATTACAAAGATGATATCGAAGATGTTGTTCTTGCTGGTACTTCTAACGTTACTCTTGCTGAGCTTACTCTTGAAGCTGAGGAAGAAGATGTAGATGTAAACGAACTTACTTTTGTAATTAACGGTGATTTCGTTGACACTATTGAAGATGCTAGAATTATGGCTGGTTCTACTGTTATAGCTGATGGTGGAGTTGTTACTCTAAGTGGTTCAACTACTGAAATCCTATTTGAAGACTTTACAGTTGAAGATACAGGTTCAGAAATTGCTGCTACTCTTGTAGTTGACTTAAACATTATTACTAACGAAGGTGGAGTTGTTTCTGCTAATGCTGGTGATATCGTTGTTTCTGCTCTTACTACTAACAATGTTGATGCTGAAGGTGCTTCATCTAACGATGATATTCCTGCTACACTAGCTGGAGACAATGCTAACTCTACTGCAGTTTCTGTAGTACCTGCACTTGTTACAGTTTCTGTAAGCGATTCATTCGGTGAAGGAGACCTTACAGCTGCAATCGAAATTAATCTTGATATGGGTGATAATGATTTAAATAATGATGATGTTACTGCTCAAAGCATGAGATTATCTAATAATGCAAATCTTATTGCTGAAATTATCAATATTGATAATAACGATGAAGTTCTTTACTCAGCTGGTACTACTGGTTCAATATCTGGACAAGTTATTACTTTCGCTACTGGTGCTGAAATCGTTGATGGAGATAGATTAGAAATTAGAATTGATAGTGGTGCTGCTGCTGTTGATACTAGTTACCTAATGGAAATCCTAAGAGGATCAGATGCTGGGTTTGTTTACACTGTAGATGGAGACAACTACAATGTTACTAACGAATCTAGAACTGCTCTTGGAACTTACAAAAGATAATTATCTATAATTAAGTATTGTATATTCCTGAAACACCCCAAACCTATGTTTGGGGTGTTTTTTTGTGTCTAGATTTTGAGTTAAACTTTTGTATCCATGATACGAAGGACTCTATGTATTTAAGCCATATAAAAAAGCGATGAGAATTCTCATCGCTTTTTTATATTATGTGAAGTAGCTT
>CAYVZQ010000003.1:81259-122098 GCA_964456335.1 uncultured Candidatus Peribacteria bacterium | reverse complement strand
ATACAGTACGTATTTTTTTATTTTTTTCGCAATAATATCGTTCATGTACATTTGCTATAAATATAGAAACATGAAATTATGATACTATAAAAAGAACAACAGAGTTGAGAATAAAGAGTGTTCCAAGAATAATGGTTGCATTATGGAGTACTTTTTCTGGTCATCGTTTTGTTATAGCTCACATTCCACCGGACATTGTTGAAAGATTGAGAGATACATTTTTATTTTGAATAAGCACTACTGCAATAAGCAGAAGAGATATAATAACTTCGCAGAAATATAAAGCCTGAAGCATAATTATTTTTTAAAAAACAAAAGTGAATAGAGGGTATTCAAAATAGTAAAAATTGCAACTGCAATTATGAAATTTACAGTTCCATTTATTTCGTAGCCTACTCCAGGAATAATAAGAATATTATTTATAATGTAACTGAATAAAAATAGTACTACACCATTAATAACAAAACTTACAAGTCCGAAGAAGAGAAAGAAAAGTGGGAGAGAGAGAATTCTCAATACTGGCCTAATAACCGTATTGAGAATTCATAGTATAATCCCTCAGGTAAAATATGTCTTAAGTGCTTCAAGAGAATGATAAGAACAATCATCACAGCCTAGTACAACTCAGGCCTGTATCGACATAGTTGCATTTTCTCCAAGTAAATACGTTATAGCATAGAGAATCGCTGCATTGATGAGAATCGCTATAAATACTTTCATATAAAAAAATTATATTTTTAAAAAGTGTAATATTTTTTCAGTAAGTGTAAGCTCTTGCTTTTCGCTTTCTTCAATATAATTTGAGAGAATAGTTCTAATCTCTGGGGCAATAGAATTATCTATTCTCAGTGAGAGAGTACTAATACCATTTTTCTTTACTCCAACACGCAGAAAAATAGCCTGATCTCCTTCGTAAACGAGATAAAATCAATTTATTTTTGCATAGTCATAAAAGTTTGATTGCACCTTAATTCATTGATCACTCACTATGACATTGACTTGATCTTCTGTATTGTTTTCTAAAAAAAAGAAAAATCAACTGATAAGCATCACAACAATACTCATCCCATATTGGCGAGTAAAAAATCACCATATGATTAAACCAATTGCTACGGAGAGAGCAATGATATACCAAATGGGACTTCGCTCTTTATTGTCCTCATAACTCCATTGCATGAGTATGTTTTGTGATTTTTCAGCCATTTTATGCGAGGTTAGCAAGTACGATTTTTATAATAACCCATGAGAGTGCTGCTATAGCAAATCATCCAAGAGCCATAATAATGGTATCTCTTCATTTTGTCTTATCTTGTTGGATAGAACCAAATAATATTTTATAGGCTCAGATAATAACAAAAATTACTGAAATGGTCCCAGCAATACTCATGAAAAAATTTATAAGAGAGTTAATTGCTACTGGGATATCATTGATATCTACATTTCAATTTCTCAAATCTCCATCAGAAATTCATAACACATTACTTGCTGCAAAAGATTGAGAGAAGCTGAGAATATAGAGCAGAGATAGGAAAAAAGCTTTTTTCATATTTGTGAGTAAAAAGATATTTAAACGAGATTATATTCAGAAATATCAGATTTCATAGTCCGGAGATTTCAAAGAGTTGGATTATAGTAATCTGTCATGAGATGCACAAGCTCAGATTTGTCGAGCTCTGTAGCTCTGATTCAAATACTCTCTAAACTTGATTTTACGGTATTAATCCTTCCAGCGAGTCATTTTTTCATCGTTGAAAAACTCTTAATTTGACCTCTGATTTTTGTAATATCATCGCTATTATTAATAGCTCTCCAAAAGTTTTTAAAGACTCAAAAAATCCCAGTTTGCTTGACGCTCTGATCTTCCTGTTTATCAAAAGGAACAACAATATAAAAATCCTTTTTCATAATTTGCGCTATTTCAACAAGCTTTTTGAGGTATTCTATATACTCATAGGTTTGATTTTGCAGTAATTCATTTTTTTGATTTACGGCTTTATCTTTGAGTTTTCCGAGATATCCCTCAATATCTAACTTCGTTGAGCGAACCATTATTTGCACTGGAAAATCAAGCGTATTGAGAAAACGCTGAAAACTCATAATGATGGAATCTTGTTCCTCTGTACTTTTTAGGAGAAAGTTTATGGTACTACATCTCATAACGCACCTTACAGAGTCGTCTTTTAAAATAATAATATTTTCACGAATTTGTGTAAAGGGGAGATGACGTTGGGTACTACTATCTGCAGCGAGTTGTTTTTTATTTTTTACAGCCATAGGGAATGTGTATTAAATTTTTTTGAGTTTTTCTTGAAGCTCTCCAATTGTATCCATTTTTCCTTGCATATCTATATTTTCATTCTTTTTTTCTTCGATAGCAGAAAGATATCAAACATCAATGGGTTGAAAGCTATCGATAGTATTTTCCCATCATCGTTCTTTTGGAAAAATATTTAAGCGGATAAGTGAAAGGATGAAGGGGATAAAGGTCATTTCGTTGTATTTAAAAACTGCAACTGCGAGTGTGAGTCCAAATACAAGTCAGCTTGGAATCAGTGCAATTTCTCAGCCAGTTTGTGGAGCGAGCGTTTGAAAAATACCATAGGCAATAGAACCTCAGACCATAAGAATAAAAAGTTGTCTAAGAGAGAGTCCAAGAAATATTGGATCTTCGTTTTCAATTTGAACCGGGATTTTGTATTGCATTTTAAAAGATTTTTAATTTTGAACTGCAAGTATTATATCGTAAAAATGATATTTTAAAAAAATAAATTACAAAGCTCTTACAAATGGAAAATATATTAAATTGTAAATATTATTTTTATATTTTGACCTGATAACAAAAAAAGTAAATTTACCTATGTGACTATTAGACTCAAGTGTTATTGATGATCCATACATATATTTTCTTATCATACATGTATTGGTTCTTTTTGTTGCTTTTTATTTTATAGCAAGAAATAAAAAGCTGTGTTTATGGGAAAAAATGATTTGGTTAGGGATAATTTTTTTACTCCCTATTTTAGGATTCTTTTTGTATATTAATATACAAGATTAATATGTTTAAAAGTAGAGTGTTATTTGAGTGAATTCTCCTTTTTCACTCTTCGTTTCAACATTCCATCCATATTGATCACATACTCTTTTTACCAGAGAAAGACCAATTCAAATCCCTTCTCAAGAGTAATTTTCTCTAAAATGCCTGTTAAAAATTTTTTCGATATTGTGTTCATCAATTCAAACTCAGAAATCTTTGATTCTAAAATATCTTTGTCTGATATCTATTTCTATTTTTCCACTTTCGTGTGAATATCTAATGGCATTTTTAAAGATATTATTAAAACACAATAATAGAGCATCTTTATCTATATTTTTAAAGATTTTTTTATTGATTTCATAATTTTTACAAATGATAATTTTCTTTTTATTCATCATTTGTTGGAAATCATAAATCGCCTCATCAAGATGCTTTACTATGTCTATTTTTTCTCTTCTATATTCTGAATTATTAAAATGTATGAGATATCCAAGACTATCTAATATATTATTCAGTCGTTTTGATGATTGAACAGCCTGATTAACTCCATCATCATAATCTTTTGTAATTTGAGCAAGTTGGAGGGTTGAGATAATCTCTGAAAGAGAGGTTTTGAATTCATGATTTATATTTAGGGCAAAATTTTCGAGATTTTCAATAATGTTTTTGATGGGTCTATATATTTTTGTCATGAGTCTACATCCTATAAATGCAAGGAGTCAATATAAAATGAGAGTTCCTATAATAAATCATATAAGTATTTGTAAGTTAAAGCTGACAAAATTCTTTGCGGGAGTTGAGGTGATAAATTGAATTTCTTCATTATCTTCACTCAAAAACATACTAGATTTGTACTTATTTCCATTTAAGTAGTATACCTCAGAAGTTGAGAGAATTTCGTTTATAATGGGGAGATCTAAAATACTGTCGTTGTAAATAACAACATTTCCTTCTAAGATAACAGAACCTTTTATGATATTTTTACTAATTTCATTAAGCGCTTCATTATTTTCGTCTAAAATTACATCACTAATTTGTAAAACGTTCATCACTCTTTGGCTTTTGAGTCTGAGAAGTTCATTTTCATTTTGTGAAATAAAATACACACTGGCAATCCAAAATACACTGATACAGGTAAAAATGAATAAGTAGATGATAAGGGCGATAAGAAGTCACATTTTTTGTCTGTGTCTTTCGAGAAGCGCAAGATTATTTGGCATAAATATTATTTAATCATGTATCAAACTCCTCGTACGGTTTCTATGAAATCTTTTCAGAGTTTTTTTCTCAAGTATCATATATGAATATCAAGTGTACGACTTTCTCCAAAGGCATCATATTCACCCCATACTTTCTCGGTAATATGTTCTTTTGAAAGAACCTTTCCTTTATTGAGAACAAGGAATAATAAGAGCTGGTACTCAAGTTTTGAGAAGTCTATTTCAACTCCATCTTGCGTAACACTCATGGTGTCTTCATCTATTTCTACATCGTCAACTACATGTTTTTTTCATTTGAGTACATTATTTCTTTTTGAAATACTATGAACTCTTGCAAGTAGTTCGTCATAATCAAATGGCTTTACGAGATAGTCATCCGCTCCGACTTCGAGTCCTTCTATTTTTTGCTGTGTGAGGGTTCTTGCAGTAAGGATGAGAACTGGAACATTGTTTCACTTTTCTCGAATTTCAGCACATATATCAAGTCCGTCACCTTCATCACTTCCTAGGCCGAGATCTAAAACAACAGCATCATAATTTCCTGTCATGATTTTATAGTTTGATCATTCGTAGGTTGCATGCTCATCAGCCTCTATTCCTTTTATTTCAAAATATTTTTTAATATTTCCTCTCAGTATGTCATTATCTTCGATAATAAGTACTCTCATGCGTGTGTAAATTATTTTATAATATACTTAGTATCTTATTTTTTGTAAGATATTTGCAAGATAATTGTAAGAAGAAATATATTTTGCTCTGTAAAAAATAAGACAAAAATATCTTGACCTGAGATAAAAAAATTATACAATTTTAGCACATCTAATATTTAGGTGCTTAATATAAAAATATTTTTTAATTTTATTTTATATGTCGACACAACATAATTTTGCAGCAGAGACAGGAAGAATTCTTGAGCTTCTCACACATTCAATCTATTCAAATAAAGAAATTTTTCTTAGAGAGCTTATTTCTAATGCGAGTGATGCCATTGATAAGGCTCGCCTGAAAGCGCTCACTGATACGACATTTTTAGGAGATGATACAGATTTTGAAATCCGCCTAGAAATAGATAGCGATAAAAAAACACTTTCTATCATCGATAATGGTATAGGGATGACGCAGGATGAAATCCATAAACATCTTGGGACGATTGCAAAATCTGGAACCAAAGAATTTGTCGAAAAACTTGAAAAGGCAAAAGAGGGAGGAGAGCATAATCTCATAGGTCAGTTCGGAGTCGGGTTTTATTCAGCGTTTATGGTAGCAGATACAGTTGAAGTAGTGACAAAGAGTGGGCTTGATGAGAAAGCGCACAAATGGACTAGTGATGGGAAAACAGGCTACGATGTAGAAGAGACAAGTAAAGACGGTCGATGAACTAAAGTGACGCTTTATTTTAGTGAAGGAAATCATGAGCTTCTTGAAAAATGGAAAATTAAAGAGCTTGTTAAAAAATACTCAAACTACGTAGGAGTTCCTATAAAGATGCTTGAAGAAGTGAGTGATCAGGAAAATAAAGATGCTGAAAAAAAATCAGAGTGGACACAAATCAATGAAACAAAACCCATCTGGAAGAAAAATAAATCTGAAATTTCTAAAGACGAGTACAAGGATTTCTATCAATCAGTCAGTATGGATTTCAATGCTCCTCTTGCGCATGTACACAACAATGTCGAAGGAAATGTGAGCTATAAATCACTCTTATATATCCCGCAGGAAACAAATATGTTTTCAGATATGAGAGATCCAAATAAAGACTATGGTCCAAAACTCTATGTCCAAAATGTACTGCTTTTAGAGCATGCGAAAGAGCTGCTTCCAGTCTGGCTCAGATTTGTATCTGGGGTTGTTGAGACAACAGATCTGCCTCTCAATATTAGTAGGGAAATGCTTCAATCAAATAGTACGCTTGAAACTATTAAAAAATCGCTCATCAAAAAAATACTCTCTGAAATGAAAAAAGTCAGAGAAAATGATCCAGAAAATTTTGAGAAATTTTTCAAAAATTATGGAACGATTCTCAAAGAATGAGTGTATTATGAGCAAGACCTAAAGCAAGATATAGCAGGAGTCCTTCTCTTTGATACGCTGCTGTGAGACAAAAAAATATCTCTTGATAGCTATCTAGAAAATGCTTCATGAGAGGAGAAAACTATATATTACATCACAGGAAAATCTCGCTCTGAGGTACTTGCAAGTCCATATATGGCTCAGTTTAGAGAAAATAAAGTTGATGTGCTGCTGCTCACTGATGCGATAGACGAATGGATGATAGGAGTTCTGGATGAATACAAAGATGCAAAACTCAAATCTATTACGGCAAGTGATGTGAAGCTCAAAGAAGAATCGCAGGAAGAAAAAGAAAAACAAGAAAAACAAAGTAAAGAGTTCAAAGATATTCTTGAGCTGGTAAAAAATACAATTGGAACTGAAAAAATAGAAAAAGTAGAACTCAATCCAAATCTCTGAGATGCGCTCTGAGCACTCAAAACGCCAGATGGCGCGATGAATCCACAAATGGAAAAGATGATGCGAGCTATGGGACAGAGCGTACCAGAAACAAAAAGAATCCTTGAACTCAATCCAAACAACAAACTGGTAAAGGCGATGAAAAAAGAGTTTAAAGATGATGTAAAATCAAAAAAACTCTCAGACCTTACGCATTACGCATATATGCAAGCTATTTTGCTAGAAGGGTGAGAACTTGAAAATATCGCAGACTTTGTCGCTATGACGAATAAATTTGCTGGTGAATACCTGAAATAGAGCATGAATGTTCTTACTTGATTCTTAATTCTATCTTATAATATAGGTACATATATTTTGAAACAATGAAGGGATGACATATTCTCAAGAATTTTATGCCATGGGTACACAGATGGAAATTACAATATTTAATTGTAATTTTACTGAGGTACAAATTCAACAAGTTTTGTGATATTGCGTTATATTAATTGAAAAACTTGAACAAGAGTTCTCACGTTTTCGTGAGGACTCTTTTTTGACGAGATTAAATAATACTAAACAGTGAGAAATCTCGGAAGATTTCCTCAATATTTTTACAGCGAGTAAATATTTTCATAAGCTGAGCAGCGGATATTTTAATCCACTTGTAAATGTTGCATCACTTTGATATGAGCAAAGTTTTGAGTCTATTAAAAAAAATAGGAATAATGTATCCCCAACTTGAGAAGTAAATCTAGATTTAGAAAATATTAAGATTACAGGAAAGAGAGTAGAGTTACAAGAAAATCAAAATCTAGATTTTTGATGAATTGTAAAATGATATACAGTAGACAAAGTGAAAGAATTTTTACAAGACGCATGATATAAAAATTTTTGTATAAATGCTGGATGAGATATTTGGATGTCTGGAAAGATTTCAGCAGCAGAAAAAATGACAGTTTGAGTAGAAAATCCGTTTTTATCAGATGAATATTGTGCAATGCTTGAAATTGAAAACCTTTGATTTTCTACATCAGGAACATATCGAAGAAAGTGGAAAATATGAGATTCATCCTTTCATCATATTATAAATCCATATTCATGAAAATCTCCAGATGAGCTGGTGAGTGTATCAATCATTTCAGATAATTGTATGTCGAGTGATGTTTTGGCAACTATTTGAATTGCGATGTGAAAGCAAAAAGCACAAGTGTTTTATCAGACTCAGGGGATTCCTGCTCTTTTGATAGATTATTGAGGCAATATATTTCAAACCGCAGCATGTGAATCATATAATATAGAAATTTTACCTTTTAGCAGACCACTATGAAATATATAATATTTCTTATGATTCCTATTTTTCTTGTTTCCTGCAACGCTGACGAGAGATTTGAATCCATCACAGGAGAAGGGGATAAAGACGATATGAATATGATAGATGAAATAGGTCCACAATTTTTAGACCAAGCAAGGGACAAGCTAGAAGAGCAAGAATATACTCAATAATTATAAGTTATGTTTTCAAAAAAATCTCTAAGAGAAATACTTTCTCTTAATACCATATTTGCTCTGAGCATACTTCCACTTCTGGTAGTATTCACGCTCATGAATACAGAATATCTCTACAATTTTGATATTTCGATTTCATATGTGTGGATATATTTACTATACAGTATTTTCTCAACTTTTTGACTTTTTTTGATGAGAAAAAAGAGATTCTCAGATAAAACTTTAGAATCAGAACTCATTTATACCCTCAGAAGTATTTTCTTATTTGTTATATTTTTTCTTCCTGCTGTATGGGGAATACATTTTTTTCTCGCAAATCATATTGGAGAAACAAATCTCTATTTGAGAGCTTATGGAAAAATAGCGTTTATATTTTTAGCTCTTGCTCTGAGTGTCTCTCCAATATTGGAGTTTGTAAAAGATACTCGCAAGAGAGAATGGATACTATTGTCTCGCAAAATCTTTGGAATTCTCAGTTTTATATTTTTTCTTAAACATGGATTAGAATACTATGCTGCAGAATATGTCTTTCAAGTGCAGTATCATAGTGAAACTCCATATTTAAACTATGTCTTAGAAAATACTCTCGTGAGATATGACGCTCTGAGTTGAGTAGTAGTATGAATGCTAATGCTGTTATTAGGATGTACTTCAAATAAAATTTCTATAAAACTTTTTGGAGGAAAAAAATGGAAAATGATTCAATCTCTGGTCTACCCAGCATTTTTATTATCCCTCATTCATATTGCTTTTGCAGGAAGATTTGAACTACTCTACGGAGTTATGTGAGTATGAGTAGTATGACTCAGAACCCTAGTGTATCTGAAGAAAAATGAAGTTCAACATACCCGAGAAACGACGCAGTATCTGTGTCAGCCATGTGGATATATCTATGATGAAGCAAAGTGAGATCCTGATGGAGGAATCCCTCCAGGAACAAAATTTGTAGATATTCCCGATGATTGGGTCTGTCCTGTATGTTGAGTAGGGAAGTCAGATTTTATTGGGTATTATAATAGTGAGAATACCATTTTTGGTTGAGATTTGTGAACAATCTTACGATATAATTTTCTTACTAAGGATGTTTTAGAGCTAAGTTTGGAAATGCAAAGAGATTTTGAGATTTCTCTTGGGCAATATATTATTCTCGCAATGCAGGATTTTGATGGAGAGTTTTCAAGAAGTTATTCGGTTGTAAAGTATCACAATAGGACCATAACGCTTTTGATAAAATGTAAAGATACAGGAAGAGCTGGGAGAGCTCTAAAAAAATATACAGTTTGAGATACACTCAAAGTGACATGAGTGTATTGAAATTTTATTCTCCAAAACACTATGAATCCAAAAGTATTTATTGCCAGTGGAACAGGGCTAGCTCCAATATATAATATGCTTCAGGGAAGTAATATAAGTGAGCCTTCGAAATTATTGTTTACGGTCCAAATGAAAGAAGATTTGTTTTATCTCAGTGAACTTACAGAGATTCAAAATCTAGAAATACATGTATTTCTTTCTAGAGATGAACTCTTACTCGAAAGCACTGAGATTCAATTTTATGCGTGACGTATGAATCTATGAAAGTTTGAGTTTGTAAAAAATACTGAGTTTTATATTTGTGGGGCACCGGGATTGGTAGACGACACAAAAGCGTATTTATGAGAGAAGGGATTTACAAACATCTACTTTGAAAAATTTACTATATAAATATTGATTATGAACAAATTAGGAACATGACTGAGTATTTCACTCATAACAATAGTATTTCTCTATAGTCTCAATACTATTTCTGCAAATAATACATGTACAGGTGTTCGAAACTTTGAGTGTGAAACGCAGCTTAATACTCTCTCTCAGGAAAATATAACAGCAGAATCTGACTGAGAAGCTCAAGATTTGGTAGAGCAGCGATTGATAGCTGAGCAAGAAGCTGCAGATAAGTTAGAAAGCGAAAGACTCTCTCTCATACAAGATCAGGAGCTCAAAGCTCAGCAAGCACAAGAAGAAAAGGTAGCTCAAGAAGCAGCAGTAGCTCTTGCACTCAAAAAATCTCAACAACAAAAACTTGCAGCTGAAAATAAAGCAGTCAAAGATGCTCAGGCTCTCGCAGATAAACTAGCTGCCCAAAGAGCCACTGAACTCAAGGATCAGCAACTCTCTGCAAAAACAAGTGCACAGAAAGATGCTGCTGAGAAAGCAGCTCAAGAAGAAGCTCAAAGAATTGCAGAAGAAAAAGCAGCATCAGACAAGCTTGCACAAGAACAAGCTGCAGCAAGACTTGCTGCAGAGCAAAAAGCGCAATTAGACGCTCAAGCTGCGGCTCAGGAGCAAGCGAGAATAGTCGCAGAGCAGGCTGCGGTAATACAGGCTGAAAAAGTGGCCGCAGAAAAATTAGCAGCAGAGCAAGCCGCAGCTGCTAAAAAAGTAAAAACAAAGAGTCGAGCAAGTTAATATTTTGACCTTACAAAAAAAGAGCGATATACTAAGCAGCGTTAATTTATAAATGAAAGACCGTATGTTGAAAGTGTTTTCGGTGATATTACTCCTTTTGTGTGGAGCCGGGGCTGTGTATTTTTCAAGTAGCGCTTCACTGGCTGATGAGGATTGTACATGAGTATCATGAGAGTGTTTGGAAATTTCAGAGTGACTGGATACTTCAGGAAATATAAGCAATGATACAAAGCCGTATGCTCCAGCAAAAATATATAGAGAAAAGAAAGAAGAAATGTATAATAAACAGCAAGAAGCAGAGCTTGAATACAAACAAAAGCTTGAATATAATAAACTCTTACGTGAGCAGGGAAAGATAATAGTTGAGCAGTATGAATCTCAGAGAAAAGAAATAAATAATTAATGAAAAAGAAAAAAGGCTTATATAAGCCTTTTTTTGCGAAATAAATGAAAATAAGATATTCTATATACGATTTTATATATTAATGATTTTTGATGGATACAACAACATTTTGATTCTTTGGTTCTGCGTTAAATTTTTTATTTGGTCTCGGTGGACTTGCGCTTATATTTGCTCTATTTTTTATTGTTCAATATAACGGAATTATATCTGTAAAAAATAAAGTTGCTGAAGCATTTTCCGCAATTGATACGGTTCTTCAGAATAGATATAATATTATTCCTAATCTTGTTGAAATTGTAAAACAGTATGCAAGTCACGAAAAAGAAATTTTGGAGCACGTAAGTCAGATGAGATCTGAACTTCTTTCAAACTCAAATAAAAAATCTCAGGAGCGATTTGAAAAAGAAAACGAACTACAATCTGGTCTGAAATCTATATTTGCAATAGGTGAGAATTACCCAGATCTCAAAGCATCCACAAATTTTCTTGAGCTTCAAACTCAGTGGTCAGAGATAGAAGATAGACTCCAAGCTTCAAGAAGATCATATAATGCATCTGTAAAACTCTTCAGAGATAAAAAAGAAATGTTTCCATCAAGTATTATTGCCGCAATGATGAAACTTCCAAGTTATGATATGTTTGAAGCTCAGTCTGCTGCAAAAGTAGAAAAAATGGATGCAAAAGCGATGTTTGGAGCATAATATTTATCATTACAATAAAATACAATGGATTTCAATATAGATTTTAGAACTATTCCAGATATAGATTCAAAAATATCAGAAAAAGAAATTGACAATCTCAATAGGATTTTTCAATCTCCAGAAGTAATAGAAAAGCTCAAAGAAATAGAAAAATTTCGTAAAAAAAGACAAAAAGCTTTTTGAGTGATAACTCTTGTTATGATTATCATAACAATTTTGGTTTCCTATGTCATAGGGAAAATTGCAGCAGTTGCTACTGGAAGTTTCTTCGCTATTTTGCTCGTAGGTCTTTTTTTCTATGTTGGGACATGAGATGATTCATTTAGTACAATTGAATGACTCTGAATTCTTGCAACATTTTTATATGGAGGAACCTATGCTGCATATAGATCAAAAATAGAAATTCCACTCAAAAGAGATGTTATGAGCCGAATATGTAAAAAACTTCATACAACTTTTGAGTATTCCTATGATGGGAAATACTCATTTGACGACCTCTCTAAGCTAGTAGAAAAAAAATTCTTGAATAGTTACAATAGAATAGATAAAGTAGAAGATTCTGTTGAACTAAAAATTGAGCTTGAGAAAAAATGATTTATCCTCAGAGGATTTGAACTCAAAACTCGAAGAGTTTCAGGAAGCGGGAAAAATAGAAAAAATGTGGTAACGAATCATGACTACCTCATGAAAATTACCTTTCCATATGCAAGAATACCTATTACTTGTGATTTGTTAGTCATTCCAGATAAAAATGAATCAAAATGATTTTTGAGAAAACTTTTTTCTTTCGGAAATAAAAATCGAGTAACCTTAGAAGATGTAGAGTTTGAAACTCTTTTTGATGCACACTGTGAAGATCAAGTTACTAGTAGAATGATTCTCACTCCTGCATTTATGATGAAAATGGTAGACTTTGTAAAAAAGACCGGTAATACCTATAGTTTTCTCTTTACCAATAATACGGTGTATATTAAAAGGAAAATTAAGAAAAAATATATGGAGGTTGGAACAAGCAAAAACATTTTTAAAAATGTGCAATGATTCTTAGATTTTTATATAGATATGAGGGAAGTGATGATACTTTCAAAAGAAATGCATTTTCTGTATCTTTCTCAAACTCAAGATGCTATTACAGAAGCACTAAATACAGAAAGTACGCCTATATTATTTCAAGAAAAAAAATGATTTAGAAAGCTCTTGTGACTCAGTAACAAAAAGACTATTGCTTAGCAAATTTCAGAATAAAAAAATACTTCTATAGAGGAAGTATTTTTTTATTATTTATATTGATATCTATAAATTATTTATTAAAATAGTCAATAAATATTATTAAGAATATATATGAGCAATGTAAATGGCTTTTGATCTGGGTGACTACAAGAAACAAGATATTATGTACTTCAATGGGAATGTGGACATTGTGGAACTTCTGATGCGAGCTTCGTAGATGGTGTATGTGTGAACTGTAACAACGCTTTTGATGAGCAAGAAATAGAAAAGATATCAAGCTCAGATATACGTCCAACAACGGACCCAGAAGTAATTCACGAAATAATGAATGTTATCGGTTGGTTTTGCTCGAGTTGTAGTAATTATAATCGAAATCTTGAGAGAGAAGCATATGAACAAAGAAAAGCTTCAAATGATTTTAGTGATTTAGATTGTAGTTGTGAGGGCTGTGGAAATGAACTCAATCCAAAAGAAGATGGTGATTATATTATGCTTGACGGACCAAGCGCAAATACTCCTGAGTGAGCCGTAAAAGCGCTCATACGTCGTAACATAGAAATGAAGCGAAAGATCTATGCGAAAAAAGTAGGAAGAGTTTTAGACAGTAATCCAAGTTCCAGAGCTATTTCTCCAAGTGTTCAGAGAATATGAAAATCCCATCGAGTCTCAGCCATGAATGCACTGGAAAATAAGTATCCAAAACTCTATATGTGACTTTGAGCAGGCTCAGTATTACTTGCTGCATTTTTAGCGTATAAATGATTTGAAAAAACAGATACTATTATTCAGATAGATGGATACTCTTGGTCGAGGACTATAGCGCTTAACTCAGTTCAGAGATTAGAAAAATCAGATTGGGCCGAAGATGTAGATGGAAGTATCTATCAGACAGATGCATTTTATAAATTTTTAGAAACCAGAAGCAGATATAGATTAACAGGAAGAGAGTCAAATCATAATCCAGATTATTGCTATACTACTCCAGAATCAGAGCAGTACACAGTGTTTAACACTGTCTGTGTCCCAACTACATCGCAGTCTTGCAGTGCAACATCAGGAGGCTGAGTGAGCTGCACGACGGTTGCAAGTACCTCTTGTAGCCAAGTTCCAGAACAAAAAACAAGATATTATAATGCGGAGCACTGTGAGTATGTGGATTTTGAGATTAATGACTATGCATTTGAGAGAAATCTCACGACGTCATGAAATCAGTCAGAGAATCCAGAGCCATATTGGCAAGAATATACCCTCGTAGATAATAACTGAGATATATGAACGCAAGTTGAAGCGGGAAGGACAGAGCAATATACTATCACGGTAGAGTATTGAGAAAAAAATAAGACTCAGACTCTCGTAATTCCAGAATCACTCTGGCGAACACTCGATATCTGAATGGAGTGCAACGCAAAGGCGAGTTTTATTCTCTGAGTAGATACCAATTCCACTGATTGGGAGTCATGTAGATAAATAGAGAATTTGTCATTGTACATTTTCCAATCTAAAACCCCCGAATTTCGGGGGTTTCGTTGTTATCCAGCGACTGACCAAAGAGAAATTTTCTTGGTTTATTCGTCCACTTGCCCGAGAGTATACTCTTGTCTCGCGCGAGTTTGTGGAGGCTGAGATCCACTTGCATGCCGCTCGGCCCAATCCACATAATGCGAATCATGAGCCTGTTGCCCTTGCCTAGCGCCATGCATTTGCTTACTTGCTTCCTGTGTCATACGTTTTGTGTAAACCTTTGGTTGTTTCAAGTTGGCAAATTGTATGAAATGTCTGGTGCTTGTCAATAAGATGAAATTATTAATTTTTTTGTTTTAAGATTCTAAAAAATTAATTAATTCATATAATTATCTCATTATATATTAATAACTTAACATGGAACAATACACAATTGCAGCGCTCATAACTATCTGCACTTCACTCCTCACATTCTGACTTGCATTCAATGTTTGAGGAAACAGACGAAAGCACCATGCAAATGTGCTTGAGAGTACGAAGGATACAAAAGTAATCATTGCGAATAGAGTGCATCTCAATACAGTAGAAAACGTAGTAGTTTTTATTCCTCTCTTATGGATGGCAAGTATCTTTGGTCCTTCTGGCATTGCGTCAGTGTTATGAATTATCTGGTTTATATCACGAATCTGGTACGCTATTTCATATTTTCATGATCCAAGTAAGAGAACAATTCCATTTCTCGTTGGAGTAATTTGTATAGTAATGATGGCGCTTCTTGGAGCATATGGACTAATATTTTAAAAGTGACTTTCTTACTTAACCACCTCTTACCACATTTCATAATAATACAAGAGTATTCTCCAGAGAGGAAAATACTCTTTATTTTTTAAATATATTTAAGGAAAAAATACTTACCTGACTCTTAATTGCTTACGGGTATACTTGTACCTGTAAAATCTTACACCTTACAATCTAATATACTACCTATGAATAATAAAATTCTTTCGCTCGTACTACTTGCTGGTATCGCAACTACTGGCTTTGCTGGAATCTCTGCTGCAAGCAACTCACAAGTAAATTCGAAATTTAGAAACAAATCAGAAATACGTCAGATACATGATAAACTTGAGGCAGGGGAATCACTTACTGCTCAGGAACTTGAATTTCTTGATGCAGCAAAAGAAAAATTTCACGAAAGAGCCATGAAGAAATGATTTGATGGATTTGGGAAAAGAGCTGGATTTAATGAGCTCACTCAGGAAGAAATCACAGCGCTAGAGTCAATGACAGATGAAGAAAAAAGAGTATTTTTTGCAGAGAAAAAAGCTGAAAAAATAGCACAAAAAGATGCAGAAAAAGCAGTTATAGATGCACTGATTGCTGGACAAACTCTTAGTGCAGATCAAGAAGCCCTCAGACTTGAAATGCTTGCAAGATTTGATGAAGATGTTGCCGCGAAGAGAGATTGAGCGGTAATTATAGAAAAAATTCTTGCAGGTGATGAACTCTCAGCTGATGAGTTAGTGACGCTTGAAGAAATGCAAGAAAAGCATGCAGAGAGACAAGCGAAAAGAGCTGCAAGAGGTCATAGAGTGCATCATGAAGATGATGAAGAGAATGATAACTAAGAGTATTTTCAGAACTTAAGCATAATAAAAGACCACATCTAGGTGGTCTTTTATTATGCTCTTACTTGTCTCTTACCTGCTTTTTGTTATACTTAAAGTTGTATTAATATTTCTCACAACATACCTCTCTCCAACTCTCCCCTACAAGGGGAGAGAGCTAGCTACAAGAAACATTTTGAGCTATTTCTCTCCTTGCAGGAGAGATGAAGAGAGGTGTTGTGTGGAAAAAGCTATATTTCAAATATATAAAATATTTCTATGAAACTCCTCATTGTCGAAGATACACAAGAACTCGCAACAAACCTCGTGAGGTATTGTAGTATCAAGGGAATTCAATCTGATATTTCATTTGATGGAAATGATGCAGTGCATAAAGCTTCGACGAAGTATTATGATGCTATCGTACTTGATATAAATCTCCCAGAAAAAGACGGGATTCAGGTATGTAGAGAACTTAGGGAAAAAGAAAAAGATGTCCCAATTATTATGCTCACGAGCCGAAGTAGTAAAGATGATATTATAGCGTGACTCGAAGCCTGAGCAGATGACTATCTCACAAAACCATTTGACTATGACATCCTTATAGCGAGAATAGAGGCGCTCACACGTCGAAATCTCAAAAATAAATCGACGGATATACTCATGCTTCCATGATACCAAATGGACCTACAGAAAATGGAAGTCAGCTCAAAATCAGGAGAGCATATTCATCTCTCACATCTAGAGTTTGAGCTTCTGAAATATTTTGCGCAAAATAAAGAGCGCGCCATAGATAGAAAAGAGCTCTATGAAAAAGTATGGTGAGAATTTGAAGGAGATTTTATGTTCTCAAAAACAGTCGACGTGTATATTTGATATTTGAGAAAAAAACTGGGGAGAGATATAGTGGAAACAAAAAAATGATATGGATATATAATGCATAACAGCTAGAAAAATGAATGATACGAGATTACATTCACTGCATACAAGACTTACGAAGATTTTTACGTGAGTCGTTTTTTTGATTGTCTTAGTGATTGGAACCTCTCTCACGCTTACAACGCACATAAGTGAAGCAAAAAATCAAAGAAACTCATTTTCTGAGGAAATAATTAAAATTATTCAGTGAGTCAAAGATCAAAATAATTTCTTTCAAAATTTCTTTTCTAACAGGTTAGGAGAAAGTTGACAAGAAAGACGCTTTAAGGATTTGAAAAATGATAGAGGTCCAAACCGAGTAAGTTTTTTCGTGATAAATAATGCAGGCCAAGTTATTTTTCAAAATATTTTAGAAAATCCTGATTTTGAGAATATAGACATACAGGAAAATACTATTGTGAGTGTGAATGGATTTTATGTTTTTCGTGCTCCACTTGAGCAGTGAAGTGTGATTTTTTATGCCTCCAGCCCATCATTTTTCATAGATTTTTTCGAAGACATGTTGGTTCTTCTCGTGCTTTCTCTGCTATTTTCAGGTTTGATGTACTATATCTGATATCAGTTTGTGTATAGAGCACTCATGCCACTTGAAGAAAATCTCGATGATATGAAAAGCTTTATTCATAATGCAGGACATGAGCTTAAGACTCCTCTTGCCGTGATGCGTGGAAACCTGCAAATCATTGAGGCTGAGAAAAAATATGACGAGTCACTCATCCATTCATCCATAAAAAATGTTGATACGATGAATGGACTGATAGAGTGACTCAGAGAACTCTCAGAAATATGAAAACTCAAAGAGCAAGAATTTTTACCACTTGCAGATACTATTTGATCTATCATATCAGAATTTTCAGAAAATATGCAGGCCAAATCAATCTCACTGGATACGCAGCTCAATTCGAAATATTCACTCAGAGCAAATAAGCATGAGATTCATATGCTCGTTGCAAATATTCTCGGAAATGCAATAAAATATAGTCCAGCGAATTCAAAGATTTTTGTTCTTGTGAAGAAAAATATTTTAGAAATTACAGATACTGGACCAGGTATGTCAGAAGCAGAAAAAGAAAAAATATTTGATAGATTTTATCAGGGAAGTGCTGCGAGAAATGTAGAATGATTTTGAATAGGTCTATCACTCGTACGAAAAATAGCTGATTCAAATAAATGGAAACTCGAGCTTGAAAGTGAGCTATGAAAATGAACTACTTTTAGGGTTATTTTTTAATGACAAAATAGTTTTCGATTGAGGATAAGACTATATGCAATAAAACTCAAAATTATGGTACTGGCGAGTAGGTAGCTATTAATTGAGATGAGATACGATAGAGCAAGAGATCCTATTATCAACATAATAATTCCTCATCATATCATTGAGAGAAGTTTTCTTTTTTTTATTTTATGCATGATTCTTAAGAGTGTATTTGCAAATATATAGATTGTTATTCCTGCAGTTAAATAGGTATTAAAATGACTTGCTATATTATCACTTTCTGTTTCAAGCGCTCATTTTATTCCGACAGCAAAAATAATAATACCGATAAACATGGTGAGATGTGAGAGGAGAAAGGTATTAAGATTCTGTATTTCTTGCTTTTGTATTTTTTCTTCAGCCATTGGAAAATAAGCCCACCACATAGTACAAAAGACTATAAATCACATCACCGCATAAAAAGCTCCGTGAAAGGTATTAATGTTTCCAGCTCATTCACTCACGAGAGATACGACGAGAATACTTTCTCATACTACTAAAACTTTAAAATGTCAGAGCCTCTCATATACGAGGTTTTTATCAAGTCTATAGAGTGGATTCTTATGTCATTTTTGCTGAATGCTCGGAAGAAGAAAATCATATATTATCAATAGTACAAAGAAAAAATACATCAATGGCGTAGGGGCAAGGGTAATCAAGAGATATCAGAAAGTTGAGAGGGAATACCCAATTAATAGCACTCATCGTGATCTGGCCGCGATTCGATTATTTGTCGAGGTTTTATGTAGGTAGATGAGTCAGAGTATCGTGAGCCTTGCTGCAAATATGCCAGTAAGAATATACTCAATTCCAAGACTCTCTACACTATGGAGTAGAATAGAAATAGTCATGATAAAAAACATCTGTATTTGAATCAAAAAAATTATTTTTGAGTCTTCATTATCATCGAGATTTCTGTTTGCCGTTGTCATCCACCATATAAAAAATACAGCTACAAAAACCAAAATAAATTTCATTAGATCCAAAATCCCATCAGTTGGAGATATATTATATGCAAGTTGGGCTATGAGTGCCACATACCCTAAATCAAAAAATAGTTCTATCCAGGTAACGTTATTTGTATTTTTTCCCATATTTGTAATCTAAGAGTTGTATGTAAGTAGAATATCTTTTATTTGTAAGAGCTATGTATTTTCCATGTAACATTGAAATAAAAAAATCTCGCGTGTTGCGAGATTTTTTTTATGAAAAAATTATTTATTTTTACAAAGACTTCGAATCATCCATCCGTCTTTTTCATGTTTTTGTATGAGACCTGTGAGGAAATCTTCGGTTCCTTGATCTCCCATTTCTCCTACGACATCGATATCCTTTCTCATTTCTTGAATGATAGTTTCTGTGTCTTTAAGAAGATTTGAGAGCATATCCATTGCTGGAAGTGTGATACTTTTTTCTTCTGGAATAATCGTCATTTTTACGTATTCTTCCATGCTTGCATGAGTATGAACTCCAAGCATTCTGATTCTTTCTGCTACTTCATCGGCATACTGAGAACCCGCATTATAAAGTTCTTCGAAAAATAAATGAAGGTCTCGAAACATTGCTCCTTCAACATTCCAATGATAATTTCTGATTTTTAAGTTCAGAGCTATTTCTGTTGCTAAATGTTTTTGAAGAATATCTGAAATTTTTTGTACGTCTCAGCTTTCTAAGCCAATGTTTGCATGATCTGTGTGTGCCATAATATATTTTTATTAGGAATTAAGTGATTGAATAATATACCTTGCGTGTAAGAAGTGTGCAAATCTATTGTATTTTTTGTCACGTTTTTGAATTTTTTCGTTATAGTAGAGGTAACTTTATTATTTATAAGTTTTATTATGAAGTATCTACTCACTGGATGTATCGGCCTTATGTTACTTACAAGTTCTTTGCAGGCAGATTTTATGTATGAAGAAATTGATCCTATTTGTAGCATTTCATGAACGACTCATACTTCATTTCCAGGGGAAATAAGTGATACGAGTTCATGGTATATTCCAAAAGCGTATGATGGTGAATGTATAGAAACTCCAGAGATTTCTCAAAACGAAAAAGACAGAATATATGAAATTATGACAAACTTTTTTGAAAAAAAAGACTTGATGAATCAGCCTGGAAATACTGATGATTATTATAACAATGAAAATGCGCTTAATCAAGTAGGGCGAGAGTTTATGATGAATACATTTTTTCCTGCAGTTGTTTCGTTTATAGCGGATAAAGAGTCAAAGAATCAGGCAGACTCAAAAGATGTAGCAATTCTTAATTATGCTGTAAAAATAATTTGATATGATTATTTTATATCACAGCCAGAATAAATATTTTTGTCACGATGTTTACATATATACGTTATACTATATGTTACTTAATTTTATAAGAAAATATACTATGAAAAAATTACTTGTTTGAGCTATCTGTATAGCTCTGAGTTACTCAGGAGTATCAGCGAAATTTCTCTACGAAGAGATTGATCCAGTATGTAGTATAACAGGAGAAACATATACTGTTTCTGCTGCATGAAAGAGTGATACCAGCTCGTGGTCAATTCCATATGCCTATGATGGTGAATGCCAGCAAACTGAGTCACTCAGTGTTCAAGAAAAAAATAGAATTTACGATATCATGACAGAGTTTTTTGAAAAAAATGACTTCTATCGTGGGTGAAATACTGGTGAGCCATTTTTTGATGAAGCCTTAAATAACAGTGGTAGAAAATACATAGATACTTATTTTTTTCCTGCAGTTCAAACATATATTTCTAAGGCAAAGAAGAATAATTCAGCAGATTCACTGCAAGTGGCAATTATGAATTATGCCGCATCAATTGTTGGCTATGATTATTATATCTCTCAGCCAGAATAGTTTTACTCGTGTTATCAAAATAAAAAATCCCTTTTGGGATTTTTTATTTTGGAAGAGATTCTCACCAATATTTCGTTTCAAGTATATGTCTCGTTTGCTCAAGAGTAGCTGGAACAATGCTCTGAACTTGCGCGCGAGATGATTTATAAAATTTATATTGCCCATCACGATTGTATCCTGACCTGAATGAGCCAGCACATGACTTAAGATAATATTCAAAAATTTTTAAAAATGATGGGGAATCTGGATAGGGAAAAGCTGGAGTATGATTTCTACTATAATGAAAATCAAGCTTGTCAGCTAACTCGTCGTATCATCACTCGAGATTACTACTCCATGCCATAAGAGCTTTATCATAGGCCTGAGTCACTATATTTCTTTTATTTGAGCTTTGCTGGAATCCTGCTTTCTGGGCGCAAGCAAGTATATTTTGATGTTGTGGTACGACACCATCTGGAAAAATATAGCTATCAATAAATCATTCAGTTGTTTCAAAATTCCGAGGGGAATTTATAGCTTGAATAAAAAGAATTCCATCGTCAGAAAGACAATGAAATAAAAATAAGAAAAAATCAGGAAGATCCCTGGTACTTACAGCTTCTATCATTTCTATTGAGATAATTCTATCAAATTTTCATTTGTACATCTCCATGAGCTCTGGATTTTTCATGATGACTTTCCAGTCTAGATTTTGTAAATCCGCATTTTGGATTGTTTCATTATGTATCATATATTTTTTTGCATAGTCCATTTGTCCGTCTGATACAGTCAGTCCTGTTACATGGACTCAGTAATTTTGTATCATATGACTTGCAAGAGTTCCATATCAAAATCCTATTTCTAAAACTTTCATTTGCTGTTCTCACTCTCTGGACTTCTCGAGTTCCGCTCTCTGACATATCATTTCCATTGCTAGTTTCTGATTCGTATCTAAGTCAAACTCTCACAAGCTTTCATTCCATTCTGGAGAGGTATACTTCATACTTTGACCAAGCATTATCTCATAGAGCTCAACTGGGATATCATAATGTGCTTGTCATACAGTTTCTGGAGTACGTGTTTGCTTTCTTTTCTTCCTATCAAATAATCTATTTGCGGGATGATTATTTATTATATCCATAGCTTTGTCACTCCCAGTTAAACGCGCAAAAAAATCATCGAGTCAATTCTCTGGATTCCAATCACCTCTGACATAGAGCTCTCAGAGCCTTGCTGAAGCTCAGCTCTCAGAAAAAACTCATGCAGCCATTTCTCTGTAAAACTCTTTTAATTCTTTAATTTGTAGCTCAGAGATATCAATTCATGCAGCGCGAAGCGTTTTTGGCCAGACTCGTCTGAGTTCTGCATTTGCTACTCACTGCCCAATTTTTTGTAATATTCACATACCTTCTTTTTTATAAGAATTTTCTATATATTACATAAATAAAAATAAAGTCAATATTCTGAGTTATTGATGAAAGTATTTGTTTATAAAGTTCTATTTTTTACGTCCCCATTTCCATCATAAGCTTCCTTCTGTTTTATCCTTCAAACATATCAAAAATATGGAAACGATAATTCAGATTTCCAGTATCACAATCATCAGTCAAATTATATGACTAAAAATAATTGAGTGCTGAACAATAATAAGTGATATGATAATCAGGGCGAGAAATATGGTTACAAGCCATCATTCCCAGCTTATAGGAGTTACTCCATAGCCATATTTTTTTTGACGAAACCAGTATTTTTCCATTATCTATATTTATATTTTATTGCTCATATAATACTGAGTAATATATTTTAGTCAAAAGAGCGAGCTGTTGTGTAAAATTTTGCAGTGCTGAGTAGCAGCAGAAAAGCTAAGAGTAATACGATGGTCGCTCCTGCTGAACTATCTGCATAGTAGGATCCAAAGAGCCCTGTCACAACAGAGAATACAGAAACAATCAGAGAAATGAGAAATACCCCAGTAATACTCCCAGAGAGATTTTTTCAAATATTTGCGGGAAATACGAGAAAGGCTCATAGAAGCATGACTCAAAATATTTTTACAGAAAATGCGATAAACAAAGAAAGAAACAGAAGATACAAGAAATTATATATGCCAGTTTTTATTCCCTGACTTTTTGCAATTTCTGGGGAGAGTATAACTCGAAGCATCTTTTTTCAAAAAAAGTAAGCACATATTACCGTGCAAAAGAGCAGTCCTAAAAGCAAATATATATCAGAAACTTTTACAAAAAGAATATTTCCAAAGAGAAAATTAAATATATCCAGCTGCATATTTCACAGGAAACCTACGAGGAAAATTCCTCAAGCAAGTCAGATTTGAGCAAGAATTTCTTTGCTGGATTCTCTCGAAGTTTTTGTATATTTTTCTATGAGTGATAAAAAGATAATCCCAATAATAGCAGAAATAATTCAGAAGAGATAATAGTTTCCTGAAAAGAAAAACGAAACAACAATTCCAAGAAAGAGGATATTAGAAATCGCATGCGTAATATTTGGCTCTTTTCTGAGAACCACAAGAGGACCAAGAAATCACGCAATCAGTGAAACAAGCACTCAGGCAAGCAGAGCATTTTGAAAAAATCAGTAGGAGAGTATTTCTAGCATAGTTTATTTTTACTTTTTATTCCCTCTCCTCGTAGGGGAGGGCTAGGGTGGGGTTATACATGGTGATGATGTGCATGAGGCTGATGCTCATAAGGTCTGAGATAATCTCAAAATATATTTTTAATATCAGGATTATTTTGGATTTCTGCAGGTGTTCCGTGACAGCAAAAATTATTTTCATGCAGGCAGATGACTCTGCTTGAATTTTTGTAAACGAGATTGAGATTATGTGATACGAGGATGATACTCATTTTTGGGTATACCTTTTTAATATCACTAATTGTCTTATAAAAGAGCTCTTCTCCCACTACATCGATTCAACTGGTTGGTTCGTCGAGCAAGAGTACATCTGGAGAACTCAGAAGTGCATTTATAATTAAAACCTTTTGAAATTCTCCACCAGAAAGTGTATGTATATTCTGATTCATAAGTTTTTCTACAGAAAATACCTCCAGGAAATTTCACAGTTTTTCTGTATTTATTTTTGCATTAAATATGTAGAAAAATTCTTTCACGCTTAGTGGAAAGTCTTTTTCAAGTTGGAGTTTTTGAGGGACGTAGGCAATCTTTTTTGTATTTCGAATAATTTTTCCACGATTTATTTTTTGAATTCCTGCAATAGATTTTAAGAGGCTTGATTTTCAGGTTCCATTTTTTCAGATGATAGAGAGAATTTCTCACTCTCACAAAGAAAAGCTAATATCCTGAAGGATATAGCTTTTTTTGTTATCATATGAGAGAAAGATATGTTTGAGTTCTATCAGCTTTTTACTCATATATAGCAGAAATAGTATTTAAATTATTTTGGAGGTTTTGAGTGTATCCATTTGCGCTCTCATCTTGTCCAAGAGGATCAAGCATGAGAACATTCATAGTATATTCATCGATAAAGCTTTGTATAGAACTTGTGTTAAATTGTGGCTCTACGAAAATTGTATCAATCTCATGACGCTCAACTTCATCACTGAGCTCTGCTATATGAGCCGTTCATGTTTCACCCATCACATTTTCGGTAAAGACAATTTTATAATTTTGACTTACATCGATAGATTCTAACAGGTAGTTATAGGCATCATGGAAAACGATAAATTCTTTAGGAGTTTTTCCAGATATTTCTTCCTCAAAGCTCTCATAGATTTCTTCAATTTCAGCCTTGAAACTTTCTGTATTTTCTCAGAAGTATTCTCTTTGCTCAGGCATAATTTCTGAAAGTTTGTCTCGAACTCTTTCAGCAATAAGAATGATATTATCTTTTCCAAGCCAAACGTGTGGATCATGAGAATGGTCATGTTCGTCTTCGTGATCATGTTCATCTTCGTGATCATGTTCATCTTCGTGATCATGTTCATCTTCGTGATCATGTTCATCTTCGTGATCGTGTTCATCTTCGTGATCGTGTTCATCTTCGTGATCGTCATGATTATGAGGAGCAGATTCAAGAAGTTCTATCCCGTCACCAAGATGTACTTGCTTTTCTTCTTGGCTTGCATCCATGAGAAATCAATCTATTTCATCAGATCCTATCATAAATATAGCTTGGTCGTCACTCATTTCAGCTACCTTGCGAGCTGAGAGATCAAATCCATGTGGAGAAACACCAGCTGGGACAATCGTCTGTACTTCGACATAATCGCCTCCAACTCTGTTTATAATAGAAGCAAGTGGTATGATTGAAGCGCTTACTTGGGTTTTTTTATCAGAAACTTCCTGTGAGTTTGCAGAAATATTATTTACAGCGTTTGGTTGCTGCCCGATATCACAAGAGGTAAGTGCGAAGAGTATCGCAAAAAGTATAAAAAACTTTTTCATAGAATACGTATAAAAATATATAAAATAATTTAGCTTCTACATTGCTGACAAGTTCCGATAATATTCACGGAATGTTCAGCTACGCGAAAGCCTTGCTTTTCAGCTTCAGCAAATATTTTGTCACAGATATTGTGTGAGTCAAAGCTGAGAATATCACCACAATCATTACATTTCATATGTTCATGGTGATGCTTTTTGCAGCATTCGACCTCATATTTTTCCTGATTGTTTCACAGATAAATTTTTCGAACAAGGCCTATTTCAGAGAAAAGCTTGAGCGTACGAAATATGCTGGCTCGTCAAATTTCAGGGAAAGATTCTATCAGGTCTTTACTCTCAAAGAGATGCATGTCGCTCATTTTTTCAAAAATTCTGATTCTCTCAGGAGTTACTTTTTTTCCGGCTGCGCGGAGTTTTTTTTCAATTTCCATATAAATGAGATTTAGTATCAATTACATGTAGAAATATATAAAAATATTTTTTGAAGTCAACAGCTATTTTTTTACAGCCAAGCGGGAAAGAGATCTCTATAGTTATCCCAGTCTTCTGGAGTTTCAAGTTCTTCTCGAGTTAGAAGTGCGCTATCTAGGAGCTTCGTGATTTCCTGTTTATCAAGAAGTACTCCAATGATCACAAGCTCTGTACGTCTATCTCCAAATTTTTTATGTCCAAATTCTTGTTCAAACTCTGCGTTCATTTCTGGAGAATACATCATTCTTTCTTCACGGCTAAAGCTTGCAGTCCATCGCCCCAATCCATCAAGACGGATACTTCCACCAGCCTGAGACCAATTTCAGGCGAGGTCGTTTCTACTTGCAAGCCACACAAGTCATTTTGACCTGATAACCCCTGGCCACTCTTGTTCACAGATTTTTGCAAATCTTTCTGGATGAAAGGGGATTTCACGCTGATATATAAACGAGCTGACTCCATACTCTTCTGTCTCTGGAGTATGCGTATCATGTCAACCTGATTCAAGCTCTTTTATCCAGAGAGCACTTCTTGCTGCTGAGTCAAAATCAAATAGACCAGTATTCATAATCTCAGAAATATCAACCTGAGATTCTGTTGTTTCAATAATTTTAGCCTCAGCTTGCAGTCCTCTTATGATTCAGAGAATATATTTTCTTTCGTCCTGATTTACAAGATCAAGCTTGTTGAGGATAATGACATTTGCGAATTCTATTTGTTCTACCATGAGATTTACCAGGGGCCTATCATCACTATCATCTAGTCCCATTTTGAGATCAGAGAGTGTTTGGTCACTTCAAAAATGCTCAAGAAATGCTCCAGCATCTACCACTGTTACCATCGTGTCAAGCCGAGCAAACTCAGCGAGATTAATTCCACTTTGTTCATCGATATAACTAAATGTTTGTGCTACTGGAACAGGCTCTGAAATCCCAGAGCTCTCAATCAAGATTGCATCATATTTTCACTCTTCACCAAGTTTTTTTACTTCCTGAAGTAGGTCATCTCTCAGAGTACAGCAAATACATCCATTATCCATTTCCACCAGTTTTTCCTCGCTTTGTGAGAGTGAAACTCAATTCTTAATAAGATTTGCATCGACGTTGAGCTCTGCCATATCGTTGACAATCAGAGCTACTTTCATATCTCCTCGCTGCTCTAATATGTTTTTAAGGAGCGTAGTTTTCCCAGCTCAGAGAAAACCAGACAGGACGGTAACCGGAATTTTTTTATTCATATAAAATATTTCATAAAATATAAATGATACTGAGTATCAATTAAGTGTTTGGAATATAGGGATAATATTAAGCTTGTCAAAATTTAAATAAAAAAAAGATAGAACATTGTTCTATCTTTTATAATTCTCAAGACAAGTATTTATGATGAGTATTTCTTCTTGGATGTCCTGTATTGCACTTTTATCCTTTTGTTTTTTGAGCTTTTGTTTGAGGTTATTTTTTCTAATAGAGAGCTTTGCTATTGCTTTATCAAGTTTTTTTTCTGAGAGCCCAAATGGATCTTCAAACCAATATTGTATTTTCTTCTTCTTTTTTACTTGAGTCAATTCATCTGAAATATCATTATTATAAATGAGCTCTGAAATAGAAAGTAACTTAGATGTAATTTCATTTTTATAGTAACTATCATTCATGAGGGAAGTAGCCATTTCATTGGTAATTTGATTTTTTCGTATCATGGCATCTATGCTTCCATTGCTCAGAGCATCATTTTGTTTGATTTTGTGTTTACTTCGCGTGAGGAGATATATTTTTTTGTCTATTTTTGATTCACTTTCTATTTCTTCCAATGATAGAATAAGTTTGATAATATCTGTCATGGTGCTGCAGTATTGCTGCTTAATATATTCGTTTGAAGAAGAAGAGTATTTTACCAGATTTTTTTGGAGATGTTTGAGTGATTTGATAATTTCTGCGAGACCAAGAGCTGACATCTTTATGGCATAGAAGTTATCATAATATTTTTGTGAGTTATTTGACTGAGCTAAACTGCTAAAATCTACGATTTCTCCATAAAGTTTTTTGAATTTCTGGTTATAGAGTGCATCAATAGTCTCAACGTCCGCGATTTTTATTTTTTTACAGAGTGTTTCATGAGAAATATCTCCATGTATATCCTCTGGCGTAAGATGGAGTGAATCTAATATAATTTCAATAGTATTGTTATACAAGTGATGCATTTCTTTAATGAGAGAAATAAGCGCTGTATCAGGAAAATCTACAGACGAATCACTCAAATAATAGTTTGAGTTCGCATCCTGCATATCATGCTTTTTATCAGGAAATATTTTGCTGACCATTTTTATGAGTACATCGACAAAGGGAATCACAATAATGACTCACATAAGGTTAAACAGAGTATGGAAAATAGCGAGTTTGAGAGTATAATTTTCACTATCTATTCATAGAATATTTGAAATAATATCAACTCAGAACGCAATCTGATTGAGGAATATAATAAAAATAACTCCAGTAGTTACTTTAAATAACACGTCTGCCATTGCGAGGCGCTTTCCGCTGAGGTTTGAGGTGAGTGATCAAATAACCGCAGTTATCGTAGTTCAAATATTTGCACCAATGATGAGAGCAAGAGCATTTTCATAACTTACTTGTCCAGTTGCAAGTGCGGCAATAACAAGAATAATAGTTGCATGGCTTGATTGCATTACTATGGTCGCAATAATTCAGATTCCCGTAAATGCAAGTACTCCAATAAAACCGGTCATTGCATATTCTATCAGATTGATACTATCCTGAAAGGTCTCAAAACCTGTTTTCATATAATGTATTCCGAGAAAAAGAAAGCCAAGTCCAGCGAGAATTGATCCAATTCATTTGAGTGCTTTTGATTTTTGAAAGGCGAATATAATCCCAAATACCAGCATTGGCATAGCGTAGGCTGAGATATTTATTTTCATTCCAAATCACGCAATAAGCCATGCTCAAGTTGTCGTTCCTATATTCGCTCAAAAAATAATCCCAATTCACTGTACAAGTGTTATCAGCTCAGCACTCAGAAATGAAATAGTGAGTACCGAGACAAGAGAGCTTGATTGCATGAGACTCGCAGCAGAAAACCCAAAGAGGATACTTTTATACATCTTATTGGTACTCTTCTGGAGAATTTTTTCTAGTACTCCTCAAGTAAATGCTTTGAAACCTTGTTGCAGGAATAACATACCAAATAAAAATATGGCAACACCAGCTGCAATTTCCTTGAAGTTTGGACTAATCCAAAATCCATATGTGAGAATAAACAATATAGTCGGAAGAAATATTCTTCTAAAAAGAAGTGGCATAAAAATCAAATATAATTAAGTATTTATAAATACTAACTCAATAAAATTAAATTGTCAAAAAGCTCCTATCATTTTATCATATTTTCTCTATACTAATACGAAGCTATTTATTAATTATGCTCTTATGAACTTTCTAAAAAAATATATTACTGCTTCTATGGATGTTGTACATACCTTTTCACTCGAAGAAGTCGCACTGTTTAAACTTATCATGATTCTTGCAGGAATTCTCATTACAAAAATATTTCCAGTGCTGCTTACTGGAAATATTTGGATTTACATCATCTTAATTCTTTGAGGATCAGCAGTGTTACTCAGAAGAATTAAGTTATAAAAAAAATCCCGTAAGGGATTTTTTTTATGCATCGAGAGTTTCTCTTACTTTTCTATTTGTTTCCTCTATCTGATTACCAAAGTTAGAAAGTGAAAGAATACGTATATATGCATGAATCGCTTCATAATATTCCATTTTAGTTTCATCAAGTCTCACTCGCTTCATAGTATCAACGACTTGCATCAGAGCAGTTTCAGCTGCAAAAGTATTTCACGCTTCTATGAAACTCGCAACTTCATCAAGTATATGAGAATTAACGTGGAGTTTTGCTGCTAAAGTTCTTACTTTACTCTTAATTGATTTTTCGAGATCTGCATAACACTCTCTTTGGTATTCGTTGAGATTGTATCAAGTAGATACTTGACCATAGGGATCAAGTGCTAAATTAGTTGTGGTAGTGTCAAGATATGGAGTATCTTTGCTTTCAGGATATGAATATCACGTTGTGTCTAGAGGCATAATTTCAAAAGTTAGAATATATATATAAATATATCTAAACATAAAATTATTAATTTGGCAAATATTAAAAAATACTTTTTTACTTTTTTCTTAATTTTGTTGCAATAAGAATGTTTATAGGAATAGGGTTATTTTTTCTTTTTTAATGAGATGAAATAATAGATTCAAAGAATGAAGATGCCTCATATAAAAAACCATTTTACTATGTGGAAAATATAGATGAAAATATTTTCATCACAGTTATGATAATAGTTGGAATACTTAGGTCTTAGCCCTTGTTGGTTTATGTCATCAATGTAAATATCTGCTAATGTATTTCAAAATTTTGATTTTATTCATGTGACAATGTCTCAATTTTCTGGCAGAGGTAAGGAATCAGTAGATATTAAAATTTCATGTAAAGATGAGTTAGAAGAACGTGAGTTTATTTTTTCGACACTGAATATTCATTCTTGCATATTTACATCCACTACCCTTCAGTAAAATGAACACTGTAAAGATACATCTTTTTTAAAATTTTGTAGTGTTTCATCAAATATATTGTAAAACAGCATAAATGGAATTACTATTAATCCAATAATATTTTCTATCATTTTAATTTTGTTTAATATGAGAAGTAAAATTACAATTTGAGTGTTAAAAATTCATATGGATTTTTAAAATCTCAATCCTTTATAAGCTCATATTTAATGCCATCTTGATGCTCGATAGTTACTGCTCAATGATTTAATTCATCAATATTGAGAGTATATTTTCATAAACTCGCTGCTTGTAAATCCATAGTATCTAGAAGGGTATAGAGGTATCTATTTCGTATGTTATCTTCTTTTGTCGTAATACTTATAGCTTGCCGAGTTCACAGCTCATATACTTCTGTATATTTACTACAGTTTCCTGCAGTTATTTCCATAAAGTAAGGACCATTATTTCAAATAACTTTTAAGTCTTCGAAATCTATAGATGTATTATTACATATTCGTACCGAATAGTTTGGCAGAACATATCATTTTTCATTTCATTCTGCTTTTTTATTGAGAGTTACTGCTCAGAAGTATCAAAGCAATAAAAATATAATATTACTGAGAATAAAAAACGTTATTTTTAAAGCTGTTTTTTTCATATGTTTTTTTTTGTAAATTAAATTGTAGTTGAATAATATCTCTTCCAAAAATTATTCTTGAAGTAATTTTAATTATTTTTTCTTTTTTCGTTTAATTATCATCTTAATAATAAGTATAAAAAGTATAAGAATTAAAACTCAAATAGTTCAAGCTAGGACTCATGGGGTATATATGTTTCAGTTATAATGAATTGGATGTTCTTTTATTTTTTTACTTCAAAATCAGCATTGGGTGACACGTAAATATTCTGTTGTTTTAAATTCTCCATTATTATATGGGTCTGAGTATCAGATTTTTATTTCTTTAAAAATGCTGTTTATAGTGTGTGTCTTTTCTTTAGAAGAAATAAATTCTTCAATCTTGCCGGTAAGTCGATGTATAACATAGGTATTTATAGACTCAAATCTAGAATTATAAAATTCTTCACGCAATCAACTCTTTTCAAAGTCAATAAATAGATTCTCTCATCAAATAACTATGTTTTTTGCTGCATCTCAATGTACTTGATAATGCTTCCCATCTTCTGAAACGAGATTGATAAAAACTTTTCAATAAAAATCCTCTGGTTTTTGATATTTAAAAACAGAATTTATTTCCACTCAGTCGATGTAGCAATAGAGAAGAGAAGTATTCATAGGAATAGGATTATTTTTTCTTTTTTAGTTTCCTTAAATATACAATAAGAAAAATCAAAATTGGTATTCAAAAAGGAAGTTGGATAAAATCTATGATATCAGAGCTAGTTATTTTTTTACAATAGGGATATTCGTAATACAACTTTCATCATATTATATCTGCATCAATTACTTTATATTCTTTTAAAGAGCTTCCAAAACGAGACTTGAGTACAGCTATCTCTGTTCACTCAAGTATTAGAGGGGTATTATGAGTCGTAATTATTTGATGTTTTTGTATATTACCTCAAGAAGTTTTGTTATTCTCTAGTATAAAGCTGTCTTGCTGTGTATTTAAAAAATTCACTTTTCCAGACATTCTACAACTGAGAGTAAGCTTTTCTGCAGTATATCTGGGAAGAAATTCACCAAATATTACGTATACAAAGACAAATGGGAACTCAACTATTTCTTGGATTTTTACGTTCATAATTTAAAAATTATTTTTTCTTTTTATATATGATTTTCCACAAAAGGAATCATAGTAAAGCGATGAATGAAAATATTAAAATTCATATTACTACCGTGTTATCTTGAGATGGAATTTCTTCAGGAACTGGTAAATCTCAAACCTGACATTCTGGAATTTCTGGATAGGCATCATAGGAGGCCTTTCAAGTTCGAAGAATAGATCAACTATATTTACTTGCAATTCATAATAGTTCATCTCAAGTTTTAGGTGTATATTTATATTCTTGTCGTAAGTTATCTCATCAGTCACATTCATTTCACTGAAAGCCACCTTGTGAAATTCAAATTTGTTCTCAATTAGGATTTTGAAGTATTATTTGTAGCTTGCTGAAACATGAATCCTTTGATGGTTTAATGTCATTCGTTTTTATAACTTTTCAGCTATATTTACATTTATCTTCTTTTGAGAAATATTCCTCTACCTCTTCTGAGCTAAACTCCAAAAAAGCATGTGTTGATTCAATAAATTTCATTTTTTAATTTATGTTATTTTTACTCTAGTAGCAGAATAAAATCTCTTCAAGAATATTTTTCTTGAAGAGACTTAAATTATTTTTTCTTTTTTAGTTTACGTAAGTAAACAATACAAAAAATGAGAACTGGGATGACTAAAGGGTACTGTAAAAATGGTAAAATATCTAAAAGAGTATTTTTCTTACAAATAGGATATTTCCCAATAGAAGGATATTCTATTCAACTAGGGTCAATCATATGGTATCTTTTTAAAGATGTTCAAAATCTAGATTTCAAACCAGAAATTTCAACTCATTCCATTGGTAGATTTTCAGGAGATGTAATTATAATTTTATGTTTTTGGAGGAAAAAGTCATTTGGGTTATAAGAATTGATAGTAGTAAACTTTCAGAGTTCTTTGTCTAGAATTATTACTTCTCATCGAAAATAACAATCGAGAGAAATTTTTTTATAAACATAGTCATAAATAGAACTATAATGAAATATAGAGAGTAATATTATAGGAATTAATGTTATACTTAAGAGAACTTTTTTCATATACTTTAATTTAAATTACTTTGAACTTTTAACGTTTTTCTAGATTAGAATTTTATTTTTATACTTATTTTTAATTAAGATTCACAGTAATTATTGATTTTGTATCATGATAATATAGACCAGTATTAGAATTATAATAATAAATAGAATCTAAGTTCTGGTCTATATTAGACCAGTTATATCATGAAGTTTGAGCAGTTCATCCCCATCACATATTCATTCTTACTATTTTTGATGTTCCTGTACTTTTATATCAAAAACCTACCATCGAATGAGAATCTGTATTTATTATAACTGGTCTGAATGAGTTTATTTCGCTTTTTGTTTTAGAAAATATCTGAGCATTAGTTGTAAAAAATGTGTCTAGGTTAGCATTTGCATTTGGATATCCATGATTTTGTGCATAGATTTCTCATCTATATGCTAATATCGTACTAGTTATAGCTTCGTTCTTTGTAGAATTTGAATTACATTTAGTTTGGGTATCTATTCCAATAGTTTTAATCATTTGATTCACCGCATAACTATTTGTCATTGGCGCAGTTCAGCTAATAAGTCAAGGATATCAGTTTCTATCATGGTAACCATAGATAATACCAAATGCTGTTGGAAGACAACCTGATAGACAGGATTCTCAGTAGTAAGTTGTAGAAAATTGATTATAACATGGAGTTGCTCCTATACAGCTAGAGCTTGATTGTCATCCTGGAACAAAAACATTAGAAGCTCAGGGGCTTGTGTAAGTCGCAGCATAACTCATATCAAGCATATTGAAACTAAATTCTTGTTTTGGAACGGTGAGAATCTGGTCCTTTATTTCCTCTTTGAGCTCTTTGAATTTGTCAGATTTTTTAAATTCTTTTGCTGAGGCTTTTGCCTCTTTGAGCTGATTTTTGAGCGCTTGTTTTTGCTCTTTTATATCTCACTTTTCTTCTTTTATTGCATACTTTGGGTCGAGAGCTAGGACTTCTCAAGTGAGAGTGTTTTCGCTATAAATATCAAAAGGACTGAAGTAATAATTTTTCATTTCCTGCTCGTCTCACTGACGTGTCATCTCACTTGGAGTTATTCATGTTGGAGAAGCGATAGGAACAGCGACATCATTTCCGTCCACGTTCATCATGATAAAACCACAATCAGGAGTAGAATCACAAGAAATTTTATATTCTATGTATGAGATTTGTTTCTCATCATCTGTATAAAACTTTGTCTCTTTTGAAATAACTGGGTTATTGTCTTTCCAAGCCTCATCGGAAAGGGAATTATCTATATACTGGAGTGCCATATCATACGCTCTTCACTCTACAAGTTCTGACTTAGCAAATGAAAATGAGATAGGATTTACAATGATACCAAGCAGAATAGCGCTAGATAACAGTTTCTTTTTCATAATATATAATTATCATTGGATATAAATATGACTTGCAAGTACGCTACTATCATCTTTGTATTTGATGAAAAAACAACAGAATTAAATTTTATCATTAGACAAAGTTTTATTGTATTTTGACATACATTAATTTTATATTAAAAATAAGAAAAATTAATATTTTTTTAATATTTATAAGGAGATGAAAAATAAATTTGCAATAAAAATATTTTTTTGTATAGTCCTGCTCGACACAGATAAATCCCTATCCTGAATCCTTTCCCTTGACCCAAGAGAAAGGGGCTGCAAAATGTGGCTTCTTTCTCTTCGGATGAAGAGAGAGAATTCAAGTGAGAGATATTATCTCCCGAATAGAAGAGACAATCCTTATTATTGCACAACGCTTAGGACATCTCTTCACTGCGAGATGTATTAAGTATTTTGTATTAAGGTTTTTACCGGTCATATCCATGACTCGTAAAAAAGTGTCTCTTTTATTTTTTTGCCAATATTATGACGCAGACAACAACTACAGCTGAAGAAACAGCTCAAAAAACAACTTTTGCAGACCTTGGACTCTCAGATAAGCTCCTTGCTGCCATTACAAAAAAAGGATATGAATACCCATCTGAAATTCAGGCTGGAGTTATCCCACTTCTTCTCAATGGAGAAAAAGATATCGTAGGACAAGCTCAAACAGGAACGGGGAAGACCGCAGCATTTGGTTTGCCACTTCTTTCTAGACTTGATCCAAAGAAAAAATGAGTTCAGGCTATGATTCTTGCGCCAACTCGTGAGCTTGCAATTCAGGTTGCGAACGAAATTAAATCATTCGCAGAAAGCGGAATACAAATCACGCTTCTTTACGGAGGACAAAATATCGCTGATGAGCGAAGAGCTCTCAAGAACGGTCCTCATATCGTAGTAGGAACTCCAGGAAGAGTAAAAGACCATCTTATTACTAAGAAAACACTTGACCTCTCGACTATTGATTACTTTATTCTCGATGAAGCAGATGAAATGCTCAATATCGGATTTAGAGAAGAAATAGAAGAAATTCTTGAGCATACACCTGATAACAAGAAAACGCTTCTTTTCTCTGCAACGATGCCAAGAGAAATACTCATGCTTGCAAAGAAATATATGCATGACTATGACACAGTTGCTATCAAATCAAAGACGACTATTTCAGATAGAATCACGCAGGTGTATTATGAAGTCGCTCCAAGAAATAAATTTGAAGCACTTTCAAGAGTTATCGATATGACAGAAGATTTTTATGGAATCGTATTTTGTAAAACAAAAATGGATGTTGATGAAGTAGCTTCAAAACTTATAGGAAGAGGTATCAAGGCTGAAGCAATTCATGGAGATATCGAACAAAAAAATAGAGAAAAAGTACTTGCGCGATTTAAAGCAAAAAAATGTACAATTCTTGTAGCAACGGATGTTGCGGCAAGAGGGATTGATGTCGATGATTTGACTCATGTAGTAAACTTCTCACTTCCAGATAATGCTGAGGTATACACACATAGAATTGGTCGAACGGCAAGAGCTGGGAAGACAGGACATGCTATCAATTTTGTTTCAAGATCAGATATGAGAAAGCTTTCAGGAATTGAGAGAATGCTCAAACAAAAAATGACCAGAGGACAAATCCCTGGAGCAAAAGAAGTGGTAGAACTCCAAAAGAAACGACTTGTAGGAAATATCGCAAACCTCATGTCAGATGAGAAACTCTCTGAGTTTGAAACACTTGCAACGAGCCTTCTTGAACTGGGTGAAGCAAAAACTGTTTTAGCTGCTATTCTTAAAGATGCGCACGCTGATAAATTTGAAGAGAATTCATACAATATCAACGAAGAACCACAAAAACTAGCTCCAAACGGAGAACAAAGAATCTTTATTGCAAAATGAAAAATGGATAACATGGATCCAGGAAGCCTCATAAGATTTATTGAAAATGATGTTGGTATTAGACTTGGAGATGTTGGAAAAATCGACGTCCTAGAAAAATTCTCATATATGAACCTTCAGCAAGAAGTAGCTGACCAAGTTCTCGCATATTACAAAGAAAAAGATAGAGTAAAACCACTTGTTGTTCAAGCGAAATCTCGAAATAACGAAGGTGGTGGTTCAAGAGGATTCTCAGGTGGAAGAGGAAGCTGATTCTCTGGAGGAGGAAGAAATTCAGGAGGGTCTGGATATAGAGGAGGATGAAGCGGAGGAAGAAGCTCAGGAGGTTCTGGGTACAAAGGTGGTGGCGCTGGTCGATCACGAAGTTCTTCTTCTGGAGGATCACGAGACTCAGGTTCTAACAGTTATGGTTGGAAGAAATAATATCAATGACATATATAAAGTTCTGTATGAAAATACAGAGCTTTTTCATTTATTCGCATTTTTTGCATAAATCGTTATAATCCAGTGTTAAGAAATATTTCTTTAATTTACACATATGTTTGATATGCTAATTATCGCCTCATTTGCTGTTGTGATATTTTGAGTTATTGGCTATATCCTGTTTATGCAATGGGTTAAATTCTTGCAGTGAAACATTCAAATAAACTTTCCGAAAAAGATATATAGTTACTGAGAGGAAGTAACCTGAACAGTTGTTTTTTCTGCAAAAAAAGATATGGATGTTTCAGCCTGTGATATTTCTCTGATTGCTCATAAAAGTTCGAGAGTGTATATGAGACAGCATTCACTTCGAAAAAATAAACAGCTCTACAAAAATACAGTGAGACTCTACGAATCTGACTCACTCAAAGCAGATACGAATTCTTCGCAAGTTTTTTCTTTCACTCTACCGAATATAGCTGATCTTCCTGATACCCTTCAAAAGCAAATAGAAGTTTCTGCGCAGCAGTGAGAATCTGTAAGTGGATTTTATACATGAAAAAGAAAAAGCTCAAAAGTGAAATGGAATTTCTTAGTAGAAATAGTTTCAGATTCTATGACATTTTATAAAAGAGAATGAATTATCATCTCTTCATCCGCAGATAAAAATCAGTAAGACAGGCTTGCAAATAGGAAGAACTCAGTAGTATGGAAACATACTATTTTTTTATGTGAGAAAACTATGACAGAGATTAATTTTACGCGTATTCATGAAATATTTTCACTCTATAGATGAGAGCTCGACTTGCTGTCTTCTGGGGTAAAAAATCAAAATGCTCAGAGAGAAATACTTCATCATTTCTTAGAGAGCCTGTGACTTGATAAAAATTCAGAGACAAGATATGCAGCGAGCCAAAGACTTTGAACTTGGAAGTTTGAGCCACTTGAGAATTATTTAGAAAAAAATAAATCCAGTAGGAGTGAGATAGATAAGGTATTTGAAGCATCATACAAGCTGACAAGAAACTATGTAGAAGAAAAACAAGCTCAGATGCTTGAAACAATCAGAAGCGAGTCACTGATTTCTGAGTTTTATATGACGATGCTTGAGGAGCACCATGTGCTTGGAAAGCTCTTTTCAGACTTATTTCTTGTTTGGAATAGAGAACTTATTTTTTGAGTGAATAGGGATTTAGAGGAAAAGTTTTCTGGAGATAGCGATGCGATATTACAATTTCTTGAAGATAAAGATCTCTTTGATCTCTGACATCACGGTGAGAGAGCAGATAGAAGTTATAGTGTTCTCAGGGAAGTTGACTGAGAATATAAAAGTCTTGCGTACGCTGAGATTTTTGCCCTAGAGGTTAACGCTATCATCGCTCAAATCGAGTGTCTTGTGACGAAATTAAAGAATCTTGAGGACGATATGTATGATAAAAAAAGTGCATATATAGAGTACTATAGAGCATTTGCAGCTGCTATGGCAGAAACAAACACTGATTCTTTAGTGCAAAAATGGTCAGAGGTAGATACGGCATGGATGGCTATTGATACTCCATTTCAACCCGCTCATCCAATAGAATACTATGAGGATAAATACAGAAAAGCGGTTTCAATCGAAGTAGATTTCAGAATCTGAAATCCTGAGCTTTTTGAGTCACAAGTGAGTGCAGATATCGAGCATATGTATGAATGATTTTATGATGAAATAGGGAGAACGTGAGAATACCAGGAAGCCTATGAATTCTCAAAGCATTCAATGCAGCAAGTACAGCTTCACTTAGGAGTTCCATATCTATCCTATGGGAGTTTTCTGTGTGGGATGTATAGCGCACAGGTTGTCCCAAATGATGCGCAGGTGAGTAAAATTCATGGAAAGAAAATCTTTGCATTTCCAAGTTTTATCCTGCAAAGCTACAGATCAGCTCCAAAGATGAAGCTCGACGCAGAGGTAATTCATCCAGAATTACTGAAAAAACATGATGATTTTCTCCACGGTTCTGATGAAGCATTCTATAAAATGTATGACATAGAAACTATTGGTCATGAGTATGGTCATACACTCTGGCTCACTCCAAGTTCTGAAGTTATAATGAATAAAAAAACAGGACTTTTTAAGTGTATCGAAGAGTTCAAAGCTACAGCTGGAGGTATGGTAGCATATTTTCTATGAAATAATCATAAAAACAGAGAGGATATTCTCACAACTTGCCTGTATAGAAATATCAAAATGATGCGCTATAGAGAAGTAGAAGATGTCCTACCATACTATTGTGAATGTCTCATTTCACTCAGTATTTTTTATAATTCAGGAATTATTTCTATTGATGATGGGAAAATAAATCTCCACGTCACTGATGATTTATATACATCTTTTACGCTCAGTTATATTGGTGTATATACACACCAAATTCATACCTATCTTAATAAAAAAGATGCAGGAGAATTTCTCTATGAGTATGTAGAAAAGGTAGATGGAGTATTTCTTCCAAAAGAACCAGCACTCAGAGATTGGGTAGAAAACTACTATGCACTATATCAAGAAATAGGAAATGAAGTTTTAGAAGATTAACAAGTATGAAGAGACTCTTTTACTTGCAGCTCATACATAAAAACACATAATACGCGCATGCAAAACAATTTAGAACACATTCTCCAGAATACCTTTGGTTTGGAGTCATTTCGTGAAGGACAAAGAGAGATAATCGAGCATATTGTAGAGGGAAATGATACCCTCGTTTTTATGCCGACTGGTTGAGGAAAGTCTCTGACCTATCAGCTCCCGTGAATGGTAAGGCAGTGAATCACGATTGTTATCTCTCCACTTATTTCTCTGATGAAGGATCAGGTCGATGCGCTCAGAGACCGCTGAATCAGGGCTGAGCTTATTAATTCAACACTCTCAGGAAGAGAAAAACAGGATATTCTTCATGAACTTAGGTATTTTTCTGGTGATGATGAGAGTGCGATTAAGTTTCTCTATATTGCTCCAGAGCGCCTGAATTCGAATGAGTTTCTCTGAATTCTTAAAACGATTAAAATAGCTGCTGTTGCGATTGATGAAGCGCATTGTATTTCACAGTGGGGGCATGACTTCAGGCCAAGTTATATGAAGATAAAATGGTTTCTCGAGGAACTCTCAGGAAAGCAAAGAAATTTTCCTGTTATTGGACTCACTGCCACGGCTACACTCAAAGTCCGCAAGGATATTGTGGAGCGTCTGTGACTCACATCATATAAAGAATTTATTTCAGGATTTGATAGAAAAAATATTATTCTTGTAGTGAGAGAAATCTCAGCCAAAGAAGAAAAGCAAAAAAAGGTAGTAGAGATTATTGAAAAGACTCCTGGAACGGGGATAATTTATTGCTCGAGTCGTAAACATGTGATTGAGCTGAGTGAATATCTGATTTCAAAGTGAATTAAAACCTGAGTGTATAAGGGAGATCTCTCAGCAGATGTACGTGAATCTGAGCAGAATAAATTTATGAATGACACGTACAAAGTCATGGTTGCAACTAATGCCTTTGGGATGGGAATCGATAAAAAAGATATTAGATTTGTTATCCACTACAATCTCCCAGGAAGTATTGAAAACTATTATCAAGAAGTCTGAAGAGCTGGTCGTGATGGCAAGATGAGTTACGGAATTGTGCTTGCGAGTTACGGAGATACAAAGATCCAAGAATTTTTTATAGATAATACCTATCCTGAGAAAAAAGCGATTTTAGACTTCTATGATTATCTCT
>CAYVZQ010000003.1:0-81249 GCA_964456335.1 uncultured Candidatus Peribacteria bacterium | reverse complement strand
ATAAAGAGCAGAAAATTTGAGAGTGAAAGGGGACTCGTATCGCAAAAACCTACTTTGTCATGGCGAGTGAATCAGGAGTGTGAAATGACATGCTTGTGTGAGCCATTATTAAAATACTCGAAAAATATAACATTCTCAGAAGGGGACTTGAAGAAACAGACAGTGAATCAGATTTCAGAGGACGTTGACTCACACTCTTACAAGAAAAGCGTCAGCACTCCCATGTGATGATAGACTGGAAGCGTCAGGACCTCCTGAAGGATGAAGCGTATTTCAAACTCGAGCAAATCAAGAGACTGCTCTTTTATCCGAGCTGTAGAAAGAGATTTATTCTTGAGTATTTTGGAGATGTTGAGGATGTGAAAAATCTCAAAGACAATTGTGGGCTGTGCGACTATTGTTTGGAGGGTAAAAATATGAGTAAAGAGGATGTGAGTAAACTCATTCCTGTTTCGACCTATACGCTGATTTTAGAAACGGTAAAAAAATATAATGAAAAATTTGGTCAAACACTCTTAGTGTGAGTCCTTATGGGAAGTAATGAGAAAAGAATTTCTCAGTGGAATCTTGATCTCTACGAGCATTATGGCGCTCTCGGAGAATACTCAAAACAAACAGTCATGAGTCTCTTTGATGCCCTGGAAATGGAGAATTTCACATTTAAAACAGATGGAAAATATCCATGCGTCTGAATTACTGAGCTCGGTGGAGCAGCTATTTACAGAAATCATTATATTACTGAGTATATCGAGGACCTCAACGGATTTGTTATGCGAAAAGTATGAAATAACTTTTGAAATACATCAAAATCATGAGGAAAATCATCATCTGGAAGTTGACTAAAAAAATGACAAACCTATGATGAGACGCTGAAGCTATTTGAGCAAAACATGTCTCTGTGAGAAATATCACAGCAGCGTGAACTCTGAGTTCAGACTATAGAATCCCATATTGTCAGCCTCTATGAATCATGAAAAATACCCCTGATGAAGATACTCAGTATCGTAGATGTAGATACAGCAAAAAAGGTGAAATCAGTTGCAAGCGATGATTACGAGTGACTCAAAGATATCAAAGAATCTCTAGAAGAAAAAGGAGAGAAGAATATAAGCTATTTTCAAATTAAGCTCACGCTCGCTATGATGAAAAAATGAGATTTATAAAACATCTAATAATCCTATGAAAAAATTATTCTTTATTTTCACTCTCTTTCTCTGCTTGTGATTCTATCAGCAAATTCATGCCTGTAGCTGTGTCTACTGAGATGATGAAGACTTACAAAACAAAATTTCTCGTTCAGATGGAGTATTTCTCTGAGAGGTAGTTGGAGAATCTTTAGGGTATAAAAAGTCGTATATAGATACCCGAATTAACAAATGGAGATCTGAAAAATCACCTATTATACATTTTGAAGTAGACGCATCTTGGAAATGAGTATCTCAATCTAAGGTTCAAGTTTTTTCGAGAAAATGAGAAGCATCATGTTGATATAATTTTAAAACTTGAAAAAAATACCTAGTTTTTGTACATTGAGATGAAATATATTCAACTGGTTTATGTAGTGGAAATAAAGAAGTTTCTATAATCAGTAATGATGTGATATTACTAGATGAAATGCGAGATAGAAAAGAGCTTGTACAAATTTCACAATTTGAAGAACATAAAAATTATATGCTTGCTTTTAGGTACTATTTTCAAATTATGCTGTTTTATGTCAGAGAATTATGACTTCTTATTTTTTGAATTATAGTGCTTATTGTTTGAATAATTACTTTTAAAAAGAATAAAAAGAATAAGCTATGAAAATAATATATCTGCTTCCTCCAAGTGAAGGAAAAAATCCATGAGGAGAAAATACTTGAGAGAGTCTGAGTTTTGACTTCAAAAAACCTCTAGAAATTGCAAAAAATGCAACAGCAAAAGATTTAAAATGTAAGGATGCAAGATATCTTGAAGGAATAGAGTTGAACACACATGTTGAAATATCAGATGTACTGCCAGCTATTTCAAGATATTCTGGAGTTATGTACAATGCAATAGATTATCTGTGAATGAGTGAATCTTGAAAGAAATATTTTTCAGATAATTTTCTGATTCTCTCTGGTATGTATGGTATTCTCAGGCCAGAGGATAGGATAGGGAATTACAAACTTCCTATTGAAACAAAGTGACTCTATAATTTTTGGTGAGATAGCATTACTCAGGAATTAAATAATCTAAGAGCTGATGTCATCGTAGACTTTCTTCCAAATAGTTACAAAAAAATGGTAGATTGGAAAAAACTAGATGCAAAAATCCTGAGAGTTGAGTTTATGCATACAAAACATGGAGAAATTAAAAAAATGACTCACGGAGTCAAAAAAGTTAAGTGAGAATATATTAATACACTCTGTGAAAACCTAGCAGTAGAAATTCCAAATTTCTGAAATAAAAAAGAGACGATTCTTGAAATTATAAACTAAAAAAGAGTGAATATTTTCACTCTTTTTTTTAATGCATTGGTACTTCAAATATAAATAAATCCGAATTTCCCATAGCTGTGATATCTATGGTATCTACATCTGTAATTCACAGAGCATCTCTGTAGTTGAGAGCAAAGTCTCAAATGACAAATTTTCAAAAAATATTCATGATGTATACACCATTTTCCTGCTCATATTTCTCATAGCTGAGCATATCACCCTGAGAAATCTCTACTCGTGATATATAGGCATTTTGATGAATAGGGAGATGATTTCATGCAAGTTTATTATTTCATGCGAGAAGCTGAAAAATTCATCGTCTCTCAGAGACTTCAAATCTCTTTTGATGATACTGCGGTTCTATCATACGGTCGCGAGTTTCAATCCATATCTGAAAAAATTCTCACTCTACGTCTCACTCATTTATTTCTGAATGTACTACTCATGTTCCAGCTGACATAGCTTGGACTTCTCATGGTACAAGAGTCTCGTGATTTCATAGTGAGTCTCTATGAGTCAGGCTTCACTCCATCGCGATAGTTACTATTTCCATGTTATCATGGGGATGCATAGCAAATCAATTTTTTGCTGCTACTCGGTCATTATTAATAACTCTGAGTGCTCAAAATCACATCCTCTCCGGATTGTAATAATTTGCAAAGGAGAAAGAAAAATTACTTTTGAGCCATGAAATCTCAGATTTGCCTCTTTCTTGTTCTGGAAAAAATTCGTAGTGTTTCATTATTTTGTGATAAAAAGTGTATCTTGATCATATCGTACTTTTGGATTTGAAGCATATTTATCTTCAAATGATCTAAATCCTATAGGCAGAATTACCGCGCTTGAGATTCACTGCTCTTTAAGATTTAAAATTTCGTCGAATTGAGCTTTATCAAATCCTTCCATAGGACAAGAATCAATTCTCAGATGAGCTAAGATAGCCATAAGATTACCTAGCGCGATATAGACTTGTTTTTCAGCCCACATTTTTGCCTGCTCTTCATCGAGTCCATCAACAAATCCTGATACCATATTTTTATAGTCCTTTACATCTTCCTCTCCAGCACCTGTAGTTTTTTTCATATCTTCAAAAAAATTATCTACAAGATTTTGATCTATATTATTTTCTCTACATAATACAAGAAGATGGCTTGCATCTGTTACTTGGCTTTGTCCCCAAGCTGCAGCTTTGAGTTTTTCCCTTGTATCACTGTTTTCTACAAAGACAAATTTCCATGGCTGAAGACCGAAACTTGATGGTGTCATTCGTAATACTTCTTTAATTGTATCAAGTTGCTCATCACTAAGTTTTTTTTCGCTGTCAAATTGCTTTGTTGCATATCTCCATCCGAGATCATTGAGTATCATATCCATAATATTATTTTTAATTATAAAATTGTAATTTTAGTATAAGAGACTATATTTTACACGCAAATCTCAACTAGTATCAATTTTAATACTAATTTTATAAATACGTGAATCATTGTACTCTTTCACCAATTCTTTCACTTCTGTGAAAAAAGTGGTCTACTCATATTATGGCTACTTTTTGTAAGAGAGAAGTAATGAGTTTTTGAGAAATTTATAGAGAGTTCCCAAACCTCACTCCAACTACTATAACTCGAAGACTTAAAGAATTTCAAGTCTTTGATCTTATAGAAAAAAGAGAAGATGGAAAATACCAATCCACAGAAAAAATGTGAAAAATTTCTCTCCTTTTACAGCAATTAGATATATAAAACCAATATGAAAAAACATTTTTGAACCACAAAAAAATATTTACAAAAAAAGTCATTACGGATGAAGAATTATTTTTTTTCAAAAAAATTCCTCATTTTCCTCTGAGTATTATGTACTGGAATTATACTCCTGTATCTAGTGCTACTTTTTTTTGCTACGAGAATTGAAACGATTTTTACCTTTCCAGGGAAAGATATTAATCTCAAAGAAATTTCAAATCATCCAGCTGGTTTATTAGTAGCTGAGGAAGTATCCTATACCTCAGATGCTGGAAATACTATTTCTTGATTATATGTTGATAATTCAGCTGAAAAAACAGTGTATTATTTTCATGGAAATGGGGCTCCAATACAATACTTTTATTCAGATATTCAATATATATCTGATTTAGGATTTAATGTTATTGCTTTTGATTTTCCTTGATACGGAAAATCTACAGGCTATCCGACACAGCAGGAGAATCAAAATTTTTCAGAAATATTTTATTCTGAAATGAAAAAAGAATTATGATTCACAGATGAAAATCTCATTATTTGGGGATATAGCGTAGGAACAGCTCTCGCAATAGATTTTGCGCAAAATAGAGATTTTGATTCTTTGGTGTTATTTTCTCCTCTGGCTTCAAGGTATGAGATGTCAGAAAAAGTATTTGGATTTCCGATTCAAAAACTCTTTTTTCTTCCAAATAGTTATGTTTCAAGTGAAACAATAAAAAACATTAGTGAACCGACACTTATTATTCATGGAAATGGCGATTCTGTGGTACCAGTTGAGCAATGAAGGGAAGTATATGAAAACTCTCCTGCAACTCGAAAAAAATTTATAGAACTTGATGGCTTTGGTCATTCTCTTATTCCTGAAAGATATGGGGAAGTTTTAAAATGATACATTGAAGAATTTTTTTCATCACAAAATCCAGAAAAAATAGAAACATTTTTAGATAGACAAACTGCTACAGAAATTTTAGAAAAACTTCAGACACGAAGAAAACTCATGTCATATGATATATTTTCAGATGAGTCACTCACAAAATATGTAGACCCAAATATTACCTTTAATGAAACAGGTTATATTCCACAAGATATGAGGAGATTGGATAGAACATATATAGTAGATACGAAATGAGATGCACAAATGCGAGAGGAAGCTGCAAACGCTTTTGAAGCTATGGCTCAGAAATTTTATGAGGATATGTGAGAAAAAATAGTTGTTGTGAGTAGTTATAGAAGCTATAGCTATCAAGCTGGAATCAAAGCGAGAGGATGTCCGGATAATCTCTGCGCGAAAGCAGGGCATAGTGAACACCAATCAGGACTTACCGCAGATGTTTGGGAAGCTTCGTCAGATTCTCAGTGGAAAAACTCCCCAAGACTTATGAGATACTATGATTGGCTTGATACAAATGCTCATAATTATTGATTCCATAACAGCTATCAAAATGGAAGAGCAATTGATGGCTATGAAATTGAGCCATGGCATTGGAGGTATGTTTGACAAGACTTAGCAAGCTATCTCCATGAAAACTCAATGACCTTTGCTGAGTATTATAAGCTGAGAGTACAATAAAAAATATCCCATGTGGGATATTTTTTATTGCATTACTTCACCTTCTTCCTGAATTTTTATTTCTTTTTCTACTTCGTCTTCAATTTCTTTTTGCAGGAGAAATTGGGTGAGCAGTTGTTTTTTCTTTTTTTTCTCTTTTATTTCTTTTGCAGTTGATACAGTAATATATACAAGTGGGACAAATATAAAAATACAAAATATTGTCATTCAGAGCAAAAGTGCAGTGATTATGATTTGGATAAATGAAAATTGCAGAAGTGTTCCACTTGCTGCAAGAAGTTCATTAAATGAAATATATGTATAGGTATATCCGAGCATATTATTTTTTTTCTACTTTTACGAGGTCTCACGTGAGAACAAGACGATTCAGTGTTGTTCCGATTGGCCAACAAGTCATGAGAGTGATTTGCGATCTATCATCTTTGAGATTATTTCTTAACACAGAAACATCACTTGGCCGGATGACATCCTTTGTTCTAATCTTATAGGTATGTTTTTCTTGTCCGTAGTATACAACCACTTCATCATCAAATACAACTTTATCAAGAAGGGCAAATACATCATTGTAATCTCCATCCATCCATGGGAAATTAGATGAATGTCCAAAAATAAATGAATTTCATTTTTCACCTGGTTTTGCACTTCCTGGATATCTGATAACTCCATTTTCAAGATCTTTCATAAAAATTTCATTGAGTTCATCTACTCCTTCTACTTTTGTTTGTTTTATATCGAGAAGAGGAATATTTTTCCCAATTTTTGGAATAATGATTCTATTTTCATATGGAGTAATTTCGATTCCTAAATCAATGTTTTGAGTCGAAACAGCTGCATATTCAGAAATATCATGAATAGGTTTTACTTTTTTTACTGATGATTGCTCTTCAGATTTTGTAAGATTACGAAAAGTTTGAGTATTTGTCTGAGCTTTATTAGTACTAGATTCGTTAATTTCTGATGCCGCAACCGATTCGATAAGAGATTGTTTTGTATTTTGCATTTCATCAGCATAAATAATACTTTGAGCAATTTTGAAATACGCAGAATAGTTAGAGGCAACCATGAGAACCGCAAAAATACATACAGATGTTGTAAGGTATTTTGTCATAAATAGACCAGTTCAAAGGGCTTTTCTGAGAACACTTTTTTGTTCTATCTGAGAAACGGTAGCAGTATCACTCTCCGCTTCTTGTAGAGTTTCAAATACACTTTCATCGCTTTGCGCGATAATATTTTCTTGTGCATCTTGGGTAATTTCTTCTTTTTCAATGATGTTTACATCTTGGAAAATGATTTCATCTTGCATGAAAACTGGGTCTGATGAAAAATCTTGCCCTGAATCTTCGGGATTAAAACTTCCGAGAATATCGTCTTGCTGGTTCATAGTATTTTTTTTATTTGTATTTTTGTTTTTGTGTATATATATCGTAGCACATTATTTTATACAGAGCAAAAAAAATGAGCTTGATTTGCCCCTACTTTTCAGTACTATTAATACAGTTACATACTCGCACCTGATAACATACAATTATGCCAAGAAAATATGAGAAAAGTTCTGGCTGAGTGGTCTATCGGAAAAACGGTGGGAAGGTAGAAATCCTTTTATTAAAATGGCTTAACAGTCGAAATAAAGAGGAGCTCGTGATTCCAAAAGGGAAAATCGAAAAGTGAGAAGTCGCAAAAGATACAGCTCTCAGAGAAATTTCAGAAGAAGCTGGGATTGCCCAGGAAGATTTAGAAATCATTAAGTTTGTTACGAAGCTCACATACACCTATACTGCCGGGTATCTGAAGGGAAACCCAGTCATAGATAAAGACGTATATCTCTTTATCGTAAGATACAATGGAAATGCTACTCCCATAGTACGAAAAGAAGAACGTTTCGTATGATATAAATGGGTAGATATAGAAAAGGTAAAGGATCTCTCGGTTCGTTTTGACCTTTCGGGAATTATTTATCGAAATAAAACATTTTTTATATAAAAATTAATACGCTATGATAGAAATAAGTTATAAAAATGAAGATACTCTCGTTATAAAAAATGCAGATAAAAAGGAAGTATTTTTTAATTACAATGATAATACGGTTCACCTCGAAGATTTTGATGTAACGCATCCATGAGAGTACGAAAAATCTGGAAATCTTCTTGAAGTCAAGCAGTATACTGATATTTTGTTTTATAAATTTCTTATTGACGGAAAACATCTTTGTATCGTAACGAGTGATAGTTTTGACCTCAAAGAAGAAATCGTATGATTTTTCGGAGATGTAGATATTCTTATCATTGTCGGGACAAAGGATGCTGTAAAGATATTTGAAAATATTGAAGCCAAAGTCGTGATTCCGTATGGTCCAGGGAAAGATGTATTTTTGAATACGCTTGGTCAACACAGTGAGCCAGTGAAACTTCATAAAGTTTGAGCAGATATTGATGGAGATACGAGTGAATTTGTGAATCTAGAAGCGTAATACTATGCTCAGGTTTCTTCTCACACTTTTTCTCTGAAAAAAGTCTCAGACGTTTCTGAGTAAAAATAAAGAAAATATCAAAAGTATTTCTCAGAGTAGTCCTCTTGCAGCCAGTCTCGTAGAAAAAACTTTCAAATTATTACTTTTTTGGAGACTACTTGTAATTATCTGGTATTGAATTCTGATACTCCTGTGAATTTGAATTATTTGATTCATAATATATCTTGTTACCAAGCTTATATAAAAAACTCTAGAAATTTCTAGAGTTTTTTTTACATTTATGGCTGGGATGGAGGGGATCGAACCCCCGATAGCGGATTCAGAGTCCGCGGCCTTACCACTTGGCGACATCCCAATAATTGACAAATTTATTTAATATGTATAATAAATAAATATAAATGCCACGGAATTATATATTTTTTTTAGATTTCATCAAGATTTTATGTCTATTTCTCAACCATACGATTCATCTGTAAATGCTTGGCGTAGCTTTTTAGAAAAGACTGCAGATAGATGAAATGGTGCCAAGTGGTGACAAAATTTGGAATATTTTAGAGATGTTGTGGGAAATGTGTTAGATGATGGTTTTGATAGAGAGCAGCTTTGAAAAACAATGTATAGGCATCCACTTGCATGATTTTATAGATGGAATATTTTGGATGGTATTTCTTGAGGATACGAGTTTGAAGCAAAGTTTCATGTATTTCCAGAAAGCTCTCGTACCCACATTCATGCACATGGATATGAGGGACTCTCTCATATACTAGATGGAAAACTGAGTGTTTTTAATTTTAGGCCAGAGCTTGCATGAGAAGCTATCACTGAGATTTTACGACCACTCAGGACAGATGCATTTGCAAAAGTTGGTGATATTCAAACTCCTATGTTTCATCAGACTATGTGAGGCTTAGAGAGTATTTCTGAATATATTGAACAACTTTGATTACATCAGAAAAATAACTGACATGAGTTAACGCAGTTGTACCAAAAATACTGAATTATTAATATTGCAGCATTTAAAGAGTTGCAAAGAGAAATACAGTCAAATCCGTCAATTATTATAACTATAGAAGATGAGCTTTTTCATGTTCTCATATGAGAAAGAACAGATGTTGGATACCATACACGTTTTTTTGTACATGTAGTATTATGACTGAGTTCGCTATCTGAGTTTGCAAAATATTTTTTTCAAAATGATGGAACACTCTATCATTTAGAAAACTCAAGAAAATTTGAAGTGGGGAAGTGAGAGACCCATCATGTATGAGTCAATGAAGCACACAGTGTTGAGGTAGTAGAACAAGATACGGCAACACTCTTTATGACGAGAAAACCAAAGAATGTATCTCATATACAAGAAGGATGAGAATTTCATATTTTCAGGCAATCAGATACTATGCCGGAGAGGTATCAAACTACTCCAGAAGAAGCAAGGAATTATATTTTTGATAAATTACGGGCAATATTCAGCCAATAAAAAAAGACCATGAGGTCTTTTTTTATATGTATAAATAATTCCTGAAAATTATTTAAGTTCAACTGTAGCTCCAGCTTCTTCAAGTTTTGCTTTGATTTCTTCAGCTTCATCTTTAGATGCTTGTTCTTTCACAGTTCCTCCGTTATCAACGATATCTTTTGCTTCTTTAAGACCAAGACCAGTAATTTCTTTTACTACTTTGATAACAGCGATTTTTTGTCCACCTGCGTTAGCAAGTACAACATCGTATGCAGAAGGTCCTTCGTCTTCTCCACCAGCAGCAGCTCCAGCCATCATAACAGGTGCAGCAGCAGATACTCCAAATTCTTCTTCCATTGCGTGTACAAGGTCGTTCAGTTCAACGATTGTAAGTTCTTTTACGAGATCCATAATCTTCGCAGCGTTTCCAGATAGTTCAGCCATCTTTAAAAAATTATATAAATAAATATGAGTTTTCACTGTAGAATTTTGTTTCAATACCCCAGTTAGTAGGGAAGTACCTCTCCAAAGAGATACTGAATACAGCTCTACAATGATATTCTAGCTTATGAGCTAGCTGCAAACCCTGAATAAATTCAGGATTTGTAAGCTAAATCAAAAATTACTCTGCAGCTTTTTCTTCTTTTGCTTCCTCAGCAGGAGCTTCTTCTGCTTTTACTTCTTCAGCAGGAGCTTCTTCTTTTACAGGAGCATCAAGCTGACCGATATTTTCTTTTCCTTTTTCTTCAAGTTCTTTCGCAGCAGCATCAAACCATCTTGCAAGTCCAGAAAGAGGTGATTGCATAGATCCAACAAGTCTTCCAAGAAGTGTTTCTCTTGATGGCATACCAGCAATTGCTTTAGTTGCTTCATTATCTTTGAGCTCTCCTTCAAATACTGATACAGCCCACTCAACTTTTTCTCCTTTTTTATCTTTTACGATATCGTTTACTTTTCCAAGACCAGCAACCGCATCTTCATTACTACATACAGCACCAATTTGACCTGGAAGATCTGAGAGATCAACATCGATATCAAGCGCATCTTTTAATGCTTTTTTCATAAGAGTTTTCTTTGCAATTGTATATGTTGCATTTACTTCTCTGAGTGAATTTCTCATAGATTCAAATTCTGAAACAGAAAGTTTCATAGTTTTTGCAAAACCGATAGACTGAGCATTTTTAAATTTTTCAGTAAGGTCAGCGAGAATTTGTTCTTTTTGTTGTCTAGTAACAGCCATGTTCTCGTGTTTATAAAAATAAGTTGTATTGTATTCTATTAAAAAATCTCTCTTGCGAGAGCAAGAGAGATAATCTAATGATTTATATTGAAATCTTAGTTTTTTCTTTCTTTGTCTCGGTAGGTCTTATATATCTTCGCCTACGGTCTTAAACAAAATTATGTTGAATACGCGAACTATTATAGTGAAAAAAAATCTGTGTCAATTTTTTCTGTAAAATATATTCAAAGCAATGAAAAAACTTTGACAAGTCTCATCAAATTCATAGCATACTAGGCATCCCTTGGCAAAATAGCAAGAGGATAATAAGATTCCTTAGGGAACAAAAACGTACAGAATGTACAAATTAATGGCAAGGAGGCCAAATACCATGTGTTCTACCACTGACGGCACGACAAACAAAGGAATTAAGCCAGGACATTACTGGTACATGACCCATCCTGGTGGGAAAGATCCAGAATTCCCGATGTCCGAATGGGCACAAAGATGGGCAGAGCAGAACCAAGAACAGCCTCAGATGCATCCCGGGGAGTAATCCTCGACGTGTTGTACTGAGTTGACAAAGACCCGCGCGAGTTTACAGGCCTGCGCGGGTTATTTTTATAACTTAGATTTCAAGCAATAAAAAAACTCTCAGAATTTTCTGAGAGTTTTTTGAAAGATTATTTTTTATTATTCATTTCTTCCATTTTTTTCTTACGAGCATTGAACTTATCAATTGCACCAGTTTTAAGAAGACGTTTTTCACCAGTATAGAATGGGTGAGTTTTTGAAGATACTTCGACGAAAACACTTGGATATTCTTTTCCTTCGTGTGTGTATGTATTTTCTGTTTGAACTGTTGATTGTGCTATAAACACGTTTCCAGCTCAACTTTCTACGAAAGCAACTTCTCTGCTTTCAGGGTGTATACCTTTTTTCATAATTATCTTGTTTTTACTTGCCCGCTAAATACGGTACAAAAATATATAATATTTGGAATTGGTGCCCAAGAGAAGACTCGAACTTCCACACCTTACGGCACTGGTTTCTAAGACCAGCGTGTCTACCATTCCACCACTTGGGCATTAATGTAATTAAATCTACGTATGGTAGTATATAGATTTTTATATATGGTGGGCAGTGAGGGATTCGAACCCCCGAAGGCGTAGCCAGGGGATTTACAGTCCCCCCCATTTGACCGCTCTGGTAACTGCCCAAATAATAAGAAAACCTCAGCAATGGTCCTTCTCAGAGAAAAAGATTTTCTTAAAGCCGAGGTCTTATTTTTTGTTTTCAATGGAGCCACTTGTCGGATTTGAACCGACGACCATTCGCTTACAAGGCGAGTGCTCTACCAGCTGAGCTAAAGTGGCATAGTGCTCTTAAAGCGAGACAGATATTATTGAGTATGATGACAAAGTCAAATTTTTTTCTCGTATTTTTTTCTACTTTTTATATAGTAGAGGAAGATAAATAAAAAAATTAAAATATGTTTGAAAAAATCTTGCGAAATTTTCTGGAAAAACCCAGTAAAAAGAAAAAACTTATTGTTATTTATGGCCCTACAGCAAGCGGGAAAACTGATATGAGTATTGAAATAGCGAAATATTTAGATACCCAAATTATCAGTACTGATAGTAGGCAAATATTTACATATATGGATGTTGGAACAGGGAAAATTACGAGGGAAGAGATGCAGTGAGTCGTCCATCATATGCTTGATATTATTACTCCTGATGAGAAGTTTTCAGTGTGAGATTTTGTAGCGCAATGTGAAAGCATTATGGATGATATATGGAGTACTGGGAAAATTCCAATGCTCGTATGAGGAACCTGACTCTATATTGATAGTCTCATTTTTGAGAGAAATGCTCCTACAATACCTGCAAATCCAAAACTCAGAGCTGAGCTCGATGCACTTACGAATACTGAGCTTTATAAAAAACTAGAGGAAATAGATCCAGAATATGCCCGAGAGCTACACGAAAATAATAGGCCATACGTAGAGAGATGAATTGAAATAAAATTAGAAACTGGAAAATCTAAAATGCAGTTTCGCTCTAAAAAAATCCTAAAATACGAAGTTTTATTTCTCAATGCTGGCTATAAATACGACTCTCAGCTATGATATCCAGAAAATCAGAATATTATTTTTACTCCTGAATACAGAGCTTGGCTCTATGAGAGAATAAATATGAGAGTTGAGCAGATGTTTGACTCTTGAGCGGAAAAGGAGTTCTTTGAACTTTTAAATAGATGATATACAAAAGAAGATTTTGGTATGAATACCATTGGATATAAAGAATTTTTTCCCTATGTTGAGTGAGAGATAAGTAGAGAAGCGTGTATAGAGAGTATTCAGCAGCATAGTAGAAACTATGCAAAAAGACAGCTAACATGGTTTAAAAAATATCAAGAAAGAGAGACAGATTTTTTATAAAATATTAAGAAAAATATAAGATACTTTGAAAGGCGAAAAAAGTCAATATATATATTTTGTATGAAAGAGAATTGTATGATAGTATAAATGAGTTACATCTGTTACAACAATTCTTTGATTTTTCATATGAGAGTCATATACTGAGCTACAATCTACCATTGTCTTTCACTATGAATCCAAAACTTGAAAAATTACTCGACGCACATAACTTTTCTGCAAAAGATAGGTATGAAATTTTCCAAATATATAGCTTACTTTCTACTCAGAGAAAAGTAAAATTTTTAGAAAATTTTGATTCTATTGTTTGAGAAATATGAGTACTCCAGCAAGAAATTGTTTCTGAGCAAGAAATCCTCTTCTGACAAACACTAGAGAATATTGAAAATAAAATAGCAAGAATGAAAAAAAATCAGCTTGCACAAAAAACAAGAGAGCATATAGATATTCTACGTTGAAGTCTCTAGTATTCTCAAAAAACACAAATAAAAATATATAATTACTATCTTACTATGCCAGTTAGTTCTTCTCTCCAAAAATACTTTGATTCTCAGAGAAAAAAAGATGGAGATATGCAAAAGAAATTTGATCAACTCGCGTGACAAATTGATCCAGCATTTGCGCAAAGTTTTGCAAGTTTTCGAGAGAGAATTTTAGATATTGTAGATGAGAACCAAGATCATATGGGTATAGTTTGAGAAGAGCTTGATATTCTTGATGAAAAATTGGCAGAATCAAATGGAAGAAACCAAATTAAAAAATCAGCAGCAATCTATAATGCTTCCAATTAAATAAAAAATTACAAAAAAGACTGAACTTATCAGTCTTTTTTTATTGCGCTGCAGAATCAAGGTTCTTATCTTTATATGAGCATCCAGGTCTTATATCGCAAGACAGACATTTTGGCTTTCTCGCAGTACAATGATATCTTCCAAATAATACGAGGGTATTATGCAGAGGGCCAAGATCCTCTGCTGAAAATATGTGAGAAGCTTTTTTATCTGTTTCTAGAGGAGACTTTGTTTTTACAATTCAAATTCTATTAAGTACTCTATGAACATGAGTATCGACTCAGAGATATGGCGCATTTTCTGTGACAGAAAGAAACACTTTAGCTGTTTTTACTCAAACTCAGGGAAGAGCTGTTAATTCCTCTATAGTTTTAGGTGGGAGAGAGTTATGTTTATTGACAAGTATTTCACAAGTTTTGTAGATATTTTTTGCCTTATTGTTAAAAAATGAGACAGAATTAATAAAGTCTGTTATTTCTTCTACTCAAAGTTTGAGCCCATCTTCTGGTTTTTTGAGATGCTCAAAAAAGTTCCTGTTTATAATATTTACTTGCCTATCTGTTGCTTGCGCCGACATAAGAATTGCGATAAGAAGCTGAAATTCATTCTCATGTTCGAGCTCAGTTTTCGCGTCAGGAAACATTTCAAAGACTGTTTTTTTGAGAAGCTCAATTTTTTCTTGCCGTTTCATAGAGTTTTGCTAAAGTTATATAAAAATAATAGCAAAAAAATATGTATACTCAAGATTTTTATATAACTGGAGAGATTTGAAACAATGCTTTTTCGTATTCTCAGAGAGAGAATAAACAGCTTTTCGTCCCAAAACTCAAAAAAATTGAGAGTTTTGATGAGTTATGTCTTCATCCATACCTCTCTCCTACTCTCTCCTGCGAGGAGAGAGAGCAAGCTGCAAAAAAAATAACTTTTGAAGAGTTTGATTTTGATGGAAATTTGCAAACCTGTTATGGACTTGAGAATTTGTATGAGCTATCCTTTTCTACACGACACCTCTCTCCGGCTCTCTCCTGCCAGGAGAGAGAGCAGATACAAAAATCTGTTCCTATGTACCTTGTAGATAATCATAATCATGTTTTTTATTTTTGGTACCTAGCAAGAAATCAGGGAATAATTACAGATAATGCTCTGCTATATCATGTAGATGAGCACGCTGATACTCGTGACCCTAGAGAATATTTGCTGAGGCCGGATTCTGAGAATTTACAGAAGGTTTTTGAGTACACGAATTTCTTCCTCAACGTAGGAAATTATATAGTTCCAGCTGAAAAAGAATGACTCGTTTGACATAGCATTCAGATTCGAAGCCATGAAGCGTTAGAGAATTATAATGCTTGAGTATTTTCTCATCTCGAAAAATCATCAGAGCATATCATACTTAATCTCGATCTTGATTTTTTTGAGCCGGAGCTTGATTTCATAGACTATAATCTTAAGAAACAGGTTATTTTAGATATTGCTGAGAAAGCCAGCATCATAACTGTTTGCACCAGTCCGTTTTTTATTAATCAAGACAGAGCATTAGAAGTTTTTAAGGATTTGTTTCAAAATTAATATACATTTAATATTTATATGATATAATATATTAATTATAATATAATATTTTGTTATATTGAGAGAAGCATTTCTTCATTCTGATTGAAATATCTGACCCTTAAGGGCTCAGGATATTGTTTGATGAGAGTGAGTAGAAAAACTTCAGTTGAATGAAAATGGACTCACAAAAGATTTTAATAATGTTACTCAGGTACTCATTATTAGTCTGTGAAAACTCCTTTGAGATGATTCAAATTTTGACGAAACTCTTGAAAATATACTTCAAATCCAAGCTTATCGAGTCAGAGATATCTATATAAATAATTCAGAAGATTTTTTAAAATTAGAAGAAGAAATACCAGGACTCAAACTCAGAATTACTAAACTTGATGAAATCATAGAGTGACTCAAGCGAGAATTTCTTTCATTACAAAAGAAATTCAGTGAGTGAAAAAAAACAATCTTATTCTTACGCCTATGATATGTGATTCAACAAGTCCAAGAAATCCTTAACTCTTATTATTTTCCTCTCAATCCTCAAAATGAGACGAAGGAATCTGTACATAAAACTTTAGAACAATAAAAAAATATTCTTTCTCATAATTTATGGCATGTTATCAAGATAATTTAGATTCAAAATTAAGCTGTATTAGAGAAATATTTTGTTTGAGTATATTCTTATTTATAATAGATATTGACAAATAAAAAATATTGTGTATTTTTTATATACTTTATATAAATGAGAGAATTTTTTATGAAAAAAAATTATGATTCCTTAGAAGCGAGACAAGAAAGTTATGAATGAGAAAAAGATAAATGACTATCCATATTCGAAAAAATAATTCAAAGAAAAATAGCTTGAGTAATAACTGTTTCAACTTGAAAAATGGATGAAACTTGAATTGCTCAAGATAGTGACGTTGGTGCTTCATCAATTTTAACTCATCAACCATGGTTTCCATGACATAGTTTGGTTGTACCAAATCAAAAACTTTTAACTCTTGATGAGTTTGAGAATACAATGTCATCTGATACTTTAGATGAAATTCGTAAAAATGTTCAGAGAATAGACACAATTATAGGTTGAATATTGTCGCAAGTTTTTAAAGATACTGCAGCAGGTACCAGGAGTCTTGAAATGACAATGGATGTGCTTCATTATCACATACATAGATATCCAAATACACGTGCTCAGAATGCAGATATGTTTGCAAATAAATTTAATGTAAATACACCTCTTTTAGATATCCAAGAACGTATAAAGATGTGAAAAAAAATTCAAAAAACATGAATAGAACTGATGCTTGAGTGAGATTGAGAAATACAAAAAGAAACTGAACTAGGTACCGAGATTATGTATAAATGATGATTGTTTCATTTTCCGAATAATGAACTAACTCCAGTAAACCAGTTCTAGAATAAATTTAAAAAACTCTCATGAATTTGAGAGTTTTTTTTATAAGAATAATATTATTCTTTCGGCATGACAGCTTCAATTGCACCAAAGGTTGCCTGTTTTCAAGCGGGAACAAGAACTGTTACATTATCGCCTATCGAAGCTTTGAAGTGTGTGACAGCAGCAGTGAGGACATCATAGGCTACTCCATCTGCGATGACTTGGTATTTTCCTTTGTCTTGTGTGAGCAGACCAGTTTTGTTTTCTCGTTCGATTTGTTTGATTTGTTTATAGAGCATTTTTCCAGATCCATCTATGGTAAGTTTCATTCTATCTCATTGTACGAGTTTTGATTTACTTGCGTAGTTTACAGGAACAGGGTAGTGATTGTTATCAGCTCCCATCATATCCTCTCATGTAAACACACCTTCTATAATTTTATTTTCTCCGCTATCATATTTATTGAGACCTCTGGTATCAATATCCATTTCTGCATCGAGATTAATATTTTCCTCCTCAACAATATCTTTCAGAAGTTTTTTCGCATTTTTTAAAGATTTTTCGGCTGTATCTATAAAATCACGAATTGCTGCGATGCGTTTTTTAGTCATAATTTTTATATTTATTTTTATAGGTCTTGTTTTATTTTATACAAAAAAGCTATTTTTGTAAACAAACTGCTCTTTACTTTCTCTAAAAATACAATGCTATAATATTCGCAATCATTGGCGAGAAAAACATAACTCAGAGATATCCCATCGCGATAAATGGACCAAATGGAATTTGATGCTGAAAGGTACTTTCTTTCCCATTTTTACTTTTGGCAATGAGAATAATGAGTATTCAGATAATGCTTCATGAAATATAGGTTATAAATCAGGCTGGAAGAATGAAATATATTCCTGCTATGAATCATGAGAGAATAGCAATCCTGAGGTCTCCTCACCCCATCCAACTTCAACCCGAGACGAGAATTTGTGCAAAGAAAAATGTAAAAAGGGACATGGCTCATAAAAGCGCGCTCATAAGCGGACTTTCAAATCCAAGAGTCATGGATTCAGAAAAAATGAAATAATTACTTCCAAGTATGAGAGCCCAGAGTCAGATGAGAATTCATACATCATAGATTTCTTTCATGCCTTTGAGCATAATAATATAGAGTCCTCATAGAGTTATAATGGCTATGAATATTTGAAGCCACAGCATATTTCCTCCATTCATATACTCCATCCAAGGGAAGAGAGGAAATCTTGCATCTAGATATTGAGCAAAGAACATTTCAATAATCAGCGCGGTAAGTACTCCAATATTAGATATCAAGAGGATACTTTCTGGAATTTCTAAATACAAAATATCATAAAATACGTATATAACCGTAAAAAATATGATACTTAAATAGAAAAATAATTTTACAATTTCAAAGCTACTCCCCATAAGTAGAGAAGCGTAATCAATCATAAAATATCAAGTGGACACGAATAAGACTCACATCGTGAGCTCAAGAAGGGGGTAGATATATGAAATTCACTTCTTGCATCACTTACATTTTCACCCTTGAAATAACCAAGAGAATATTGGAATAAGCTCCAAGGGAGTGAGATTTCTCTCACAGGTTTTACAATGACTTCGTCAGTTTACGATTCATTTTTCTCCGCTCTTGAGTCTATAAATTATTACAGAAGCAAAGCTTCCAAACATTGTTCAAAAAATAAAAAGCATCAGGAGAAAAAATATAAGCATATTTTTGTGTTAAAAATCTAATAATGAAAGTATATGGAAAAAATAGTATTTTTGATAGTTTTTTATTTTTTTAAGATTCTAAACGAATTAAAATATAAATTTTCATTTTAACAATTGAATCTGTTTTAATTTTTCTTTAAAAAACATATACTAATCTTATATTTTTTCAAAACATATATGATTATACGAAGACTTTCAGCATTTACTCTTGTAGAGCTTATAGTAGTAATTACGATTGTATGAATTTTGTCTACAGTGTGATTTGTATCATACTCTTGATACCTCACATGAGCGCGTGACTCAAATAGATTTTCTCAGCTTACGAAGCTTTCAGATTCACTTCAAACCTACGCAGCAAGTAAATCTCTCCCACTTCCAGATGACTACGTTGAAATCACGGCTTCATGAGCTACGAATGTAATTGCGTATCAAGGATATGTCTGAGTCGATGTTCTTGAAACGATTGATTATACTAATGGAGGAAAAGATCCGAAAGATGATTCCTATTTCACCTATTTTCTCACGAAAGACAGAAACTCACTTCAAATGCTTACATTTATGGAGGATACTTCAAGTGTTTCACTCCATAATTATAAAACATTTGCTGCAGATTATTCAGAAAGATTTCCTAAGACCTATGGAAAAAAACTTTGAGTTCTCACAGAAATTGATACGAATATTCCAATACAAGAAGTTAATACTGTAGTTTCAGCCTGATATTTAGATATTGTAAATACAACATCGCAATACACCGCACACATATCAGATGAAGAAAAAATAATATGAACAGGCACACTTTTATCTGAATCTATTCCTAATGGATCTTGTAAGAGAGTAAAACAAACTTGATGATCGTATTGAAATGGAACATATATTTGAAATCCAAAGTGAGCAGGAGACATTTTAAGTTACTGTAACATGGAAATTGCTTGAGGTTGATGGGGACTTGTTGCGAGAAGTGTTATTTGATGAAGTGGCTCTTTTTCGCCTGGTACTTGAGCATGATTGTTAGAAAATGAAGATATTCCATATGTTTCAAGTGTTGCTGCATCTTTTTATACTCAGGCTATGCTAGCTACATATAATACATGAAAAGATATTATAGATTATAAAATCATAAATGTAAGTAACAATTATGTAACCTTATGATTTGATGGAATTCATACTCTAACAGCGGCTGGTATTACTTGATGAGTACCTTGAGATTGATTTAATGGAGAACAGTGAATGTTATTTGTAAAATAAATTTATGGATATTCATTTAGAAATAAAAAGGCTGAGAATTAATTCTCAGCCTTTTTATTTGTTCTACAACGTTCACTGCAATACAAAACTTCATCAAAATTATGTTTCCATTTCTTGCGAATACTAAATGTTTTTTTACATGTTTTGCAGATTTTTGCTTCTTTCATTTGTCCTCGTTCGTATATTTTCATTTTATTTCTCTGAATTTTTAGAGTAGGATGCTTTGTAGATTTCTCTGGCAATTTTTGTTTCTTCTCGGTGATCTACTATAGTTCTGATATATCAAAGATTTTTTTCAAGTGGATCATGTATGGCCTCGATATTTTGATTCGCAATTTCTGGAATATATTTTTTTATATATGTTCAGTCTGAGTCAAATTTTTGACTTTGCAAGATAGGATTAAATATTCTCAGTGGTTTTGGGTCAGCTCAAACACTTGCAGACCATTGCCAGTTTCATAGATTTACTGCTTCATCATAGTCTAGAAGTTTTGAAGCAAAATACTTTTCTCAGAGTCTCCAATCTATATGTAAATCTTTGGTGAGGAAACTTGCCACAACCATTCGAGCTCTCCCGTGCATCCAATTAGTTGTATTAAGCTGCTTCATCGCAGCGTCAACAATAGGATATCCTGTTTCTCCATCGCACCATTTTTGGAAGAGAAAATCATCTTGAGACCACTCTATATCTCGATATTTTTCTAAGAATTCTTCATCCTTTGTATTTGGAAAATTATAAAAAATATGCATCCAAAACTCCCTCCAAGCAAGCTCTGAAACAAAGCTTTCGCTCACATATTTCGCTTTGTTGTATATCTGCCTGATAGAAAAAACTCAATGTCTATGATAGGGAGAAAGTCGTGAAATCCCATCTATCCCTAAATCATTTCTCTGCTCATTGTATGATTTTTTTATATGATTTTTGAATCTATCCTCTCCAAATTCCATGGTAAAATACGGATGTTTTGGTATTGTGACAAAGTCTTTTGCTTCACTTTGCTGTTTTGTTGGAAGCTGCGAAAATTCTTTGAGTTCCAGCTCATGAAAGTCAAAATCTACTTTTTGCCAGAGTTTATAAAATGGAGTAAATACCTTTCTTTGCTCAACTTCTTGAGGTTCAACAAGAATAAAATCTTTATGAGATTCAAACTTGCAGCCGAGATGTTTTATTTTTTCAGCAACGGTTTCATCTCGTTTTTTCCCATAAGTTCCATAGCTTGTATTCGTGTACACGCACTGGATATCGTACTCATGTACCAGACTTGGGATGATATCTTCGGGCTTTCATTTGAACACTATAATTTTATCTCCTCATATTTCTTTTAGATCTTTTGAAGCATATTCCAGTGCTTCTCTGAGAAATCAAAATTTTTGATCCTCTATTCCACCAAATTTATCGATAATATTTTCATCAAAAATAAATACTGGGAGTACTTCTTTTGAATTATGAACTGCTTCAAAGAGTCCAGTGTTATCTTGGATACGAATGTCTTGGCGGAACCAAAATATAGATTTTTTATACATATGTTTTTATTAATTGTTTCATGTCTTTAGTACTGCCAGATCTGATAGGAAATCAGTCTTTAAGTATATTGGAAGTTCATAGCTCACTATTTTTTATCAGCATAAGATTGTTCCATCATTTTGCTTTGCAAACTTTATCCCAGAGATTGATGAGATTTATTCTGTCTTTATTTGTTATTTCGAGAAATTTATTTTTGAGAGCTCTCTCATATTTTACTCTTTCGTATGCAAATAGATGATGCGGAGTTCATCGGGACCCTATATGTATTCACGACTTTTTTCATTGAGATAGACGGTCAATATGCTCTATTTTTATATTCATATAGTATTTTATAAAAAACTTTCGTGATTCTCACACTTTGATTATATACTTTATATATTATTTTTATAAATTTTATGTATGAAGATTGATAAAAAAGTAGCCTTACCGCTCTGGATTATTGTTGTTTTCTTGCTGTTTGTCGTGCTCTATCTTGGAAAAAATATTTTTATCATGCTGACCTTTAGTTTTATACTCCTGATATTTTTTTCATGAATATATAGATATTTTTTCAAGAAAACAGACTCAACTTTGATTTCTGCTCTCATTACGGGACTTATTTTTGTACTATTTTTTGGATTCATCGGTTTTATTATTTCTACGCAAATAGATAGTTTTGCAGAGAATTATGATAAAATAGGGAAATGATTTTGAAATCTTGTAACAAGTAATTCATTATTTTCACGATATTTTTGAGATCTCAATTTTCAAAATATTTTTTCTAAAATAGATTTTAGCGCAATAGGTAGCAGCGCCCTAGGAGTCATTAGCGGAATACTCGGATGACTTGTGACGGTAGGACTTTTACTCGTATTCATATTGCTTGAAAAAGATGTATTTAAGAAAAAAATTGATATTATTTTTAGTAGTAAATCAGAAAAAAAGATAGAAAATATTTATGGAAAAATCTATGAAGATTTGAATGTCTTTATCGTTTCTAAATTTCTCATAGCACTTTTAAACGGTACAGTGAGCGGGGTGATTATGCTTGCCTTTGGACTTGAATTTGCACTCTTGTTTGCACTTTTTGTGTTTATTCTTGATTTTGTACCTTCTGTAGGATGAGCGATTGCTATGTCTCTTCCATTTCTCTATTCTTTTGTGCAATTTGATCAAACATATATGTCATTTGTACTTCTGGCTTGTCTCATGGTGCCTCAATTTATCACATGAAATATTATAGAGCCAAAGGTTATGGGAAAGAGGCTCAATCTAAGTTCTTTCATCATCATTCTTTCTCTTATTTTTTGGTCAAGTCTCTGGGGAGTCGCAGGTGCTTTTCTCGCAATTCCGCTTATGGTGAGTATCAATATTGTACTTTCTAAATTTGAAATGACTCAGCCAATTGCGATATTTTTATCTCAAAATGGAGAAATTAAAAAATAATTTACAATACTGTTTTCTTACAATACGTCATTATATTTGCTCCTGTTAAAAGATTTTAATTTAATAATATATTTATTATGTTTGACGTAATTTGAGGAGGAATTGGTGGTATATTTGCAGTAATTCATTTAGTAATATTTATTTGGGCTTTAATACAAATTATAGGTTCAAGTATGCCAATACTGAATAAAATTATTTGGCTTCTCATTGTTGGGCTTCTTCCATTAGTTGGACTAATTATTTATCTTCTTATTGGGAGAAAGGCATAATCTTACATCGAGTTTACAAAGAGAGATTATGATACAACAACTTTAACATATAATTATACAATTATGAACTGGGATATAGTAGAAGGAAAATGGGAACAAGCAAAAGGTCACATTAAAGCAAAATATGCAGATATGACTGATAATGAAATTGATGAAGCAAAAGCAGACGCTCAGGTGCTTTCTGGAAAGATGCAAGAAAAATACGGATGGACAAAAGAGCAGGCAGATGACAAAGTCGCTGAGCTTCAAGATGAAATTTCAAAAATGTAATTTCTGTTGAAATAAAAAACTCTCATATATGAGAGTTTTTTTGTTTGTCATACAATTGAAATACAAAATTATGTATAATAGAAGTATATATTTCCGAGATATTATATGAAAGAGAAAATTGAAATACTGAAAAATCTTTATACAGATTATGATGCTTGCGCAAGCAAATTTTGACTGAAATACTGTGAGGATACTACTGGATGGATTGAGAGGAAAAAAGCTTGAACTTGATTTTATTATATTGATTCTAAGTGAAATAAAGTCGATGATAAAAAAATATTAAAATATATAGAAGATATTGTGATTCCTCCAAAATGGGAAAATACGCTTATTAGTCCAGATGCAAAAAATCATATGCTTGCAGTAGGTTTTGATGACAAGCAGAGAAAACAGTATATTTATAATGAGGATTGGACCCATGCCAGAAATCTCATTAATTCATATAAAATGATTCTCTTTTGAAATATTTTATGACCTATCAGAAAGCAGGTAAAAGAAGATATATCTGAAAAAAAAGGAAGTTATAAACACGTCATAGCAACGCTCATCCTCACACTTGATGAGACCGTTATTAGAGTCTGAAATACTCATTATTATGAAGAAAATGATACGGTAGGACTTACGACACTACACAATGAACATCTGAGCTTTAAAAAAGATGGAACTATTGCGCAGCTCGATTTTACGTGAAAATCTGCCAAGGATCATTGCGTAAAAATCAAGAAAAAGAAAATAGTCTCAGCGCTGAAATACTTGAAGCAAAATAATGCTGAGTGTCTATTTGTGTATAAAGAGGATTCTAAAGAGTGTATACTCAGTTCAGATGACGTGAACAAATATTTACATAACTATGGCTCAGACCTCATTTCTGCAAAAGATTTTCGTACTTGGCACGCAACAAGAATCGTCTTTAAAGAACTCATCCATGAAACTCAAAAAAAAGATTTTAAAAAATTATCAGATACAAAACGAAATAAAATTCTCCTAGAGTGTTTTGATCTCGCAGCAGAGAAATTATGAAATACTCGAACAGTCGTGAGAAGTAGCTATGTACACTGAGATATGGCAGACACTTTTCGTGAAAAGAAATTTTTAGATTTCTTTGAAAAAATTAGCTCTACTAGAAAGAAAAAAAATCTTTCAAAAACCGAAAGTCAGCTATTAGCATTTCTTGAATTTTTATTTGAAGAAAACTTTGCGATTTAAAGATGAGAAAAAAATTTGATTATTCGCTTGATTATACAAATCTGAATCTCAGAAAGAATCCAGAGCTCTATAAGGTTTGAAAAGGCGAGCAATGAGTACTCTTAGTAGAACCTTATAAATCTGAAATTCTCCCATTTTGGAGATTTAAAAATCCTGAAATTGCGAGAGAATCATCTGCAGAAATCAAAAAATTTTTCTACCAGTATAAAGAAGAGGGAGATTTTATTGGTATGGATATGGCCCGAAAATTTCTCCAAATGTGATATACCAGAAGCCGTAGATATGCAAATCATAAGAGTGGAAAAAAGTATAGTAATGAAAATCTCGAAAAGCCAAAAGAGATGTGAGAAATTCCTGAATATAGAGGTGAAAGAAATAAACAGCACTATAGAGATACAAAAACTAAAAAAATTCTCCCTCAAGAAGCAGACGCTTTAACCAATGAAAAAGCTCAGTCAGCAAGAATATTTTATGCAGCATATCAGGAGGTAAAAAATGATGAAGAGTATCTCAAAATGAAAAAAGACTGGCAAGAAAAATATGAAATATGTGAAGAATAATCTAATTATTTTACTTGCCTTGTTATTTTAGTAGTATATATCTACTTACTATGTAATTTTACACCTATGAAAAAAATATTTGCTCTTGTAGCTCTTGCTCTGCTTCTTGCTTCTTGTGGAGCTGATGAAACGACTGTTTCTTCAGATGGAGAAAGCACTACTGTCACTACAGAAGACGGAACTACCATTACTACAGAATCTGATGTTATTGTTGACTAATTCATTTGAAATAAAAAAGCTCTCAATTTTGAGAGCTTTTTTATTGTTTTCAAGTTGCAGTATAAAATTTCTACAGAAAAATAGTGAGCATTTATTTTTTATTATACAATTCAAAAACAGAGTAACTTTTTTTAGTGTTTCATGCTTCATTTATTAATCATGATTTTAAATGAACTTCATTTCCATTTCATTCTACCAAAGTGAAGTAGTAGGCAGATTCTATATCTAAGTTATTCAAAGATAACATGTATTCTTTCAATTCGTTGGCCTGGAGTCCTTCTGAGTATTCTACCATATTGAGGTTAGGTCATCAAAATTCGCTTACAATTATTTTAAAGTCTCAGTAGAGTTGCCGTATGTTTTCCACATACTCCTGCCAATTATAATAGTCATCATATAAGTGCAGATCTATGAGATCAAACTGAGCGGTACTCATAACAGTATCAATTCTTTTTTTTGTGGACAATACTTCCTCACTTTTACAAATATCTTCTAATAGTCATCATTGAAGTATTTCCCCTGTATCAATAAATATTTTATCAACATTTCCATAACACGCTGATAAGTATCTCAGTGAAATAGTTGTGAATCATCATAGAACTATTTTTGTGTCTGGTGCATATTTTTTGAAGGTATTGTATACTTCATTATGAGCAATAACATACTGTTGAGCAGTTCCTGCATACCAAAACGTGGACTGCCATTCATTTCAAAATTGTATATAATCTATTTTTCATGAATATCTTTGAGCTAAAGCTTTTAAGTATTTTCAAAAGCTCTCATCATTTTTATATACACAAGATTTTTCATTTTTTACATCACTGCAAGCCCAATCTGGTCATCTAGATTGAAGGGTGAGAAAAACCTTATAATTATTATTGATTGCCCAGTTTATTCTTTGATCGAGAGGGGACCAGTTATATGTTCATTTTTGAGATTCCCTAAAAGTCCAGTCTTCTCCAATTCGAATATTTTTTACATGTAAATTATCAAGATGATTTTTAGTGAAATTTCTTTGCTCAGCATTACTTACTGGGGGAAATGAAATTCAAAAATCAATTTGTTGTTTCCAAGTTTCATCCAATTGAATATTTTTTTCCAACCCAGAACAAGATGAAAGTACAACAATTATATGGAGAAATAAAATTTTTTTGTATAATTTGAACATTTTTTCTTTCTGAAAATATATATGTTGTGTAACTCTAGGTAATTCATTTGTTGAAGGAATACTTCCATCATAAGATAAATTTATTATAAGAAAAATATAAAATCGTAATATATATCTAATCATATGTCCCACACCGCACAATTCATCCTCTATAATCAGCTCAGGGAAGACTATCTCGATATGTCCCTTGAGCACTTTTGCTATGTGCATCATACGGGTCAAATCAATTTTTTAAACAAGCCTCTAGAGCTCAATACGGCAAGTAAAATTATAGATTATGCAGGTTGATACAATCTCGTAGAGTATCTCAAAAACAAGTGAAAAAACTCTGAGTTTCTTTTTGCAGATACTTTTTATGAGGGACTTATCAGCTTTGCTCAGAAAAATGATATTTCAAGATATATTCTCATAAAACCAGTAGAGAATTATGTCTATGAAAATATGCTGAAACTTCAAAAAAAGTTAGATGAAAAAAATATAGAGCTTGAAATCAGAGAGGATTCAGAGAGCTTTTTTATCTCTCATGCTCTCTTTGAAAAGCAGTACAGCAAGCCTCCAGTCATGGAAAACTTTTACAGGTATATGCGAAAGAAGTTTGAGATTATGGTTGATGAGCATGGAAATCCAGAAGGAGGAAGCTGGAACTATGATAGCGAAAATAGGAAATTTGATAAAAATCACAGAGCTGTGAAGCCATTTTCTCTTGAAAAAAATCAGGGACTCACAAAAGCAGAAGAATTTTATAATCATGAGCTGCGAGTATTTCAGCCAACAAAGCGGGAAGAGGCGCTTGAGATGCTTGAGTATTTTGTACAAAATCATCTTGAGAGATTTGGAGAGCTCGAGGATGCGATGTATCAGGATGATCCATACGTCTTTCACTCGATGCTTTCAACGAGCATTAATTTTGGATTACTCTCTCCAAAAGAGGTTGTAGAAAAGGTAGCTAATACCAAAACAGCATTGAATAATAAAGAGGGATTTATTCGTCAAATTATTGGCTGGAGAGAGTATATGTATCACTTTTTCGAGCACTATAAAGACTCGATATACAAACGAAATCATTTTGAACATGAGAATGCTTTGCCAGATTTTTTCTGGGAAAATGCGAAAAAATCAGATATGAATTGTCTCTCTACCAGCCTCGCGCAAGTACAAAAAGATAATTTTTCTCATCATATCCAGCGGCTTATGGTTATTGGGAATTTTTCGCTTTTAAGCGAGCGAGATCCTCACGAGCTCAATAGATGGTTTTTTGAGTATTATACCGATGCTTTTGAGTGGGTTGTCAGTCCAAATGTCCTCGCGATGAGTCAATTTTCAGACGGGGGAAGACTGGCGACAAAACCCTATATTGCGAGCGCAAATTACATCAATAAAATGTCAGACTACTGTAAAAATTGTAGCTATGATTACAAAGAGAAATACAGTGAAAATGCTTGTCCATTCAACTATCTCTATTGGGCCTTTGTAGAGAAAAATACTGAGTCTTTTGAGGGAAGACAGCCATTTGTGATTTCAAATTTGAAGAAAATTGATAGAGAAAAAGTGAAAGAATTAAAAGAGAAATTTATGAAAAAAATAGCATAAATTATTTCTTTTCTTTCAGAATATAATTCTCATTTCACAGTTCGTAAACAATATCTCTGAGATCTTCGGGACTTATATTATCAGAAGGAATTAGAGCTTCTCAAACGCTCAGTCCTATATACATTTCTTTTTTCAGTGCTTGGCGAAAATTGAGTCACTGCATGGTTTGTCGTGAGAAAAAATTTGAACAGAGATTGTATATCGCTGTAGTTTTAGAGCTGATAAATATTGGCAGAATTGGAGCCTGCGCATATCTTGCAAAGTGAAGTGCGCCACTTCTCCATCGGTCTTCGATTATTTCTCCCGTAAAAAAATGCCTATACGTGAGTTTTCCGCTTGGGAAAATAATAACAGTTCCATTATTTTTCAGGAGGGAATTGATATTGTCTCGGAAGACTTGTTTTGCTTCTGGTGTTTTTCCTACTCGCTCAGAGTATGGATAAATATCCTCAAAACCTTCCGGCGTGTTATCTGTTATGATTTTTATTTCACTTTGTGGCCTGATGCTCTCAAGCAGAGAACCAATTGCAAACTGATCTACCAAAATATGCGGATGGTTCGCTACTATGACCAGTGGTCAAGATTTCGGAATATTTTCGATTCACTGAGAGCTCATACGAAATCATCGCTGCACTTCCAGAGAGCGCATAATGTCCGTAAATGTGAATTTCTTTGGAAGTCCATAGAGGAAGGCAATCATCTGAGAAATATGAAAAAAATTATCAGTCATCTTTCCTCTCAGGATTTTTGGCACTTTTTTATTATAGTGGCTCGTGATAGGATGCTCCTCTATATATTGTTTCAGTGGAATTTTATTTTTATACATGGATATTGTTAAGCCAATCATTGAGCGGTTTGAGCGCTTTGATTCTTTTCTTGTATTCTATGTGTCCCTCTTTGCTTTGCAAATCGACATCAGATAATTCGCTTCGCACTGTAAATCACTTATGATTCAGTAAATCAATATATTGGTGGTCTTTGCTGTATCCTTTTGGAGCGGTCTTGAGTTTGTTCACATTTCTGAGTCCTCAGAAGTATTTTTTAAATGTTTTGTTATTCAAAATAGCCTCCAGTTCGTGTCCGTCTCTGGCTATTTTTTCTCGTATTTTCTCCAAATATTCTCGACTCGGAGCATAGTTTCCACCTCCCATAAAGCTGTTAAATGGCTCGATATGCAAATAGTAGCACGCTCGAAACTCTTTATTGGCTTTTCATCCTGGGCAGATATATCCGCTCATGTGACTTTTATAGGGTTTCTTGTTTTTACTGAATCTGATATCTCTGTTAATACGAAAGGTATGTTTTTCACTCTCAGCATCTTTGATATTGTCATCAATCTTTTCAGCAATCCGAGTGAAGCTTTCGAGCTCTCAGGCAAAGTTTGCCTTTGCCTTTTCATAGTCCTTTCTATGCTCCTTGAACCAGAGTCTATCATTGTGTTCACGCAGGGCTGTGAGAAAGGTGAGGGTGTGCTGTTGTAGCATAAAATAAAAAATAATAATATATTTGCCAATATACTATTATTTTCGGGTAAGGGAAGTGTAAAAGAGGATTATTTATTTAAAGTTAATTTTAAGAATTTATTTTGGTACAACTTTATAAGTTACAAGAATAATATCTGCACATCATCCTGCACTTTTCATCCTGTTATTTTTAGATTTTATTATTCAATATAATTGAAATGTTTCTCAAATGTCATTTTCACAGATTTCTATATCAATATTTTTACTTATTGGAGTTGTGATTATATTTTTAGAATCTGTACCCCATTTTATTTCTGTAATTTTTTCCTCCTCAGTAAGTGATATAGAAACTTTTAAATTATCACCAGGTTTCAATTTACAATGTTTTAAATCAATGCTACATCATCATTCATTATTTCATGAAAAAGTTTTTTTATTTCACAAAGAATCTTCAAATTTGATAATTCTTGGCACTTTATAATCCATATCGTTCTTAACATCATAATAATTTCTTATACTTTCAATTATATCATGAGAATAACAAAATATTTGTTCAGCTTCTCTCAAAGAAATAGGATTTGAGTGATATAATTTATTTCTTGGTTCTATTAACTTTCATAAAAAATATACAAGTATAGATTTATTTTCAAAAGTATTGTTAAATACATCTTTTAAGTAATCCTTATAAATTGAGTTATGATTAATTATAGATTTTAAATCATTTAACTCACTAGCATCAAGTCATATTTCATATCTTCATTTTCTATCCGAAGAATTAAATTTTACTAAGATATTTTGACAAGTACTAATAGGTAATTCTTTAGAATTTAAATAATCGACTCATAAATGATTGATAAGTCTTTCGTTTAAAATTTTCCGCAGCCAAAATTCTAGTTCTTCGATTTCTTTTTTAGATATACTTCTAATCTCTTCAATAGTATAATTTTTAAACATTTTTATTTCTCTTAAAACAAACTCAAACTTTCCCCAAACTCTAGTTCTTCTACATATCCCTCCTCAAACCCTCTGACTTTGAGATTTTCAAACTGGTGAAAATCGTGAGTTCAGGATTGTATCTGCGCGTAACAGACGAGATAGGGGGTCTCGTGACGATTGTAGGACTTGATTTCGGGAGGACGAACGGAGAGCTCGAGTCCGTATTTCTCTCAGAAGTAGTGCTGAATCATGGCTCTTGGATCTCAGGAATTCTTTCCTATGAGAAAGGGAGTGAACTCAGAGTCATTACTGAAATATACTTTATGATTCTCATGCAGGATAGCGATGACGTAGGCCTGCTTTGTGGGAAAGGTTGATTTCTTCTTTTCCTTGACTGGCTCCAGCTCACCGCGTGTCTGGTAAAACTTTGACTCTGGGAAAGGATAGTTGTCCCAATCAATTCAGGAAATATTATTGAGCGAGACGGTTGCTCCATAATCCATCAGTGCATTATTGATATCTCGCGCTGAAATACCTGACGCGCTAAAATCATGGAGGACAGATGCTTTTTCTTCTTTGGTAAGTTTTTGAAACTTATTTCCAAAAAAGTAGCGAGAAAATATTTTCTCTAAGTTGGTATCAAAGGAGAGTGTTGGGATATCGTAAGCAAAGGCTCGAATTGCCTCGGCAGTGTAGGGTCAAACTCAGGGAAGGGTGCGAAGAAGCTCGGTCTCTTCTGGGAATATACCGTCAAAATCTGAGACAACTTTCTGCGCAGCTTTGAGCATATTTCGAGCTCTGGAATAATATCCAAGTCATTTATAGTAGGGAAAGAATTCATCATAGCTTGCTGATGCTAATTTTTCGACAGTCGGAAATGCAGTGAGAATATTTTCAAAATAGGATTTTACTCTTTCAACTTGAGTTTGCTGGAGCATGGTTTCTGCGAGCCAGACTCTGTATCAGAGCTCTTTTTTACCAAATGAATAATCCCTCCATGGAAGCGTACTTCGGCCATTTTTTTTATACCAAGATTGTAGCTCTGGAAAAGGAAAGTGTTTTATCATATTCTCTTACAATTGTAATACATCTAGAAGCTAGTATACTGATATATATTATATTTTAAACACGATTATATGGATATTCTCAAGGCAGTATTAACTTTTTGAGTTGGGTATTTATTAATTCTTATAGGGGATGCAATATTTCTTGGAAGAGTGATGCATCAGTTCATCATTGATAAATTTGGAGCCTTGGTAGAATCTACAAATGGTTCAATAAATATGAATCTTACGGCAGGACTCACAGCCTGGTTTGTGATTGTGATGATGATTTATGTATTCGTGCTCAAATCTGGATATGCAGTCTCGTATCCAAGTATTATTCTGTGAGGAGCTATTATGGGATTTCTCATGTATTCAATGTATGAGTTTACCAACTGGACCTTTTTAAAAGATTATCCAGCGAGCTTTGTCTTTGCTGATATTGCCTGGGGAACATTTCTCTGCGCTGCAGTAGCTCTCGCGATGTACGCATTTCAAATTTGGATTAATAAAGTTTTATAATTATGTATAGTATTCTATGAATTCTTTGACTCCTTTATCTCGGCCTATTTTTGTATTCTCTCAAATATAAAAATAATTCTATTGTAGATGTGTTTTGGGGAGTTGTTCCAGCATTTATTGCGCTTTGGAGTTATATATTTGAGAGTTATTTTACACTCTCACAAACTCTGGTAACGCTCTTAGTACTTGCATGGGGAGTGAGACTCTTTCTCAATATATTTGCAAAAAAAATATGAAATTTCCATAAAGAAGATCATAGGTATGCAGCTTGGAGAGAGCAGTGGACGTGGGTAAAAACGAGAAGTTTTTTCCAAGTATTTCTTTTTCAACTCATATTAGCTTGCCTCGTTGCGACCCCGATTTGGGTAGTAAACTTTGCGTGACTCTATGATGAAAATATTTTTGTAACATTTCTTTGAGCCTCTATAGCTCTTTTTGGTCTCATGTACGAAGATAGAGCTGATGGGGAGCTTGCTGGGTTTATCAAAAATAAAAAAGACGGAGATATTTTGACCTCAGGTCTCAGAAGCTTTCACAGATATCCACAGTATTTCGGAGAAGCAACATTTTGGTTTGGTATTTCTCTGATAGCTGCGCAAGTCTCTCTTTGGAGTTTCTTAGGGTTTGCCATTATATTTATACTCGTGAGATATGTCTCAGGGGTTCCGATGCTTGAAAAGCATTACGAAGGACAAAAGAATTTTGAAAGATACGCAAAAAAAACGCCAATATTTTTTCCAGATTACTCACGGATATTTACTAAAAAATAATTTATATGTCACGAATGATGTTTATGGGATGTATATTGTCATCTCTCTTTCTTGTTTCCTGCTCTGGATCTGATACCCAGCTTCTCTGAACAACTGGTTCTACCCTTGAAAATATAACCGATGAAATTATGGGAACTCAAACTATTTTAGCACTGTGAGACTCTCTTACGGCTGGATACTGACTTGAAATATCACAGAGTTATCCAAGTAAGCTTGAAGATTTGTTATCGCAAAACGGCTATAATTATGATGTAATAAATGCTGGAGTCAGCGGTGATACTTCTAAAAACCTTCTTGATAGAGCTGCGCTCTACAGTGAAAAAAATCCAGATATTGTGATTTTGGTAATTGGAGGAAATGATGGTCTGCGTGGACAGAGTATAGATACGCTGAAAACAAATATTCAAAGTATTATAGATATGTACGAGTGAGAAGCCGAGATTGTCCTTGCTGGTATGGAAATCCCAGCAAATCTGGGACTGTGATACGCAAGAGATTTCAAGCAGGTGTATTTTGATATCGCAGAGGAAAATCCTAATGTATATTTCCATGAATCATTTCTCAAAGACGTAGGAGGAGTTGCAAGTCTCAATCAAGCAGACAGAATCCATCCAACGAGTGAATGATATGATATTATCGTCGCAAACCTCTACGAATTTTTAGAAGATGAAGATATAATTCAGCAGTAACCATATGATAGAAATACAAAAACTAGAAAAGCATTTTAGCTCTGGATGAGAGAGAGTCAGTATTTTTGAAAATACTGACTTTTCACTTGATGATGGAGAATTTATCGCAGTGGTTTGACCAAGTGGAAGCGGGAAATCTACTTTTCTCAATATTCTCTCAGGAATAGAGCGGGAGTATGCTTGAACAGTTAAAATTGAGGGGCAAAATATACAAAAATTTTCAGATAATCAGATGACGAGATTTAGAGGGAAGAATGTTTCCTATATTTTTCAGAATTTTAAACTCATTGAGAATCTTACCGTAAAAGAGAATATTGATCTCATCATAGATTTAAATGGACTTGAGAGAAATTTCTCAACCAAAGAAATACTCGAGATTGTAGGACTTGGAAATAAGATGAACTCATATGTGTATAACTTGAGTGGCTGAGAATCTCAAAGAGTGGCAATTGCCAGAGCCTTTGTCTGAAAAACCAAGCTGCTTTTAGCAGATGAGCCAACCTGAGCGCTTGATAGCGTGAATAAAAAGATAGTGATGCAGTTGATAGGAGAGCTGCATAAAAGAGTAGGAAACTCTATCGTCCTGATTACCCATGATGATGAAGTTGCAGCTCTTGCAGAAAAAATTTATAGAGTACAAAATGCTCAGTTAGAATTAGTATAATATATGATTTTTACCGTCTCAAAAATAATCTACCAAAGTGGGAAGAGCTATTTGCTCTTTATTTTTCTGGCGACATTTCTGAGTCTCTTTTCTTATATTCTCTCGAGTAATATCATATTTTCTGTAGATTCGTATCTTAGAGATCAAACCAAGTCTCTACTTGGAGGAGATATCGTATTTACGGGAAACAGTGATTTTGATATGGCGCACTTTGAGCAGGAATATGCTGACGAGCTGCAAATATCCAGGACGATAGAAACCCAAACTACGATTTTTGATGATACTCAGAGCCCGGTACTTACGGATATCATATATCATGATGAGAATTATCCGATATATGATAGCTTTTCTTACGATGTTATAAATGCTTCTGGGAGTCTTATTGTCGACCCTGATATATTAGAAAAATTTGAGGAGAGCGTCAGTATTTTTTGAAAAGAGTATGATATCATGTGAGTCGTGACCGCCTCACCGCTCTGAGACCTGTCAGCCTTTGCTCCAAGCTCAAAAGTCTATATTCCAATAGAAAATTACGATGAAAGCATTAATCCTGCTAATTCACGTCTAGGGAGAAAATACTATGCATGATTTTATGGTTCGTATGATCCTGAGCTCGTCTCAAGGATTAAATGAGATACAAGATATAATAATTTTAGAATCAGGAGTCTTGAGGATAGAAATGAAAACATAGGAGAGATTACAGACAGGCTGTGACTCTTCATAAACTTTTTTAATCTCATAGTGTTTGTTCTGACATTTTTTATAATCATACTTTCTCTCGAAACCTTTTATAAAAAACTCAAACAAACCTTGTGACTCTTGACTATCTTGTGACTCTCAAAAGGAAAAATGTTTCTCTATAATCTCTATTTCATAGCTTTGATATTTAGTATTGCGCTGCTTTTTGCGGTCATCATGAACTATATCGCGCTCATACTGCTCTGAAATATCTATGATTTTCTCATGTTTTATCCAGATTCTCTCCTCAGGGGAATACTCATTACCTGAGTACTGCTTGTCATTTGAGTATATTCACCATTTTATAAAATATTTACTTCCAGAATTAGAGATCTTCTGAGTGACAGTTCATTTTTTTCAAACTTTTGATTTGTGAATTATTTTGTGTATCTCTCCCTTCTTTTTATTGGTTTTTACGCGATTAGTATCATTTCAAATATTCCAGAATTTGAAGCATTTCTTTATAGTATAGGATTTACTGCTGCTATTATAGTTCTCTACATACTCAGCTCAGTAATCTTAAAAATACTTTATTTTACGGTTGGGAGACTCTTTAAAAAGAGGAATTTCTATATTTTTGATGCACTTCGCTCGACTATCAAGCCAGGAAATATTTCATTTTTTATTGTATTTTCTTCTTTTATTTCATTTCTCTCAATATTTGTATTTTATGTCTTTTCAGGAAGTTTCTTGAGTTTTATTACAAATTTTACTCAGGGGAGTAATGATAGCTTTATCATAGATGTTTCTCCAGATGATATAGAGACTACCAGAGAATATTTTACGCAGGAAGAAATCTATACCATTGTCCCGATGAGAATTATAGAAATAAATGGGACATCGTTGAGCTCTTATGCGATGCAAAATGACCTGAATGCGCGCCAATTCTCCAGAGAGTTTCTCTCTACGACGAGAAATTTAGAGAGTGATATTTTAAGATGAAATACTTTGAGCTCCTGATGAGTTTCGGTAGATGACGAGTTTGCTGGAGAGCTGTGAGTTAGTGTATGAGATACTATACTCTTTAGCTCTGCCTGACTGGAAATAGAGCTCAGAGTTCAGAATATTCGCAGAGCTGTTCGCTCATGAGCGACTCCATTTTTTTACTTTGCGATAAGAGACGATGATTTCGAGAATTATCCTAAAAGATATTTCGTTTCGTATAATTCAGATGATAAGCCTGTAAATACTCAATCTATGTATTCACAAGCAGTGTGAGGAGACGTGACTTTTATCAATGCAAAAGAAATTATTGATATCATTCTTGATGTAGCAAACAAGGTGTTACTCATAGTATATTTTTGTCTTAGCTACGTTGTGATATTTTCGTTTCTCACTTTTTTAGTTTCAATTTCGTTTTTAAAAAGTTTTAAAAATGAAAAGTTAAAACTTATGCATGTTTTATGAGGAGAGAGAAATAAACTCGCTGTATCAGTCGTATGAGAATATAGCTATCTCATGACCTTTGGACTTATGCTCTCACTTGTTTCTTGAACGGCTGCTTTGTACTTGCTTGGATATTATGTAGAGTTTTTTACTATTGATTCAGATTCATATTTTGAGTGATTGTTACTTGTGATAGGACTCTTAAGTCTTATGAGCTTATATTTATATGTTACGCAAAAAAAGAGTGATTAATCACTCTTTTTTCACAGCATATAAAAAAGCATAATCAAGTCATTATGCTTTTTATATAAAAGAAAAGTCTTAAAATAAAAATTAAGATATATACATCAAAAATTTATTATGGAACAAAAAAATATTTTTGCATTCACTCTTGTAGAACTCATAGTAGTTATCACCATTGTATGAATCCTTTCAACGGTTGGCTTTGTAAGTTATTCTGGATATCTCACAGGAGCGAGAGACTCAAACAGATTTTCTCAGCTGACTAAGCTTTCAGATTCTCTACAAACTTATGCTGCGAGTAAATCACTTCCTCTTCCAGACGATTATATAGAAATTACAGCGAGTGGTGCATCTAATGTTATTGCCTACCAATGATATGTCTGAGTTGATGTTCTTGAGACTATAGACTACACCAATGGAGGAAAAGATCCAAAAGACGATTCCTACTTTACTTACTACCTTACAAAAGATAGAAAGAGCCTTCAGTTACTTGCATTTATGGAGGATAGTGCAAGTGTTTCACTTAAGAAATCAAATAATACTGCATATGCTGCAGATTATTCAGAAAGATTTACAAAAGTATATGGACAAAAACTCTGAGTTCTTACACAAGGAAATACAAATATTCCAGCTCAAGAAATAAGTTCTATAATATCAGGTTCCGGATATTTAGATATATATAATTCTAATATATTATTACAAGCGCATTTTGATAATCAAAATATAAATGAAAATATTTGAATTCTAAAATCAGTAGCAGCAGAAGGTTGATATCATTCATCAACTGAGGTTTGGCTTGATATGGAAACTCTAATTTGAGTAAATCTAAAAGATATTTCGTGAAACTGAAATGACGCATTAAGAATTTGAAGCAGTATTATAGTTTGATGAACTGGATGAGTAATCTGAAAAGCTACTCATTTTTGATTAGATGGTTGATTCCAAATTCCTTATTTTGAGGAAATTGAATCTAATAATATGACAATTTCATTATGGTCTAAAACATCATCGATATGAAATGCTTATAGTAATCTTATTAATCAGTGGGATTGTAGTGGAGATTCGTGTTATCCTCCAAATGAAGAAGCTTGGTGGTTTGGATTAGCTACAAATAATAATAATTGATTAAGGCTTATAAATTCACCAGGGAACTGAGACTTACACAGTAATCAAAGTCCTGTTTATTGAGATTGAATTTGGCATAATTATAGTTTTACCAAAGAAGGAAATTTATTTAAATTATTTATTGATGGTAAAAAAGTAAGTGAGGTTAAATCTTTAAACAAAAAAATTACTAACAATATATTTCCTATTTATATAGCAGATTCATGAAGAGAACCATCATATTATGATAATTGAGTAATAGATGAGATTAGAATATTTTCAAAAGCATTATCAGAATCTGATATACAAAAAGTATTTCTAGGTTGATTTTAAAAAGAGTGATTAATCACTCTTTTTTTTATTGGCTCATGGCATTTATTATTTTGAGACCGAGCTGAGCGATAGGCATCAGATTGTCTCTGAGATTTTCCCTGAGAAGCATGAAATCTGCTCTAATAATTTCTAGGAGAAAATGTATTGGGAAATTATTTTCGTATTCGCTGTAGGCATGATAGGCGATAGGGAATACTTGGTAGGTGTGAGATATTTCTTCAGCGACGGCATTTTTTCTTGCATTAATATCATTTGCAACTTGCTGTGGTGTAACTTTTAAGCTAAAGTTATTTCACTCTGCTTCTCTTTCAAGTTCATCACCAAAAAGTGTTCCGGTTTTTTCATAATATGATTTGAGATACTCAAGATAGCTTACATGCTTACACGCTTGATAGGTCGTCTCATACAAGAGATTTAGCTTGTTTTGGATACTCTCGTCATCTGCAAGTGTACATCCAATGGTACTAGCTGATATCTCGAGTCTATTTACCCTGAGAGAAATTTGTCATCCAATACTATCTGTGAGTCTTCATGATGATTCTTGCCCAATAAATTCCTCCAGATTTTCAAGGGTATTAATTTGTGATTGGATAATAGCACACTTGTAAATATTTCACATATTTTCTCTATAGAGCTGCTTTACAGCGTCTAGCTCCATGGTTGCTGACTGAGATCATTGAAATTCAGGAGTTTGAGACTCAGCATTTTCATAATCTACTGAATTATAGACAGGTTTTGGAGATTTGTATTGTTCGCAGACATTTTCAACTCGGCAGGTATAAATGCCAAATCCATCTTGATTTCAGCAAATATCTCACTGAGCAGCAAAAGATGGCAAGACAGCAGCTGCTTGGATTAAAAGGAAAAGGGAGGATGTAAGTAGTATTTTTTTCATATATTATGAGTATATTCAGTCTCTTGGCGCGTGCAAGTTTTTGCTGATATTTGACTCGGCGCAATAAATTTTTATTATAAAAACATATTAAATTTCTATACAAAATATGAGAAAAATTCCACTATTTTTCACCCTTTTATTGATGGGGGCTTGGGTATACACCAGTTGGTATTGGTATACGTGTAACATAAAATGACTCTGTGATGGCTTGGTAAGATACCAAACAGTTATTCCAGCACAGTCTGGTTCAACAGATATATCTGGGGGACAAGAAACATCTCTGTCTGGAAGCCAAGAAACATCTTCTGAAACTTTAGAGTGAGATTTTCAGAATAATCTTACAGGTTCATGAGCAGATACATTGTCATCATGAGATGTATTGACTGCTTCCCCTGAAAGAGAAGATAATTCTGCAGAAGAAGCTTGAGAGGAAGATACAACTTCAACAGGATCTTTACTTGAAGAGCTTAGCTGAGAAAATAATGAAGTTGAGGATGAAGTATCTTCTGATACAGGACCAGTGGCGAGTATTTGTAGTGTTCCACTCGTATGACCAATTGGTATAGGGAATGAAAATAATGAAAATGAAGTAAGACGACTTGAGGCATTTCTCAATACTCAAGGAGAATCACTTCCAGTGAATGGAGTATATGAACAAAATGATGTAGCTGCAGTAAATAGATTCCAAACAAAATACAGAGCTCAAATACTTGACCCATGGGGAATCAATAATCCTACTTGATATGTTTTCAGAACAACAGTAAGTACGATGAATAGTGTTGCATGTGGAGAAGATGTATCTCTATCATCAGAAAGTACAGTATCATCAGAAGATCAAGAGCAGACTACTACTGGTGAAGATGATATATCACAGGAGCAGGAAGAAACGAGCCCTGAAGAAGTGAATCAAAATTCATCATCAGAGATATAATATTATAATTTAATAGAAACCAATGTTCCAAGAAATCTTTACCAGCTATACAGGTGCGAGCGCAACTATAGAGATTTTTACTATGCTACTTTGAGCTTTTACTCTCTGATTAGCATTTTGATGGCTGATGAAACCTGAAAAAAATATAGTAGAAATAAGTAAAATTTCTGCGGTAAAAGAATCAGCCGAAATGAAAAAATACAACGAAGACGTACTTTCAAAAGATGATTTACAACTCATAGAATGAATTGGTCCTTCACTTGAAAAAGTATTACACAAGTATGGAGTACAAAGTTATAAAGATATTGTAGAAGAAGATGTCGTATGACTTGAAGAAATTCTCTTGCAAGCGTGAGCAAGATATTCTATGCATAATCCTTCTACTTGGCCAGACCAAGCAAAACTTGCAATGCAAAAGAAGTGGACAGAACTTGAAGAGTATCAAGATATTTTGAATCAGTGAAAAAAAGAAGAAAAAAGTAAAAAATCAAATTAGGACTTAAAAAGAAGTAGAATCAAGGGGTTCTGCTTCTTTTTAAAGAAGTTTTTTATATAATTCATCTATTACAACTAATTCATATATCTATGAGATATACTCTGAGAGCATTTACGCTGGTTGAACTTATAGTGGTAATTACCATCGTTTGAATATTATCAACGGTATGATTTGTGAGTTATTCTGGATATCTCACAGGAGCGAGAGATTCCAATAGATTTTCACAGCTCACAAAACTTTCTGATTCACTTCAGACCTATGCTGCGAGTAAATCTCTTCCACTTCCAGATGATTATATCGAGATTACAGCGAGTGGAGCATCAAACGTTTTTGCCTACCAATGATATGTCTGAGTTGATGTGCTTGAAACAATAGACTATACCAACGGATGAAGAGATCCGAAAGACGATACTTTTTACACTTACTATCTGACAAAGGATAGAAACTCGATTCAACTGCTAACTCTTATGGAAGAACAAGGCTCTGTTGCATCATTAAGTCAACCATTTTTAGTGAATAATGAAAGTTTTGCCGTTGATTATGAAGAAAGATTTCCAAAGGTTTACGGGAAGAAATTATGAGTTCTCACAGAATCAGTCACAAATATACCAGTACAAGAAGTGAGCGCAATACAAAATGGGTCTTGATACTTAGATATAGTGCAAACAACAGGCTCTTTCACAGCATATTTATGAAACGATGAGACTATTTCTTGAACTTGACCACAACTTCAAGCTATTATTCCAAATAGTAGCTGTAAAAGAATCAAACAAACTTGAGGAGCAAAATGAGATGGTAATTATTCTATAAATCCTGCTTGAATTGGCTCATTTGATGTATATTGTGATATGGAAAATGCAGGTGGTGGATGGATGCATATTTGATCTAAAACTTGAAGTTGATTTAATTCTGTAGGTCAATTAGGGACGCTGCCTACTATTCCTTGAGATTCAGCAAATGTTACGATTCCAGATATAGGAATCATTGAAAACCTTACTTTAGCTATGGCATGTTCTAGTGAAAACTGTTGGGAATGGGAACTGAATGATACATTTAGAAATTGTTTAGTAAATTCCTGTAATACACAAAACTCACAAAATATAAGCGTAAAAAAAGTATCTTGAAATACATGAGTGATGAGCTTTACGGCAACGTCATTTTGGTATAATTGGGATGCTGGATCACTCTCAGCTATGTTTGAAATAAGCAACGGTTCGAGTGGATTATGAGCTACTACAAATCGCTGGAATATGAATGGAACTTGAATGGCTGCTTGGGCTGCTTGAGACAGTTGGGATATATATGTAAAATAAAAAATAGTCCGAAAGGACTATTTTTTTTGAAAGGGAAGTATCAGTCAGATAATACTATAATTCTTATATTTTATAAAAGTATTATATATATGGATAATTTTTTTATATATTTTTACTTGCCTCGATATCTCAGCACTTTTATGAATCATCACATCTCTAATGTAGAGAAATTTTTTATCTTTTAAGAGCTTTGGGTTTTTATTGCAAATTTGAAATATAAAATTTATTTCATGATGAATATGAGATTCCAGTTCAAAAAATGCATCTATATTTTTACTGATTTCTCATAGTCAGAATTCTTTTTTCCTGAGTGAAAGTATTTCGGAAAAAATTTCTTGTCTTTTGTTAATTTGCCCCTGTGTTATTTCATATAAACATGGAATAGTATCTGTTCTACTTAAAAAAAGTGATATCAAATTTCATTCAAAAGCTGCTATTTTTTTACTCAAAAACCATAAAAAAATGTATCCTCATATGAGAAGAATACAAAGAAATAGTAAAAATAAATAGAATCCCATATATGCTATAATGTGTAAATAGAATTTTCCTTAGTTGTAGTATACCATAGCTTAGAGAGTGAGTCAAAAAATCTTTGACTTTCCTGAGAAAAAGATATACTTGTGTTTGACAGGTATCACGAAACTATCGTGATACTTTTTTATACTCTTAAATATGTTTATGATACAGTTTTTAAAGGACTCGGTGAGAGAGCTCAAACATGTAGTTTGGCCGACAAGAAAAGAAACTCAAAAATATTTCTTACTTGTTATAACATTACTCATACTTTTTGGTACATATCTATTTATTTTTAGTAATATTTTCTCTACTATTATTTTTGGACTGAAAGATTTATTCGGTTTAAATCTAGCAGGAAATACATCTATCAACTCTTCACTTACTGATGAAGAAATTGATGCATTATTCTCAGATGAAGCAACTATCGATATCACTCCTGAAGAAACTTGAACTGGGAGCGAAAGTGAAACGTGAACTGGTGAACTCCTGCCAGAAACACAGAGCGGAGCAACGACTGAATAATTTATATCTAAAAACAAAAATCATCCTATGTTAGAAAAAAAATCACAATGGTATGTTATCCAGGTAATTTCTGGAACAGAGGAAAATGTAAAACAGTCACTCTTTCAGAGAAGAGAGAGTTTTGGTTTAGAGGAATATATTATCGATGTATTTGTGCCAACTCATGATGTTGTAACCGTGAGGGCTGGTGGAACAAAAGTAAAAAGAAAGAAAAATATTCTTCCAGGATATATTCTCGTAGAAATGGTAGTTACAAATGAAAGTTGGTATATTGTACGTAATACTCCAAATGTTACTGGTTTTCTCGGTGCGGGGAATATTCCTGTTCCAGTTTCTGGTGAAGAACTTGCTCAACTGAAAGGAAAAGTTGAAAGTAAAGAAGAAACTTTTTCAAGCAAATTTCAAAAAGGTGATAGAGCGCTTATTACGAAAGGTGCCTTTGAAGGAAATGAAGGAGTGATTACTGAAGTGAATGACTCAAAATGACTTGTAAAAGTAAATATAAATCTTCTTTGAAGAGATACCCCTATTGAGCTAGATTTTTCACAAATTGTAGTTAAATAACTCATATTTCATGAGAATTGTTATAATATTCTTGTCATTTATTATGTTGACACTTGCAGCCAATATTATTGCATATTCGCTGAGTGAGGACTATAGATTCTTTTTGAAAAAGATGAAATATAGTGGTGAAATAGTCACAGATTCAAAGATAATTGATGATAGTGAAAAATATGAGCTTATCACAGAAATATCAGATGATGGAACTGTAGTTGTACAGGCAGAAGAAATTGATCCAGATGTATTTTTCTTAGATGTATTAAAATGAACTTCAGATGATAAGGAGCAAGATGAAGAAGATGATACAGAACTCCCAGAACTATTTAGAGCAGAACAAAGAGTTTTAGATGACTTTAGAGAGAGCTTTATTCTCACTCCAGTAAACATACCTTGAAATTCACTTTTTTGAATTACAGATGAGTTTCCAGATACATATAGAGAATACACAAATTCACATTTTTCACTCTATATGTTTCCATCTAAAAGTTACAAAGAAGTATTAAAAATTTTTGAAGTTTTGAGATTTGAGCTCCCAATCGAGTTGAATAAGGTAGATAATTTTGGAAGTGCTTCATTTTATATTAATATGAAAGAAGGACACGAAGATGATTCTATAAGAATTGTCTTTGAATACGAAAATTTAGCTTTTTGATTGAAAATTAAAAAAGATAGCTATAATAGTGCTAAGGAAATTTTAGAATCATTCTAAAAAATATAAATATTATTTAAACTAGTAGGAATTATGTCAGAACAAGTGATTTATCTTACCTCAGAGGGGCTTGAAAAACTCAAAGAAGAATTAAAGTTTATCAAGAGTGATAAGAGAGTTGAAATAGCAGAAAAATTAAAAGAGGCAATCAGTTATGGTGATCTTTCAGAAAACTCTGAATATGAAGATGCGAGAAATGAACAATCACAGATTGAACAAAGAATTATCGAATTAGAAGACCAACTCAAAAGAGTAGAACTGATAAAAGAATCTCCAAAAGCTTCAGGAAAGAAAGTAAATATGGGTATGACCGTTACTATAGAAGAAGTTTGAAGTAAAGAATCAGACTCTTATAAAATAGTTGGTACAACAGAAGCAAATATTCTCTGAGAAAATCCAACAATTTCAAATGAGTCACCGATGGGAAAATCAATTCTTGGAAAGAAAAAATGAGATAGCTTTGAAGTAAAAAATGGTGCAGGTGAGTCTGTGAGTTATAAAATTATCTCTGTAGAATAATGAACGTCTTTTATGATACTATCATCCTTGTACCAGCTACTGCCTTTGCATTGTCAGTATTTTTCAAGGGGATATTAATTAAATGAGTATCAGGAAAGTGGGATGTCGAGAGATCATTTTGAAGTGGAGGAATGCCTTCAGTTCATTCTTCAGTTGTCGTATCTCTTGCAACTGCATTTGCTCTTAAATATGGAGTTCATCATGACTTATTTGCAATTGTAATGTGATTTACCGTTATCATCATTTATGATGCGATAAACGTACGATATGAGGCTGGACTTCATGCGAAAGCAATCAATGAAAAACTTTGAGTGAAAAAATTTAAAGAATCGCTCTGACATCTCCCAAGTGAAGCATTTGCAGGAAGTTTGCTGTGAATATTCGTTGCAATAGCCCTCTACTATCTGTAGTTAAATAAAAAAAACTCTGAGAAAATCTCAGAGTTTTTTTATATATTCAGAATTACAGTCTATACTATTTATATTTATTATTTTATAAGTATTAAGATTCTCAAAGTTGTAAATCGGTTTCAATTATTTCTCAAGACTCCTTGAGAACTTCAAGTGAGAGCGTTTCTCCTGGAAGCGTGTTTTGAATGAGCGCTCAGAGTGCATCTCCATTTATTTGATCTCCATCGACACTAAGAATTATATCTCATGGTTCAAGTCCTGAGTTCTCAGCGCTACTTCAAGCAACAATACTTCCAGCTTCATTGATAATGTATACTCCATAATCAACACTCAGTCAGAGTTCACTTGCGACTCATGGAGAGTTTGGAATATAATTAATACCTATAAATGGTCTTTTAATTCTTCCACTTTCTGCAATACTCCCCAGAATGTAATCAATTCTTGCTTGGCTGAGGGCGAAAGCGAATCAAATCCCATTACTATTTGACGCTATAGCAGTATTTATTCCTATTACGTGCCCATCTAGACTCATAAGTGGACCTCAACTGTTTCCTGGGTTAATCGCCGCATCAGTTTGAATCAGTCCAGTAAGCCTATCTCATCCTGCTTCAATCATCCTATTTTTTCCACTTACAATTCAGAGGGATACTGAGTTTTGAAACTCCGCAAGAGCGTTTCAAACAGCTATAGTGAATTGTCAGATTTGTAAATCATCTGTATTTTGAGCTATTTCTAGAGATGTGAAACTCCTACTTGGTGCATCTATTTTTATGACAGCAAGATCATTAATGGGATCCAGAGCAAGTACTCTTGCATCAAGTTCACTTCCGTCAGAGAGTATGACAGTATATTCTGCATTTGGATCTGCTACAACATGTTTATTTGTGAGAATGGTTCCATCACTTTTTATAAAAAAACCACTCCCTCCTCATACTTGTCTCGATATAGTCCCAGCAGGTTGTTGAAAAAATCCATATGGGTCACTTCTGTATACCACTAAGTCTTTTTTGATGACAATGCTGACAATACTCTCTGAGACATTTTCTACAGTTGATGTAATTTCTGATTCTAGTGATTTCATCATCTCACTGGCTGGAACATTGGTTTTTTGCTGAGTCGTATTATTTTGAGTGAGTCTTTGTTCATTCACAATGTTCTTTTGAACTTGACTCTCAGGGAAGAAATCTTGTATCTGAGAAAAATACATAATTCCAAGAGCTCACAGGGCTCATGAAAATAAACTACAGAGAATAACAAGCAGGGTCAGGATTTTTTGATTCATATTTTTATATTTAGATGTGTGCACTTAATTCAGAAATATGTGATATTTCTATGATTTTAATAGTATGTTTCTTGGGTAAAATTTGAGTAAGAGAATCTCATATCTTTGGGATGTAGAGCGTCTCAAATCACATTTTTTCTGCTTCTTTCATTCTTTTTTCTAGATGCATGACTTTTTTCACTTTTCCAGTGAGTGAGATTTCTCCAATAAAGAGAGATTTCTTAGAGAGTTTTTTATTATTTTTTGACGAAATGATACTGGCAGCAAGTGCTAAATCTATTCCAGGATCTCAAACGCTGAGTCCTCGTGATATATTTGCATATACATCATGGCTTTCAAGTTTTACCTGTGTATATTTTCCAAGCACGGCGATGATGAGATCGAGTTTACTGGAGAGGATTCATCGGCTGGAACGTTTTGGATATCAAAATTTGGTATAGGTAGTAAGAGCTTCCGTCTCTATAATCAGTGGTCTGCTTCATTCAAGGGTCATAGAGAGAGCACTCCCAATAGAGTCTGTTTCATCACTAATAAATTCAAGGCCTGGATTTTCTATATCGATGAGTCATTTTTCCTCCATTTTATACAGCCCAATCTCAGAGCTCGAACCAAATCTATTTTTAAAACTTCTCAGGATTCTCAGGTTATCATACTTGTCTCCCTCAAAATAGAGAACCGTATCGACCATATGCTCGAGGGTTTTTGGTCCAGCCAGAGAACCGTCCTTTGTCACATGTCCAATGATAATAAAAGCTGTATTATTTTGCTTTCCGTATTCAACAATTTTTTCTGTGATATATCGTACTTGAGAAATACTTCCAGCAGTTCCTGAAATTTCATTACTGTACATCACTGAAATAGAGTCAAGAATCACTACTTTTGTATGATTTTTTGCGAGAGTCGCGATAATATTTTCCAGATTATTTTCAGCGAGAATTTGTATATTTTCGCCTGTTATTTCAAGTCTTTTTGCCCTGGAAGATATTTGCCCAATGGTTTCTTCTCCTGAAATATAGATGAGTTTTTCTGTGAGCCAGTTTCACAGCTGCAGCGTGAGAGTAGATTTCCCAATTCCAGGTTCTCCTGAAAGTAAAATAATACTTCACTCTACGATTCCTCCTCACAAAACGGTATTAAATTCTCATGAGGTAGTAGAAATGAGATTTCATTTTTCACTATCTTTTTCTCAGATTTTTCACAATTCAGATGAGACTCCAGATACTCATTTTTTGGAGCTATTTTTAGATTCTTTGAATTCTTTGAGTGTATTCCACTCTTTGCAAAACTCACATTGGCCTTTCCATTTGAGCGATTCATTTCAACAATCTGTACAAATATACATAGATTTTTTATTTTGGATATATGTTGTATGTATTTTAGTAAATAAAAGTTATTTGTAAAAAAGTTATTCATTCATATACTGTCTTGACTAATTTAATTTATGAATTATAAGAAATGGTAGAGGGGAAGAATTTATCAAAGGTAACACCAGAAGATACAGAAAGAATTCAAGAAGTATGAGTATTAGCTAATATTTGAAGCGGATGTGCGTCACAAATAGAGACTGCGCTTTCTCAGCCTTGAACACTTGCCAATCACGAAGCTAAAAAAGCTTTACTTTATATATGTTGAATACAGCATCTTCGTGTTCACGGAGATGAAGTAAAGTGAGAGTTTGAATGAATTCTTCCAAAAGAATTCTCAGAGTATTTTGGTTTTTTTAATCAGTGAGTTTTTGTACAGTTTTATAACGAAGATGCTCTCTGTATTCCACTTACATATTTTCAGGAGTATAACCCAGAAACAACGAAGTTAGATATATCATCTCCACTTCTTCCTCAACTTATACCATGACAACAAAACTATTGAGACGTAAAAAAAGTATTATCAAAAAAAGTTCCATGAATCTACGCAGTATTACTTACATATTCTAAATATAAAGGACTATTAGCTGAGTAATATTGTAAGCCGAACTTGTAAAAATTCTCTTTTCACTATAATATTTTCGCATATTTGCCCAGGTGGTGGAATGGTAGACACGAGGGACTCAAAATCCCTTATCTTCGGGTGTGAGGGTTCGAGTCCCTCTCTGGGCACCAAAATATTATTGAAAAAATCTTTCGAAAGAAAGATTTTTTTTGTATAATCAGATTATGAAAATCCATCCAATATTTACACATAACGCGCTCCAGAATATTTTTTATATTCTGGAATATTGAGAAAACAAGGCACTTATTATTGATCCTTGTGATAGCAATCTGGCGAGAGAATTTTTAGATAGAAATTCTCTGAGCTTAGAAAAAATACTTATTACTCATGAACATTTTGATCATTACGAGTGAGTTACATGACTTGCTTGCAGTAAAGTATATGCAGGAAGCATAGCCGCACAGAATATGCCTATTACTGTAACTCACATATTTGAAGATAGAGAAATAATTTTCCAAACAGAAGGTATTTCGATGAAAGCAATCTTGAGTCCTGGTCATGCTGCTGGGCATATGATGTTTGAACTAAGCGTAAATGGAAAGGTATATGCTCTATTTTCTTGAGATGTGCTATTTCAAGGAGGAGTATGACATACTAGGGGCTGAAGTAATGAAGATCTATATGAATCCATACAAATTTTCCAGCAATATAGAGATGATGTGATGATATATTCATGACATGATTACATAAAAAATAATTATGACTTCGCGAAAAAATATGCTCCAGATACATCTGAGAAATTTCAAAAAATACTCGCACAGAGAGAAAATGAGAATTTCTTTACAAATCTCTGACAAGAGAGGGAGTATAATCCATTTATAAATGCTACAAAACAGGAGTTTATAGAGCTGAGAAATTTAAGAAATAATTTTTAAAATATATGAAATACTTGCATACGATGGTGAGAGTGAGAGATCTTGATGAATCACTCCATTTTTACTGTGATATTCTTGGACTCAAAGAACTCAGAAGAATAGAGAATCAAGCGGGAGAGTTTACTCTTGTATTTCTTGCAACTGAGCAGTGAGCTCCTGAAGTTGAGTTGACATACAATTGGGGCAGTGATGAAGTATATGAAACAGGTCGAAGTTGGGGACATCTTGCTTACGAAGTAGATGATATTTATGAATACTGTGAAATGCTTCAAAAAGCTTGAGTAACAATTAATAGACCTCCAAGAGATGGATACATGGCTTTCATAAAATCTCCAGATAATGTATCTATCGAAATATTACAAAAGTGAGAAGCATTAGAGATTCAAAGCCCTTGGAAAAATATGGAAAATATATGAAACTGGTAAAATGAAAAATAAATTATGATAGAACAACTAGCTAAAACAGCAGCCTGACAAGCGAAAAGAATTCCCCTAGTTCAGCGTACACTTGTGCGTCATCCAACTGTAAAATTTGCATTTAAGGCGTGACAAGCCTATTTAACATTTCTAACCTTAAAAATGATGTTTCAAAAAATAAAGAAAAAAATTAAACTCGCTAAAATATATGGAGCAATTGCAGCAATAGTAATTCTCTTACTTATTATGAACAGTATATTGCAAACTGTAAAAATTTATAGATTAGAAAATCTTATCGAGCAATCACAGAATTATTAATTTCAATTTGACAATGCGCTTAATTTCCATATCGTTCTAGACATCCCTCAAAATAATTTGAGTGGCTGTCTCCAGAAGGAGGCTTACAAAAACAAAAGCCTCCAAAGTGAGGCGAAAATGACAGGAGAAGCCCAAATGGCTACAACTACACATGGAAAGGATGGTTCCCTACGGGAATTTGCAACTTCTTGCCCTGAAAGGCAAGCAATCGTAATGGCGAACATGCGTTCCAGAATTGAAGCACAAAAAGCTTCACAGGCCGAGCAGCCTCAAGCTAAAGTCACGCCCGCGGATTATGATCCCGCGATGAGCTGACCTTTAGCCCCATGAAAACAACCCGCGCGAGTTACAGGCCTGCGCGGGTTTTTCTTTTTTTCTACAGCTATACTTATTTCAAATTTCTAATTAAAAAACACTCCTCAATACGAGGAGTGTTTTTTAGTGTATACGAGCAGTAGAATTTCAAGAAGTATGGAGTGAGATGACATCTCCAATTGCATTATTAAATATTCAAAGAGCCGATTCTAAATCATTGAAAGCTAATAATTCACAGACTCTATTTCAAACTCCTGAAGTATCTTCTTGATGAATTTGTACCCAATCAGAAAATACTTTTGGAACACAGTTTTCAGAATATGAAATATTTAAACGAATCAATTCGGTTGAGTAATAGGATATGAATCCAAATATTTATACTTTAAATACATAAATAAGCAATACTTTATAACATATCAATTATTTTGAGCCTTTTATTTTCAAATTTATAGAGTTTGGCTGGTCTATTTGTCGAAGTATCGAGTTCTCAGGTTTCACAAATTATTTTAAGTGAGAATATTTTTTTCTGGAAATTTCGTTTATCGAGGCTTCTTCCCAAAATAATTTCATAGATTTTTTGCATTTGAGAAATTCTGAATTTTTCAGGGAGAAGCTCTTTTACAATATCTGTATATCAGAGCTTTCCTTTGAGTCTTTCAAGCGCGTAATCAAGTATTTTATCGTGCTCATAAAATAAACTGAGTTTTTGGGCTTGCTGTACGGTGACAATATCAACTTGCGTAAAATCTACTTGTGAGAGAAAATTCTCAGCTTTTACAAGCGCATAATAGGCAAGCGCTATCACATGTCACCGAGGATCTCTTCCTACATTGTCTCAAAAAGTATAGAGTTGCTCTTTGTATACTCATGTAATTCATGTCTTTCTTTTGAGCATTTCATCAAAATTTTCTTCGAGTGTATATCACTTTGAGACGATACTTCCAGGAAGCGAATATCCATGAACTCAAAACTCTTCTCGCTTGGTCACCAAGACGCAAAGTTCTCACTTATAAATGGTGAAAATGACAACATCAAGTGCAAGAACTGGAATAGTGAGGTCACTTGACCATATGTCTGTCTGTTTATTTTCAGGAATGAGCATAAAATATATTTGTAATTACTACACTTATTTTACTACAAAAGGGGAATGCTGCAAGTCTTAATCACTACACCTTTATTTTTCCATCAGCGAGAGCTTTTCACACAGCTGCCCAAATTCATGGAGAGACAAGTTTTCCAGATTTTTCTTCACTTTCTAAAAACTTTTTTAGATCTGAAATCTTGCTATTAGTTTCGTGCACAGTGAGTCATACTTCAGAGCTTTCAAGTTGTTGTGGTCATGCGTCTCATATTACGGATACGTAATAGTCGAGAGTTTGCTCAGTTGTAATGCCAGCTGATTTTGGTCACTCAAAGAGAGACTCTATTTGCCTAGCAGTATATCCAGTTTCTTCAAGAATTTCTTTTGCGATGGCCTGCTCTGGAGTATTTCCACTATCAACTAGTCCAGCAACGCATTCTATAACTCTCGCATTCATAAGTGGTCTAAACTGTTCTACCAATACAAAAGTTTGTCTTGAAATATTCTCAACCAAGGCACCCACAACCTGTCAGGTTCATCTTCTCTCGACTCACTCCCACATATTTCAAGTCTCTGGATGTATGACTCATATAGTATTGATCCACTTTCATTCTCGCAAAATTGCTTTGTTCATAATTATATATTTAAGAATATAATGTTTCCCTCAGGATTGTTTGGCTAATTTCTGGATGTAGAATTCCTTGTACTGACTGCTTATTTCGTATCATTTCTCGAGCCATACTACTGGATATATCCAGCATATTTGGGATATCTAGCAGCATATAATTATCAAATCCATTTGCCTCTAAATCAAATTCATATCACGGCCTGTTTATAAATATTTTTTTGAGTCTTCGCTCTATAAAGGCATTTTCATTTTCAGACCAATCTGGCATATTTTGTGCAACATCACTCCCAAAAATAAAGTATGGAGATTCTCAGAGTTTTTCTCTAAAATATTCCTCTTCTGCTGCGGTAGTGGTCAGTCCATGGTTTTTTCCTTCCAGAAAAAATGTATCAAGGCTGATATTCAGTCATGATTCTTGGAGGATATTCACATACATTTCTATAAGTTTTTTTCTATACATAGGTTGAATTCAAAATTGTTTATCTTCACGTTCTCAGCTTGGAGAAATAATAACATGAGTTATATGAGAATTTTTTAATACTTCTCATACGACTTGTGCATGTGCGAGGGTTGGGGGATTAAATGCGCCTCAATAAATGGCAGTTGTTTCACTGAGTTTTGCTTTCATAGCTTTTATATTTATATGCTAAATCATTGTTCTTGCATCACTTTGTTGTCCCAATCTCGAATATGATCACCGGCAAGTAAGAGATTCACTTTTTTCTGAGAAATTTGTACTTCTAACTCTATATCTTCATCACTTTGAGATATATGCTGTTGTACTCCATCTATATTTATTCCAAGTGGATATTTTCTTCCAGTATTTCTGATTTGTAAAATATGAGAATCTTCAATTGCTTTTGGAGAACTATGACCAATATTTCATTTGGGAGTGATAACTATATTTTTACTTGTATGTGGTAAGACTGGTCAACCATAGGATTTAGAGTGTCAGGTCGAACCTGCTGGAGTTGCTATGATTGCTCCGTCTCACCAAAGTTTGAGAAGCCCTTCTCCATTACTGATTTCAAGTGAAATAGCTTTCCCTTCAGGCGAATAGAGATGTATGTCATTAAAAGCATTTCCCATAAACTCTCATATATTTCGCAGTTCTAATAATGGATATTGCCGTGATACAAATTTCGGAATATCTGGAAATATCCAATGCGGATGATTGAGGAGAAAACCCTTATGTCCAAAATTTATTCATACAAATGGAATTTCTTTTTCAGCATGCTGTGATATTGCTCGGAGCATGGTTCCATCTCATCCTAAAACAAGAATGCATTGCTGAGAAATACTTTGAAGGAGAGCAGAAATAAAAGTTGAAGAGACAAAGTCTCTGAGCTCACCATTTCGCTCATAAGAAAATTCATCGTAAAATATGTGTGAGTTATAGGGATTCATAGCTATAAATTGAGAAGGTATTTACTGGTGTACATCATAATATGCTGGACTTTTTGTTGGGTCGCATACTCTAAATACAGGAGGCATTTGCATTTTATGAGCGTTTCACTCATGTCTTTGAGTGTATATTTTCATTACCTGCGCAGCTCTCCCCGTGAAATCTTGGAGCCTGTTTCATGCATCATATTCACCCATTGCCCATTCTAATTCATCATAGCTACATCCAATTTGATCTTCGTCTGTAGCTCCGTTTGGATGCAGTCAATCTGTTGGTCTCGCTGCGAGAATATCAGCTGAAATTCAAAGCTCTTTTCAGAGTTTATATACCTCAGACTTATACAGCTCTCAGATAGGAGAGAGATCTACTGCTCCATCACCAAATTTTGTGAAAAATCCTATTCCATAGTCTTCGACTTTATTTCCTGTTCCCATGACCAGAGCATTTTTCCTGTTTGCCGTCGCGTAGAGCTGGGCTGCTCTGAGTCTTGATCTGAGATTTACATCAGAGAGATATTCACTCTCTTCATTTTCTCAAGGATATTGAAGCTCTTTCATAGCATCATATACCTGCGTGAGGTCAATGATTTGAGATGTAACATTTGAAAATTTACTTTTGAGCCACTCTATATGTTCTTTGGCTCTATCGACTTCTGCTGATTTTTGGTGAATCGGAAGCTCTAGAGCTGTGAGTGCTTTTCAGCTCATGGCCGAAAGCGTAGAGACAACGGCAGAGTCTATTCATCCTGAGACTCATATAACGAGTCATTTATCCAGAGATTGTTCATGTATCCATTTTGGGAGTTCTCGGCTGATATCTTGGTAATCAAGATTTCTATCAGGCATCATAAGGTCTGTATTTTTCATAATATGTTTTTTGAGAAAATAATATATTTACACCGATACACTCAGAGCTTGCATTCCAGCTGTTCCAAATATTTTTTTAAAATGCTCAACTCTCTCAGGACTTCACATCGCTTTGTTAGGATTATCTGAGAGTTTGACTGTTGACTGCCAGCTTCCATCAGGTCTTTGGACAGACATTGGTTTTACGACTACTGAGAATGATCAAAATGGTCAGAATGGTTCTGTTCATGGAAAGGTTCCTTTACTATTATTGGTCAGGTTTGTTCCAACTCAGAAGCTCAGTTTTCAAAGTTTGTCATGAAAAGCATTACTGATTTCTACGACTTTTTTTGCGCTGAGTCCATCACTCGGGATTCAAATTTTTGTCATAGGATCCTGGCCATGCGCTAAAAGCCAATCTATATATTCTGGAATTGCCTGCATTGGGTCTTTTGAATCAAAACGCATTCCTGTATGCATTTTTATAATTTCATCTGGAGCGTTTTGGAGGTAAAAACTTGTTCCATATGCATCAGGAAGCAGAAGCGCAAGCTCTGGAAAGTGCTGTTGCCATTTTTTATCCACTTCATACATTTCTGTAATAATGGCCTGAGGACTATCATGGAGTGCTGTAGGTATCATTCTGAGCTCATGAGCATTCGTTCCTCGTGGGTTGGCTCCTCACATTTCTTTGGCAATCAAAACATTTGAGGTTCCAGCATATTGCCCTGGGAGTCTATCTGCGAGAATTCGGTTTACATCTCTCTGGTATACAGAGCTCATTGCTCTCCTTGTTCCAAATTCAGAAAAAGTTGCCTGTGGGGCTTGTTTAAAAAGCTCTATATCATCAAAGAGTCTTCATGTAATCTGATTCATTATTCAGGTGAAATCAACATCAGAGAGTTTTGCTCTTTTGATATACTGAGAAATATACAGTGCATTTATCGTTTTGAGAGCTATAATTTCCCACATCATTGAGCTCTCCCAAGGACCTGTAAAATCAAGAGTATAATTTCAATCTTTTTCTCAGATTTCAAAATCTGGGAGTTTGAAGTCTTTCAGGAAATGAAGTGTTTCTTCACGAAACATTCGTACCCCAGGAGCTCTCTCCATTCCTCTGAGATATGAAAGCTCTGATTCTGAGAGACCTGTTATGGCATTTTGAGTCATTTCAAATTGAGACTCAAGTATTTCTCTGGAAATCACGCTGGCTGTTTGAATCTCTGGAGTTCTAATTTTCATACTCCATCTTACGTTGAGACCAGCATATTCTGGATGAGCGAGTATAAAGTCGAGCATTGAGAGCTTATAAAAGTCAGTATCAAGGAGATTATCTACTTCTGGGGCTCCTGAGAGACTGGGAAAGAAATCTTCTGGTTTTAATAAAATTCACATAGTTGTATATTTATAATGTATTATTTACACTTATTTTATTTGAAATAAAAAATATTTTATTCAAATTCTACTGATTGTTTTTCTCGCAGTTCCTCAAGGTACTTTATAGTATCTTCAGGGGACTTTATTGCGACTCAAGCTATAGCTGATCTATCTATAATTGTGTGAAAGCCATTTCTTACGGCATCTGCGGCAGTAGAGCTCACACAGTAATCAGTTGCAAGCCCAATAACACGAACCGTTTTTACTCAAAATTCTTTGAGGATTTCTGTGAGTGTTTTTCATTCTAGAGTATCTTCACGTCCAAAGAATCAGCTATACATCTCAGTTTTTGGATCATATCATTTGAGGATATGTCTATCAATTTGAGATATATCCAAATCTTTGTGATAATCTGCTCAGGCTGTTTCCTGCACGCAGTGATCAGGCCAGAGTACCTGATTTCATTTTGCTCAGAACTCTATTTGTAAGTCTGTGAGATTAAAATCTGCAGAGTTTTCTATTCGTACTTTCTCAGGAACATTGTTCATAACTTCATCCCATCATACTGTATCAAAAGGATTTTTTCATGCATAGTTACTTGCAAAAGACATATGTCCTTGCGGATGCCAGTCCCTTGTAGCTATGACCAATCCTCATTTTTGTCTTGTTTCTTGCATGAGCTGATTGATTCTTGGAGCGAGGAGTCATCATCCTTCCACTCAGAGTTCTCATGTTCCTCATTCATTTTCTGGAATAAAACTATTTTGGTAGTCTACGACTATAAGTGCGTTATCAGTTTGCATAATGGTATAATTAAAAAATATGATAATGTGGAAAGAAAATTCTTAACCAGTTTTTGTATTTGTATTTTTGTATATGCAGTGGAATCCATAGGATACTAGGTTAAGAAGTATTATATTAATGTAATTAATACACTTATTTGAAAGGAAAAAATTTTGAGCAGGGAAGAGATAAGTATTTTTCTAATAGTCTACTACGTATTTGGAGAAAAATATATTTCTATACTGCTTATAAATAAGAATTAAAAGTAAGTGTTTAATTTACACTTAAAATATATGAAATAATAAAAAAGAGTCAAAACTTTTTTATTATTTTCTGAAAAAAAGAGGATTATATCTGGAGTCCCTGCTCTTTCATAACCTTATTATTCCACTCGGACTGATATGTTTTTCCTATGAGGAACTCAACGTTTATATCTGATTTTTTAAGAGTAAGACTGATATTCTCTTCACTATCTCAGAGTATTTCTTTTCCATCACCGTAAATATGAAACATATTTTTTCTTCCGGTATTGTGGATTTGAAGGGTTTTATCATCTTGCAGAATAACTGAGGTTTGTCCTCGAGGATGAATGGGAGCTTTCGGAGTCATAACAAATGCCTCAATTCCATGTGGGATAATTGGTCCTCAGAGTGATCTGTTATAGGCTGTTGAACCTGCTGGAGTAGAAATCACAATCCCGTCTCACAGAAGAGAGAGTGTACCGCTTTGGGATATTTCTACATTAAGCTCGAGGACTCTTCCTCTGGCACTTCTGATATCTATTTCGTTCAGCGCAACAAACTTTGTCATTTGTTTTTTTCCAATACAGAGCTCAGCTGAAATAAGAGGAAATTTTTGAGTGACAAACTCACTTTCTCACATTACGGATTTATCATTGAGAAGAAATCATGCATTTCAGAAATTGATTCCAAGAAAAGGCATTTTTTTCTCATAATGTTTATGTATGGCAGCGAGCATAGACCCATCTCATCCAAGTACCAAAATAATAGGCTGTCAGATATTTTTTAAAAATTCATGGGCTTTTCATGAATCTACGAATGCTTTGAGCTCAGAGCTTTCTTCGTATTTAAAATCTTCATAATAGAGAATAGAGTTGTTTGGAAGCATTTTTATTTCAGTAATATTTTAGTAAATAGTATATTTGTATATGAATATTGCAACAAAATAGAATTTTGATTAATTTTAAATTTAAAGTATAATAATACTATTATAAACAACTTATATGAATTATGTGAGGATGAAAGGTAAATAAATGAAAAAATAAATCAGTAGAAGTTTTTTGAATAGAAGCTTGGTGACCAAAGTGAGTTCAGATGATTATTAATAAACTCATTCATCAAAGATATGATCATGAAATTGTTATAGATACTTTAAAAAAAATATTGGATGTAAAAAAATGGGATGATACGAACTTTATATCATTTGAATCTTTTTTTCTGCGTAAAATTAAAAATGTAAAATCTCATGATACAAGAATGAGCTACCAAGTTCTTTGGAAGAGATATCTAGAAAAGAAAGCAACACATAAAATTGGGAGAGAAGTATCAATGTTTTCAGATGATATAAATAGACTTTTAGAGTCTCCTGATAACTTTGCTTCTGGAAACAGACACGAATGAGTATGAGCTTATTCAATTTGAAAATAATAATCTCTCGCAATCATAGACTTTTTAGGTACAATCTCTGTAATTATTTACAGAGATTTTTTATGCTAGAAAAAAAGAAAAAACCATTTATCAAGAAACACAAAGAGAAAAAATTCTTTGCCTCAACACCAAAAAAGAAACTCAGAGAAAAAAGAAACCCCGAGAATGAGCTCATAGGTATTTATAAACAGGGAAAAGGGAGCTTTTGATTTGTTGATACGGTTGATGAAAAAACAGGAGAAAAAAAATGATACTACACGCACGAATCAAATAAACTTGATGCCTTTGAGGGCGATGAAGTTGCATTTGAAACCAAGAGTTTCAGAGGAAAAGATGAAGCGGTCATTACAAAAGTCCTCAAGAGATCGGAGAATCTTGTAATTTGAACACTCAAAATACTTCAAAACTTCGCTTTTGTGGTGACAAGTGATCCTATTATAAAACAAGATATTTTTATTCCAGGAAAATTTATAGGGTGATACAGTGATGGCGCAAGAGTCGCTGTACAAATTATCAAATGGGAGTGAAAAAATCCAGAAGGTCGAATTATGGAATCGCTCGAATCTCTTCCTGCAGGAAGAGATGATATCTATAAAATTGCCTTTGAAATGGGAGCGAGAAAATCATTCTCAGATACCATAAAACAGCAAATAAAAGACTTTGAAAAAACAATTTCTCAGCAAGAAATAGCAAAGAGAAAAGATATGAGAAAGCTCTTGACCTACACGATTGATGGAGCTGAGAGCAAGGATCTTGATGATGCTATTAGTATCGAAAAAACAGACAAATGATACAAACTCTATGTCCATATTGCAGATGTTTCACACTATGTGACAGAGGATAGTCCACTAGATAGAGAAGCGAGAAAGCGTGGAACGAGTATATATCTTGTAGATCAAGTGATTCCTATGCTTCCTGCAGAAATATCAAATGGACTCTGTAGTCTTCATCCATGAGAAGATAAACTGACCGTGACCTGTGAGATGGATATTTCACTTTCGTGAGTCGTTACAAGGTGAGATGTCTATACCAGTATTATTCTTTCTGATTATAGACTCACGTATCGTGAAATAGACGAAATGATTTTTTGAGATATTGCGATTGAAGACGAACTCCAATTTTGAAAAACATATACCTGAGTTCTGAAAGAAAATATTTTTCTCTTGAAGCAGCTCACAGATATTCTGACAAAAAATACGAGCCTCAGAGGATCTCTAGATTTTGATTTTCCTGAGACTAAAATTATTCTCGATGAGAAATGAAATCCAGTAGAATACAAGAAATATGAGCGATATGATTCCTATAAGATTATTGAGGAATGTATGGTTTTGGCAAATGAGACCATCTCAAAACTCTTTATGAAATATCCATTTCTCTATAGAATTCATGAAAAACCGGACGAAGAAGATGTAGAAAAATTTATGAAGCTTTTAGAATCTATGGGCGTGAGTGAAGATATTCCTGCTGATTTTTCTTCGCTGCTGGAAGTTTTAAAACAAAATCCAAAGCTCTTTCATCTGCAAAAATTACTTCTTAGAAGTCTACAAAAAGCAAGATATAGTGAAAAAAATATGTGACACTTTGGTCTTGCACTTAAATTCTATAGTCATTTTACCTCTCCAATCAGGAGATATCCAGACCTGCAAATACATAGAATCCTCAAAGAAATAATATCTGGTAAATTTACTTCAGAGAGAAAAGAACACTACACGGAAATTCTTCCAAAAGTTGCACGAAGAAGTAGTGATACTGCTGACAGAGCTGAAAAAATGGAGTATAAAGTCAGAGATATGCTCGCATGTAAGTATATGAAAGACAAGCTCTGAGAGGAATTCACCTGAAATATATCAGGCATGATTGAGAAATGATTTTTTATAGAGCTTCCAAATACTATTGAATGATTTGTGAGTTTTGAGATGACCTGACTCCAGTTTAATCCAGAAACGATGAAAATAGAGAGCTATGACGGAACAAAAGAGTTTCACTTTTGAGATGAAATATGAGTAAGATTATTACTCGTAGATTTCTCAAAAATGAGGCTGGAGTTTGAGTTAATATAGTATGTTGAGCTACAATTAAGTACACTCAGGTATACTATTACTCTAATATTTATAAATTATTCTATGAAATACGATTTTGATATAGCCGTGATAGGAGCAGGTTCTGGATGACTGACGGTTGCTTTTGGTCTTGCTGCAGCTGGGAAAAAAGTCGCGCTCATAGAGCGTGGGCCAATTTGAGGAGATTGCACGAACTTTTGATGTGTTCCATCTAAGGCACTTATCGATATTGCGAAATCATGAAAATATTCCTCTCTCAAAGATGCACTTGTAGAAGTGAGAGAGAGAAGAGAAGTTATCAGAAATGAGGAAACACCTGCAAAGATTAGAGAGCATAATATTGAGCTTTTTGAATGTGTTGCAACTTTTAAAGATGAACATACCCTGAGTCTTTCTTGAGAAAATTCCATTGAAATATCAGCAAAGAATATTGTGATTGCGACGTGAAGTCGGGCTATGAAGCTCAATATTGATGGTCTAGATGATGAAGATATTCTCACAAATGAAAGTATTTTTGAGCTTACCCAGGACATAGAGAATCTTGTGGTAATCGGATGAGGATATATCTGATGCGAGCTCTCAGAGAGTATTGCTTCACTTGGAACCAAGGTAAGTATAGTACAGAGAAATACGCAGCTGATTCCAAATGAAGAGAGAGAATCAAGTGAGCTTATTAAAAATATTCTTTCAGAAAAATGAATAGATATTTATACAGACTTTACCTGAAAAAAAGCTGAGAATAAAAAGCTTGAAATTATTTCCTCAGATGAAAAAAATACAAAAAAAATTTCCTTTGATAAAATACTTTTTGCACTTGGAAGAATCCCAAATGTAGAAAAACTCAATCTTGAAAAAGCAGGTATAGAGTTTGATACACATGGTATTTGTGTAGATAGCTATAATAGAACGAATAAAAAACATATTTTTGCTATTGGCGACTGCGTCAATGGAAATCCACAGTTTACGCATTGGGTCAATAATGAATGACGTTGAGTGGTGAGAAATATTCTGGTGCCAATTCATAACAAAAATGTAAGAACAAAAAATCTCCCAAGCGTTTTATATACGCACAATGAGATTGCCAAAGTCTGAAAAACGAAATCTGAGCTCTTACAATCAATGCAGAAAGAAGATATCGTCACAAAAATAAAAGACTTTGAAACAAACGATAGAAGTAAGGTAACAAATAATACTTCTTGATTTGTACTGATGCATTTTAAGCGTGTTACTGGAAAAATTCTCGGTTCTACGATTTACTGAGAAAATGCTGGAGAAATGATAGGGCAGGTAACCCTCGCTATGGACAATAATATTTCAGCCTACAAATTTTCATCGAGTATTCAAGCGTATCCTACAAAATCAGATCTTCTCAAGAGAGTCGCTGACAGTTTTGTTATAGATACGATTAGTAATTTTAAAACAGAGCTGAAGTATTTTCTGAGCTCTTATGCGCTTCAAATTATTACTGGGCTTATATGGATATCACTCCTTGTATGATTTTTAGTCTATAAAAATAATACTGGTCAAAGCTTTGAGGAGATAGCACTCTGATTCTATAACTTCATAGCTGGAAATCCTATTGGTATTTTTATATTTATTATAGCCTATGCTCTCAGGCCAATAATCTTGTTTCCAGCTTCATTTATGACACTGATGAGTGGAGCGCTTTTTTGATTGAGCTATGGAATTGTTATTACAGTAGTATGAGCTACTCTGAGCGCCACTACAGCCTATCTTATTGGGAGTGTTTTTGGAAAAAAAGTTATTTCATGAGAGGATACTGGAATTCTAGGTCAGATGAAAAAATCAGCCAATAAAAGTCCTTTTGTATCGGTTCTTCTTACAAGACTTTTGTTTTTTCCTTATGATATCGTCAATTATATTTGTGGTTTTTTGAGAATAAAATATATCCCATTTACTCTTGCGACCATTTTTGGAATACTTCCAGGTTCGACAGTATTTGTACTTGCATGAGCTGCATTTTATAACAAAGAACTGACATCTTTTTCCCAGGCCTTTGAAAATATAGATAGTAGCTTCCTGTATATCGCAGCAGGATTATTTATCGTCACAGTTGCATTCGCAAAACTCCTAAAGAAATTCATAAAATAATTCTCACTATCAAGTTATCTATATAACTGGAAAAATTTATAATTTCTAGTAATATATTAAAAATATTTTTAGTCACGAGCTCATGAAATATCATAAAACCGTCACGAGTTTATCAATTCTTCTTTGGGCTTTGATTATCTTGGCAGGAATATCTGTTTTTTTTGCCTATGATCTGAGTATTGAAACAGTGATTTTTTGAGCGAAAAGTTTTGTAGAACAAAATATGATTTTATGAATCACTATTTTTATCATTGCTTACATAGTAAGGCCTTTATTTTTTATTCCAGCGACCCCCTTTGATTTATTCTCTGGTATGGTATTGGGACCTTGGCTTTGATTTCTTATTTCATTTGTTTCAACTCTATTTACCAGCATGTTTGGGTATGTGGTATGAGTCTTAACGGGAGGTATTTTTATTAAGCACAAAAAAAAGGATAAAAAACGATTCGAAAAACTTAAAAAACAACTGTATGAAAATACATTTTTCACAACGATGATGATGCGACTGATGCTTTTGCCCTATGATCTCACAAATTATATTTGTGGATTACTAAGGATTCCATTTTTTAGATTTGTATGAGGAACTATGGTTGGTGTACTCCCAACATGTTTTATATTTGTTTCTGCTGGGGCAGCATTTTATGGAAAAAATATTACCAGTTATCAGACACTTACAGAAAATATTAATTACACAACACTTATTTTTTCATCTGTGCTGCTTATTTGAGCATCTTTATTTGCTCGATATCTCAAAAAGAGGTATAAAGAAATAAGTTTATAATAATGACTTGTTTGCAGAATCATTGTAAGCTGCATGTAATAATTTCTTCGTAAATAAAATTTTAAATTTGTATTTTGAGTTTCTAAAATATATAATGCTTTCATTATTATTTTAGAAAAAAAATATGAGCCATACAGAGCAAGATGCTTTTGAAAATGCAAAAGCGCAAATTCACAAAGCCTACAAATTATTTTCTCCTGATAATGCACATGCAGGAAAGCTCAGTATCATAGAGCAGCCTAAGAGAATTCTCGAAGTTTCTGTTCCTGTGCTTATGGATGATGGAACTACAAAAGTATATACAGCTTTCAGAGCTCAGCACAATGATGCAAGAGGACCATTTAAATGAGGAATTAGGTTTCACCAAGATGTATCAAGAAATGAGGTAAAAGCGCTCTCGACTTGGATGACCTTTAAGTGCGCTGTAATAGATATTCCGCTTGGAGGTGGAAAATGAGGAATCATAGTAAATCCAAAAGAGCTATCATCGTGAGAAAAAGAAAGGCTTTCACGAGGCTATGTGCAGCAAATTTATAAGTATCTTGGTCCAAAAACTGATGTTCCAGCTCCTGACGTCAATACCACACCACAAATTATGGCATGGATGATGGATGAATACTCTCGGCTTGTAGGAGCTTATACTCCAGGAAGTTTTACTGGAAAGCCTCTCTCAAGCGGGTGATCAGCAGGACGAGGACAAGCTACTGCTCAGGGATGAGTCTACGTGCTTGATAAAATGTTAGAACTCAGATGAGATAGCATTGATGGAAAAACTCTTTGCCTGCAATGAGCTTGAAATGCAGGGCTTACGATGGCAAAACTCATGGTTGAAAAATGAATCAAAGTTATAGGAATTTCAGATTCAGGAGGTTGAATTTATAATGCTGATGGTCTTGATATTGAAGCAATTTCAAAACTCAAAGATGAGTGAGAATCAGTCACAGATTATTCATGAGAATGTGAGCAGCTTGACGCAAAGCAGGTTCTCTACAAAGAATGTGATGTCCTTATTCCAGCAGCGCTTGAGAATCAGATTACTGGTGAAAACGCTGATAAAGTGCAGGCAAAACTCATTATGGAGCTTGCAAACGGACCAATTACACCAGAAGCAGATGAAATTCTCGCAAAAAATAATATCAATATTATTCCAGATATTTTGGCAAATGCAGGCTGAGTAATGGTGAGCTATTTTGAATGAGTACAAAATGATATGAATCTTTACTGGGAAGCTGAGGAAGTACAAGAAAGACTCAAGAAAAAGATGGAGCAATCAGCAGAAAATGTCTTTAATACAGCTGAGAAATATGAGACAAATTATAGAATGTGAGCCTTTATCGTTGCAATGGAGAGAATATTTAATGCCATGAATGATAGAGGAGAGGTATAATATTATACATTCACGAAATAATATGCTATATTTATTATAATATTATAAATATAGCATATTATTTATGAAATTAATTCCCTGGACTTTTAAAAAAGATACAACTGAGGTAGTTCAACCTTTACGTCAAAGATTTGAAGATATCGCTGCACATGCTGAGAGGAAAAAAGCGGAAATTGCAGCAGAAAAACAAGAAGAGGAAGTTATTTCCTGAGTTTTATCTCGAGTTCAAAGTAAGGTTGTAAAAATTCAAAATTCTCATCAAGAAGTTGATACAAAAGAGTGAGTATCTGAAACTAGCGGAAAAATAACGTGAGATTTGTTAATAGAAATTCCTCAAAATATGTTTGGAGATATTAGACATAGACTTGCCACAAAGCCTGATATCAAAATTATTTCTGATTGAAATAAAAATTTTCTTCCCTTGAGTGAGCTACGTGATTTACAGGATATTATAGAAAATTATATTTTATGATGAAAATTTCGCTTATACCATCCAGAAACTAAAGAGAAAATATTTGAGTGAGATTGGACTTTTCCATATTTTATCAGTCCAGATGGTTGACATAGAACATTGAACGAGTTATTAGTATTTTGATTTGAGAACCCCTCACTCTTACACTCAATAAGAAAGCCTCAATAATTTCTTTAGCTATTTTTAAGTTTTTTCTCTATAATGCTTTACAGATATCGTAAAGCATTTTTATGAAATTATTTTCTGATTTTAAAACTTCTGAGAAACTCTCACTGAGCTTTGCGCTTTTTTGATTTTTTTCTTTGCTCTTATTTTTGTTTCTGATAAATATTACCTATTTTTTTATATGGTATGCTGAACAAAAAGAGATGAGTTTTTCAAGTATGAATGTCAGCTATCAGAATTATTTAGAAAGTGAGGGGAGTAGTAAAGATATTGCTTGACTCAAAAATTATCTCCTATGAAAGGATACTATCATAATTCCTGAGATGTGAGAACTTATTTGCTCACCTGGAGTTGCCAATAAAATCAAAGAAACTCCAGAACAGGTAAAAGATGATCTTATATACCAAGATGGAGAGACTATTTATTTTATCTACTCTAAATACTTCAGATGAGTGGGGGAAGTAAAAGTATTTTTTGATACAACTCCGTATATCAATTCTCAAATTATCATTATAAAGACAGGATTAATATTTATATTTCTTGTATTTATATTTCAATTTTTTCTTTGAAAATATATTTCTCGAAGACTTTTAAAAGACTTGCAGAATATTTCTGAAAGTGTGAAAAATATTAGTATTAATGGAAATACAAAACTCAGTATTTCTGAAAATCTTCCGAAAGATGATGAGATTCGTATTCTCTCAGATGCCCTTAATAATTCCTATGATACGATTGAACACCAAACATCGAAGCTGAAACAGTTTCTTACCGATGTAAGTCACGAGTTTAAAACGCCTCTCATGTCAATGAGCTCAAGGCTGGATGTTCTGGCAAAAAAGAAAGAAAAAAAATCTCTTGATCCAGATGATATTACAGATTTTTTTGCGCTCACAGAAAAAAATATTTTGAAAATGAATCATCTCCTTGAGACTCTGTTTTTTCTCTCAAGAATGGAGGAGAAAAAATCTGATTTACAATATGAATCAATCATGCTGAAGGATTTTGTTGAACAAAAAATAATATGACTATGAGAGTATTTTTCTCATAAACACTTAGAATATACTCTTGATATTCCAAAAGATTATAAGCTACTGGCGGAGAAGCAGACATTTTCAATTCTGTTAGACAATCTTCTCTCAAATGCGATGAAGTTTTCTCCAGATCATATGAAAATTCGGGTTTCAGCAGGAGAATGATATATAGAAATTGAGGATAACGGTCCATGAATTGATACATGATTGTGAGAAAAAATATGGGAAAAATTTTATAGAAAAGATACAAAAAAAGAATGATTTGGAATATGATTGTATCTCGTCAAGCGAATTATTGATATATATGATTGGAAGATAGAAGTGAAACCTGCAGAAAAAAAATGAAGCATTTTTATACTTAGATTAAAAAAATAACACATGAAAAAAATACTACTTATCGAAGATAATAGAGAAATATCTGAGAATATCAGAGAATACCTAGAATTAGAAGATTTTAAAGTAACCCAAGTTTTTAGTGGAGAAGAGGGAATTGAAAAAGCAACAAAAGAAAATTATGATTTAATTCTGCTTGACCTCATGCTCCCAGAGGTAGATGGAATTGATATTGCCAGACGTGTTCAACAAAAAAAATGAACTCCAATCATAATGATTACAGCAAGAGAGAGTATTCAAGATGTACTTTCTTGATTTGAAGTGTGAGCTGTGGATTATTTGATAAAACCATTTCATCTCTCTGAGCTTCATGCTCGGATTATGGTACATATATGAAAAAATAGCTGAAAAGATATGTCAGATGATGCAGTGTATCATATATGTGGAATAGATATTGATACCAATAAACACAGCTTTCAAAAAGATGGGGAAACACTGCATCTCACTCAGAAAGAATTTCTCATTATTGAAAAACTTCTTGAAAATAAAAATAGGGTTGTTTCAAGGGGAGAAATTATCGAGTACCTTTGGGGAGAGGAGAGTCTGTTTGCATGAGGAGATAACAAGCTTGATGTGTATATTTCAAATATTAGGTCTAAGTTAGCAAAGTGACTGATTGTGACGGTAAAATGAGTATGATATAGAATCTGAGAGTGTGATTAAGTTCTTGTTAAGGCAGAATATATAAGATGTATACGTTTATATTATTATTTTTTGCACATGAAATATTTCTTGGCTCTTACAGTCCTATTGTGAGTGTTAGTGTCTTGTGGTTTTGAAAAAACAACAAAACCAGATAGTGCGAGTGAACAAATTAATACAGTTATTAATGAAATCACACAATGAGATACTCTGGCAGAAAGCTCTGAAATTGATTCTGAGCTCACAGCATCATGAGTTATGTGAGTTCCAGAAAATGTGACAGAAGAAATAATAATTGAGGAAAAAGATGAGCCGAGTGAAGCTCAAAGTAGCACACAAAAATTAGTAGAAGAACTAGAACAGGTAGAAATTACAAATAGCAATTATCAAAATTATAGCTCAACTCTTATTGGTAATACACAGCATACTGTTATTTTTTTCCATGCTGACTGGTGCCCAAGTTGCAGCGCAGCAGAAGAAGGTATTTTAGCTGGTGATATTCCAGAAAATCTGACAATTTTAAAAGCAGATTTTGATACGCAGCTTGAACTGAGAGAAAAATATAGAGTTGTAGCGCAGCATACTTTTGTATCTGTAGATGAGAAATGAAATCTTATATCAAAATGGGTTTGAGGAACGACGGTTGAAGCTATCACGGAACGATTATAAGGTTATATATATATTAAAAAAGACTTTGGATATGTATCAAAGTCTTTTTTAAGTTATAATTAATATATTGTGATATAATAAATTCATATTTTTTAAGAGTTTATATGTTTCTTTTACTTGTAGCTTTTTTTTCTTGAATTCTTACGGTGCTCTCGCCATGTGTCCTTCCACTTCTTCCTATTATACTTGGTACGAGCGTCTGAGAATCTAAATCTATGAGAGCACCGATTCTTGTAATTGCTTCACTGAGTTTTTCAGTATTTATTTTTTCTTTGCTTTTAAAAGTCTCAACGCTTCTGATTGATGTTTCGCCAGAAGTTTGGAAGATTTTTTCTGGAGCTATACTCATATTTTTGTGATGTATCACGCTCTTTCCAAAGATTTGGGATTCTATTTCAAGCAAAATATGACTCCACAAAAAATCGCATAATTTACTTCATGCCCATGGATCAAAAAGTGGAACATTAAAATATCTATGAGTATGATTTGCACTTTGACCTGTATTTAGTTCATGTAGTCCAACCTACGCCCTCATTCTTGCTATTATTCTTCCAGCATCTCTGATTTGAGGGCTGGCAGCACTTTTCGCTTATATAGTTTGATTAGCTGCTGTGTTACTTCTCATTGCATTTGCCGGACAAACTATTATACGAAAGATGTTGTGGGCAAGTGCAGCAAATGGAACATTTAAAAGAATTTTATGAATTCTATTTATTATTATCGGTCTGATGATTGTTTCGGGCTTTGATAAAAAAATAGAAGCAAAAATGCTGGATTTATGATTTCTCAATACAACAAATTTTGAACAAAATATTATTGATAGTATAGAGATTGAGAGTTTTAGTGATGAAGTCTCACATAATAATGATGATATGCAATTATCATTTCTTGAGAAAAAAGATACAAATACATGTTCAGGTTGAGCATGTGAAAATGAGCAATTTTCAGAAAATACTGGAAGTATGATATGACAATTGGCTCCAGAATTTACAGATATTACAAACTGGATAAATTCTCCAGAAATAACTTCAATCCATGATTTGCAATGAAAGGTTATCATGATAGATTTTTGGACTCTGGGCTGCGCAAACTGTATTGCAACCCATGACCAAACACAAGAATTATATGAAACATATAAAGATGAATGATTCGTGGTGATCTGACTTCATGCTCCTGAATTTTCTTATGAAAGAAATATTGAGCTGGTAGAAGATGCAGTAAAAGAATACCAAATTACTTTTCCGGTAGCGCAAGACAATGAATTTTCTACATGGCGAAAATATAAAAACAGATATTGGCCAGCATTTTATATCATTGATAAAAATTGAGTTATCAGAGAAACTCACTTTTGAGAAGGTGGAAAAGATAAAAAAATAGAAACCATTGAAAAACTTCTCCAAGAATCAGCATAATTATGCAATTTCCATACAATTCCTTCATATCATAATATGGAGTATTTTATACTAAACTAAAAAGTGAATTATGAGAGAAACTATTTCAAAATATTTTACCATGAAAACAATCTGAATTATTGGAATTATATCTATTCTTATTATTTTTGCATGAGTTGCATTAGGATCGAATAAGAACACAAGAAGTGCAAACACTATGGCACAAGAAGATGTGATAATAGATACAGAAAACCTTGAGGAAGCTTATTTTGCCTGAGGTTGTTTTTGGTGTATGGAGTCTATTTTTGAGTCTCAGCCATGAGTAGAGTGAGCGTATGTTTGATATACAGGATGAGACGAAGCTACCGCTACTTATGAGCTTACTTCAGCAGGGGATACAGACCATAGGGAAGGGGTCAGAGTATCATATGATCCAGATATTATTACCTATAATAAACTTGTAGAGCTCTTTTGGACGCAGATTGACCCTACTGATGATGGTGGGCAGTTTAATGATAGAGGATTTGTATACACCACTGCAATTTATTACAACAATGAAGAGGAAAAACAAATCGCAGAGCAGAGTAAGGCAAACCTAGGAACTTCTATGCGATTTGATGAGCCAATCGTCACTCAAATACTTCCAGCTCAGCCATTTTATGATGCTGAGGACTACCATCAAAATTACTATAAAGAGAATTCTATACGATATAAGCTCTATACATCTTGATCAGGAAGAAAAGAGTTCATAGAAGAAAACTGGCAAGACAGGATTGAAGAATTAGAGGGCAAAGATTTTGTGGATGGAGAATTGACTCAAAAACAAAATGATGGAACTACTATGTACAGTGAGCAAGAACTCAGAGAAATGCTGACTCCAATTCAATATGAAGTGACCCAAGAAATGGGAACTGAGCCAGCCTTTGATAATGCATATTGGGATAATAAAGAAGATGGAATTTATGTAGATGTAATAGATGGAACTCCACTGTATAGCTCAAAAGACAAATTTGATTCTGGTACTGGATGGCCAAGTTTTACAAAAAGTATAGATGAAAGTAATCTCAAAATCACGACGGATACGCGATTTTTTATGACACGAACCAAAGTTGATTCAGCAACTTCATGAGCACATCTCGGACATATATTTGAGGATGCACCAGAGGAGCTTGGATGAATTCGGCATTGTATTAACTCAGCTTCACTCAGATTTGTTCCAGCAGATGAACTTGAAGCTCAGTGATACGGAGAATACGTAAGTATGTTTGAAACTCAGCAAGATTCTGAAAATCAATCAAAAGAGCCTGAGGCTCCTGAAACTTCAACTTCTGCTCCAGTAACAGAGGAGAGCGAAGTTTCACAAAATACCGAAACAGAGATGACAAATGAGTCCCAAGAAACTCAGGAAATAATAGAGTATCTAGAGGTTAGTACATCAAATAATGCATCAGTATTTGTTATGCCAGCGAGAAATTGACAAGTGGAACTCTCTGAGAGTGAGCTCAAATCCATGCTAACGAAGACTCAATATGCTGTAGCCATAGAATCAAAAACAGAAACTGCATTTAATAATCCACTCTGGGATAATAAACAAGCTGGAATCTATGTAGATATTGTCGATGGAACTCCACTGTATAGCTCAAGAGATAAATATGTTTCTGGAACTGGTTGGCCAACATTTGTAAAGCCTATTATTTCAGCAAATGTCACAGAGCATGAAGACAATGTGTTATTTATTCAGAGAACAGAAATAAAAAGTGCGACGAGTTGAATCCATTTATGACATGTGTTTGATGATGGACCTGAGGATAGAGGAGGACTCAGATACTGTATGAACTCTGCAGCTATGAGGTTTGTCCCTCTTGAGGATATGCAATCTGAGTGATATGGAGATTATATTCAGTATGTTCAGTAAAATAAAAAAATCAGCTTTTGCTGATTTTTTATTATTTGTTTTTTTAAAGTAAGTTCATTGCACTCTTTGATGTGTCTTGCGTCTCAGATGCTACTCTATTATCTATTTTTCTATGTCTAATTTTCATAGAGTTAAACTCAAGATCAAATCCATTTTCAATATCTTCTCGTTTTGAGAAATCATGAATATATCCATAAAATCATACCGTGTTGTCGTTTCAAGTATAGACCCAAACTGCGGCTCTATTTGGTCTGAGAGATTCAACTTTTTCTTGAGAATCCGCTGCGTCAAACCCGAACCTATCATCACTAATTCATGCGATAGTAATACTAGGATTTTCTGGACCATCTACCTTATAGGTAGCTCAGATTTCAACTCATTTCTGTAAAAGTATTTCTCCCGCTTTTTCTGAGTTAATAATTCTTTTCATTTCACCACTTTTTGCTTCGACAATTTCTGTTCCTGCTATATAGGCATAAGTTCATTCAATTATTTTTTCCATTATATAAAACTATGAAATAATATATGTAATTTATCTATCCTCATTATAATACTCTATATTGATTTTTAAAACAAGTTTATGAAAGCATCAGATTTATTTGTAAAAATTCTTGAAAATAAAGGAGTCAAAACCATTTATGGAGTTCCTGGTGAGGAAAACCTTGATTTTCTTGAGAGCCTCTCTCAGTCCTCTATTGATTTTATAACCGTTCATAATGAACAAGTAGCAGTATTTATGGCTGCGACCTATGGTCGATTTACGGGAAAACCTGGAGTGGCTCTTGCAACCCTCGGTCCTGGCTCAACGAATATGATGACAGGAGTTGCCTACGCGCAGCTCTGAGGAATGCCAGTAATTGTGATTACAGGACAAAAGCCACAAAATAAATCAAAGCAATGAGCCTTTCAGATTATTGATGTGGTTGGGATGATGAGTCCAATTACGAAATATGCAACCAGTATTGTTTCATGAAATAGGATTCCCTATATTTTAGAAAATGCTTTTCGCATTGCAGAAGAAGAAAAACCATGAGCCGTACATCTCGAGCTGCCTGAGGATATTGCATCTGAGGAAGTTGACGCAGAATATAGTATTACAGATTTGTGAACTCACAAAATCCGAAGACCGGTTGTAGATGAGAAATCACTCAAAAATCTTATAGGAGAATTAGAGGCAGCAAAAGCTCCCATTATTCTTATCTGAGCTGGAGCGAATAGAAAGCGTATTACCAAATATCTCACAAAATTTATTGAGAAGTATAAAATTCCGTATTTTTCTTCACAAATGGGAAAATGAGTGGTAGATGGAAGCCAAGAGAGTTATCTCTGAACAGCGGCTTTGACCAGTGGAGACTATATACATGATGCTATAGCAAAATCTGATCTTATTCTCTCTGTAGGATACGATAATGCAGAAAAACCAACAGATATTCTCTGAATTCATGGAATTCCGGTGATAAATATCAATTTCGTCACTTCAAACTTTGATTATGTCTATAGTCCGTATCTCGATGTTATTTGAGATATTGGAAATGTTTTTTGGAATCTCTGTGAGGCTCAAATTGATAGCTCAAACTGGGATTTTTCTGAAATAATGAATATCAATACTGAAAACTGGAAAAAAATAGCAGCAAATCTTGCGCTAGAAGATGATATCCCATATATGATGCCTCGCAGACTTGCAAAGGATTTGAGAGAAGTACTCGCTGATGATGATATCCTCGCGCTTGATAATGGTCTGTATAAAGTCTGGCTTGCGAGAAACTATACTGCCAAAAAACCAAATACTCTATTGCTGGATAATGCGCTTGCGTCGATGTGAGCATGATATGCAAGTGCTATGGAGGCAAAGAGACTCAATCCTCATAATAAAGTTGTATGCGTTACAGGAGATGGGTGACTTCTCATGAATCTGTGAGATATTTCAACCGCAGTGCGACTCTGACTTGATATGGTAATAATTATTCTCAATAACGACAGTTATGGGATGATAAAGTGGAAGCAAAAAAATGAGAATTTCTCAGACTATGGACTCGATTTCTCAAATCCAGATTTTGAAAAACTTGCTGAAAGTTTTGGTGCAACATGATATACCGTAGAAAAAAAAGAAGATTTTAAACCGACTTTAGAAGCAGCGATTGCAGGGAAATGAGTTCATATCATAGATCTCACTTTTGACTATCCAGCAGATGGAAAAATCTGCTAACATGATTCATTTTTTACTCTTTTCATTACTCTTTCAAGACAAAAATATACGTTAAAAACCATTGTTAAAAACTCATAATTTCTACATTTTTTTCACAATCTTTCGTGTTTTTGCCCTATTTTGTGGAAAAGTCAGTGATTTTCGTGTTTTTCAAATCACGATATAAAAGAGAGTATATTTCGTATATACTCTCTTTTGTTCTTAATCATTTTATGAGTTGTGATTCTCAAGATATTCTTGGATTGCTTTGTTAAAAGCTGGAATATCATCTGGATTTCTACTCGTAATGATGAAATCATCTTTCACAACCTTTGAGTCTTCCCAAAGGGCTCATGCATTTTCAAGATCTTTTTTAAGCGATGGCCAAGAAGTAATTTTTTTCCCTTTTACTCCATCAATCTGAATCAGAAGCCACGGAGCATGACAGATAGCAGCTATAAGCTTGCTATGTTTATGGAAATCAAATATGAAGTCTGTAGCCTCTTTGTTAATTCTGAGGGTATCAGGATTTGCTTGTCCTCCTGGAAGTACCAGCGCATCATAGTCATGAGGATTAATTTCTGAGAGTTTTTTATCGACGCTGACACTTCCATCATCGTGCGCTGCCTCTATTTCTCCAAGTTCTGGAGATATGACATGGACTTCATGTCCTTGCTTTTTGAGAAAAGCTTGCGGCTTTGTGAGTTCTGAGTATTCAAAACCATTCGTTGCGAGAATTGCGATTTTCATAGTGTTTTATTTATTATCTAAAACACTAGTATATTTCATTGGAGTAAAGAGTCTGTAAATAATTAATCGTTTTTCTGTTTGAGACGCTGAATTGCATTTCTGTATCTCACATAGTTTTTTCTGCCCATGTGAAGCGCTGCATAATCGAGCAAATTGGTGATAAAGAGTCTTATAAAAACAGGATCTTTCACAAGATATTTAAAATATGCTCTATAAAATTCTAGGCTTGTAATTCTCCACTTTTTGAGTTTTTCTATTGAATCACTGTGTGTACTCTCTAGTGGTGTGAGGTAGTGAGTATGAACAGTTTCTATTCCAGAGATTTTAATATCCTCGATGAACATTCTCATCCATAAATCTACATCTTCACCAAAATTTATATCTTTATATCATCCAAGTGAGCGCAGTACCTGAGATCTTATAAACATGGTCTGATGATTGAGTCACTTCAAAAAAAATGATTTTGCATCAACACTTGGTACAGTTAACGTTTGAGGAATAACTTCTCAATGCTCATCCATATTTTGAATCGCTGAAAAAGTTGCTCAAATCTGTGGATTTTGTTCCATATGTGTGAACTGCTCTTCGAGCCTTCTTGGCATATCAATATCATCTGCATCGTGAATTGCAATGTATTTTCATTGAGCTGACCCAATAGCAAGATTTCTTGCATTTCCTCTGCCTAAATTTTTTTCTGGAGTCAGTAAAAGTATATTATCAAACACTCTTTGGTAGTCTCCAATGATTTCTCTAAGTTCTGTATTATCAGGATTATCTAATACGATGATGATTTCAATATCTTTGAGTGTTTGAGCCGTAACACTCTCAACTGACCTGCGGAATACATCCTCAGGTTCGTTGTAACAGGGGATGATAACAGATACTTTTGGATTCATATATTTAATTCATTTTAGTACTGGTATTTGAATGATTGTCCGGCACAATTTTTGAATTCCCTACGACATGTTTTATTACATCGACATCCTCATCTGGCATATCTTTTCAGTATTCGAGCCAGTACTCCACACGAAATGCACAGGCTTGCATGTATTCACATCATGTACAAAAAGGATTTGGAATCAGTTTTGCTCCATCTTTTTCTGGATAGTCTTCTCTGACTCCCCACATCAAATAATTTCCGTTGCAGTGTTTCATAGTCTCGTGTTTAGAATTGGAAGTTTATTATAATTTAAAAATAATAAAAGTAAATAATAATTAACATAAAAGAATAAAGGGCCCGAAGGCCCTTTTTATTCTTGTGTGATGCGAAAAGAAAAGACAAGTCTTCCTATCTCATTCACATGCTCGGTAGGAATCAAGAAGTATATGATAGATACCTTTTCACCATGAATATGCACGGAAGCTATATTTGGATTTCCCAAATAATAGAGATCCAGCTCCGTGGCAAATGCCCTCATGATATCCATTTCACTCGTCATATCTCCAAGCTCAAATGAGCATATGGACCATCTTCCAATGAGCTCATAGCCATTTGCCTGCCTCAATTGCAGGAGAGTGCCAGCAAGTTCTGCTTTTGTGAACTCCATTTTTATTCCCCCTGTATCTGTTTTTTGTTTGTTAAAATATACTATTCATTATATCTTTAAGAGTCAATAAAATATTAAGTTTTTATTAGATTTTGGCTTTATTAACAAGTTTTTCACAGAGATTTTCATCTCAAATGGATATTGATTCAAAACTTTGTATTATAAAAATAAGTTTACAATAATAAAATTCCGTATATATTTTGAGTATATACTTATTAATAAGAAATATGAATCTTTCTGTACCACTCTATTGTCGTTTTGCTCAAGCGTTTTGATATAATTATTATATCGCAAAGTCTTGGTGGGAACACAAAAACTTTTCTTCCATTATTGAGGCAAAGAATTTTTTTGAAGATAACAGAAATACCATTGAAGCAAAACCATTTATTAAATGGGTAGGAGGGAAGAGGCAGCTCATTTCTCAGTTTCAAGAATTATTTCCTCTTGAATTTAATAATTATCATGAACCCTTTCTCTGAGGTGGAGCAGTATTTTTTAATCTTCAGAAAAAGCAAAGCTATCTCTCTGATCTTAATGGAGAACTTATCAATCTCTATCAAGTTATCAAAGAATCTCCTCTTGAGCTTATTTCTTTTATGGAAACTCTTGAAGTGTCAAAAGACAAATTTCTTGAAATTCGTAGTTGGGATAGAGAAGAAAACTATGAAACAAAATATTCTACCATAGAGCGAGCAGGACGATTTATTTATCTCAACCGAACCTGTTTTAATGGACTCTATAGAGTAAATAGCAAGGGAGAGTTCAATGTTCCTTTCTGAAAATATGATAATCCAGATATTGTGCAGCGAGAGAATATCCTTGCAGCTTCAAAGCTCCTGAATGAAACAGGAGCAAACATAAAACATCAAAGTTTTGAAAAAGTAGTGGAGCAATCTGCAAAAGATGACTTTGTCTATCTCGATCCTCCCTACGATGTACTCTCTGAGACTTCAAACTTTACGAGTTACATAAAAGAGGATTGTGGGCAAAATCTCCAGCATGATCTTGCGGCAGTCTGTAAGCAACTCAATGAAAAATGAGTGAAGTTTATGATGTCCAATCACGATACTCCACTTATCCGTGAGCTCTACAAGGATTTTACGATTCATATAGTCAAAGCTCGCAGGAATGTGAATTCCAAGGGTTCTGGACGTGGGAAGGTTGATGAGGTGGTAGTTGTTAATTATTAATTGTGAGTAAAAAAATAATTAAAAAATTCATTAAATATTATTGGCCTATAATTGGAATAGGCCTTTTGCTATGCTTATATTTATTCTTAGCGTTTTTATTTGCTGAAGCTCCATATCAAATTGAAATTAAATCCCAATCATGAAATAATTTTAGTATAGATATAGCTAATTTTTTTACAACTATATCACTTTTTATATTTTTAGTTTCATGAACATCTTTTATATTTATCTGAATGTTTTCTATATATAAATATAATTTACTTTTTTTTGATAGAGAAACATTATTAAAAAATTCTAATAAAATAGATTTGAAATTGAAAAAGAGTATCTCTGAAAATGAAAAAATTTTAGATATAAACAGAATGAAAAACTATTTAGCGGATAATTTAGATATTGAAGAATATAGAAAATTAAAGAATCTCAGTAATGAAGAAATAATAGTGGAATATGAAAGATTAGAATGACAAAGAACTCTTGAAGTTGTTTGAGAAAAATTAAAAAACCTACAGTCTCCCCAAAGATAATTTATTAAAAAATATTATGAATACTACAATACTTAAAGAAAACTACTTTCAAATAAACCAAAAAATTGGAAGTTTTTTTGTATGTAAAATGTCACCTAAAATACTTAAAGAAATTGCAAAGAAAGATATAAATAGATATGAAAATTTGGATGAAATTCAAAGAGAACTTAAGTCAGAAAGAACTAAATCAATATCAAAGTATATTTATGATGTTGATTATGCAACTTTTCCAAACTCGTTTATTATATCTGTTTGAAATGATACTTATATATGAGACGACTGAAACTTAAATATAATTTGAGAAGCTTACATACTTGATGGTCAACACAGATTATCAGGTTTTAAAGAAGAAGAAGAAGATTTTGAAATAATAGTATCGGTTTATGTAGGTTTAGATAAATTTCATCAAGCAATGATTTTTTCAAACATTAACTGATTGCAGACTAAAGTTAATAAGAGTTTAATATATTCATTATATTGATTTTGAGATTATAGAACTCCTGAAATTGTTACTTATTCTATAATAGCACTACTAAATACAGAACAAGATTCTCCATGGGTAGGATTAATTAATATTCTTGGTAAATGATCATGAGTACTATCTCTTGCTCCTTTCTTTGAAGAATTAGAAAAAGAAATAAAAACTTGAGTATTCAACAAATTATACCTTGATGATGGTTTAGATTTTACTGGGTTGAATAAGAGTGATACAAAGTTATATTTTATTCTATATGATTACTACAATATTATAAAGGAAAATTTTAATGAAGAATGGTGAAATAAAGATTATATATTAACTAAAACAACAGGTTTTTATTGATTTTTCAGGTTATTAGTTTATTTACAGGACAATAATATTGATTTTTCTACTTTAAAATGAATTAAAAATAAAATAAATCCTTTAACTAATGAATATTATAAAGCTTGATGAGTTGGTCAAAAAGCTTTATATAATGATTTAAAAAAAGCACTTAATTTGTAATAAACTTATGACTTTCCAATCCCTCACATCCACCTTTACCCAATCAATATTCTCTTGGGACTATTTTTCAGATTTTGAAAAAATTTGAAAAAATACTTTTGAAGTAAAAATTCAGCTGAATATTTTGAATGCTCTTTTGGGTGAACAAGATATTGAAAGTAAATTTATCAGTCTTGTGAGACAATATCCAGAGACTCGAAAAGTTTTACCTTTGCTGATTGCAGTGAGAACCTGCGATAAAGAGATATTGAATAAAGAAACACTTGAGATAAAAGAGATGAAACATCTCTTTCAGCCAAAGAAAGATTTTGAGAATAGTGATATGATTGATTTTTTTGTGCAAACAGGACTTAAAAAAGTTTTTCAAAACAAACAAATAACGAATCTCAGTGATTACATTTTCTGAGTTGAAACCTGACTTGATAGTAATGCAAGAAAAAATAGAACGGGTGATTTAATGGAGGATTTAGTAGAGGAATTTGTAAAAGAATATTGTGAAACACATCCTTGATTTCTCTATAAAGAACAGGCTACAAAAAAATATATGCAGGAAACTTGGCGAATAAGCATAGAATCAGATAAATCTAGTAGGAGATTTGATTTTGCGATATATGATTCAAATACTCATAAAGTATATCTCCTTGAAGTGAATTACTATGGTGGAGGATGAAGTAAACTTAAAGCAGTTGCTTGAGAATTTGCGGGACTCTATGATTTTATGAAATCTCAAAATGTTCCATTTTTTTGGTTTACCGATGGACTTGGCTGGTTTACAGCTCTCAATCCACTTGAAGATGCTTATAAAAAGATGGATGGAAATATATATAATCTCTGAGATCTGAAAGACGGAATTTTAGATGAAATAATTAGATAATATTATGCAATTTCGTAGAAATTGAGAAGTACATGTTCCACTAAGAATCATAGAGCTACAATGTTGAACTTTAGTATGAGTATATCAATGAGATAGATGAGAAGTTCCTGAGCTTGATATTTTAGTGAAGTATAAAGAAGGAACTAAAAGGCTTAGAACTCCAAAACATATTCATTGGGTTATTGATATTTTGATTAAGAAAGAACATAATAGGGAATTGACATTAAATTTTCTAAACTACTTATATTCTCATTATGAAAATATAGATAGATTTGGGGATAAAAATGAACAAGAAAATTGTTCTATAGAATTTTTTACAAATGAAGCTTTATCTGATTTTAAAGATTTAGATAATTATTGAGAATACTCTATAGAATTTATAGGCTGTTTTTTAGAGCTTTTTATTAGAATGGAAAAAAATCATCCTAACCCTTTTGTTTTTAAAGATCTTATGGAAACATTAATCCAAGAAGATGATATATTTAGAATAGTTAGTAAAGCTACCCAAAACGGAAGATAATTATGCCAAAAAAGAAAAAATTAAAACTGCCTCCAGAAGAATTCGATTGGGAATGCTCCACTGTTTGGAGTTTTCCTCGTCGTGGAAACTGGATGACGCATAATAGTAAATATCGTGGTAATTGGAGTCCTGAGGTTGTGAGAAATTTGATTCTCAGATATACCAAAGAGGGAGAGAATATTCTTGATCCGATGATAGGTGGAGGAACGACAGCTATTGAAGCAAAACTACTTGGAAGAAATCTTCTGTGCTATGATATTAATCCAGAGGCAATTGCTCTCACGGAAAGTTTCCTCGATTTTGAAGATGTCTGACTTGATATGATTAATAAAAATCTTGAGGAACATCATTTGAAGAAGAAAAAGTGGGGTAAGATAAAAGTAGTTCACAGAGATGCGACAGAAAAAAATGAAGAGCTCAAGGATGAAAGTCTGGATTTTGTGATGATGCATCCTCCATATGCAGATATTATTAAATATAGCGATGGAATAGAGTGAGATCTCTCTCAAATTCATGATATAGATAAGTTTTGTGATGAGATTGAAAAAGTTGCTCGTGAGAGTTTTCGAGTTTTGAAGCCTTGAAAATATTGTGCAGTTCTTATGGGAGATACAAGAAGAGAAAAGATGTATCAACCACTTGCTTTCAAAGTAATGGAAAGATTTTTAAAATCAGGTTTTGCTCTCAAAGAAGATATTATTAAAGTACAGCACAACTGTAAAGCTACTGGATTTTGGAAAAAGAGAAGTGAGGAATTTAATTTTCTTCTCATTATGCATGAACATTTATTTATATTTAAGAAATTAAAATAAAAACTCCCTAAGGAGTTTTATTTTTCATTTCTTCTCTCAGCTTTTCTTGCTGCTCAAAGACTTTATTTCTTACATGCGTCATAAATCATTTTTCTCATGAAGTTGCAATAGTTGGAGTAGAGAGATAATGATCAAGAAGTATTAGGAGCTGCTTGCATTCAAATATATTGCAGCTTTTCACTTGGTATTCCACTCTGAGAATATAATCAACATTGCTGCATACATCAGCCCCAGCTCAGACGCTCAAGTATATTCACTCTGCTATTTTTGCAATATACTCATATCACTGTGCGTCAATATTTACCAAATTTCTATCGACACGTTTTGCAAATGCTCTTCTCGTATGAGCCATGAGAGCTTCTTGCTTCATACGCTGTTCATAAGCTGATTCTGATTCTGTGCTATTGGGAAAGTGAATAATTTTAGAGCTCATATTTATACAATACATTTTTTAAAAGTCTGTATTGTATAGTATGCATAATAACAGCCAAGTCAAAAACTTCACAAAAAAATAAACCCCTCTTTCGAGGGGCTTTTTTACTTTTTTAATTCTCTATGAATTACTCAGCTGGCATAAGTACCGTATCAATTACGTGAGTTACTCCATTAGAAGAGATAACATCAGCCGTTTCAACCATAGCTTCACCATTAATTTCTAGCATTCCTTCAGCATTTACTGTAAACATAAGCTCATCACCGTTCACCGTTGTGAGTGTAAGTCCATCAGTAAGATCAGCAGAAGTGTATGCTCCAGCAACTACGTGATATGTAATAATATCTGCAAGATCATCAAGA
>CAYVZQ010000002.1:71047-199907 GCA_964456335.1 uncultured Candidatus Peribacteria bacterium | reverse complement strand
AACAATTGGTATGTATCATTTCCATCGAGGTTTAGTACGGTTCAAGAAACTAAAACACAGAAACAATGGTGCGCATTAGAAAATCTTTATTTATCTTCTAGTGTCAATATCATTATTCCTGCCGAATTAGGAAAACTTAGTAATATGAAGAACTTAAGTATTAGTTGAAATTTTTCTTCAGTTCCTTGAGAAATTGCCAATATGCAATCACTCTTGTCCTTGTCGTTAGCTTCAGTCTGAAGATTTCCTATACCACAAACATTTGCTTGATTTTCTACTTTAAAAAGTTTTACACTGTGAGCAGGAGTTGAATTTATTAATAGTGATATTTCTTCATTATGGAGTATGTCATGATTAGAAACACTTACTATATCATGAATTTCAAATATTCCTTCTCAAATTACTCAATTATCAAATTTAAAAAACTTAAATATAAATCAGTTTTCTTGAGTTGTTACAAGTTCCATTTGAAATACTTCCTTAGAATCATTAAGTATTCAGGGGATAAATAATGGAGTTAGTTATGGTTTAGACATAACAAACTTACCAGTAGAGATACAAAATATTTCTACATTAGAATCATTAAGTCTATCTAACGCTAATTTATCCATATGATGAACGGGAGAAACTATTATAACAAATGCTCCAGCATGGTTATTTAATATGGCATGATTAAAAACGCTAAGCTTTCATCAGCTTAGGATACCTTCTCTTGATGGAATAGAAAACTTAGTAGATTTGGAAAACCTTCATATTACCACTACTGAGATAAGTTCTGTTCCAAGTGGAATATTTAGTCTGCCAAAATTACAAGTTCTAACTTTAAGAGGTGTATTTGGATGAGTTGTACAAGGAGCTTTATATCAAATTGCATCTCTTACATCACTTATTAGTCTTGATATTGCAGATTCTGGAATTACTATATTATCTGAAGAAATAGCAACACTGCCTAATTTGGAAAATTTATATGCAAGTAGAAATAATATTAGTACTATTCCAGTATTATTTAAATGAAATACATATAAACGTATATACTTAGCCTCAAATCCTGCACTTGCTGGACTATCAGTAAACTTTTTTGAAGGATATACCCAGGATGTTTGTGAAAATGTTTGAGAAAATAATGAACAAGTATGTATTCAATGATGATTAACGGGGGTGAATATTTACTAATATAAACTTTCATTATAAAAAGTTGAAAAAACATTTGCCATATATCGATTTTTCGATATGATGCGCGAGCTTTTAGTCTCAATGACACAAAAAATACATGTCGAAAGAAGATAAAATAGAGGTAGAAGGTACGATTATACAGTCCCTACCCGGTCTGGTTTTTGAAGTTCAATTACCAGAGGATTTATGATGAGGTCTCGTAAGAGGTCACCTCAGTGGAAATATGAGAAAAAACTATATTAAGCTTATCGAGTGAGATAAGGTTACCATAGAACTCAGTCCGTATGATCCTGGAAAAGGGAGAATTACTTACAGACTTCCACCTCAAAAAGAGGCATAATACAAAACAAACAATTACTATTTATTTAAAGCTGCAATATGAAAGTAAGAACTTCTGCAAAAAAAATCTGTCAAAACTGTAAAATAGTTGTGAGAAGATTTCAAGGAAGAAGATGTGTGAGAGTTATCTGCTCATCTGATCCAAAACATAAACAAAGACAAGGTTAATTTATATTATATTACTATATGTACTTATGGCTGCTAGAATTGCTGGTGTAATACTCCCAAGTGGAAAACATGCTGAAATTGCTCTCACATACATTTATGGTATCGGGCGAAATACAGCTCAAAATATTCTTGAAAGAGTAAAGATTGAAAGAACTCGAAAAATCGATGACCTTTCTGAGGCTGAACTTGATTTAATTCGTGATGTTATTAAAGAATATATCGTAGAAGGTGATCTTCGAAGACTGATTTCTGGAAATATTAAAAGACTTCAAGAAATTAGATGTTATAGAGGTATTCGTCATCAAAAAAGACTTCCAGTTCGAGGTCAAAACACGAAGACAAATGCAAGAACAAGAAAAGGGAAATCTGTTGCAATCGCAAATAAGAAAAAATAATTTCATTCATATTACTATTTTTAGAAAATTATGGCAAAAGGTAAAAAAACGAAAAGAATTGTTCAAGTTGGACAAGCTCATATCATGGCATCATTTAATAATACTATCGTAAGTATTACTGATGAACAAGGAAACGTACTTACTTGGTCAAGTGGTGGTTCTGCTGGTTTTAAGGGTGCAAGAGAGTCTACTCCATACGCAGCTCAAATCACTTCAGAACAAGCAGTTGAAAAAGCAAAAACACTCCATGGTCTTGAAACAGTTGATGTATATATAAAAGGTATTGGTGTAGGACGAGAACAAGCTATTAGAGGACTTATCTCTGGTGGTGTTGAGCTTAGAGGTATATTTGATATTACTCCTGTTCCTCACAATGGTTGTAGAAAGAAAAAAGTAAGACGAATGTAATTTCATTTGTTATCATTATTAAATTAGTATCTTAAAATAATTAAAATATGCGTTATACTGGACCAAAGAAAAAACTTTGTAGAAGAGAAGGGATAAACCTTTTCGGTACAGAAAAATATGACCTAGATAAAGGGAAAAGAGCTCCTCTTAGATCAAGAAAAACATCTGAGTTTGGAACACAGTTAAGAAAAAAACAACTTGCAAAAAGAATGTTTGGTCTTTCTGAAAAACAATTTTTCTCATACTATACTAAGGCTCAAAAATCACATAGTGAAGGGACAACTGGTGAAAAAATGTTACGTCTTCTTGAGTTAAGACTTGATAACGTTATTTTTAGATCAGGGTTTGCTCGAACAAGAATGCAATCAAGACAATTTGCTTCTCACGAACACTTTACTGTAAATGGTGTGAAAGTTTCAGTACCTTCTATTTCTTTAAAAGTAGGGGATGTTGTTGAACTCAGAACAAAACTAAAAGAATCACCACTTTACAAATCACTTCTTGAAGAGCTTGAAGAGTTTGCAAAAGAATCAAAAGGAAAAATTTCTAGCGCTAAATGGATTGATGTTGATGTAAAAAATCTAAAAATTACAGTTACAGCACTTCCTCAGAAAGAAGATTTTGAACAAGTTATCGATATTCAAAAAATTATTGAGTTCTACTCTAAATAATAATTTCACTCCGACTTTCCTATCTTATTTTCAAAATACAAAACCATGCATATCCTTCATAATACGATTGGTGTTCCAAAAATAACTCAAAATAACGAAAATGAAAATTCATCTTTATTTTCTATGAGTCCACTTCCAAGAGGTTTCGGTATAACACTCGCAAACTCAATTCGAAGAGTTGCACTCTCTTCTGTTCCGGGTACAAAAGTTACAGGTATAAAAGTAAAATGAGTAAGTCACGAATATTCAACACTTCCAGGTATAAGAGATTCAGTTGTAGATATCATGCTCAATCTTAAAAATCTTATAGTTGATAAAAATGAAGTTGGAATTTCTTGGGTAAAGCTTACTAAAAATAAGGCTTGAATCGTAACTGCTTCTGATATTGCTTTTCCATCAGATATTAAGCTCCTCTCTCCTGATATGTATATCACAGAGATTGATCAAGATAAACTTGAACTTGACATTGAAATCAGAATTGAAAAAGGTGTTGGATATATGAGTATAGAAGATCTTAAAAAAAGAGAAGAAGATGTAAATGTTCTTCTTATTGATGCAAATTTCTCACCAGTAGTGAATGTAAAATACGATATTCATTCAACGAGAGTTGGTGACATCACAAATCTTGATGCACTTGAAATGACTATTGTTACAAACGGAGTTCTTTCTCCAGTAGAAGTGTTCAAATTTTCTGGAAATATGCTTACTTCTTACTTTGGACTTCTGAATGAAGATGCACTTCAAGTTGAAGGACAATTCATTGGAAATATTAAAGACCTTCTCATAAGAGAGAAAGAAGAAGTAAAAGAAGAACTTGAAAAAGAGAGTTATACTCCTATTGAAATAATGGGGCTATCACCAAGAACACTGAACGCTTTGATTAATGGAAACATTCTTTCTATTGAACAACTTACAAAATGCACTGAAACAAAACTTTCTTCTATAAAATGATTTGGTAAGAAAGCAATGACAGAAATTCGTTCATCTCTTGCTGAAAGATGATTAAAACTCCTTGGAGACGATTAATATAAAAAAATTATAATTTACTAATATAGAGCTATGAGACATAAAGTGAGAAAACATCTCAAGTTTAACAATAAAACTTTCGCACATAGAAATGCTATGCAAAGAAACCTATTAACTTCGTTTTTTATGCATAAAGGTATTACTACTACTGAAAAGAAAGCAAAATCTATTGTTCCGATGATTGATAAACTTATCAATGCTGCAAATACAAAAGATGAAATGAATGCTATCAGATATGCTATGCAAACATTATTTACAGAAGCTGCTTCAAAAGAACTCTTCACAAATGTTGCACCAAAATACAAAGGAAAGAAAACTTCAGGTTTTACAAAAATTGTTCCTGTAAAATACAGAGATGGTGATAATGCAAAACTTGTAGCACTTAGACTCGTATAATATTTAATTTTAAAAGAGGACTGTTTATGAAAACTATTACCCCAAAACAAGTAACTTCAACTGAGAGAAAATGGTTTGTTGTTGATGCTGAAGGTCAAACACTTGGAAGACTATCAACACAAATTGCAACTATTCTCAGAGGAAAAAACAAAGTTGATTTTGCAACTCACATGGATAACGGTGACTATGTTATTGTTATTAATGCTGATAAGTTTAAAGTTACTGGAAATAAAATGACTGACAAGATGTATCACAGACATACTGGATACCTTGGTGGACTTATATCAACTCCATTAGAAAAACTTTTAGAAAAAAAACCTACTAGAGCACTTGAAGCTGCTGTAAGTGGAATGCTTCCTAAAACAAAACTGAGAAGTGATATGATGGCTAGACTTAGATTATTTTCTGGATCTGAACATACATATGCTGCTCAACAACCTGAAACAATAACATTATAATTAATTTAGTACCATGGCTCAAACCTATACATACTCGCTTGGGAAGAAAAAAACTGCTTCTGCTCAAGTAAAACTTTTCGAAGGAAAAGGTGAATCTACTATCAATGGTAGAAAACTCGCTGAATACATTACAAGAAAAGACTTATTTGATACTGTCTTTGCTCCACTAAAACTTTGTAAACTCGACGATAAAACATATTTTATGGTTGATGTACAAGGTTCTGGTGAGTCATCTCAAGCAGCAGCTATAGCTCACGGGCTTTCTAGAGCTCTTGCTGAAAAAGATTCTTCTAACAGAACAGTACTGAAAGCAGCTGGACTTCTTACTCGAGATGCGAGAAAGGTTGAAAGAAAGAAACCAGGTCTCAAGAAAGCGAGAAAATCTCCTTCTTGGTCAAAACGTTAATATTTTTCATTATTTATATAAAAAGTTATCATGCCTACTATTAGTCAGCTTGTAAAAAAACCGAGAAAAAGCAAAGTGAAAAAATCAAAATCACCAGCTCTTCAGGTTATAAAAAACTCTATAAAAAGAGGTAAAATCGTGGAACTTCCAGCTGGATGTCCAATGAAAAGAGGAGTTTGTACAAAAGTTACAACTATGACTCCTAAAAAACCTAACTCTGCCCTACGTAAAGTTGCAAAAGTAAGACTTACGAACGGATACGAAGTAAATGCATATATCGGTGGTGAAGGACACAATCTTCAAGAACACTCGGTTGTTGCAATTAGAGGTGGAAGAGTAAAGGATCTACCGGGGGTAAAGTACCATATCGTTCGAGGTGTACTCGATTGTGAAGGTGTTAAAAACAGAAAACAAGGAAGAAGTCTTTACGGAGCAAAAAGACCAAAATCATAAAAATTTTTTGAGATATAGGGGTGATGAAAAGTATAGGTTTTCTTCACTCTCTATCTCATAACATTTGTTATGGTAATTGCTATATGGAGTAAGTTAGGCAATAACTGAATACTTTCCATATAACAAATATTTATATTTATTATTGCATATAATGGCTGAAAAAAATAACAAAGACATGATTGTAAAATTTACAAATTATGTTATGCAAGATGGAAAAAAATCTATCGCAAAAAAAATAATGGTTGATGCATTTGCAGAAATTGAAGCAAAAGGTCAAAAAAATCCAGAAGGAATTTTCTTCAAAGCTCTTGAAAACATTATGCCAAGAATTGAAGTGAGACCAAAGAGAGTATGAGGATCAATTTTCCAGGTACCTTCTGAAGTAAAACCAAAAAGACAATTATTTCTTGCTGCAAAATGGATAATTGGAGCTGCTCGAAGTAAAAAAGGTGCTGCTTTTCACAAATTTCTTGCTGCTGAACTTATAGAAGCTGCAAATGAATCTGGAACTGCATTTAAGAAAAAACTAGATGTTTACAAAATGGCTGAAGCAAATAAAGCATTTGCGAGATTTGCAAACAGATAATACAAATTATTTAAAATTATTTCATAAAAAAGAATTATGGCTCACAAGAAAGCTCAATGATCTACGAGTAATGGTCGAGATAGTAATGCGAAACGATTAGGAGTAAAAGTATACGGTGATCAACCAGTAAAAGCTGGAGGAATTATTGTTAGACAAAAAGGAAACAAATTCTGGCCAGCTGAAGGAGTTTCTCAAGGAAAAGATTTTACACTTTTCGCTAAAAATGAAGGAATGGTAAAATTCACTGAAAAAAAGAGAACAAGATACGATGGAAGTGTATATAAAGATATTTATGTTTCAGTAGTATAATACTACTTCTCGAAAAAATGTTATCTAGAAGTAGATAACATTTTTTTTGCCATTATAGCTCAGTTGGTAGAGCGTTCCCATGGTAAGGGAGAGGTCATGGGTTCAAATCCCATTAATGGCTCCATTACATATATAAAAATAGAGAGACATAGTCTCTCTTTTTTTATTCTCCTGAACCTCAAGTCATATCTGGAACTTCGACATTGATTGTACTTTCTTCACTTCATGAATTCATTCAAGAAACGAAATATAATCCACCAAATATAATCACCAGTAATAGAATTACAATAATTGCAACATTGTAATTATTTCCTCCATTATTTTCAGCCATAATTATATTATTAATAATAAAATAATACTATAACTATAATCTACCTCTGTATATTTTTTGTAAGCTTTATGAAACTTCATTAAACCATGAAGATAAGAAATTCTTTCTTGTTCATCAATTTACGCTATAAACTCTTTCTTCTTCTCCACTTTTATATGGAAGCTTTATTCAACTGTAATGTATAATAAGATCAGTAACTTTACATCTATAATTCTCAACACTCACATCAATTGACTCTCAAATAAGAACTTCTCATATTAAAATTTTTGTTCCCTGTGTTACGAGAAATGGTTTATCTTCTGTACTTATAATCCTCTGGTTTCAGAGAAAATATTTGTATTGTAATAGTTTTCATTCTTGAGTCTTCCAATCATCCCAATGTGATTCTAAACTCTGAGTATCTAGCATATTATCGCATCATGTTACTTGCTATTTGTCTGGATAGAGGGAGTGTCAATTCTTCTCTTTCCATAACTTGTTGTAATTCTTCCCAAGTTTGATCCATCGCTGTGACAACAGTCGTTTCAAGATTCGCAAGCATAGAAGTAACTATAGGACACTTTGCAGCAATCTCAGGAGAACAAACAGAACCACAGGTATTATCTTCACACATTTTTTTTACTTTTAAAAAATTAATGGTGAGAGTATAATATTTTGAGTTATACTGTCAATAAAAAAGTTAGCTTTAGCTAACTTTTTTATGTTATTACATATTTTTATATTCTTCTCACAGAAATTTTCAGAGTTTTCTCGTAATGTGCGGAGAAATGAGATGTTCAATTTTACATGCATTGACTACAGATTCTTCCATATTTGCTCCAAGTGTTTCACGAAAAAATTTAATAAAAAATTCTCTGTTTTTCTTTATTTTTTCAGCTGCCTGCTGTCACTCTTCAGAGAGGGAAATAAATCTATTTTTATCTTCTATAATGAGTCATTTTTTTAAAAGAGATTTCAATCAGTTAGAGCAACTCGCTGCTGATATTTCAAGTTCTTTTGAGATATCAACCGCCCTTGCGTAGCCAAGATCTTCTTTCAGCTCATCAATTGCCATAAGGTAGTGCGCAACAGAGTGTGTTATTTCATTTTCTTCAAATTCTTTCCATACAAGATTCGATTCGTGAGACATAGTATAGTAGTTATTGTATAATTTCTCATGGAAGGGTAGTGGAGTTTGTTTCTAAGACTCTTCCTGGATAAACCTGGGTGTTGATTGCAGTTTTTACTCCATCTGCGATAATACATCAAAATTTTCTTTTTCCTGTATCTACGAGTTTTCATTTCACGAGTACACGATGATTTTTTCCATCATGTCTGAGATTTGCTACTTTGAATCAGCATCAGAGATTAACATTGTTTCATACGACACTATCTCATATATAAGAGAGGTGAGGTATTTTTGAATTGTCTCAAATATATGAATTTTTTACTTCAACACTAAATCCTATTTTGGAATTTTCTCACACACTGGTATTTCCTCTGATATATGCATTTGGTCATACCACGCTTCATTTTCAGAAATAACAGTTTCCCTCAATATAACTTCCAGATTTTACGACAGCTCACTCCTCTACAATAATATTTCCGTGAATACTGACATTTTCTTCTATAGTGCCTTCAATATGTGATGTTGTAAGTGAATGTAAATAGTGTTCATTTGCATCTAAGAGATTCCAGGCGTATCATATATCTAAAATATTTTCATCAAGTCTCTGGAGCATAAAATCATATTTTCAGAGAAACATTTTTATCCCGTCTGTAATTTCATATTCTCATCGCTCTGAGATTTCTATTTTTTTACACATTTTTAGAAGTTCTCCATTAACCATGAATCCTCACATGTTTGCAAGATTTCATATATATTCTTGTGGTTTCTCGATGATATCAACAGCTTTATTATCTTTTTCCTTGAAGATTCCATATATTTCAGGATTTTCTACCTCTTTTACCAGGCAGCCATATTTTTTATTTTTGATAAGCTGCGTAAGCGCTGCTGCAGGATAGATTGAATCTCCATAGAGTATTATGATGTGATCATCCGATTTAATATCTGTAATATCTGAAATTGCAGCTCAAGTTCCTGGTCTCTCTGACTGTATATGATATTTGAGCTTCATACTTCCATAAAAATCTCAGAAATATTCACGAAACATTTCATGTTTATATTTCACGACGATAATACACTCATCAACGATATCTTTAAGAATCTCAAAGTTATATTCTATTAGAGGTTTTCAGAGTATTTTTATAAGAGGTTTTGGCGTAGTATCTGTCAGTGGTCTGAGTCTTGATCCTTCACCTGATGCAAGAATGATAGCTTTCATAAATATTTGGGGTAATAAAAAACTTTCTCTTATTGTAAAGAGAAAGTCATATGAGGCAAGAAAAGTCTTTTAATAGTCATGCATTGGATCTTCTTCAGAAGTACATTCTCGTACTTGTTCTACTTCTCCCCATGTATCATAAATAACATTTTGAATGCTAACAGGAAGATTAGAAACAAGAGTTGCTCAGCAAACTTCATTTGCATATTCTCATTCTCATTGCATTGGTGTGCTTGCGTCTTCTGTGAAGGTACTTGCATATGGAGTTACGCCGTCTCAGCCTATTATTGTGGCGTGAATTTGATTATTCACATAAGAGTCTTGATTTGCTGTACCTGCACATCAAGTGAGACCTACTGCTGCAGCTCATGCTAGAAGAACTTTTCTCATAATTAAAAATAACAAATATAAAAATAGTAATTATATTTAACTTATTAAATCATAATAGTCAAATTAATATAACATCTTTTGAGTTAAAAGCCTAAGTTTTCCTTGATTGGCGCCAAAAAATCAGTATATTTTATATATATCATACCTGTGATGTTTTTATTTTTTAGAGATTAAAAATATATGTCTGACCAAGAAAATACGACTCCTGAAGAAAATGAAGCTGATGGTGAGCAATCACAAATTATAATTCCCAAAGGTATTGTATATACCTGAGATTCTGATCGAAGTATTGCCGAAGAAATGGAGGGGTGTTATATGGAATATGCGATGAGTGTTATCGTCTCCAGAGCACTTCCAGATATTAGAGATGGTTTTAAGCCGGTTCATAGAAGAATCCTCTATTCTATGCATGAGCAAGGACTTAGACCAAGCGCAAAATATAGAAAATCTGCAACCGTAGTCGGGGATGTTCTGTGAAAATATCATCCACATGGTGATTCGTCTGTATATGAAGCTATGGTTCGTATGGCGCAAGATTTCTCACTACGATATCCGCTCGTTGATGGACAAGGGAACTTTGGTTCTATGGATGGAGATGGAGCTGCAGCCTACAGGTATACGGAAGCAAAAATGACAAAAATAGCTGAACTTATGCTTTCAGATATTGAAAAAGAAACGGTAGATTTTAGAGATAATTTTGATACCACCAGAACAGAACCATCAGTTCTTCCTGCGAGAATTCCAAATCTTCTTATGAATGGGGTTATGGGTATCGCGGTTGGTATGGCGACGAATATTCCTCCACATAATATTGGAGAACTCATGGGAGCAGTAAAGCATCTGCTTCTTTCTGAAAATGTAGATGATGTGACTATCTCTGATTTGATGGAATTTGTAAAAGGACCAGACTTCCCAACAGGTGGTATTGTTTATGATAAAGAAGCGCTTCTTACAGCATATTCAACAGGACGTGGTTCTGTTATTGTGCGATGAGTTGCAGCGATTGAAGAAAATAATAAAGGAAGAAAATATATTCATATTTCAGAGGTTCCATATGGAATGAATAAATCTACTTTTATTGAAAAAATGGCAGATCTCGTGAGAGATAAAAAAATAGTGGGTATTTCAGATATTAGAGATGAATCTTCAAGCAAGGATGGAGTCAGAGTTATTGTCGAGCTGAAAAAAGATTCATTTCCAAAAAAAGTCCTCAACCAACTCTACAAACTAACAACCCTTCAAACAAGCTTTGGATACAATATGATTGCGCTTGGAGATAGAGGTATTCAACCAAGACTCTTCAATCTCAAAGAAATGCTTCTTGAGTTTATAGATCATAGAAAAGAAGTCGTTACAAGAAGAACTGTGTATGAACTCAGAATTGCAGAAGCAAGAGCTCATATTTTAGAAGGACTCAAAAAAGCACTTGATCATATTGATGAAATCATCAAAACTATCAGAGCGAGCGAAACAAAGGAAGATGCAAAACAAAACTTGATGTGAACATGGGATTTCTCATGACTTCAGGCAGATGCAATCCTCGAGATGAGACTCCAAAAACTTGCGGGTCTTGAGAGACAAAAAATCGAAGACGAGCTCAATGAAAAACTCGCTCTTATCGCTGATCTCAAAGACATACTTGCAAAACCAGAGAGAGTTATTTCTATTATTGACAGTGAAATAGATAATATTTTAGAAATATTTACAGACGAGAGACGAACCCAAGTACATAGCGGAAAAGTTGGAGAATTTAATGCAAAAGATACGATTCCAAACGAGGATGTTGTTATTGTTTTGACGAAAAATAATTATATCAAAAGACTCAAATCAAGTGCCTTCAGGACACAAAAAAGAGGTTGAAAAGGTATTACGACTGCAACGAAAGACGATGATGAGATTTATCTCGTTACTCCTACTTCGAACCACTCAGATATCCTCTACTTTACCACCAAAGGGCGAGCCTTTACTCTTCCTGCATATGAAGTACCTGAAACGACTCGAATTGCAAAAGGTCAGCCAATTGTGAATCTTCTCAATCTTCAAAAAGATGAGGAAATCGCAGCAGTTCTCGATATTACTCGTGAAGAAAAAGACTATCTCTTCTTTGTGACTGATAGAGGTACCGTGAAAAAGCTTGCTATGGAAGATGTAAAAAATATTAGATCAAATGGTCTGATTGTCCTTAAGATCAAAGACGGAGATAATCTGAGATACGTAAAGACCACATCAGGAGAAGATAATATATTTATCGCGACACATGAGTGAAAGGCAATTCAATTTAATGAAAAAGATGTTCGTCCAATGGGAAGAGCTGCTTCATGAGTACGAGGAATTAACCTCAAGGGTGATGACTATGTTATAGAAGCAAGTATCGTCTGGGACGAAAATAAATATGTATTTATCGCAACAGAAAACGGTCTATGAAAAATGACAGATATAGAAGAATATAGAAATCAAAAACGTTGAGGTGCTGGAGTGAAAGCTATGGCAGTTACGGCAAAAACTGGGAAACTTGTTTCTGCAAAAGTGCTTAGCGAAGAAGAGAAAAAGAGCTCAGATGTACTGCTTATTTCAAAAAATGGTCAGACAATTCGTCTTTCACTCTCATCAATGAGGATGACTTCAAGAGTCACTCAGGGAGTTATTCTTACGAAGCTCAAAGATAAATCAGATATGATTGTCAGAGCCAGTATTATTCGTGAAAGTGAAGATGAAGAAGTTATTGATATTCTCGCACAATAAAAAAAATCCCGAAAGGGATTTTTTTTATTATTCAATTTATTTTCAGAGGGAATTTTCAAATCTTTCTCTGTTAAAAATTAGGCTTTGCTCATTTTTGTCATCAGAAGTTGAGAAATACATTTGTCTGAAGATTCTTCCCATTCTTCATTCATTTCTTAATATAGTTTCATCTCATCACTCAGCGAGTCAGGTTTGCTTATTTATTCTCTGCATAAGAGAGAATACGAGATTAAAGTTTTGCTTCTGTCCTCTCATGTTATTGATATCATTTTTTTCTCCATTTCATAGTTCACTGGATTCTGAAATTGAGTCAGCAACTGTATAGAGGAATAGAGCCATATCAGATTCATCTATATAACCAGTATCGTTTAAATCAAGTCCTGAAGTGGCACTTTTATTACTTATGGTATTAAATATTATATCTTTATATCCCCAAAATTCTTCAAGATTAAGTTCCACAAGAGTACTATAAAATTTTATAAAATTTTCTTCAGCCTCAGGAGTTTTGAGTCCAACTAAATCTTCCTTTGTTACTGGTATACTGAGATTTCATGATACGAGTATAGATTCGCCATTTTCATTTGTACTAATCTTGCTTTTAATGGTGTTGTTATCAGATGTATTTGGAGAAGCATTTGTATTGTGAATAATCTGTGGTGCGATAGGTTGTGAAATATCAATTTCTCAACTTAAAATTCTCTGATATACTTGTTGTTGAGATTGTGTTCCTATTCATCTATCAATTAATTCTTCTAAATCTTCAGAATCTGTTTCTTCAATCATTTGAGCTATAAAGTGTGCTTCAATAACTGTAATTTCAGCTTGAATTGTAGTTATAATTTCTCATCTAATTTCTTCTAGCAATTCTTCTGGAAAGTCTTGTTCAGATAAGAATTCTTCTAGAAATTCAGGAGATTTAATCTGATCTAACTCTTCAAGAGTGATATTTTCTTGAACATATATTTGAAAATTTGAAAGTAATAATCTATGATTTAAATTTCCGTCAGGCATTGAATATTCTCATTCATAAATTATATCACTCTCTAATAGTGTAGTTTCTAATTGCTGTCTTGCGATATCCCTTCCTCTTTCTCTAATTCTTATTATTTCATTAGAAACATTTTCAAGTATATTTTTTATATCTTCTACTCATACATTATTTTCAGCTAGGGTAATACTAAGTATTCTATAATAATCATTATCATTTCAAGCTAGCATTAATGACTCTAGTGTTGAGAAATCAATTTCTACTCATTCTGGAATTGCTCACAATATTATATTTCTTATATTTTCTAAGTTTTCTGAATGAATTTCTTCAAAGCTTTCTAACTGTGATAAATTTTCTTCCTGGGTATTTAATGCTGTAGTAAAATTATCTAGTGCATTTTTTTCTTCATCTGTAAGATTATTACTCTCACTGTTGTTTGTTACTGTAATATTTTCAGTAATTTTAATCATTTCTTGAGAGTATAATAGTGTACTCATTTTATTTCACGATAATGAAAATCACTCTAAAAACGCTGCTAATTGTTTATGTGTATGTATACTATCTGACACATCATAAAAGTTTGTTTTTAGTTTTCATATTTTTCATATTTCTTTCAAAACATCGGGATGTCATTTCATTTCATTATTGAGGAAAGCATAATAGCTTCAGTCAGTTAATTTTTTTACTGCAGCAACAGCTAATTCTACATGAGTGTTATTTTCTCTTACGAGGTTTGGGAGTATATTTCTTACGGAAGAAATTTGTCATGCCTCAATAAGTGTTTTAATTGAATCTTGAATATCATTTGAAATTCAAAAATCAAATATATATCTATTCAAGTTTTCTAAAACATTTAATAAGCGATTACTTCAGAAATCATCATTATATCATCAGTTTAATCCATTTAATCCATCATCTGCGATAGGACTGATTACTCAATTAGTTCCAATACTATTTTCATGTATTACTCGATTTCTTTCCTCTAAGTAAAAAACAACGTTTTCATTAAATTGTTCTGGAGAGTCAATTATAGGTCTTTCACTTTCTGGTATTCAAAGAATATTTCATATATCTGCATCTTTTACCATTTGAGGAATACTTTGGGCAAAGAGAATGTTATCACTTCAAAATAATTCTCTATAAGACTCTTTTAAATTTGCTATGAATGCAATACTTCATTCAATACCTTGTGTTTGTGTAATTTTAGAGAATAAAATATCCCAATGATGTGAATCAATTCAAAGTATTGCACAAGATTCTATATCATAAAATATTTCAGGAGGAAAATTGTGATAGTCTGATTCACGTATCGTGATATTTTCTACAAAATGCTCTAAAATATCACTATTTTTTAAATATTCAGAATCAATATAAGAAAATTCTAATCGAACTCTTGCCGCTCTCTCATGATGTAGAATAAACAGTATATCAGTACTATTTTTAATCATTCTTAATCTATTTGGTATGTCCTTAAGTATATAATCTTGATGCACGGGATTATTTAAATCTATATTTATAGAAGATCATGTAAAAGATTTTAAAAGTTTACTATATTCTTCAGACTTGGTTAATTCATCTTCTGCTGCTCATTCGGCTCTATCAACTTCTGCTTGAGCATCAGCTGTTTCTTTTTGTATTAGGAAACTTTCCCTTCTTAAAGTGTTAATTTGAGTAGTTAACTCAGCAATTCTATCAGAATCAGATGTAGAAATAATAGCTTGTTGTAATCTTTGTAGCTCTTGTGCTATTGCTTCTCACTGTTGCCTAATTGCTTGTAAATTTGTGAGACTTTCAGCAAATCATGCAGTAAGCATATGTGCATCGTAGAATGAATCTAGGGAGCTTTGAATGAGCTCTTCTTGTACTCATATAATAAGAGGATATTGCTGAGCATTTATACCAACTTCTTCATTATAATCTGAAATGAGTTCATTAATTCCACTAAAATCAAAATCATTCCCTGTTCATTCTACAGAAGTCTGTATAATTGCTGATAATACATCCATAATATCAGGACCTCACTCATAAGTTCCACGTAATACTTCGATGAGATTATTTCCAGCTTCTATTCTCCTTTCAAGTAATAATCTTTCTCTGATATCTCTATTTTCAATCTGACCAATATCTGAATTTCTCGTCTTTTCCGACAATATTTGAATATCTGATTCTTCGTAGAGAGGAGTATTGTTGTTAGATTGGCTCTGCGCGTTGAAAAAAGCAATAATATGAGATCAATTTTGTTCGTTTGCTAAATAATCTTTCGCAATTTCATCCATGTTTTCTTCAAAATCTGTGAGATATCATGTAAAGAGTCCTCTCACTTCTTCTCATCAAAAATCTCATTGTTTATAGTCTTCAATTAAATCAAACAATTCTGTTGCTGAAAATGGTCCATTAGGCTGCAAGAGGTTTTCTTTATTGAGTTTTCCTGACTTATTTAGTGAACATAAGTATGTTCCAATTTCGAGTTCGCTTGATTCAGAATTTATATTTGTTGTAGTATAGTATCACCTTTCTTGTGTAAATCATACTGCAAAAGTAGTAGAATCATTTTCAATAACTTTTGCAATAATATTTCTTGTAGCAATGTTATGTGCTTGTTCTAGAGCAGAAGGTGCTCACGCTTGCATACCTACTTCGTATAAAAGTTGAGAAAGTTGAAAAAGCTTTGTTTCTAAACTTTCGCTGGAATTTTGAATTGCTTCTAGTCTTGTAACACAAGAAGCCATGAAATCTTTTTTTAATATAGTTAAGGCTCAATAATAGACTAAACTTTCTACTTTTCATCCAGTTCCTTCATCACTTCAAAAAGCAGTAAGATACCATCAAATTTGCGTTTCAAGCTCCTCCTCTCATCAATTTAAAATTTTATCATTGGTTGATTCAATATATCAAAGCATTTGCTGTCCAAAAACACTCAGATTTTCACTTCATTCTTCAGTATTTTCAGTAGCTAGTTCTTGTAAGTCATTGAACTCTCTTGAAATATTTCATAGTTCAGTTTGATTAATCTCTCCCTGTGAATAAGAAAAGGGATCAATAGAATTTCATAGCTCAGTGCGAATAGCCTCTAAATCTTCATGAGTCTCAGTTCGTAAATCCTTCAGTGCTCATATAGTGGAGAATCTCAATTCATCATACTCTTTTTGGGCTTCCTCACTATTGAGTCTTGCTCTGATATCTCTCGCTTCATCTAAAATACGAGCAGTTTCCTCTTTTATGGGATCACTACTTTGAGATTCAATAACTTGTTGTTTTAAAAAATCAGCCATAAACGGCACTTGCAAAATAATATATATAATTTAAAATACCATATTTTATGCTTTCTGACGAGATATATACATTGACATATTTTAGTTATTATTATTTATAATATATTTTATAAATTTCAGGCTTGAAAGAGGGAAAAAATCATTATAATTCAAAGAATTATTTATGTAAAAACGTAAAGGGTACGTTTTTATTTTTTACTCTAGATACAAATTATGAAAATGACAAGCCAAGAGATACGAAAAAAATATTTGGAATTTTATGAAAAACATGGACATACCATAGTACCATCTGCATCACTCATTCCCGAAAATGACCCTACAACTCTTTTTACTTGAAGTGGTATGCAGCCAATGGTTCCATATTTACTTGGAGAAAAACATCCTTCTGGAACAAGAATTGTAGATTCACAAAAATGTTTCCGGGCAGCAGATATTGATGATATCTGAGACAATAGACATACGACTTTTTTTGAAATGCTGGGGAACTGGTCACTCTGAGATTATTTTAAAAAAGAGCAAATTTCTTGGGCTTGGGATTTTTATGTGAACCATATGGGCTTAAATCCAGAAAAAATATATATTTCTGTGTATAGAGGAAATGAGAAATTTGGAATTCCTCGTGATGATGAGGCTGTTGCTTTGTGGCAAGAAAAATTTAAAGGAGTATGAATTGAGGCTCCAGCGATTGATATGGCAGAGCGAGATGGAATGCAGGATGGACGAATATTTTTCTTCAACGAAAAAGAAAACTGGTGGAGTAGAGCCGGAGTTCCAGAGAAAATGCCTGTTTGAGAGCCAGGGGGACCAGATTCGGAAATGTTTTGGGATTTTTGAGCTGAACTCAAGCTTCATGAGAACTCGCAGTGGGCTGACCAGCCATGTACTCCAGCATGTGACTGTGGACGATTCCTTGAGTTTGCCAATAACGTCTTTATGCAATACAAAAAAACAGAAGATGGTTTTGAGGAACTGGCGCATAAAAATATAGATTTTTGAGGTGGACTTGAGAGAATTGCCGTAGCAATCAATGATACACCGGATGTATTTCTCTGAGATTTATTCGATGGAATTCGAAATAAAATCGAAGAATTCTCAGGGAAAAAGTACGGAGAAAATGAAAAAGAAACAAAAGCCTTCAGGGTAATTATGGATCATCTCAGAGTCGTAGTATTTCTTATAGCTGATGGAGCAACACCAAGTAACAAAGACCAAGGATATTTTACGAGAAGAATGCTGCGAAGAGCGATTAGATTTGCACGTGATTTAGGAATTGATTCAGGACTTTCTGCTGAGGTAGCCCGCGTAGTAATTTCAGAATATAGTTCACATTACAGTGAGCTTGCTGAGAAAAAAGATTTTATCATTACAGAAATAGAATCAGAGGAAAAACAATTTTTAACAACACTCGAAAAATGAATCAAAGAATTTGAAAAACTCATTGCTTGATTTCAAATTGCTTTTGAGAGAAGTGGGAAAAAAGTAACTCAAATAGCAGGTCCGAAAGCATTTAAGCTTTACGATACCTATTGATTCCCAATAGAGCTTACTGCAGAACTTGCAGAGGAAAATGGACTCACGATTGATATGGAAGGATTTGAAAAAGCTTTTGAAGAGCATAAAGCGCTCTCTAGAGCTGGAGCTGAACAAAAGTTTAAGGGGTGACTCGCTGATGCTTCTGAATCTACAACTGAGCTTCATACAGCAACCCACCTCCTGCTTGCAGGACTTCGAAAAGTTCTTGGAAATCATGTGTTTCAAAAGGGGTCAAATATTACCGCAGAGAGGCTCAGATTTGATTTCTCTCATGAAGAAAAAATGACACCAGAACAGCTTCAGGAAGTTGAAGATTTTGTAAATCATGCTATATCTACTGGATTTGATGTCACGATTGAGGAAATGCCGAAACAGCAAGCACTTGATATGGGAGTAGTTGGAAGTTTTTGGGAAAAATACCCAGATATTGTAAAAGTCTATACCATGAAAACTCCTACAGAAACATTTTCTATAGAACTTTGCGGCTGACCACATGTCGCGAATTCAAAGGATATGGGAAGATTTAAAATTAAAAAAGAAGAGGCTTCAAGTCGAGGAGTTCGAAGAATTAAGGCAGTACTTATAAAAGATTAATCAATAAAAAGGCTACATTGTAGCCTTTTTATTTTGTGATCTATGATATTTTTCTATTAATTCTGCTATTTTGAGAACTTGTTGTTCATAAGTAAAATTTGATGGAATTCATAAGTCTTTTGAAATAGCATAAAAAACGTTTTGTATAATCAAATTATTTTTTTCAGCTTCATCTATAGTAAGTTCTCATTCTTCACTTAATTGTATTAGAATTTGTATCAGGGGGATAATATAATATACAATCTCAGATAAGGTCATACCTTGATTTTCGAGTCGAATTATTTCTCTACTTAATTCTGCACGTACATCGCTGGTATTTTCTTTTACTTCAATATTTTCTTCGTATTCAATTCAATCTAAGGCTTTTAAGATTCCTTTTGAAGTTACGGTTTGAAGATATTTGCTAGGGTCTACTCAATCTGATATTTTCTTGGGTTCTCATAATGGATGATTTGCAGGTATAAGCAAAATATGTTTTTAGAAACTATTTCCTCTATTTTACTTTAAAACAAAAATAAATACAATCTAGTGACTAAAAATTCACACATATTATGCCTGAAAATACATTCAATATCACCGTAATAGGAGGAGGAAGTGGGACATTCAATGTTCTTTATGGACTCAAAACCTACCATGATGATACTATTAGTGAGAAAAAAAATCTTGCTGCAATCATTGCAATGACTGACTCTTGAGGTACTACTGGTGAGATTCGTGATAAATTTGGAGTCTTACCTCCAGGAGATCTTCGTCGAGCAGTAGCAGCTCTAGCGAGGGATACTGGACTTGTGAGACAACTTTTTGAATATAAATTCAAGTGAGAATCGTGAGCTATTTGAGGAAATAAAATAGGAAATATTCTCATGACAGCGCTTGCAGATATTACTGGAAGCTTTGAAAAAGGACTTGATGAGTGCTGCAAAATGTTTGATGTACACGGAAAAGTAATTCCTGTAACACTTGAGGATGTTCATCTTGGAGTACGTATGGATGATGGAACAGAAGTGATTGGAGAGAAAAATATCGATGTTTCAGACAAAAATGATTTCGCAGTACACAATCTGGATCAAAATGTAAAAGATGCTTTTCTTGTATGAGGAGAGTGAGTTCTCAATCCTCGAGCGTATGATGCTATTGTTCACTCTGACCTTATTGTTATTGGTCCTGGGGATTTTTATACGAGCGTTGTCCCTGCGCTTCTTTCAAAGTGAGTACGAAAAGCATTTCGAGATTCAGATGCAAAGGTTGTCTATGTTGCGAATATCATGACGAAAAAAGGTGAGACGACGAATTATGAACTTCCTGATTTCATTGATAATGTTGAGAGATATGCTGGAGATGTGATAGATTATGTTTTGGTAAACTCTGGTGAAATATCTGCAGAAAATGTAGAAAAATATAAAAATGAAGAAGGGAAAAAACCAGTAAAGCTCAAAGAAGGAATGGATTTTGGTGATAAATCCTACAAAATTATAGAGCGAGACTTCGTCAATGAGTCTGATGTTGTCAGGCATGATCCTCAGAAACTTGCTGCAGTTCTCATAGATATCTGTCGAAGATGGATTAAATAAAAAATCTCCTTATGGAGATTTTTTATTCAGGGTCATCTAGTATATCAAGTATTCTTTCTAAAAATTCTCTTCCTGAGTCACTTAAATAATACTTATTATCTTCTTCCTTTGTGCTTTCAGGGGGAATAGAAATATAACGGATATATCATAACTTAACTGCCATTTCTATTCAATCTTTCAATAAAGGAAATGATCAGAGTCTTTTTTGACTGAGAGCACTATTACTATCATGTGCATTTTTAAGTCATATATGAATCAATGCTAAACCGAGTTCAATCTTTTGTTTATTCATTTTTAAAACGCATCTTTTATTTTATCTTCTAAATTTTTGATTTCAGCTTCTTTTTCAGCTGCCTCCTGCTTACTATGATCTTCAGCAAGTTCAGCTGCCTTTTGGTATTCCTCTTGTTTTTTACGTAGTTGCGCTTTTGTAACCCGTACTTTTGGAGGTGGTGGAGCATATTCTGACATAGATAATTCTTAGAGAGTATAGTGTAAGTCTAAGTATTTTTGTCTATTTTCAAGATAAAATCCTATATTTCTTTTCGTTCTCTGAGGGCACTCACGAGGCTCATGGTATCTGCAAATTCGATATATCCTGATGACAGGCCTCTTGAGAGTCTGGTGATTTTGACTTTATGTTTGAGTTTTCTCTGAGCTATTTCTTCACATAGAAACATACTTGTAGCCTCGCCTTCCAGATTTGGATTTGTTGCAATGATAAGTTCGAGTTTTCCGTCACTTTCTTCTATTCGTTTAAAAAGAGAGGCAAAATTAAGATCTCACACAAAGACCCCATTCATCGGAGATATCGCTCCTCATAAGACATGGTATACTCCGGTAAATCAACCTGACTGTTCGAGAGTCAGTAAATCAAGATACTCTTCTACAATACATATTTGTGTATGATCACGTAGAGAGTTTGCGCAGATAGAACATGATTGTTTTCCGGCATCTGTCACAGAATGGCAGATTTCGCACTTTCATGTTTTTTCTTTAATGGTGAGAATATTTTCTCTGAGTTCTCTCAGGTAATTTTCATTTGCTCACAGCATAAAAAAAGCAAGCTTTGTCGCTCTATTTTCTCAAATTCAAGGGAGCATTGATATATTTTCGATGAGTCGTTTGAGAGCCTCTGGCACGTGAAAAAATTATGGGTAAATATCTCAGGTATAGTAGTCAGAAAAAAAGAGAAATCAAAAAAGCAGTATAAAAAAATCTTTTTCTCCATAAGAGAGAAAAAGATTTGAGAAGTAAGCAACTGTTTAGTAATTGTATACGTACTGCGTATCGTCTTTGATGACAAGATAGTTTGGATCATATGCTTGCTCCATACTTTTTGACATATCATCAGATATTATCGTATTTGCACTATCTAGTTCAGAAATAGTGGATTCGAGTCTATTGAGATCATCTTTTAATTGCTTTGATACATTTTCTAAACTACGAATTTCATATCCTTGTGTTGCGTTTGCATTAATAGTCCAAACATAATATATAAGGAGAAATACAATAAATCAGACAAGCGCTATATACGTAGATTGGTATCAAGAATTGAGTTTTTCTTTTTCCTTTTTCCTTTTGGAATGGAAGTTTGTTTGCGGTTCGCGTATAATAAGTCTTGGATTCACGTCTAGGAGAAGATTAGAGAAATACATTTTTATATTTTTTTTGCATGCCTTGCTTTGGCGCTTCGACTTCGGGAATTAACTTTGAGTTCTTCTTGGCTCGGGAGTATTGGTTTTTTATGTAAAATTTTTAGGCTCTTCGTATGGTGACAGGTGCAGAGTATGTCTGAGCAAATACAGTCTTTGGACTCAAGTTTAAATAGCTGCTTTACGATTCTGTCTTCGAGTGAATGAAAGCTAATGACAAATATATCACCATTTGTTTCAAGAAGTTTAATAGCTTGCTTGAGACTTGCTTCGAGTGTTTTAAGCTCTTCATTTACTTCGATTCTGAGCGCTTGGAAAACTCGCGTTTTCGTTTTTATGTGACTGTTTATTTCTCTGTCTAAGAAATCTGTCAGATCAGTTGTTGTCACAAATTTTTTCTTTTTTCTCTCAGCAATCATTTTTGCTGCTATTTTTCTACTGTGAGGTTCTTCTCCGTAATTTTTGAGGACTTCATAGAGATCTTTTTCTTCATAATAATTGATGATATCTGCAGCAGTTTTCCCGCTTCTGGTATCAAAACGCATATCAAGCGGTCACTCAAGTCTGAGAGAAAATCATCTTTGAGCTTCATCAAAATGGAGTGATGAGACTCATAGATCATAATATACTGCCGTAATAGAAGTGATATTATTTTCTGCTAATTTCTCACAGAGAGATTCAAAATTACTATGTATAAGAACGATTTCTATATTCCCATCAGGGAAGAATTGTGTTTTTGTTTTTTCAATATTTTCTTTTGCAAGCTTCAGATTTCTCTCATCAGCATCAAATCCTATAAATATGTCTCAGGGGTTCATCTTTTCTATTACTTTGCATGCATGTCATGCGAGTCAAAGTGTCATGTCTACTACAATATTTTGTCTTGTATCACTGATTTCTATAGCTCATACAAGTTCTTCAAGAAGTACGGAAGTATGAATATTTGCATCAGTTTTCACGCTCATATCTATTCTGGATTTGTTAACAAATTGTGAAAATCTCTTTTTTTATCTCTAAAAATACAGACTTCTGTATCTATTTGTATGATTTTTGTATGGGAAGTCAAACGTCACTTTGATAATAGACTAGACAAAATCCGTAAAATATTTTTGTCTATTTTAAGCCTCTAATCGATACTTATTCACAATTTCTTCACAATTGGCTTTTACTTGCAAAAGTATATTTTTCGTATATATACAAAAAGGTCATATTTTCCTTGTAAATTATAAAATATTAATAAAATAGTAATGTTTAATTTAGGATTAAAAAATACTACATGATTCGTATAAAAAATTTACAAGTGAGTGTTTGAGAAAAAGAAATTTTGAAATGAGTTTCTCTCGACTTTGAGCTTGGAAAAAACTATTGTCTTCTTTGAAAAAATGGTTCTTGAAAATCTACACTTTCCAGTGTGCTTATGTGACACCCAAAATATGAGGTAACAGGATGAAATATTTCGATTGATGAAGAAGATCTTCTTGAAATGGAACCAAATGAGAGAAGTAATGCTGGGATTTTTCTTTCATTTCAAAATATTCCAGAAATTAAATGAGTAAAACTTTCAGAGTATCTCAGAACTATTTTTAATATTTCTGAAAAATGAAAAAATGAAGCTTTCACTGAGCTTTCACCATTTCTCTTTAAGAGATTTATTAAGAAATATATGCAAGAGCTTGAAATTGACGAAAAATTTCTCGATCGAGATCTCAATGTTTGATTTTCTGGAGGAGAAAAGAGAAAAATTGAAATCCTTCAAATGAAGCTTATTGGCCCAAAATATATTATTCTCGATGAGATTGATAGTGGACTTGATTTAGACGCATTCAAGACTGTGGCTACGATGCTTCAATCTCTCAGCTCATCAGAAAACTCTATCATCATTATTACTCATTACTTTACGATTCTAGAATATATCGAAGTAGACAAAGTATTTGTCATGAAAGATGGAAATATTGTAAAAGAGGGATGAAAAGATCTTGCAAAAGAAATAAGTGAAAGTGGTTTTGGAGAAGTATAATTCTAAAAAATATTAAAAATTATGTCTACGGTTACAACATCAGGTACATGGGACTTTTCAGATGAAGTTATTTATAAATGAACTGCTGTTCAAGGAATAAACGAAATTGTCGTAAGACAAATTTCTTTTGCGAATGAGGAGCCAGAGTGGATGCTTGACCTCAGGCTTAAGGCTCTGAAGATTTATGAAGAAAAAGCTATGCCAAGCTGGGGTCCAGATTTATCTGACCTTGATTTGCAGAGTATTTACTATTTTGCTCAGCCAGAAGGAGCGGGAAATAATAAGTCGTGGGATGATGTTCCTGAAAGCATCAAAAATACATTTGATAAACTTGGGATTCCTGAAGCTGAGAAAAAAGCGCTTGCAGGAGTTGGGGCACAGTACGATAGTGAAACAGTTTATCATAGTCTCAAGCAAGAAATTGCAGATAAAGGGGTTATTTTTGATGACCTTTCAAATGCTCTAAAGAATCCAGAATATGCAGAGATTATTAAAAAACACTTCGCAAAATCTATCCCTCTTACAGATCATAAATTTGCTTCTCTTCACTATGCTGTATGGTCTGGAGGAACATTTCTCTATGTTCCCAAAGGAGTCAAAGTATCAGAACCACTCCAGTCATATTTCCGTATGAATGTAAAAAAAGGATGACAGTTTGAGCATACGATGATTATTATCGAGGACGACGCAGAAGCGCATTATATAGAATGATGTTCTGCTCCAAAATATGACGAGAACTCACTGCATGCAGGTTGAGTTGAAATCTTTGTTGGAAAAAATGCAACTATGAGATACTCTTCTGTTGAGAACTGGTCACTTGATACTTATAATCTGAATACGAAAAGAGCCCTCGTTCAGGAAAATGGATATATGGAGTGGGTTGGAGGAAATATGGGTTCAAATACGACGATGCTTTATCCATGTAGCGTGCTTATTGGTGACAATTCACGCGCGGATCATCTTGGGATTGCCTTTGCCAATGCGGGACAAAATCAAGATACTGGAGCAAAGGTAATCCATATTGGGAAAAATACTTCAAGCTCTATTGTATCAAAGTCAATTTCAAAAGCAGGTGGTCTGTCTACGTATAGAGGACTTGTTGATATCAAAGCAAGCGCGACAGGATCTGTAACAAAGATAGAGTGTGACGCGCTGTTACTTGATGATATTTCAGGCTCAGACACTATTCCAGAAATTAGATGTGATAATCCAGATTCGATTGTTGCGCATGAAGCCAGTGCTGGAAAGATAAATGAAGATGATCTCTTCTACCTTCAATCAAGAGGGATAGATGAAGAACAAGCAGCGGCTATGATTGTAAACGGATTTATTTCTCCAATTGTAAAAGAGCTTCCACTGGAATACGCAAGTGAGATGAATGTGCTGATATCTATGGAAATGGAAGGAAGTATTTGATAATAATTACTATGCTGAAACTCGATAAAAAAACATCCACAGAATTTGAAAATACATGAGTAGTAAAACTCAAGGTATTTTTTTATCAGGCAGGATGTAGTGGAACAAAAATTGATATGACCAGCGAGTTTGAAGTAGATGATGAAATTGAAAAAATTGAGAGTGAATACTGCTTTGATGTCTATGTTCCAAAAAGCGATAAAAAATATTTGGAAAATGCGAGGATAACGAGAACAATTACGGCAGATCATACCTGAGAAGAAAAAATTAGATACATATTTGCCAGTGATGAAGTTGAAGACAGGTGTGGGTGTGGAACAAGTTTTGCTTTTGAAAAACCAGCCCCTAAAATAGATCTTGAAAAGCTTAAAAAAATGAGAGAAAATTTTTTAAAAAATAAGTCATAATACTATGAATATTACAGAGAGTAGACTGTATACAAGTGAGCAGTTAGAATCTCAAATACATATTGAGAGTGGAGTTTCAGCGCTTATATATGATGAAGCAAATGTTCTAACAAAAGTAACCTTTGGGAAATGAGCTTCTCTGAAATACTTTTGATACTTTGAAAAGCAGCAACTGCATGACAAACATTTTCTTATAAATGGTGAAGATGCTCGCTGTGAAATATTCTCACTCTTGAGCTCAAAGTGAGAAAAAATAAGTGCTAAAATAAATGGCGAACTTGCGGCCAGCTGAGCCTATCTTAATATGCATATTGTGAGTTTTGTTTCCGATGCCGGCCTTATTGATTTAGACGGTATTGTCCATATTACCGAAGGAATTGAAAAAGTTGAGTGATATTTAGTTGAGGAGAATATTTTTCTTTGAAGCAGTGGAAAAGTGCGTGGACTCCCAACGCTTCTCGTACATAGTAATGATGTCAAAGCATCACATGCCTGTAACATGGAGCGAATTTCTGACGATAAACTTTTTTACCTGAGAAGTAGAGGACTTCCAAGAGAGGATGCAACAGTATTAATGCTTGAGAGTTATATTGCAAAAATATTTTGAGATATAGAATCAGTGAATGCTGAGCTCTTTGAAACAACCAAAGAGGGAATTTTAGAGAGAATAAAATCAAAATAATATGCAAAATTTTAAAAAAGATTTTCCTATATTCACGACTCATCCAGATTTAGTATATTTGGATAGTACTGCGACGAGTCAAAAGCCATCATATGTAATAGATGGAGTTGCTGACTATTTACGTAGCAGTTATGCAAATATTCATCGTGGAAGTTATGAAATTTCGGAAATTTCAGAAAAACTCTATGAAGATTCAAAAAAAATAGTTGCAAAAAATATTTGAGCAGAAAATTGGAGAGAAATTATCTATACTGGAAACTCCACCTACGCTTTAAATATGCTCGCTCAAAGCATCTGGAGAACCGGTATATTACAAAAAGGAGATACGGTACTTATTAGTATTGTTGAGCACCATGCAAACGTCGTTCCATGGTTGATTCTCGCTGAGGATTATGGAATCAAAGTGGAGTTTATCTGAGTGACAGAGAACTTTGATATTGATTACAATGATTTCAGAGATAAGCTGAATGACAGTGTAAAAATAGTTTCTCTCGCGCATGTGAGTAACACTACGGGACAGATATTTGATATTGAAAATGTAAACTCCTTACTTTTTGCTCGCTATGGAAAAAATAAAAGGCCACTTTTAATAGTAGATGCCTCTCAGAGTGTTCCACATTTTCAGGTTGATGTACAAAGCCTGTGATGTGACGCTTTATTTTTTACGGGTCATAAAATATTTGCTGACTCATGAATTTGAGTCTTATGGGCAAAGGAAGACTTACTTCACTCTTTGAAACCTATTTTTTCCGGTGGGTGAGCTATTTGAGAAGTAAAGCAGCATCATTTTACTCATAGCTCTAAACTCCCAGATAAGTTTGAACCTGGTACTCCAAACCTCTCTTGAGCCGTAAGTATGCTCAGAGCCTTTGAATATATTGATTCTATAGGTGGATATGAGGTTTTAGAGAAAATAGAACATGAACTTGTAGAGTATGCCTTAGAGAAATTCTCATCTCTTGAGTGAGTAAAACTTATAGGAAGTAGTAGCAGTATGCAAAGAGTATGAGTCTTTACTTTTGTAGTACAGGGGATTCATAGCTTTGATATTTCTGATTATCTTGCTGAGAATCATATATGCGTGAGAGCAGGACAGCACTGCGCAGAGCCATTTATGGATTTTGTCTGACAAACGCATACTTGTAGAATGAGTCTTCATCTCTATAATACCAAAGAAGATATCGATAGATTTTTTGAAATTTTAGAAACAGCTATAACACAGTTACGCTAATGTATAACGAAACAATTACCTACTACAGTAAAACTCCACCGAATAAATGAGTACTTGATGAGTATGATATTTCATTTTGGGAAGAAAATAGAACTTGCTGAGATGATCTCAAAGTGTATGTAAAACTGGATAATAATATCATTACAGCTTGGTCATTTGAAGGAGACACTGCCATCATTACGACTGCATGTGCGAGCGTATTTTGAGAAAGCATTATTGGTTTACCAGCTCAGGAAATATTTTCTTTTGGATATAAATATATAGAAGAGCTCATTGAAATGCCTGTTTCTGATAGAAGAAAGCAGGCATCAGTACTCTGACTTCTTACAACCCGAAATGCCCTTCACAAGCTTTTACAAGACGGAAAAAAAGATACTTTTGATGATGTCCTAAGCATATAGAAATATGATAAAACTATCGCAAACATGAGATGATGCACTCAAAGCTCTTTGTTATATTGCGGATAGGAAGCAGCTCGTGCAAATTCGTGATATTGTGAGTTCTCAAGGTATGAGTGAAACCTGTCTTCGAAGAATCATCCCAGACCTGCATAAGGCAGGAATATTAGTCTCAAAGCAATGAAGAGGATGAGGGGTGATGTTGGCAAAATCTCCAGAAAAGATTTCAGTGTATGACGTATTTTTGGCAGTTGGTGAAGAAATCGGGATTACAGATTGCACGAAAGACATTGCCTGTGATAAAAAGCAAAACTGTTATACCACTGATGTACTTTGAAATCTCCAAAGAGGATTTAATAGTCTTCTCAAAATGCAAACCCTTGATAAAATAATAAAAAAATAACTCTCAATATTTGAGAGTTATTTTTTTATTCAACTATAAGAGTTCACACCATTCCATTTGCTCTATGTTGTCCTACAGAGCAGTAATATTCGTAGGTTCAAGCCTTATCAGCGATAAAGGTAACAGTGGTTTCATCACCAGTTTCAACTCGTTCACTCGCTACATCAAATTCATCTATGACAAAGTCATGAAACCCATCCACAGATCTAAATGTAATAGTGACTTCATCACCCTCTTGTACTCTCATCTCACTTATATCATATTCAAAATTACTTCAAAGCACCGTATATGAGACTTCTCCTGGTGTTTCTTCTGTAGCAACCGCATCTCATCCAACAAGCGTATCTCCATTTTCATTTACATCTTGCATTGGTGTTCACGCAAGCTGGGTCCCAGCTACTTCACTGGTAGTATCTTCTTGTATCTGAGTAGTATCTCCTCCCATAGTATTATTTCAATCAGAACATGAGATGAGACCAAATGCAAGAAGTGTAACAAGACTGACTTTTACTATACTAAATTTCATAGGTATTGTGTTATATTTTAAAATTACAATCATTTCCAATGATACTTTTTGTTTGTAAATATCTTGTAATAATTACCAATGAATAAAGAAAAAAACTCTCAGAATCCTGAGAGTTTTTTTTTATGATAATAATTATTTTTTATCAGCTGACATATCAAGTTTAATACCAGGCCCCATAGCGTTACATACGAATACAGAGTTGATATATTTTCCTTTTGCACCAGTAGGTTTTACATCTTGGATAACTTGAAGGAAAGCATTAAGGTTTTCTTCGAGTTTTTCTTTTCCAAATGAAAGTTTTCCGAAAATAGAATGAACATTCCCTTGTTTATCTGTTCTAAATTCAAAAGTTCCTCCTGCAATATCTTTTACAACGGCAACAAGATCTTCACCAACTGTTCCTGTTTTTGGGTTAGGCATAAGTCCTTTTGGACCAAGAACACGAGCAACTTTCCCGAGGTGTCTCATCATTGATGGAGTAGCAACACACACATCAAAGTCAAGAGCAACATTTCCAGCTGCGATATCAGAAATAAGTTCTTCTCCACCAGCTACTTCAGCTCCAGCTTTTTTAAGTTCAGCTGCAGAAATAGTATCTGAGAAAGCACAAATTCTTGCTGTTTTACCAGTTCCATTTGGAAGTTTTGCAGTTGTTCTGATCATTTGATCTTGATGTTTTGGATCAAGATTCAGGTTGAAATGAATTTCAACAGTAGGGTCAAACTTTACAGTGTTTGTCTGTTCTAGAAGCTCAACTGCTTCAGAAACTGAATAACTCATTCCTTCTTTTAAAAATTCTTGAGCTTTTCTAAATTTTTTTCCAGCCATAATAGTAGTATAAAAAAATAAAAGGTGCTAGCGTCCTGTTCTCTTAAAATAGCTATGAGCTATAGTTTAGGTCTGGACTTCCTTTTGAAAGGCTTATGAATTATATAGAAATATTTGCAAAATCAAGTTTTTAAATATACTTACTTGACTAATTTTTAAAGTAATTTAAAATGAATATTTGAAAACAGATAAACTTTTCAGCATCTTGAGAAGAATGATCTTGATTAAGTACTAGGCAGTTAGGAGTTTCTAGTTCTGTAGAATCAACAATTTCTGATCCCAATAAATTACTTGAAGAATCTTTAGCCAAATTTGATTGAGATTGAAGACGACAATTACAAAAATTGAGATTTGCTTGATTTGTTGAGGTGGATTCACAAATTGCAGAGAAAGCTGGTTTTAAAAGATATTTATGAAATGAAAAAATAGCTGTATATAAAATTTGAAAAGAAGGTAGACTTATTTTATGGTGAGACACATATTTAGTAGATGATGTTGATACTATTTATTTAGAAAATAGAAGTTTTAATATTGAATGTGTGAGCTTTATTATTTCTAACGAAGGAAGGTACTACTTATACAAACATGACTGAAATGGGAGCGTTAAAATAGTTCCAAATTTCATCTCAGATGATTGAGCTTTTTTTACAAAAGAAGCCGTAGAATCTGAGGCAGAAGAAGTATTGGTCTGAAAATGATTAGATTACGAGACAAGTTTCCAGGATAAAAAATTGAGACTCTTAAAATTGGGATATCAACCTATTCAAAAACAGACTATTACTGAATTAACTCACTATATTAAGAAACTCCCGAATTGAAAAATCTATGAAATTCTGATAGATGAGTACCATGAGAATATTGTTGCTTTTTGAGGAAGGAGTGTGCATGAAGAAATTAAAGTATTTTCACAACTTCGATGAGATAATACAAGAGTTTTACAATGAATTCTTGTTAAGAGCAATGGAAGGATATATTTTTATGTTTTCTGAGAACAATATCGTAGTACAAAAATACCACTCATGAGATATAATCCAGACTCAGATGATGGGTGATTTTCAAATAAAGAAGAATTTCATGAAGCAATTGAAGCTGGAAAATTAGCACCAAAAAGTATTAATTAGTCTTTATCTACCGGATCGTATCAGCCCTTGTTCCAAGGCATACATCTGAGTATTCTCCCTATTCATTTTATGAGCCCCAAAAAAGCTCATTTTTTTTCGAGTGATTCTATCATATACTGGCTACAAGTTGGATAATGCTTGCAATACGGGGGATTATTTTTTGCCCAAAAAGAATGATCTGGGGAGAGATATTTTTGATAGAGTCTTACGAGATGTATGAGAAGGGTTTTCATTTGTAAAAAAATTAGTACACTTGAAGCATATATATTTTTAAATAAAAATACAGTGATAGGATATATTTCATGAAAAATTTTAGAAGTTTCAGATCATTCTGTGTTAGTTCTCCCAGAAGGCTGAGTTGGCTATGAGATTCTTATAAATGAGATTACTTTTGCTTCGCTCTCTCTGAGTGAAGAGGCTTCCCTCTATATCCATCACCATATTAATGAAGCGGGACAAACGCTCTTTGGTTTCATCTCTCTGGAAGAGAAATCACTCTTTACTGAGCTTATTAAGATTTCAGGAGTAGGCTGAAAAGTAGCACTTCAAATACTCTCGCTCTGAAAAAATAGACTTATATCGGCCGTACAGCAGGACGATAAAAAGACGATAGAATCTATAAAGGGAATAGGAAAGAAAATGGCTGAAAAGATAGTTTTAGAACTCAAGGATAAAGACTTTGTGAAAGCTTACATATGAGAAACGGAGATGAAAAAAAGCTCTCCAGAGCAGATACTGCTCCCAAAAACTATGAGAGAAAATATAACCACTACCCTTATGAATATGGGATATCAGCCTCGAGATATAGAAAGAGTTATATCAGAGCTTCCTGAGGAATATCAAAGTGTAGAGGAAATACTTCCGTTTATGATTCGTGAACTCAGTTAATATGAAAAAAATATCTATTTTTGCCTCGATTTGAGCTCAAAATTTATGAGATGAACTCATTTTGAAAAATGAGATTGAACTCCTCAAGTCTGAATTCTGAGAAGGTTCACTATTTAAAGTGGCGAGTTATGATGTAAAAAATCCAGTGTTTCAGATTCAGGGGACTTCTTATTTTGAGTACTTTCCAATTGGAATCAAAAATCCAAAAAACATACTGAGAAATATGAGAAATTTCTTACATTTTTTAGCTGTTACTGTTTGGTCTGATATTGTCGTAATTGGAGGCTGATGAATCATCTATGATAGCGAAATACAATCCGTATGAAACCCACTGAATCAGTGGTTATTGAGAGTGAAAATAGCAAGATTTTTTAGAAAAAAAATATATTTTTATGCACTCTGAATCGATATAAAGCAAGCTGAAAACCAAAAGAAACTGAAGGAAATTTTTAGAAATGCCTGGAAGATAACAGTGCGCGATGAAAAATCCAAGGCTCAGCTAAAGGGAGTAGGAATAGTAAGTAGTCTCGTAGATGATCCAGTCATAAATGAAGCAGATGAGGCATGAAAAATTTTGTGACATTATTCTTCTTGAGACTTTTCTCTGAGTGATTTTGACTCATATAATTTTTCTTGAAAAAAAGTAGGGCTTGCACTTCGAAGCTGATATTTCAGAAAAGACGGGGACTCACAAAATGAAAAAGAAGTAATAGAAAATCTTTGCTCCTATATAGAATCAAAATGATGAACAATAGTTTTTATGCCTCACTCACTCCATAACTCAGATGAAATCGCAAATGACTATGAATTTATGAAACAATTTTTGAATTATGAGAGGGAAATATATGCCAACTTATGAGAAGTGTATACAGCCTATACTCATAAAATACCAGATATAGTTATTTCTATGAGGCTTCATAGTATCATTCTTAGTTATGTCTATGGAATACATCAAATTATTTTGAGTTACTCTCAAAAAACGGACGAAGTTATAAAGAAAATTACATAAATAAAAAACTCAGCTTAGCTGAGTTTTTTATTTATAATAGTATCTATTATTTAGTAGCAATTGCTCCTTTTTTAATAACAATGATGGCTGCAGTATTTGCAGGTGCAGTAATATTTACATCTAGAAATGCCGTTGTTTGAGGTGAGGCAGTTGCGAGTGAGTTTGTTGGAAGACCAGAACCGTGTTCAAGTCTTGCTGCGTCGTTTCCATTATCAGCAGTATTTACTGCTTTACTCGTTACATTTCCTTGGTTCTCAAATGCAATAGAGAGTTCATATGCTCCTTGTACGATACCAACAGAATCAGCTGCTACTCGATACACATATCCACATCTAGAACCATTACAAGTTTGGTTATGTTTTGGATCTTCTGCAAGACTTGGTACATAGTTTGTTACAAGAGTAGAAGCACCGCTTGTCCAATCTCTTGCTCCTTGAGGATATGTAGAAGTATCTTGGTAGAATTGTTCTACCCCAGTAGTAAGAGCTTTTTGATCACTAATTCTAGTTGTATCACGCGCTTTTTGTATTTGTGTTGTAAACGTTGTAACTGCACCAGTAGCAAGAATACCAATAATGGTAATTACTACGAGTAGCTCGATAAGAGTAAACCCTTTTTTCATAGTTTGTAACATTTTTATAGATGTTAAAAATAAAATAACAAATCGAGTATATCATTTCCATAGAAAATCACAAAAAGTCATTAGTAAAAGCACTTGATTTTTGTTCATATCATTTTCTCATTCTATTCTTGTATGATGCTATATGTAGCACAATATTATTAAAATTATATAAATAAAAAACTCAGCTAAGCTGAGTTTTTTATTTGATAAAATATACTATTTTGTAGCAATATTTCATTTTTTAATAGTAATGAGCGCTGTAGTATCAGTCGCAGTAGTGAGATTTGCATTCCCGAAAGCTGTCCCTTGAGCAGAGAGAGTAACTAAAGTATTAGATGGAAGTCCAGAACCATGTTCAAGTCTGTTAGGGTCATTTCCATTATCAGATGAATCTACCGCTTTACTCGTTCTATTTCCTTGATTCTCAAATGCAATAGAGAGTTCATATGCTCCTTGTACGATACCAACAGAGTCCGCTGCAACGATATATACATATCCACATCTAGAACCATTACAAGTTTGGTTATGTTTTGGATCTTCTGCAAGACTTGGTACATAGTTTGTTACAAGAGTAGAAGCACCGCTTGTCCAATCTCTTGCTCCTTGAGGATATGTAGAAGTATCTTGGTAGAATTGTTCTACCCCAGTAGTAAGAGCTTTTTGATCACTAATTCTAGTTGTATCACGCGCTTTTTGTATTTGTGTTGTAAACGTTGTAACTGCACCAGTAGCAAGAATACCAATAATGGTAATTACTACGAGTAGCTCGATAAGAGTAAACCCTTTTTTCATAGTTTGTAACATTTTTATAGATGTTAAAAATAAAATAACAGGATAAATTATATCACTTCTACGGTAATTGGCAAAAAGTCATTTATAAAACTTCTTGAGTTTTTCAGATAACATTTTATTGCATATTTTCTATAGTCAGAAAAGCGATGAAAAAATGTTGAAGTTATCTTAAAATACTCTATAATCCTCCAGTTATTTTTTATGATAAAATTTATGAAAGTAGAAAAAAAGAATTTAGAGAATTCAAAAGTAGAGCTTATTATTGAAGAGTCTGCTGAGAATGTGGCAAAGCATAGAAAAACTGTTCTTGCTGAGGCATCAAAACATGCTGATATAAAATGATTTAGAAAAGGAGCAAAAATTCCTGAGGATGTTATTATTCGTCAATTTTGAGAAGAAACTATTCTTCAAATGACTATTGAAAAAGCTATTGAAAAGAGTTATAGAGATACACTCAGAGATGAAAAACTTATGCCAGTTTCTCAGGCAGAAATACAGGAGGTAATTTCTCAAAGTCCACTAAAAGTCAGAATTACGGTTGAAGTATTTCCTGAAGTAACCATAAACGATGATTATAAAAAAGTAAAACTTACAAAAGAAAAACTTTCTGTATCAGCAGCTGAAGTTGAAGCAGCTCTTGATGAAATTCAAACGAAATTTACTCATTTTCATGATAGCGATACTGACTATGAAGCAAAAATGGGAGATAGAGTTACTATAGATACAGATGGATATGATGAAAAATGAGAATTATTAGATGCAACATCTATGAGAGAGTATCCTCTTGTACTTGGAAGTAATATGCTTGTTCCTGGGTTTGAAGAAGATATGGTAGGAATGAAAACGGGGGAAACAAGAGAGCTTGACGTACATTTCCCAAAAGACTATCACAACGCTGAGTTTGCAGGAAAAAAGACAAAGTTCAAGGTTACGGCAAAGAAAATTGAAAAATCTCATAAACCAGATTTTACTCCAGAATTCATAGAACAACTCAGAGGAGAAAAACTTGATCTTGCTGGATTTAAAAAACTTATTAAATCAGAAATCCTAGAGACGAAAGAAATGAATGACGGAATGCAAAGAGAAACAGCTCTTATTGATGAGCTCCTCAAACATACAACTTTAGAAATAGGTGAGAAGCTCCTAGCGCAGCAAACAGATGCTGTATTTGAAGAAATTAAAGAAAATATTTCAAAAGATGGGGTGAAGGTTGCAGATTATCTTGCTTCTCTTGGGCTTACAGAAGAAGAATATAAAGAAAAACATGTAAAAGCAACTGCACTTAAGAGACTTCAAGGAGAACTTATTCTCTGAGAACTTATGAAAAAAGAAAAGATAGAAGTAAGTGATGCTGAGATGAAAAAAGAAATCGAAAAGATTATGTCAAGGTACCAATCAGAAGATGTTCTCAAGAGACTTGAAGAACTCTATGTTCCAGGTACAAAATATTATGAAGAGCTGAGAAGAAGAGCTGCATACAGAAGACTCATTGATAGTTTTTTCTCGGAAGCTAAATAATAAAAAAATAGGCGAAAGCCTATTTTTTTATCAGCATAATTCCGTCATCATCATCTATATGGAGTATCTCATAGTGTATTTTGTTTTCGTCTAAGTATTCGTAGAAGTTCTCCATTTTATGACGAAATTTTATAACATCGTCTATAACAATGACTCCTCAAGATGATAATTTATCTTTCACGCAAAGATAAAACTGGAGGCTTGCTTTTTTGAGTCAATCTATAAAGATAAAATCATATGTATTATGTAGGAAAGGTATAATTTCTCTCGCATCTCCAAAATAATACTCTATGATGTGAGAAACTCAGGCTTTTTCAAAATTATCTTGCGCATCTTCATAGGCTTTTTGAGAAAATTCTATAGAAGTAACTCTCCCGTTATTTTTTTCAACTTCGTCTGCAAAACATATAGTTGAATAGCCGTTAGCACTTCCAATTTCTAAAATATTTGTATAGTTGTTGCTCGAAATTAAATTTCTCAAAAATACTTCATTCGCATGAGTAATATTTGGAATATCATTTTCTTTTCAATAAATATGGAGCTGTTTGAGGAAATCTCTTCGTGACATTTGTAATTATTATATGATTCATATTGATGCGTATTGTATATTTTTTTTATGAAACACAAAAAATGAAAAAAACTTGCCTTTTTTGCGCCGAGCTTATATAATCCTAAAGTAATTTTATTACTTATAATGCATATTATGAAAAAAATTGTAACTTCACTCGTTGCAACAGGTCTTGTAGCACAAGTAAATTTAGCTCAGGCTATTAATGTTACTCAAACTCAAGATACAACAACTGGTGATAATGGTACAGGAGGTGACTTTATTGAAACTCTTAACAATATTTTAGGGTATCTTGTAGGTCTTCTTTACTTTATTGCTGTAGTATTCGCTTTATATGGAGGTTTCCAAATTCTTACTGCTGGTGGAGATGAAGAAAAAGTGAAAAAAGGGAAAACAACTCTTATTCAAGCTGTTATCGGTCTTGTAGTTATCTTCCTTGCTTCAAACATCATAAGATGGGTTATCGGTCTTGGTACTGGTGGAACAATCGTTACATAATAATACGCACAATGAATATCGTAAAAACATTATTTTTTATTCTCATTGCTTCATATAGCATATGAGCTTCTGCGAGCGATGCAGGGACTTTATTATGAGAAGATAAGATAACAAATAACTTAAGAAATGGAGGAAGTGATTTAATTATGACCGCTGATAATATTCTATGATTTATTATTGGTCTGTTTTATTTCATTGCTATCATTTTCACAATATATGGTGGTTTTCTTATTCTTACTTCTGGATGAGAAGAAGACAGAATCAAAAAATGAAAGAATGTTTTTATTTATGCTATTTTAGGACTTATTGTTATTTTTCTTGCAAGCCAAGTAGTACGATGGGTTATCAGTATTCTTTCAGACACTGATATAGTCGGAACATAAAAAGAATATATAAAAAAAGCACTTCTCAGAAGTGCTTTTTTTATATGTAAGAAGAGAATTAAAAGTGAAACTCTTCTTCTTCGCTGTTTTTATTTTCTGAGAGTTTTCCTTTGAGTCCAAATCAAAGAATCATTCCAGTGATGATTCAAACTGTTACGAGCATTGCAGTGTTAGAATAGTAAATATAGACAAATGCTTGCTGCCTAAGGACCATATTTTCAACCAGGAGTACACAAGCTGACAAAATACCAATGAGTATGAGTAGAGTATTAAAATTTTTCATAAAAATTATATCTTGGAAGTAATCTCTTTGATTATAGGTTTTGCACGTATAAATTCAAATGTTTTTGGCTTTACAATGTCTATATACTCAGTAATATAGCCAAGAACTTTAGATTATTTTTATACAAAATATGCACAATCACTGAGAAATAGAAAAAAAATGGCAAAATTATTGGAAAGAGCATAATACCTTTAAAACTCCAGAGCTTTCTTCAAAGCCTGGATTTTATGTATTAGATATGTTTCCATATCCATCTGGTGCGGGCCTTCATGTAGGTCATCCAGAGGGTTATACTGCAAATGATATACTTGCGAGGTATAAACATGCCAAGGGATTTAATGTCTTGCATCCAATGGGTTGGGATGCTTTTGGGCTCCCTGCAGAGAATTATGCTATCAAAACTTGAGTGCATCCAAAAATTACTACCGCAGAGAATATCGCAACATTTAAACGTCAGATTCAATCACTTGGATTTTCCTATGATTGGGACAGAGAAATAGATACCACAGATCCTGAATATTTCAGATGGACGCAATGGATATTTCTCAAACTCTTTGAAGCAGGACTTGCCTATGAGCAAGACCTTCCAATAAATTATTGCCCTAGCTGTAAAACAGGACTTGCCAACGAAGAAGTCCTTTCAGATTTTTCATGTGAGAGATGTGGAACGCAGGTAGAAAAGAAAAAAATCAGACAATGGGTGCTTGCCATCACGAAATATGCTGAAAGACTTCTCTCTGATGTTGATGACCTTGATTGGCCAGAAGGAATCAAAGATATGCAGAGAAACTGGATTGGGAAATCTGAGGGATGTGAGTTTGAGCTCAAGAAATCTGACGATGAAACAAAATCTATCAGAGTCTATACGACTCGAGTTGATACCGTATTTGGTATGACCTACGCAGTGATAGCGCCTGACCACAAAGATGTAGAGGGTTTTATTGCTCCAGAACATACGGATGAATGTCACGCGTATATCAAAAAAGCAAATAACCAGTCTGACCAAGATAGAACGGCTGATTGAAAAGAAAAGACAGGAGTGTTTACTGGTTCGTATGTAACTAATCCATATAATGGAGAGCAAGTTCCTCTATGGATTGCTGACTATGTACTCTGAAACTATGGAACCTGAGCGGTTATGGCTGTTCCAGCGCACGATGAACGAGATTTTGAGTTTGCGAAGAAATATAATCTTCCAATAAAATGTGTAATTCAACCACTTTTCAATGAAACAGATAGATGAGATAATGAGCTAAAAGACTCAAAAGAAGTAAAAGCGCTTGCTTGAGAATTAGCGTTTACAGCTAAAAATTCTCATCTTATCAATTCATGAGAATATAATGGAATGAGTACAAAAGATGCTCTTGAAAAATTTGCAGAAATCGCTGAAAAAGAAAACTTCTGAACAAAAAAAGTTAATTATAAACTCAGAGATTGGCTCTTTAGTAGACAAAGATATTGGGGAGAACCAATTCCACTTATTCATATTCAGGATGAGGATATCGAGAAGCTTCCAACTTCAGCTTCATCAGACGCTTGGATAAAAGATAGAAATATTCTTATGGTTGGAGAAAAAGAATTCTCAAAAATCTATGATGGTATTTATGGAAAAATAGTCTGTGATTATAATCTTCCGCTTGAACTTCCAGAGGTTGAAGCCTATGAACCAGCGGGTGATGGACAATCTCCACTCTCTCAGGTTCCTGAATTTACTCAAGTAGAAATTGCTCCTAACCTAAGTGGACATCGAGAAACCAATACAATGCCTCAGTGGGGTGGGTCATGCTGGTATTACCTTAGATTTATGGATCCAAAAAATCAGGATGCTCTTGTAGGAGAAGATGCTGAGAAATATTGGGGAAGTGTTGATTCTTACGTTGGTGGAGCTGAGCACGCCGTACTTCACTTGCTTTACGCGCGATTCTGGCATAAGTTTCTCTATGATATAGGAGTGGTTTCTACTACTGAACCATTTTATAGACTCAGAAACCAAGGGATGATTCTGGGAATGAGTTATAAAAACAAACAAGGAAAGCTCATTGCTTCAGACATGGTCGAAGAAAAGGATGGAAAGTTTCTAGACAAAGAAACAGGTAATATTCTTGAGAAAATTCCTGCAAAGATGTCAAAATCACTTAAAAATGTCGTGAATCCTGACGATATTGTAAAACAATATGGAGCTGATACGCTCAGACTCTACGAAATGTATATGGGAGACTTTGCTGATACAAAGCCATGGGATACAAGCTCGATTATTGGCCTCAGACGATATCTTGATAAAGTTCATGCTACATTTATCGAAAATAAAGAGAGAAGTGCTCAGAGCGATGATGAGGCTATGAAAATGCTGCATAAAACTATTAAAAAAGTTGGAAATGATATAGAAAATTACAAGTTCAATACGGCTATCGCGCAAATGATGATTTGTCTGAATACTGGACTTCCAAAAGACGCTGCTAAAATGCAAGAATGGAAGCTTAAATATACGCAACTTCTGCATCCATTTGCTCCACATATGGCAGAGGAAATATGGGAAAAAATTTCGATGAAAAAAAATCCAGTTCTCAGAGCCTATTTTGCGACAGGAAATGATGGAAAAATCAAGCGAGCTCAAAGTGTTCTTGATACGCTTCGCTCAAAAATGACACTTGAAAAAATTCCAGATTTGATTGAAGTAGAGGAAACAGGTGCAACTCCGATGGAGTGTGCGATGCAGAAAATAGAAGCTTACAGAGAATCTGGATATACGATTCCAGTCATAGCTGGAGATACGGCTGTCTATTTTGAGAATCAAGATTTTGATTCAACCATGGTACGAAGAGCCGCAATTGAAAAATCTGGAAAAAATGAATCAGAGCTTTCAAAACGGGAAATTGCAGAAATAATGATTGATTTTTATGCGGCAAAAGCGAAATCAGAATGAGGAGAAATACCATTTTACTATACAGATGCTTTTGTTGTTTTACATCCAAATGGAGAAATAAAGCAGTTTGAATATAAGAGACATTATATTTTAACTGACACCTCAAAATGAGATATATATGAAGATGCTCCTATGAGAAGTCTCTATATTTCAAAAGTGACTGGCAAAAGAGCCTGTGAAACTACTATGGAGGATTACATCAAAGAATTTGCATGTCAGGGGGAAGCATTTAAAGAGTTATTTTCTTTACATGGAAACTCTATTTTCTTCACATCTTGGCCAGAATATGATGAAGCTATGACAATAGACAGTGAAGTGACTATTTGAGTACAAGTTCTTGGAAAACTACGCGGAGAAATTCAAATTTCAAAAGATGAAGACAAAGACTCAGTTCTCTCAAAAGCAAGATCTCAGGAAACTGTCGCAAAGTGGCTTGAGGGAAAAGAAATCGTGAAAGAAATCTATGTTCCGGGAAAAATTGTGAATATTGTAGTGAAATAGATATCAAAAAAGAGACTGAATTAATCAGTCTTTTTTTTGTCTTTTTTATGTTTTTTGTTTTTCTTTTGTTTACTTTGGCAATAGGGACATACAGCCCAACTCTCTCTGACTTCTTTTTGGCATTCATGACAGGTTTGTTTGAGTGTTTCCTGACAGTTTGGACATATGAGATAGTCTGACTCAATAGATTCATGACAAGATGGACAGTGAATTTCATTCATAGTATTATGCTGTGTGCGTTCAAGCACAAAATCTTGTAGTATCTCTAGATTTTCTTCTATTTCACTGGTGAGATTTTGATATATATCTTTTCCAGGTCGAATCAATAAGTAGAGAAAAATTCATAATGGAGTGAGGAAAATCATTAGAAGCACACAAAATATTTGAAAAAATTTATTATTACTTCTTTGTGATATATCTTTTGCCACCCAAAAAATAAGCCCAAGCCATACAACAAAAAAGTATACAACAAAAAACTTCACTATAAATTCTAGTGTGACATTTTCCCAAAGTGGTCCAATATATGGGTGTATGTTTTCAGTATTTTGCATAATTATCGAAGATTATTTTTTTTCCAGTCCTCTATTTTTTTATGATTTCAAGAGATAAGGATATCAGGAACTTTTTTTCACATGAATTCTTGAGGTCGAGTATACACAGGGTACTCTTTTTGTCTACCAAGTTTTTTTGAGAAGCTTTCTTCTTCGTGAGAAATATCACTTCACAGAACACCTGATTTGAGTCTTGTCACACTATCTATAAATATTTGCGCTGCGAGCTCTCAGCCCGTTAAAATATAGTCTCCCAGTGAAATTTCATAATCGACATAGAGCTCTATAATTCTCTGGTCAATCCCTTCATAATGTCCACAAATAATAATATACTCCTGGGCACTTTCTGCAAAATTCTCTACAAGTTTTTGCTCTAATTTTTGTCCACTTGGAGTCATAAAAATAACAGGAACTTTTTGTCATATTTTCTTAAAAATATCTTCTATCGCGCGCGAGAGAGGAATAGCAGAGAGCACTTGTCCATGCATTCCATATGCTTTTTCATCGACGTGTCCACTCGTGTCTTCTGCGTAGTGATTGAGTTTGTAGAGTTTCACTTCAAGCAGTCATTTATTTCTCGCACGCCCAATAATACTTGTCTCTAAAAAACTCGTAAATGATTCGGGAAATATTGTTATAATATGGAATTTCATTATTTCATTTCAGAGCTCATAATATCAAGAACTTCACTGAGTACTTGTTCTGGTGACTGACTTGCATCAATGATATAATCACAATACTCTTGAGCTTGCGTCCTTTCAAAGCTTGCACTCTCAAGTCTATTTGCAATATCATTTACGCAGCCTTCAGGGTGACGCTCTAAATACCTACGTGTCATTTCTTCATTGGAAACATCCAGAAAAAATGAAGTGTAATGTTCTTTAAAACTTGGATGATTTTCACGCAGCTGTTTGAGTCACTTTGTATCTATTTCTTTGAGCATAGTTTTTCATTCCTGCAGACCTGTATCAACATCAGATTTTTTAGTTCCATAGTAGGCTACTTTATGGTTGATTTCATACTCAAGAAAATTATTTGCTTCAATTCCTTTTTCAAAATCTTCTTTTGAAATAAACCAGTATTGATCTCCATTTATTTCTCATGGTCTCATATCTCGAGTCACATATGACTTTAAAAATAAGAGATTGTCTATGTTTTGTTTTTTGAGATTATCTCGAAGTGTTCCTTTTCAGCTTCCAGAAACTCACATAATAAAAAATAAATGTCCTTGTTGCATAGTAAAGTGTAGAAAATATTTTGCGTAGTATAGGGAAAAAGTGAGAAAAATGAAATTTATTCTTTGTGCTTAAAGGAAACTTTTTCCCACGACGTAGCCTTGGCTCCATGCTGATTGCAGATTGAATCAACCTGTTTTACCAGTTATATCTATGACTTCACCAATCATATATATTCCTGGTGAGAGCTTTGATTCAAAGTTCTTGGTAAGCTCATCAAGTAATACTCATCCTCCCGTAACTTTTGCTTCATTCCAGCTCCTGAGGTCATTAATATGGAGTGTGATATGCATTTTATCTTCAGAGAGCTCAAAGAATTTTTCAAGTTTTTTTGTCATAGATTCGCTCTTAAACTCGAGCGTAAGAGAAATATTTTCTCGCATGAATAGAGCTTCATTTTCTGGAGTGATTCATTTTTTCCTCATATATTCTCAGAGTCTGACCGCTGCGTTATATATCATAGGGCCTGAAACTCAAAAATGGGTAAAGAGAAATGACCCATCATTTTCACTATAAATACACTCTTCTCCAGAGTATAATTTCATATCAAGAAATACCGTTGTACCTGATATATCAGAGAGATTTTCACGAGTCACCATACCGCAGAGTCCTTTAAATGGCTCATTGATAGTGTGTCCAAATTCTCGAGCTACTTTGTATCACCATCCATCGGTTCCTACGCTTGAAAAACTCTTTCCTCAAGACGAGAGTACTATTTTTTTACTATAAAAAATAGTACTTCCACTCGTAATTTTATATATTCCGTTTTCTCATTTTTCTATACTCTCAGCTCAAGAATTGAGCGCTATTTCCGTATTATTTGCCAGCATTTCTTTTTTGAGCAGATCAACGAGCTCAGTGGCTTTCCCTGAAGCCAGAATAATTCTTCCTCGGTCTTCAATCTGAGTTGCGACTCCTCTATCTTCTAGAAATCACATCATATCATAGTTTGAAAACTGCTTAAATGGGCTATACATAGCTTTCGTATTTCTCCCAAAATAATCTCGTTCTGGTTCAATATCAATATTTGAAACATTACACCTTTCTCACCCAGACATGAGGACCTTGACTCCTACTTTATTATTTTTTTCAAGCAGGAGTTTTTTCATATGTTTTGGTGCATGAATGGCTGTAAACATTCCAGCGGCTCAGGCTCAGATAATGATGAGGTCGTAGGTATTTTTTTGCATATTTTTTGAGTAGTTTTTTGTGAGTATACCGAGTTTTTTTGTACATCAAAATCAAGCTAAAATATTTTTTGACAATTCACTATAAAAATCAATAATATTGTTCGACATTTTTCACTATCCTTGAAGGGGGAACAACTATGTCCGCAAATACAAACGCAAAAGGAATCATTTCTTGGGACAAGAAGTTTCCAATTATCATTCCATTTTTTCTCATTGCATTGTTTCTATATTCTATGGGGCATGCTGGCTTTCTCGGTCATATGGGTGAGGAATATGCACATTTTGTTCATGAGCCAAATGTGCACTACATACTCATGTTAGCTGGCTTATGGTTTTTCTTTCTCCGCCTAGGCGCTGAGATTGAAATCTCTGACGTGATCAGCGCCGGCCCACTGGTTATAGCCGCAACATTGGGAGGAGTTTTTGTTCCGATGTTTTTGACCACATCTTTGGTCTACTTCATCGGTGGAGTAACAACTCTCGCAATTGCGCTCTATGCATCTGCTGGCTCAATGGCAACAGATGTTCCCATGGCATTGGGCTCAGCAAGAAGTGTCCAAAAAAGTGTGGTTGCTGTTATGTTGACAGCTCTCATGATCTTGGCTGTTGGCGATGACCTGATTGGCGTGATTGCCATGACTGGTCTGTTTGCTGAAGGCTTTGACCAGTTCGATGCACTCGCCATTGAGGCAGTCATCTTGCTTGGCTGCTGGATTGTGGGCAAGCGAGGAGATGTGGCTGTCAAAGAGATGGATGGGGATAGAGAAGTGAATCGAAAAATCATCGATTTCACTTTTGAATCACCAGTTTTCTGGATTGCACTCGCTGTCCTGAATACCTACTACCTTGGCAGAAATGGTATCGAACCGATTTTGGGGGGATGTCTTCCTCTTATCTTTGCTCCGAGCGCTGTGAAGCATTTGGTTGCAGAAAAAACGGAGTCGCTTGCACTTTGGCTTCTTCTGGCTTTCGCGCTCGTTGCGGGAGCGGTTGATGTCCTTTCTCCAGAAGCTTGGGGAATCTTTACGCTCTTGGCTCTTATCGGAGGATTTGGAGGAAAGGTTCTGGGGATTGGTGTTGGTGGCTACATTGGCCGACGCTATGCGAGCCCAGATGGAGAGTATGGAGTGAGAAATTTCTCCAATCAATCCCTCATTGGGATGGCAATTGCAGGTGCCTGCAATGGGACCGTGGCCATAATCTTTGTCTCAGTTGCCGAGTCAAAGGGGCTGATTCCACTCGAGCTTGGCGCTCAGATGAAAATCGGCTTTTTGCTGACAGTTCCAGCTTCCTACTTGCTGAACAAGCTTCTAGGAATGCTTTGGGAAGAAACACCTGATTCACTCGCGGCGCGATAAAGGCGCTCGCCTGAGAACATAAAAATAAAAAAGCCCCGCAGAGATGCGGGGCTTTTGCTGTATTAGTTTCCATATACTGCTGAAACCTGAGAAGGGTTTTCATAGATAGGAGTATTTCACAGAGAGAGATTATTAGGCGTTACAGGAAACTCTTTTAAAACGAGACATGGATCATAAATGAGTCCTTTACAATTTTCATTAATCCCAAATACACCATCTTGTGTGTTTGGAGTTCAAAAATTTCAAATAACCTCGTTTTCACTCACGTTTCCTCCACTCTCTCAAGCTGAAGCTATTTCTTCTCATAAAGACATAATTTCTTGCGTAGAGTATTGTGAACTGTTTCATTTTTCACTGCTTTGTCATAGATTATTTTCAGCAGTATTTCAGTTGGAATTTATATTCTCAAGGGAACTTCCAGATGAGCTCATGATATCTTGTGATATAAAGGCCACTTCATAGCTTTCTTTGTTAGGTGTATTTCTCTCAAGCGCCTCTGATAAAAGTGTCTCATATTGCGCTGATACTGTTGCAGGAGTAAAAAAATTAACCCCACCAGAAAATAATCAGTAGATTCCATATATACTGATAGAAATGAAGAGTATGAAAAAAAAGAGTCGAAACATTGTTGTATTTATAAATAATATACTATATTTTACGCTTTTATTTTTATTGTCAAATTACCTCCATAAAGGGAATGCAGAATTATTACATAATTCTTTCATTATTATTTAAAAAACTATATTTAATAATAGTCAAAAAATATTTGACTTCTCAAAATAATTGAATACTATCCAGCTCCCAACTCTTGGGATTGAGTCAGTAGCCAGGGGTTTTTTGTCCCCCACCCAGTAGCTTCTGCCTACTGACTCTCTACGAAATCAAATTCCGTTGATCGCACGTGGAATATCCACTGTTCGCTGAACCGGATGTCTCATATCTATTGGGAGGTATGATATGAGGCTTCACCAAGTTGCCCTGCCAGGCACTTGGTCGAAATACCCGATGTGTGATTGCCATCACTCACTTTAATAGGACTTCTAGACATAAGTCCTAATCACACATCTCTCCATGGAAACTAGCTGCCGCTTATGTTCCCTTGGATGAATAGAAAAAGCCCACGACCTTTGATCGGGGCTTTTTTTTGTACTATGAATTCTATAGATAAAAGAAAAGCCCCCTCTTCATAAAACCCGAAGGTCTTATAAAAAGGGAGCCAAGAAGCGAGTCATGAGGCAACACAATCATTACAGATGTGAACTTGGAAAAACTAGTGCCTCTAGTATGAACATCGCTCAATCTGAGCAAAAGCGCTAAGTTTGGGAACCTAAACTGCACAGGGGGTTTGGGCAGAGCTCTTGCTTCAGTGATAGTATTTATAATTATTTTTTATTAAATGTCAAAATAATTATTTAAATTGTTATTATAATCTAAACTCAAAAAAATCCCCGGCAGGGGATTTTGTGACTATTTTTCTACTTCACCATCTTGTACATCATCTTCAGCTTTTTGAGTATCTTCTGCCTGGGCTCCGTCTTGAGGAGCTCCAGCTGCGTCAGCTTGAGAATAGATTTTTTGTCCTACTTGCATAAGAGCATCTTGAAGAGCTTTACTTGGCGCTTCAAAATCATCTTTTGATGCATCAGATTTTGCGAGAACTTCTTTCACATCTTTGACTTTATCTTCGAGAAGTGCTTTGTCTTCGTCAGAGATTTTATCAGCATTGTCTCTCATGAGCTTATCTGCTTGAGCAACAGCACCATCAGCCTGATTTCGAGCATCTACGAGTTCTTTTTTCTTTTTATCTTCTTCTTTTTTTGCTTCTGCTTCTTTTACAAGTTTATCAACTTCAGCTTCATCCATACCTGTAGATCCTTGGATAGTAATTTTTTGCTCTTTTCCTGTTCCTTTATCTTTTGCTGTGACGTGGAGAACCCCATTTGCATCGATATCAAAACTTACTTCGATTTGTGGTACTCCTCTTGGAGCTGGAGCAATTCCGTCGAGCATAAATCGTCCGAGAGATTTATTGTCAGCAGCCATTTCTCTTTCTCCTTGCAGAACATGAATTTCAACACTTGGCTGATTATCTACTGCAGTAGAGAAGGTTTCTGTTTTATTTGCAGGAATCGTCGTATTTCGAGTAATCATAGGAGTTCTTACTCCACCCATTGTTTCAATACCGAGAGTAAGAGGTGTAACGTCGAGAAGCAGTACATCTGTAACATCACCACCAATAATACCTGCTTGAATAGCCGCACCCATGGCAACAGATTCATCTGGGTTAATTCCTGTATTTGGTTTCTTCCCAAAGAATGCTTCTACTTTTTGCATTACAAGAGGAACTCTGGTAGAACCACCAACCATAAGAACTTGGTTCAGGTCAGATGCTTTGAGTCCAGCATCTTTGAGAACTGCTTTACATGGAGCAATTGATTTTTCTACCGTATCAGCGATAAGTTCTTCGAATTTATTTCTTGTGAGCGTCATAGCAAGGTTTTTTGGCCCTGAACTATCAACTGTGATATATGGAAGATTGATATCATAATCACTTGTTGAAGAAAGTTCTTTTTTCGCTTTTTCCGCTTCGTCTCGAACTCTTTGAAGTGCCATTGGATCGTTTCTTAGATCGATTGCCTGGTCTTTCTTAAATTCATCAATAATCCAATCTGTAATGATTTTATCAAAGTCATCACCACCAAGATGCGTATCACCATTGGTTGCAAGTACCTCAAAGGTTCCTTCGTCAGAGAGTTCAAGAATAGATATATCAAATGTCCCTCCACCAAAGTCGTAAATAGCAATTTTTTCATTTTTTCCTTTTCCAGCTCCATATGCAAGTGCTGCGGCTGTAGGTTCATTTACAATACGTTTTACTTCAAGTCCTGCAATCTTCCCAGCATTGATAGTTGCTTGTCTTTGATCGTCATTAAAGTATGCAGGAACCGTAATAACTGCTTCACTGACTGTTTGCCCGAGAAATTTCTCTGCATCAGCTTTGAGTTTCATGAGAATATGAGCTCCGATTTCTTCTGGACGAACTTCCTTTCCATCAAACTTGATAAGCGCAGAACCGTCCTTTCCTTTGACTACTTCATACGGTACGTTTTTAATTTCATCTTGTACTTCATCAAACTTACGTCCAATAAATCTCTTTGCTGAAAATATAGTTCCAGCAGGATTTGTGATAGCTTGTCTTTTTGCAGGAGTTCCAACTATGATAGACCCATCCTTATGAGCCACGATACTTGGAGTGGTCCTATTTCCTTCAGCATTTGGGATAATTTTTGCTTCACCACCTTCCATAAAGGCTACAGCTGAATTGGTGGTACCGAGATCAATTCCGATAATTTTTCACATAGTATATAAAGTTAAAAATAATGTTACATATTCTAGAAAAATACTGTTAATATTTTGCAAGAATTTTTTTGTGTTATAGGTTCATTCCTCATCTGGCAATCTTTTGAAAAACGAAAGAAGTTCTGAGGAATTGTTTATATAGTATTCAAAAAATATTTCACGTCAAAACTTTTTTAGCACTTTTTTACTTTGAGTGCTAGTTTCGTTTTCAAATACTCTATTTAGAGCGAAAAAGAGAGTTATTTGCAGCAATAAAATTATTCTGATATACTAAAAAATATATAAATATAATATGCATATGTCAGAAATAACGCAGCATCTTCCTCAAGTGGCAAATAGTAATGGAGCTTCAAAATGAGAACTTGATAGTTTTTTTGAAGCTGAGATTAATAAGCCAAGTGTTACAGCTCAAATGAAAACCACCGTTTCAAAATTAGCGATAATCTTGCCTGCATTTTTTATGTCTGAAAAGGATCCCTCAAGAATGGTTAAAATGCTTGAAGAAACCAGAGATGAGATATGGGGAGTAGGACAGTTTGATGAAGCAAAGCCTATACTGAAACAAAATTTTACTCCAGCAAATAATAATTCATCTATAGAAAAAGCAGCTTAAGCTGCTTTTTGTTTTTTTACCTGATGTGTTAGTACTGCATGAATTTGTCATCGTACATGAGTAAATATGAAGATATCAAAGGGATTTGGTTGAGTATATTTTTCTTTTTTCATTCGCATATAAATAAATAATAGTTAAGCGTGAGAATATTAGTCCGAGTATGTAAAAAGAGTGTAAGTTATGCTGCTACTGCTCTATTTTTTTGAGTATCTATAATATTTTGAACTTGCTCACGTATTCATCCACTCCAAGAAGGGAGTATAAGAATCTCTCAAGGAATATTTAAATGGAGCGTTTCTCAGTCTGAGTAAGGGGACACATCATGTGTTCCATATACAAAATTCTCAAGTATTCCATCTACTAATACAGCAGTGATAGGGAAATCTCACTGCGGAGAGTCTTGCAGTTTTTTATATATTTCTCTTGCAGTCTCTGGATTATAGCTATTCATAATATAAAATAATTAGATTTTAAAAATTTTCTACAAAAAAAAGAACTCCGAAGAGTTCTTTTTTTTATTTCACGAATGCAACTACTTTTTTAAATACTTCAGGATGACTTACTGCCATATTTGAAAGTACTTTTCTGTTCAGAGTAACTTTTTTCTTATACATCATGTTGATGAATTGAGAATAAGTCGTTCCTTCAGCTCGAACGGCATTGTTAATTCTTACTGTCCAGAGTCTTCTAAAGTTCCTCTTTTTAAGTTTTCTCCCAATATAAGAGTTGAGACCAGCTTTCATCCAAGCGTTTTTCGCTCTTGAGAATACTCGAGAGTTTAATTGTCTAAAACCTTTTGTAGCTTTTAGAATTTTTTTATGACGTTTTTTTGTCATAAGAGCTCGTTTTACACGTACCATAATAGTTTCGGTTATAAGTAATAGAGATTTATACTCCGTAAGGAATTTGTCTTTGAATTTTTTTTACTTCAGCTTGAGCAACAACAAGTCCGTATTTATTTCGTCCTTTTGCTTTTTTAGATTTGTTTGAAAGAAGATGCTTTTTACAAGCTTTCCCAAGAACAATTTTTCCGCTTCCAGTAACTTTGAGTCTTTTTTTGACTCCACTTCTTGTTTTTAACATGGGTAGTAGTATAATAAATTATTTATTTTTTGGTTTCATCATAACATTGAATACGTTTCATGTTCTTTTCACAGGAGCATCTGCCTTATAAATATCTTCAAGACTTTCTACAAATCCTTCAATCTTTTTTTGAGCAATATCTCCGTAATGATTTTCACGTCCTCTAAGCATTAAACTTACTTTAAGTGGATGACCTCCATCAGCAAATTTTTCAGCTTGCTTTCTTTTTACCTCAAGATCATGTTCTCAAATTTTAAAAGTAATTCTCAGAGTTTTCATATCTGGGGAACGACCTTTTTGCTTTTGCTTTTGATCTTGTTTTTTCTGTCTATAGAGAAATTTTCCGTAGTCGAGAATCTTTACAATAGTAAGGTCACCTCGAGCTCACATTTCCATTAGATCCATTTCTTCTGCTTTTGCTTTTGCAAGAGCGTCAGTGAGTGACATTTCTCAAAGATTTTCACCTTCTTCATTAATCACTTGGACTTGGTTTGCGCGGATATCACCATTAAGACGTTTTTTCTTATCTTTCATTCAGATAGCTAAGGGTTAAGCTTGGTCAAGTTGTTTCATCATTCTTACGAATTTTGATTTTTTTCTTGAACCGTTGTTAGGATGGATTATATTCTTTTTTACAAGTTTATCAATAATAGATTGGAGACCAGCTTTTGCGTGTCCGTCTTTATTATCTTGATTTACGTAAATAGCTCTTGCTGCTTTTACGTCTCCAGCTTTAATTGCTTTTTCAAAGGCAACTCGAGACTCAGTATAGAGTTTCTTGTAATGCGTATTTCTCGCATTTTTTTTCTGACTTTGACGAAGCGCTTTTTTTGCTGATGCTATAATTGGCATTTTCGAAAAAAATTATAAGTAAAAATGTGTTTTTGGGGCTACTGAATCCTAAAAATTCAGCACTAAGCTGGGGGATTATATAGAAAATATGGGGCGAGTCAAAAGATTTTTAAATAAATTTATCTCAGACTTCCACCTACTTTTTCTACATTTTTTATAATACTTTCTATGAGATTATTTTTTATATCATCTCAGAGAGTTTCGTTCATAGATTGTATGAATATTTTGAAACTTATGGCTCTTTTCCCAGGAAGTTTTTCTTCTGATTCGTAAATATCAAATAATTCTACTTTTTTTATGAGTCAGTCAGTTTTTTCAATGGCTCTTTGAATATTTTTTCCTTCAAGGTCTTTGTCTGCAACAAAGGTAAGGTCAAAGTTATTTTCTTGGAAGCTTGATATGTCTTGAGCAGCTATAAGTCCATAGAGAGCTGACTCAATAAGGTTAAGATTGATTGTAATATATCCGACTTTTCCTCCTAGAGAGAAGTTATGAAGTACTTTTGGCTTTATTTCCCCGAGACTTCAGACTACTTTTCCTCTTACCATAATGGAAGCTGATCTTCCTCTATGTGCAAAATATACTGGGTTTTCCATTGTGGAAATATCATATTTTAGAACTCCAAGCTTTCAGAAGAGTTCATCCAGTCTTTGTCTCATCTCATAAAACATATTTTCTTTTCCTTGCTCGAGTATACTGAGCTCATAGTTTTCAGAGACCTGATTGTCATCTCATCTATGAAATACTTTTTCACACTCAAATACTTTGAGGTTTTTGAAATCTTTTTTATTATTCTCAAGAGAAGAAAGGAGGTTTGGAATTAATCCTCATCTCATATGTGTCATATCCTCAGTAAGGTAATTTTTGAGAGGAACAAGTCCTTCAAGAGTTCAAAGCGCTTTATTCATCAGAGATTCATCTACAAATGAATAGGTGTAGAGTTCAAACATACCTTTTGCAGCAAGGAAGTTTCTGATATCTCTTTTCGCTTTGTAGAGTGGATTTTGTGATACAGCTCAAAGATTTATTCGAGGAACAGTCGACTCTACTTTATCATAGCCATCAAGTCTCGCGATTTCCTCAGCGATGTCAGCAATATGCGTGAGGTCTTTTCTCCATCTTGGTATCATGAGCATATCTCACTCCAGCTCTACTCAAATCGTATGCAGAATATCTATCATATGCTGCGTTTCGTATTCTCTTCCAATAAGATTACAAATAAATTCTGGAAGAAACTCAATTTTTGTTTGATTTTGTGGCTCAGGATAAATATCGCTGATAGCTTCAGCTTTTATATGTTCAAAGTGTTCTTCAAGTTCTTTGAGAATGAGTGAAGCACCAATATGACTGAGTGATGGTACTAAATCTTTTTCAAATACATTCAGTGCATCCGTTCTCAGTCCAAGTCTTTTCCCAGTATGTCTAATGATTCATTGTTCAAACCAAGCTGACTCTATAATGATATTTTTTGTGCTGTCAGAAACAGCTGAATGTTTTCCTCCAATAACTCATCCAAGTGCGATAACTCAAGCATCATCTGCAATAACTATATCACTAGATGTAAGGGTATATATTTTATCATTGAGCGCTTCAAAGCTTTCTCCGTCTTTTGCAAAACGAATATGTATATTTCCAGTAATTTTATCTGCATCAAAACAATGGGTTGGTTGCCCGTATAGATAGAGAGAATAGTTCGTAATATCTATAAGCAGACCTTTTGAATCTATATCATGTGAAGCAAGAACATCTTTTACATAATCAGGGCTTGGAATATTTGAAACTCACGATACTTTGAGACCTATATATCTTTTTATGATATGTGGAATTTCATTTCGAATTTCTAAATCACTGAGATGAGAGAAATCTTTTTCTGTCAGGTCATAGGCAAGTTTTTTCCCATGAATGGCTTCGATTTCTCTCGCGATTCAAATGTGTGAAAATAAATCAGGTCTATGATTTATAGCTTTGTTATCTACTTCCAGAATAATATCATCTTTTCAGAGTACTTCATCCAGAGGTGCTCCTGGTTTTGCTTCAATGTGAGAAAGATCAAGTATTTCTGTCTCACTTTTTGCTGGAAAATCATCTGCAAGTCCTATTTCTTCCGCAGCACAAATCATCCCATAACTGTCAACTCATCTAATTGCTGTTTTCTTCATCACAACTGGTTCTCCTTGTCCATGCCAGAGAACACTTGCCCCAATTTTTGCAATAGCAACCCCTTGTCATACTTCAAGGTTAGAGCCACCACATACTATTTGTATATCTTCAGCTTCTCATGCATCAACCATACAAACTCGTAAAGCATCTGCATTTTCATGACTTGCAACAGAAGTAATTTTTCCAAAGACTATCTTATCAAAGGCTTCTTTTTGAGAAATGATATCCTCTACTTCAGCTGTATGCATGATAAGATCCTGAGCTACTTGCTCTGGAGTTCCAATATGTGGAATATATTTTTTTAAAACTTTGTATGATACTTTCACAGATTTTTTTTTATTTTGTAAATATTGATTTTTATCATAAGCAGGAGCCCAATAATTGCAAGGGAAAGGCACTAAAAAACCCTCCGCTTGGGAGAGTTTTTTATCTCAGAACGAGCACTTTTTTTGCTCAATTCGTTATTTCACCTTCTTTGATAGGAACAAAATCGTGCAGTGCGTTTATGATAGTATCATATGAATAAGCAAAATTTTCTCCCCTTGAGGTTCCTACATCATTCGTAAGAAAAAATTCTTCATTATATCAGACAATTACGAGCATATGATATCTAGGTCCACCGTTTGTAAAGAAACTGTTTCATAGCTCTTTTCCTGCAAAGGGAGCGACGATTGGATGTCCCTGAGCTAACTCTTTTTTTAAATCTTCTACAGTTGGATTATCTATGATAGTATAATCTGTGTAGTCATAATATTCTTCAAGAATTTCAGCTGTTTCATCAACATTTGTATCGACTCGTCCAGCACCGTATTTTTGCTCTACAAGAGATGTTAAGTCTAGAACATCTTCTTTAAATTGTGATTTTGAGAGTGTATCTCACATAACAAAATGATACGCAAGAGCAATACTTGCCTCTTCGCATGCCTCTTTCCAAGGGAGAGACCAATCTGCATCTGGAGCTTGCGCATAAAATGGAACTTGCAAGTTTACTTCATCTGGAATTTTCCCATTATTTTTTTTAACAATTTCTTCAGCCTCATTTTTATCTGTTTCTTTTTCTACAGTAGGCATAGCATCTATAATCTCTTCATTTACCACCATTTCAGGTAAGTCTTCTCCTTCAGTATTTCTTACGGCTCAGGTTCTTTCTCTATTTTCAAAATAACTCTCAACTGAGGTAAATTCATCAATTCATAACTCCTGCTTAATAGACTCTGTTTGAGAATCCCCAATATTTTCAGAAATAATATTATCTCAAGAAATATACTGTGACCCATAAAATAAACTGGAAATAAGTAGGACAGTGATGATAAAAGATATGGCAAGAGTTGAATACATTTTTGTTTTAGAGCTCATAAGATAATATCATATAATATATTTCTGAAATGTCTTGAAATTGTAAGAAAAAATCCTTTAGAATATTTTACTCTAAAGGATTATACGCATTTTTACTTAATAGTACATTAAATACTATTTTTGATAACTTCTTCAATTTCACTCGCAATTTCTGGGTTTTCAGTAAGAAATATTTTTGCATTTTCTCTTCATTGACCAAGACGAGTTTCTCCATAACTGTAGAATGCTCCAGATTTTTTAATGACTTCCATTTGAGCTCCGAGATCTATGATTTCACCAACTTTTGAAATCCCTTTGTTATACATCACATCAAATTCTGCCTCTCTAAATGGAGGAGCAATTTTGTTCTTAATAACTTTTACTCGTGTTTTATTTCAGTTGATTTCCTTATCAATACCAGTTCCAGATTCTATTTTATCCTTTCGTCTAATATCGAGTCTTTGAGAAGCATAAAATTTGAGAGCATTTCATCCAGTTGTTGTTTCTGGAGAACCAAACATAACCCCAATTTTCATACGAATCTGATTAATAAAGATGACAGTACATCCAGTTTTATTAATAGCTCATGTAATCTTTCTGAGCGCTTGACTCATAAGTCTTGCCTGTAGTCCCATATGAGAATCACCCATATCTCATTCAATTTCAGCTTTTGGTGTCAGAGCAGCAACCGAATCTATAATAATGAGATCTACAGCTCATGAATTTACAAGCTTTTCACAAATCTCAAGAGCTTGTTCTCCATAATCAGGTTGAGAGATAATTAACTCAGATGTATTGACTCCAATTTTTTCAGCATAACTTGGATCAAGGGCATGTTCTGCATCGATAAATGCTGCCGTTCCACCTGCTTTTTGAACTTCAGCTATTGCGTGAAGGGTAAGGGTTGTTTTCCCAGATGATTCAGGACCGTAGATTTCTACAATACGACCTTTTGCGTATCCACCACCAAGAGCCATATCGAGTCCAAGAGATCCAGAAGAAGTCGTAGCAACAGACTTAGCACGGTCTTCATCTCATAATTTCATAATTGATCATTTTCCATATTGTTTCTCGATCATATCGAGAGCATTTTGTAATGCAGCTTTCTTATCCATCGTTATATGTGGTTAAAAAATGTAAATAGCGCATACTTTGTTATCAGTATATAGCGAGTATATATAAGGTGTATATTTTTGCAAATATATTTTTTAAAATCTTTTTCTGAAATAGTTTTCTTTCAGTCCTGCATGTGTTCAAATAGCTATATTTTTTCCTGAACACTCAGAGCATACGAATATATACTTTTTTTCTGATTCTCTGATGGTATCAACGAGTTTTTCACAATCTTTGCAATAAAATGAAACTTCTCATCTCTCACTTTCAAAATAATCTCGTTTTTCTCAGAATTCTTCTATATTTACTAAGTCTCAAAAATCTGCCATAGTATTGTATATTAAAATAAACTCATAATTCACTGACTTTTATTTTCTAGGGTCAGTACGCCTTTTTTTTCGAGTTCTAAGAAACATTTTTGCGTTGCTTCAACATCGACCATTGCATCATGCGCCCCTACGAAATATTCTCAGAATAATTTTTTATGGAGCTCTCAGAGCTTTGGATATTTAAATCTGAGTCCATTTCACTGAATACTACAAAAATCAACGGTTGTTTTCATAGTACAAATAACTTGATCTGGAGTATAGAGGTGAAGTTTTTCCAGTCTTTTTAGTTCCACAAGAAGCATGTCCTCATCATATTCTATATTATGTCAGATGATTGCGTCTGCTTTTCATATAAAGTCCATAATTTCATCTATTACTTCTGACATCACTGGAGCATCCCTCACATCTATATCATATATATGGTGTACTTGGGAAGCTCAGTAGGGAATTGATATAGGTGGTTTGATGAGTATATTTTTTCTTTCAATTTCTGTATATACACCATTTTCTAATTCTCACAGTATTCCTGCAAACTGGATGATGTAGGGCTGCGCATCAAGGCTTAGGTCTTTTTTATTTAAAAATCAAGTAGTTTCTGTATCAAAAACAAGTATTTTCACGCGTATTCAAATCTATAAAAATAATAATCTCAGTGTATGAAAAATTCATAAAATCACAAAAAAAAGTAAGAAGAGATTCTTACTTTTTTTTGTGATTTTAATTAAGCTGCCTTAGCAGTATAGAAATTTCTCCCGACCCTTTCTATAGCTTTTTTGTTTTGTAAGTTCATATAAATAGTAGTTTTCTTTACGTTTCTTACTTTGAGAACTTTTTTGATAATATCTTCCGTTGTCATTGGTCCTTCATTCTTCACAAGAATATCAAGAATAACATCAAGAACGGTTCCTGGTTTGAATCCCCATTCTTTGAGAGCGTAAATTCCTCGACCTATAAGAATGAATTCTTCATTTCTTATGAGTTCGTTATGAATAGTGTTAATTTTTACGCTTTCACCAAGATAATCAGAAATTTTATTTGAGATGTCAATAAAGTGCATTGGTACTTTTTCTTTCTTCATCACATAAATTGCTTTATCTTTGAGAGTTTTTGGATTCAGTATTTTCCATCTTGTGAGTCCAACAAGTACTTCTTCTCCTTTTACGATATCATCAAAAATATCTAAAACACTATCGATGAAAACTTTTTCAGAATTTTGTCATTCTGCTTTGAGGTTTTCTGAAATTTCTTCATAGAGTTCATCCATATGCATCACATCTTTTTTTCTCTTGAGGATTTTTAGCGCTTCTCTGTGAATTGCATCAATATGTTTTTTGTTGACACTTGGGAGCGTAAAATATGTTTGAGTTCCGAGCCTTGGTTTTGATTTAATGATTTCATAATCAGATTGCACAATAATCTCAAGGATATGAGAATTCATATCTTTTGATAGATTCATATTTTTAATGAGCGCTCCAACAAGCTTATCTCTTGTTACTATTTTTCCATGAAGTTGAATGATTTCTTGAGCCATAGCCTGAATCTCTGAAAGTTCAGTTGCTTTTATGATTCTTCCTACTTTTTTAATCCCTGCATCCTCTATTTGTCGTACTCTCTCTCGTGTTATAGATGGCTTAAATGAATTTCCAATATTTTGAAGTGTCTCTTTTTCTCCCTTGAGTCAAATACGTCTTTCGATAACGGTTCTTTCTTTTTCTGAAAGTGAAGTCAGTACTGTAGTAAATAGACTTTCTATCGTATTTTGAGAGAGATTTGTTTCCATACCGAATCTATATTAAGCAATATTTATAAGATAAAATATAATAGTCTGAGTGGAAAAGTCAAAGTTTTTTCCCACAAAAGTCAAAGACTATACTGGGAGCTTCATATTGTTATCGCTATCGTGCTTTTTTTGCTCAGGTAAAGTATCTTTGCTGTGATGAATATAGCTTCACGAGAGATTTTTTTTCTCTTCATCTTTGAGAAAATATACTGAAATTCAGAGTAAAAGAGTTCCTGTGACACAGAGTATTAAACCATTTCAATGAGTAATATCTGAACTAAAAAAATTAAGTCCTCAAATCAGCAGATATATATGGATGCAAGAAAAGAAAATGATGAGGCTGGTAATAAAAGAAAGCTGCATATTTGATACGTACATTCCAGAAATATTTCTGAGTTGTTTTCTCTTTTTAATGGAAAGAATATGAAAACTATTAAACAATACTAACAGAAGGTAAAAGTATCCAATATTTCATATAACAGGAGAGAATGAATTATTTGATTGTGATAGTGAAAGTTGGGAATCTCCTATTTGAAACCAAGGGAAAAACAATGAAATTAGACATATAGTAAGAGCAAACAAAGCAAGCTTACTCCCAAGTGACATATGGGAAAATATAAATACTATTTTATCTCAAATACGAGAAATCTGTTTTTGTACTTTTCGAGTAAGAACTATTTTTTTTACCATTTTAAAAGACTAATAAATAAGAAAATGTTTTACACTGCTTTTTATTTTTTTATAATAAAAATGTATTGTTATTATACTTCCACGTGAAAAAAACCAAAAATAAAATTACTCTCGACAATGCTTTTTTTAAAATCATATGTATTGTATGTAGTTTTTTAAAACAAAGTATATTTTCTTTCTGCTATTTGCTTGGTAAAAACGTAGATTTTACCAAGATGAGGAAATCTATGGCATTTACGAATATGCATTTTTTTGCACAATCGTGGCCAAGGTATTTTTCTAAAAAACCGAGTTTATTTAAGCTCTTTTCTTTTTTATGAGATTTTATACAATTTAGTTTTTTGAAAAAATAAATATGAAACAAACACTCAGAGCCTTTTCTCTTGTTGAAATACTTATTGGGATACTCATTATCTCATGAGTTATGGTTGCTGCTTTTTGAGCGCTCAGTTCAGTATGAATTTGAAAAGTGAAGCTTATAGAAAAAACCAACATTGAAAAACAAACATATTACATGGCAGAAAAGTTTTTTGAAATGGTAAAAAAATGAGGAACACTTGATTATGAAGAATATTGGAATAGAACGTCATTTAATACTACATTTTGATCATGACATTATGTAAATGATTCAGGATTTTGAAATAATGGTATCGTATACTATTGTTTGAGTAAAAACGGAACCAAGATGCCAAATACATGATGTTTGAATGACTTTAATATTACATCAAATTCTGCTGTGACAAATCTAAATAGAGCAAATACACAGCAAATTTATAATAGATATAAATATCAGTTTATTGATTATAATTCTGATGCAGACGGTGATTTGTGAGATGAGGATGGAAGTGCTGAAGCTAACATAAATTTTTTATGAGACGATGATGATTTATATCTTGGACAATGACCAGCTGCTTTTCCATGAAATAGGGTTTGAGAACTATATTTAATTTCTCCAGATGGAACTCAGAGAACTTTCTTTCGATGGAATGTTGAATCAGATCCCTTCGCGCCAACATGATCTACCTGTACAGGGACGCAAAATATGGTTGGTGATGGTTGTTTAGGAACAATAGAATTTTTAAAACTCAAGTGAATTGATAATGGATATGATCATGGTGTCTATGCTTGAAATGTCGATGGTTGACTATGGGATGCCGATGGTGAAATAGACACTTGGCTTATTGATGATGAGTTTGATCCGTGAACAACTTGAGTTCTTGCTTGAGGTGCGACAAGTTATTGGCAAAAAATTTTTCCAGACACTTTGAATGTTATGAATGTAGAGTTTTATGCTTATCCAAATAAAAGTATAGAATATGCTTGGAAGGAGAGTGCGCCGGAGTATCAAATTGCTCCATATATAAAAATTAAAATGACGCTTTCTCCAAGTTGGAAACAAAAAAGAAAAATTGTCGGAGAAATTCCAGAAGTCGATTTTGTTACGACTATTTCCTTAACTGATTTAGATTTTAGATAAAAAACATGAAATATAATAATCGAGGTTTTTCTATTATTCTTGCATTATGATTTACTCTTTTGATGAGTTTCACATGAATATATCTTATTGAATATATGGTTCCTTTCGCGCGAAATATTTCATGAATAGAAAATTCTTCAAAAGCTTTTTATCAAAGTTACGGAGCATTGGAAGATAGTATTTATAGAACTTATGAGTGAGGTGTTTGATTTGCGCCACCAGCAAATCCACTTGCTACTGCCTCACCAGTTGATACAGCATATAGTGTTATTTCTAGTGGTAATGTTATTCCACAAGCTTGAAGAGGTTCTAGTCCGTCTACCAGTAATTGGAATATTATATCACAAAACCTTGGGGTAAATTTATTTGTAGGTAATAATGCATTTTCAAGTGCCTGAAGACAATTACGCGTACGATTTACTGTTCCAGATTATGATAATAATGGTGTTACCGTTGATACTTTGAAATATCCAAATGATATTATACTTTGGCAACTTAGTGATGGAGTTGACTCACTTTCTTCACTTGATTTAATAGATATTCCAGCAAATATTGCGAACATGTTTAGTAATGGATCAAGTACTCGCTGAGTTCTTTTAGATGGTGTAACACAGCAATATTTTTCACAATTTTACTCAGCGAACTGTGGATCGTGAAATCAGTGTGTGCTTCGTTTTTCTATTGTAAATCCACTTATTTCTAATGACGATGGAGTGCTACCATATTTACAATATCTCATCACTACAAATGGAACAGCAAATCTCCCTTTTCAGGAATCTTATATTTCAGCTCAATGAAAATCGTATTGATTTAAAAAAGATTTGGAAATAGTACTCCCAAGACCAGTTACAAATTCTGCCTTTGACTTTACTGTATTACAATAATGAAAGAATATCTCATCACATCAAATGATGCCGACCAGCGTCTTGATAAATTTTTAAAAAAGCTTTTTTCTTCTGCAAGTTTAAGTCTTTTGTATAAACTTTTGAGAACCTGAAAAATCAAGGTTATTACACAAGAATGAAAAAAAACGAAACAAAACAAAGATTATAAACTTGAAGTATGAGAAAAAGTGCAGGTGTTTCTCTCACAAGAAGAAATAAAAGAATTATCTCAAAATACAAAAGCTCATACAAGTATTGAAAAGAGTGAAAAACTCTCTTTCAGTGATATTATTTTAGAGGATGAACAGCTCTTAATTATAAATAAGAATCCTGGACTTAACGTGCATCCTGGGGATAATAAAACTACGGAAGTTTCTCTTATCCAACAAGTTGAGGATTATTATGCTTGAAAGCATGATAGTTTGACTTTTAAGCCTTCGCTTATTCACCGAATAGATAGAGATACTTCTGGGATTATTCTCATCGCGAAACAAAAATGAGCTCTTACCAAGCTCGCAGCTGATTTTAAGAAAAAAGATGCCCTTAAAAAAACCTATTTTACTTTATTGCTATGAAAACTCTCGAGAAGCAAATGAACTATTAAAAAACATCTCAACAGAATAGAAAATGCAAAGAACGAAAATAAAGTGCAAGTCTCAGAAAAGGGACTTGAGGCAATCACACATTATGAAGTAATACAGGAGTATTGCCTTAAGACGCCTCAATGAGAACAAATAATTTCTGCAGTTGCTGTAACGATTGAAACAGGAAGAATGCATCAAATCAGAGTACATATGGCTCATATTTGAAATCCAATTCTCTGAGATAAAAATTATGGAGATAAGAGTCTGAATAGTTATTTTGAAAAACACTACTCTGTCACAAGGCAGATGCTTCATGCTTGGAAAATAGAGTTTCATCATCCAGAAAGTAATAAAAAAATGAGAATAGAAGCAAGACTCAAAAAAGATATGCAGAGCTTTATTGATAAAATGAAAAAATAAATATTTTTATGGAAAAATTTATACAATTACCTACACCAGATCGATACGAAATCAATGGAATCTTAAATTGAAAAGAAGAATCAGACAAGCTGATTATTTTCGTTCATGGATTTACGTGAAGTATGAATGAAGCTCATTATTATTGTGCGAAGGAATTTTTTATAGAGCAATGATATGATGTATTCCGATTCAACCTATATACCGATGGAGATAAAACTCGTAAACTTAGGAACTGTACTGTAAAAATACATGCTCAAGATATCGTTACCGTTTTAAAACATTACTCAGAATATAAAGAAATATATCTTGTATGACACAGTCTTGCGTGACCATGCTTTGTAAATGTATCAAAATATCCTATAAATGTAGAGAAGATAATATTTTGGGATCCTGCTTTTGAGATGAAGTCAACTGGTGAAAAAATATATTTAGATAATAGTAAATATATGTATTCATCTTCATGAAAACATATCGAAATTTCTTCAAAAATGAGAGAGGAATTCCTCTATGATAATTTTATATGAAAACTTGAAAATCACAGTTTTTCTACAGAAAGAATGTTTATAGTTTATGCTGACGGTGATAGACATGTAAAGCATAAATCGGTGACAGATTGATTGTGAATTGAGTCCCACGTTATAGTCTGAGTAAATCATGGTTTTACGCAGCAAGGGAAATATACAGAATTATTTGAAAAAACTTTAGAATTTATAAATAGGATGAAATAATGATACGTGACAAACACATCTTTATTCAATCACTAAAAAAACATTTTCTCATTTGAATTGTAGGAGCAATATTTTTATGAATTGGAATATTTTTTGAATTTTTAGCGTATATTATTGTTCCACTCGATGCAAAAATATTTTCTGTTGTATTTTGATTAATTTTCTGAATAGTAGGAATATGGCTACTACATTCTTTAATTTCTAGCATCCAGTATTATTATGAAAAATGAATGATAAAAAAATATGGAGAATTTAGTGAAGCAAATATAACAAACATTAGCAGAGAGATTAATGATACAAATCGAGATAATAACAATAATGTACTTCACGAGATTTGCATCATAGAATATGAGTACAGATTTGAATGAAAAAACTTTATATGAAGTGATGTGTGTGATAAAAAAGAATATTTTTCTAGCTTTTATATAGGGCAAAAAATACCAATACAAGTTTATTCCCTCAAGCCATCACAGTCTGTATTCCGTCAACAAAAATATAAAAATAATTTAACTACTACGCGCACATGAAAATCCTAGCATTTGAAACATCCTGTGATGATACCAGTATTGCTCTTTTTGAAAATGAAAAGCTTATTTCGATGCACACGAAATCACAGATAAAAATACATAATGAAACGTGATGAGTGGTTCCTGAGGTAGCAAGCCGCGAACATGCAAATGTAATCTTTGACGTTCTTGGTGATGTTTTACAGGAGGGAAACGCCAAACTCACAGATATAGATTATCTTGCTGTTACGACACATCCTGGGCTCGTACCATCACTTCTTACTGGTATCACGGTAGCTTCCACACTTTCTCAGACGCTTCAGATTCCAATTTTGCCCATAGATCATATTCAGGCACATATTTTTTCTAATTTCTTAGAGAGACAGGAGTCTGAAATTACTTTTCCACTCTGTTGTCTGACTGTTTCAGGATGACACAATGAAGTCTATTATATGCCAGACATGTGGACTCGTGAGAAATTATGACAAACACAAGATGACGCTGCTGGCGAAGCATTTGATAAAGTTGCAAAAATGATGGGACTCTGATACCCAGGTGGACCAATTATTTCGAAACTCGCTGATGAATTTAACTGAAACTCAAAAAAATTATTTCCAAGAGTATTTCTCGAAAAATCTGAATTTTGATTTAGTTTTTCTGGTCTCAAAAGTGCGGTAAAGAGAGAGGTAGATAGTAGATGAGAACTCAGTGATGAAGACAAGAGAGAAATATCCTACGAATTTCAATCTGCTGTAAATGAGGTACTGTGCTATAAGCTCCTTGAAGCAGCAAAACAAAAAAATGTCTCTACTATTTTGCTCGCAGGTGGAGTGAGCGCAAATGATGATTTGAATAATAAAATCTCTCTGGAATCTGAAAAAAATTGACTGAAGTTTTTTGCTCCAATAAAAAAACTCTACTGTATGGATAATGCTGCGATGATTGGAATTCTTGCCTACTACAGAATAAAATACGGTCAGTTTGAGGAAAAAATTTGAACACTCGAAGTCGGAAAATGGTAATAAAAAAACAGCGATAATATCGCTGTTTTTTTAATCAAGTTTTTCTTTTACTTTAAGGGTATCTTTAATAAAGATATTTCATTTTTCTCGGAGTATGTTGTGGATGAGCTTATCTCAATAGGAAAGTCTATTAAAGAAATCTTCTGTAGATATGATTGCAAATTTGAGCTTCTTATCAAAAAATACACTTTGCAAGAACAGTGCAAAATCCTCTCTATCAATTTCTCATATCATAAAGATATCAAGAATTGCTTTTCCTTCTTTGGTAAGTTTGTCTTTTACACTTTCATTTACTATGACCACTTCTAAAAGATGCTGCGTTTTAAAATACTTTTTAATCTCACTCAGGGGATCATAACTTTTGAGAAATATATCTGTGAATTCTCACAGGAGATAGAAGTTTGTGTTCACATAAAATATTTTTTTTCTCAGAGACATACGTGATTTGAGGACTCAGAGTGATTCTAAATTATCAAGCTCTCTTTTTATTGAATTGATTTGTTCATCTAAATCTCTCGCAACCGCGCGCATATGAAAACCCTCATTTTTTCCAGCAAAATAATCAAGAAAAAATTTTTCTAAAATTTTTGCCCGGCATTTTGAACCAAATATTTTTGAGAGATCTATTTTCATGTATTTTTTCCTGTACTAAAAATGTGTATGCGCTCACTATAGCATCTTTTTACTCTGAATCAAGCTGATTTGTGAATCATTGCTCTAGGAGCATTTTTTCAAGTGCATTATAGTAGAGAATACCCGGTAGAAAGTGATAATGTATATGTTCTAAACTTCTTCCTTGGACCGTTTCTCTCATAAAAGTAAAATAGTTTTTATTTTCGTAAAAATCACTTACAAATTTTTCTACATTTCTATAATCAACATATACTTCATCACTGATATCTTTTGCAAGTATATAATGCTTTTTTGGAATTGCCATAATATGTTCTTTCATTCAGAGGATGGGAAACTTATTATGAATAATTTTCCAATGCTTCGTCTCATGTATGAGATACTCGCTTTCATTTGCACAAAAAACACAGTTTTCTCAGTGGAGATTATTTTTCGGAAATTCTTCCCAGTGGGTTCTTGAATAAAGTTTCATAAAATCTGTAAACTTAGATTGCAGTAAATAGCTTTTTCTCTATTATAGAGAAATATATATTTGATGACAATTTTTTTTATGGATTTGCAGCAGTACTTAAAAGAGAGATGATACCTTTATCAGTCTTCTCATGATGAGATTTTTAAAAAATTAGAACAAGGAAACGAGAAATTCTACGTTGGATTTGATCCTACCGCTGATTCTCTTCATATGTGAAATTTTATAGGATTTATGACTGCAGTGCAGCTGATGCTCAAAGGAAATAAATACTACGCGCTTGTAGGTTGAGCGACTGGTATGGTATGAGATCCTGGATGAAAAGATGCTGAAAGGGTCTTTCTAGATGAAGCTACACTTGCAAAAAATGTTGCAGCGATTGGAAATCAGTTTACCACTATTTTGAACCGACTTTCTGAGAATACCTGAAAAAAGATGGATTTTGAAATTGTAAATAATTTAGATTTCTATGAGTGAGTTTCATATCTTGATTTTCTTAGGGAGGTAGGAAAATACCATACGGTAAACCAAATGATTTCGAAAGATACGGTAAAAACACGAATAGAAGACCCATCGAAATCTATTTCCTATACGGAGTTTTCATATATGCTTCTTCAATGATTCGATTACTACTACCTCCATAAAAATATGGGGGTGAATCTTCAAATGTGAGGACAAGACCAGTGGGGAAATCTCGTAACGGGAATAGAGCTTATTAGAAAAAAAACAGAAGACGAAACCTACTGTTTTACTTGGCCACTCATTACAGATGCAAGTGGGAAAAAATTCTGAAAATCAGAATGAAACGCTCTGTTTCTTGATAAAAATAAAACAAGTCCATACGCAATTTTCCAATATTTTATGAATACGGAAGATGCTGATATTGAAAGATATCTCAAGCTTCTAACACTTCTTGATTTAGAAGAGATACGTGAAATTTTATCTGAGCATCAACAATCTCCAGAACTGAGATTATGACAAAAGAAACTTGCTTATGAAGTAGTTAAAATTATTCATGGAAAAGTAGATGCAGATTTTGCTGGAAAAATAAGTGAATTTCTGTTCTGAGATTCAGACAAATTGGAAATTCTCACATGACTTTCACAAGAAGAATTGAGAGCTTTTGCAATTGAAATATGATTTTTAGAATATGCTTCTCAAAATCTCTTTGAACTTTTTACGCAGTCAGGACTCGAAAAATCTGGAGGAAGTACGAGGCAGAGTATTCAAAGCTCGGCATTATTTCTCAATGAAGAAAAAATTACAGATACAAATTATGATTTCTCTAATGACTTTATAGATAATAAATTCTTACTTCTCAGAAAATGAAAGAAAAATTATAGACTTATTATAAAAAAGTAATTAAACATTGAATTCAACATTAAAAGCCTTATAAATAAAATGTTTATTTTTATCTATAAGGTTTTTTTATGATTAAATCATTCAGACATTGATTCACGCTCGTTGAGCTTATAGTCGTTATTACGATTCTTGCGATTCTTGGAACGATTGGATTTATCTCAATGCAGGGATATTCTCAGTCAGCCAGAGAAGCTACAAGGATTAGTGACTTAGCAACAATAGAAAAAGCGCTTACTTTTTTTCATACGACAGAAAATTATTTTCCAGAACCAACAGACTTTATTAATATAACTTACTCTGGTTCTCTTGCATGGAAACAAGGTGTTTTTGGAGAAGACACGAGGCTCGTTGTAGGACGAATCTCAGAATCTCCAAGAGACCCTCTCACGAATAGTCTCTATGCATATTCAGTTACGAATAACAGACAAGAGTTTGAGCTCTGAGCTATAAGTGAAACGCCTCTTGCTGCTGTTCCAAGCCTTACAAACACCACTTACGCAGATAACAACTATTTCACAAATGTAGTTTGAAACTATAACAAACAAATAGTTACAGTCAAAGAACCAACCAGATTATATATTCTCTGAGTTCCTACTCTTATTACAAGTGAAATCACAGATGTGACGGTGCAAGATATTCTTGCAAGAGGAACCTTTTCAGTGAAGAACTCAAAGAGCCTCCCAGCAAGTTATACAAATAATCTCCCTGAATGACAAACACTCACTGGAGCCACCAGCTTCACTCCATGAACCGTAACCCTTACAGCTCCACTCATCTATGATGGAAGTGCCGAAAGTCTAAATGACGATACTGAAAAACAAGTTTTTGCAGATAACCTTGTAAGCTATTACCAAGGTTCTAATTTAGATAACAATGATAGAAAAGACCTCAAGAATGTAACAACGTGAGATGAGCTTACGTATGTAAATACGCTTATACAAAATGATACAGGGTGAATTCCTGGGGAAAATATACAAATTAATACAAGCAATACTGCATCTTCTGCAGCTGCGGGAACTATACCATTTATAAGTACTTGGAAATCAGGCAATCCAGATTGATATCCTGATTGAGATAATCCAGATTTAAATCCTAATCAAATATTGATAGTAACTGGAGATACAGAGTTTGATTATTCTTTATACTATGAAAATATCAATGATGCGGGTATAAATTGAACTATGGAGGGGCTCACTTGAGATGCAATCATTTACGTCCCAACTATATGAACATATCGAGTTGAAATAACAGGAAAATTCTCAAGTATGCCATTATGATTTAATGCAGAATCACAACAAAAGATTATTAGTGTAGAGCAATGGGGGAATGTTGGATGGGAAACTATGTATGCAACCTTTGTAAATGCTGAAAACTTAGTATCTGTACCAAATAATACAAACTGATTAGAGTGAGTCGAAGATATGTCATATATGTTTTGATATTTGGATAATTTTAGTCAAGATTTAAATAATTGGAATACATCAAATGTAACAAATATGTATGGAATGTTTGCATATAATACTCAATTTAATGGTGATATAAGTACATGGAATACTGGAAATGTGACGAACTTTTCTAACATGTTTAATAATGCTATAGCATTTAATCAAGACTTAAATTGGGAGATGAGAAATGCTGAGAATATAAGTGCTATGTTTTTTGAAGCAACTTCATTTATGGGCGATATAAGCTCATGGAATACTGAAAAAGTTACGAATATGGCAACTATTTTTTATAATGCTCGTAATTTTGCTTGAGATATTAGTAGTTGGGATACATGAGAAGTTACTGATATGACGGGGATGTTTTACTATTTAGATAACTTTAATGCTGATATTAGCAACTGGAATACCGCAAAAGTTACAAATATGAAATGAATGTTTTCTAGAGCTAATTCATTTAATAGAGATATTAGTAATTGGGATACATGAGAAGTTACTGATATGCAGCAAATGTTCAACTTAGCAATTTCCTTTAATCAAGATTTGAGTTCATGGTGTGTTTCAAAAGTTACAAGTAGAAGTAATTTTGATAATGGAACATCAGCCTGGACAGGAAAACCTGCAACTCTTCCAAGCTGGGGAAGTTGTCCTGCAGATACAGCATCATTTTAATCTAAAAAAACTCTCTGCTTAGCAGAGAGTTTTTTTAGAGTTTATTTTTTCCAACTTGATACATTCGTTGTATTTCATCAGTATCAAGAGTAGTATTATAGATTCTCACTTCATCTATGTGCACATTAGTGGCTTGCTCTGTTTTTTTATGTCAAGATGTACCGATATATAAGGGAAGAATAGAAGCAATATCTTTTACTCATTGCGATTTAATAGTATCAAGATGCTTTCCATCAAGATAAAGTGAAATTTCATTTCAAGATTTAAGAATAACGTTATGATGCCATTTTCAATCAGCATAACTATTATCACCAGTTGTTCTAATTGAAGAAGTTCAGCCACTTCAAAATATCACATTTAATTCACTCGTATTATTAGCTCACAATCTATGTCAAAACCACCATTCTCATCCTCAATTTTCGTCACAACCATTTGTACAATCCCATTGATTTATAATTGGTTCATAGGCTGCTACAGTGTAGTTGAACACTCATAAATCTGTATCTGTTTTTTGCCAAAGAGATATACTAAATTTATTAGACTGCAGGATTTCGGAATTTGTCATCTCATATCCTCATATAAGTCATTCAAAATTTGTAGCCTTTCAGAATACTCCTGAATCATTTCAAGCTATAAGTTCAGTTCCTATTCGAGTTGCATGATTATTTTTTCAACTTAAATCACGGAGCCCAGAATTTACGGAAGTTTCCATATCATACCAAGCTACTAAACTATCCTTAAAACCACCTTCTCATAGTATATTTTCAAGTATTTTTAAACTTGCTCAAGATCCTGATATTTTATTGCTATTATCAACTAGCGCGCTAAATGATTCTGTTATAGTAACTACATCAAGATAACCAGAGCCATTAGTAATTGTACTTATTTCTTGTGCTGGTATATTAAAAGTCACATCTTCTGCAGAAACTAAAACTCATAATTTTTGTCCATAAACTTTTGGAAGTCTTTCAGAATAATCTGCTGCAAATAACTGTGGGTTACTTTGTATTCTAACGCTAGGATTTTCTTCCATAAAGGCAAGTAATTGGATTGATTTACGGTCCTTTGTGAGAAAATAAGTATAGTAAGAATCGTCTTTAGGGTCCTTTCCTCCATTTGTATAATCAATCGTTTCTAAAACATCTACTCAGACATATCATTGATAAGCCATTACATTTTCTGACCCGCTTGCAGTAATTTCAATATAATCATCTGGAAGTGGGAGAGACTTGCTTGCAGCATAAGTTTGAAGTGAATCCGAAAGCTTCGTAAGCTGTGAAAATCTATTAGAATCTCGTGCTCAAGTAAGATATCAAGAATACGAAACAAATCATACAGTTGAAAGAATTCACACTATCGTAATTACAACGATAAGTTCTACTAGAGTAAATGCGAAAGCTTGATTTTTCATAGTTTATTTTTGTTTTATTTTAATCGGCATCATATATTTCTATTTCAATGATATCTTGTATAGAGTTGCTGTTTGCAAATTCTGCTTTGAGGGTTACTTCGTAAAGTCATTTTTTACTAAAACTATGAGTTGGATTCGCATCAGTTGAAATATTTCCATCTCAGAAATCCCAGAAATATTCAACTATCTGACCTGAACTTTCTGCAGAAGAGAAATCTATTCCTTGACCTGTAGGAGCTCGTTTCATACTTGAAGTAATTTCAACTTCTTGTGGTACTGGGAGAAGAATGAGGCTCTTTTGTGTAGAATATTTTTTTCAACTTTTTCCTGTTACGGTAAGCTTGATGGTATAATCTCATGCTTTAGTATATCTATGGCCAGGGTTTATAGCATCTCGCTCTTCGGTGATACCATCTCCATAATCGTACTCAAACTTAATGATATCATCATTTTTAATAAAAGAAGCCGACGCATCAAATCTGACATTTACTGGTACATAGTTACTTGGATATTCTAGTTTTAAATCGAGAATAGCCTCTTTTTTTACTCATTGAATATAAACATATTCCTTCATAGATATGACATCAGAATCATCTCTTCTATGTTTAAAAATATAGTTTACTGCAATAGTATGGTTTCATTCTGTTGGTACTTCATACTCAAAAGTTTTTGTATCAGCATCTTTGTTTCCATCATCTCAAATATCCCATTCAACCGTAGAGAGAGAATAGAGTGAATTTTCTGCCCTGACATACCTTGCATCAAATTTAATGGTAGTAGGAATTCATAGATCATCGATAAAATACTCATTTGTATTTTTTTCATACTTAAGATTTTCTATTTCTTTCCCATCATTTGTAATATTCATAAATGATTTCAAGTCTACTTTTTTTTGTATGACTATATTTCGTGTAATAGTTTCTGATTGTCCGGTTGAATCAGTCAGTGTGACTTCGATGACTTGTTCTCAGAAGCTAGAAAATTCATGAGTGATACTTGGAGAGTTTTTATCTTCAGAAACATCTCCATCCGTTGAATAGGTTTTGTCTTCTATTCTCCACTGATAACTTTCAATGAAGCCATTTGCAAAACCTGTTGAAGGAGACTGCACATAAAAATCAAACTCCAGCTCATTTTCGAGTGATTGCTCAAATCAAATGGTTCAGCTTATTTCTGATGGTCCTTCACTGCTGATGCGAATAATTTTATCGAGTGTTTCTTCGGTATTGGTTCAACTTATAATGGCTAATCAAATATATGCTTCATCAAAGAAAATTTTTCTTGGTATAAATTGATATCCATCAGCAACTTTAGTCCATTCTGCATAGCTTGGATTTGGGTTTGTTTCGGTTTTAGGCTCGTAAATATACCAGGATACTTCTCATAGGTTTGAGAGATTTTCTGCATCAAATTCATATCTTTTTCCTCCATTGTTTGTGATATTTTCTTCTATATCTATTTTATGGGATACACTGATGGTCGCCGTATTACTGATAGTTTGTGTGATTGGTTCTCACTGGCTATTTTCTCACTCAACGGTGATAAGTGTTTCATAGTTTCAGATATCGTCAAATGTTTGAATGATTTCTGGAGAAAATGTTTCGACTCGTATATCACCAAATTCCCAAATATACTTTCGTATATTATAGATTTGGTTTGATCTATCATTTTCAAAATTACTTAAATCAAATTTCAGTGTAATAGGGGCTATGAGGTTTTCTATATTTTCTAGATATGCATCTGATTCACTAAATTGATCACTGATTAAAAGAGTGTTATCAAAAATTTGGAGATTTCCACGCTCTTTTTCAAGCCAGTTTGGGAGAGATTGGACTTTAGCATAAATACTCATCCATGCAGTTCCAGTTCAAATCATGATTATAAGTAGGAATCAAGAGAGGATTCCGTAAACCACTTTTTTTCGTTTATACTTCTTCTTTGTTGTGAGGAATTTAAATAAAGAAAATGAAAGTGCGATGGTTACGATAAATAAAAGTATTGAAAATACTATATTTACCATATTAGCAATAAATATATTGATGTCGTTGAGGTTTATTCACAGACTTCTAAAAAACTCTACATCTTGAACATCATTCGCGTTAAATACAATAAAACCAATAAAGACTCAAAAAAGTATCAGAGCAATAAAAAGAATAGCTCAGAGAAATCCTAAAATCTTTCAAATAGGTGTCTTTTTTGATTGTTTTGTTGTTTCTGTTACTGAAATTTTTTTTGATTTGATAAATATTTTTTCACCATTTTGTCATGGTGCTGTTTTTGAGAGTACAGAGAAACTTTCTGCTCCAATCTTGATAGTTCCTTTTCATTCTTGGCTACTTCCTGTATCTTCTATGATGAGTTTTGTAACCTGTTTTGTTTTAAAGAGAATATTTGTATAGACAGGAAATTTTACATATTTTACCTCTCTTTCAATATTGTCTTGTCTGAAAGTTACTTTTACCTGCATATCTTCAGGCTCAAGGGTAGCGAAGTCGTATTTTTTATCTTCGAGGTATAAAATAATATCCTCAAGAGAAGATATATTAATATCTATAAGTTTCTTTTTGTCATCTTTTTTTGGAGGAGTTGCTTGTATTGTATCTTGCGCAGGCGTAGTATCCTGAGAATCTATTTTTTGTTCTTCTTCCTGATCTATGGAACTCGCTTCCTCTGAGTCTTTTACTTCTTCTTGCTGAGTATTTTGCACTTGCTCAGGTGTAGAACCCTCTATTTCATCTAAAATATCTCATGTTTTCTTCTCACTTTTTTGAGTGTCAGATATTTCTCAGAGTATATCTCAAGAAGCGACTTCAGGGACGGTAGTACCTGATGTATCATCGCTTTTACTCCCTGAATTATTACTTCCAGCAGAAGTATCTGAAGTGTTTGAAATATCTAAATCGAATTTTGTTGGGTCAAATGGTGCTGACATATGCCGTAGGTATTTGAAATATATAGAATAATACTAACATACTTTTGCTGAAAATCATAGAAAACACCTTGACGAAATCACGAGAGCTAGAAAAATAAAAAATCAGAGTTTTAAACTCTGATTTTTTTCTTTTGCGTATTTTTTTGATTTCAAGCCTTTGGAGCTACAAACAGAGGATTTCATCAACTATTTTCCGCTTTAGGAGAATTATTTGTTTCTTGGTTATTTCCCATACCCATATTTTCTATTTCACTTGAATTGACCTGAAGTTTACTATCATCTACTCGTTTTATTTCTACTTGAGTTTGAGCATTGATAGAGAAAATAGATTTTACGACTCTCAGTTCAATTTCAGAAAGCAGTATTTCAAATTTTTTGAAAGCTTCTTCTTTATAGACCATGAGAGGTTGTTTTTGAGCATATCATACAAAAGCAACTTGTTCTCTGAGCTTACTCATTCCATCAATATGGTTCATCCAGAGTCTATCAATTGACTGGAGCATAATTCTTTTTAGAAGCTCGTAGAATGCCTGCTCATTTGGAGCTTCTGATTTAATAACTTCAAGTTCAGCCACAGCTCTATCAGCAATATAGTCAGCAAGTGCAAGATCTCCTGTGATAGCAGAAACATCTTGAATTTCTAGAAAATCATCAATAATATTTCTTCCAAGGAAATTATGTACTGTGGAAACTATTTTGTCTTTATTCCAAGCATCTCACATTTTTGCTTCTTCTGCTAGAACGATATTTCGAACTTTTGCGTAAATCATCTCACTTGCAATTTTTTCAATTTCTTCAAAATTTTCGCTATTTGCGAGGAGATTATTTCTTCTTCGATAGATAATTTCTCTATGTTTATTGATGACATCATCATATTCTAAAACATGTTTTCGGCTATCAAAATGGTGTCACTCAACCTGTTTTTGCACTCATGTAACTTTTCGAGTGAGCATTGAGCTTTGTGTGAGTGGTTCATTATCTGGAAGAGAAGCAAACATCGCAGAATTAAAGACTCCAAAAAGCTTATCTCCTCAAAATATTCTCATGATATCATCATTTGGTGAGATGAGGAATTGCGTCATACCTGGATCACCTTGACGTCCTGCACGTCCTCGGAGCTGATTGTCTATACGACGTGTTTCATGCTTTTCTGTCCCAAGAATGATAAGACCTCAGAGTTCACGAACTCCTTCTCAGAGCTTGATATCTGTACCACGACCAGCCATATTTGTTGCTATCGTCACAGATCACTTTTGTCCAGCAGCAGCTACTACTTCTGCTTCCTGCTCATGCTGTTTTGCGTTGAGTACTTTATGAGGAATTTTCGCCTCTGAAAGTCTTTGAGAGAGATATTCTGATTTTTCAACGGACACGGTTCCTACAAGTATAGGCTGTCCTGTTTTATGAAGTTCCTGAATATATTTTACAACATATTCAAATTTTCATTTTTCATTTTTAAAAAGAAGGTCAGCTTTATCATCTCGTGCAATAGGTCTATTTGTTGGAATTGCAAGGGTTTCGAGTCCATATACTTTGTAGAATTCTTCTTCTTCCGTTTTTGCAGTCCCTGTCATACCTGCAAGTTTCCAGTACATTCTAAAATAGTTCTGAAAGGTAATACTTGCGAGTGTTTTTGATTCTTGTTGAATGGGAACTCCTTCTTTTGCCTCAAGGGCTTGATGCAGTCCGTCGCTATATCTTCTCCCAGGAAGAACACGACCAGTATGCTCGTCAACAATCATAACTTGGTCATCACGAAGAATATAGTCTTTATCTTTTGTGTAGACACTTGCTGCTCGTAAGGCATTTTCTATATGATGCAAATCATTGTAGCGTTCTGATACGTAAATGTTATCAACTCAGAGAATTTCTTCGAGTTTTTTGATTCCTCTTTCTGTGAGACTTGATGTTTTGGCTTTTTCATCAATTTTATAATCATTTCACTTCTCAAGTTTTTTTGCAAGGCTGGCAAAGGCTACATATTTTTGTGTTGGTTCATTGTCCGGCATAGAGATAATCAGAGGTGTTCTTGCTTCATCTATAAGAATCGAGTCAACCTCATCGATGATTGCAAAAAACTTTTTCCCCATGGCTTGATTTTTTATAGATGTTGCCATATTGTCCCTGAGAAAATCAAATCCAAGCTCATTATTCGTTGCGTAAATAATATCAGCTTTATAATTTGTGATTTTGTCTTCTCTTGGCTGTGAATGCTTAATAACTCATACACTCATTCAAAGTGCTTTGTAGAGCACTCACATTTCCATGGCATCTCGCTCAGCAAGGTAGTCATTTACCGTGACGATATGAACAGGGTTTCCTGTAAGAGCATTGAGATATGCAGGAAGCGTTGCAACGAGGGTTTTTCACTCTCATGTTTTCATCTCAGCAACATTTCACTCATGAATCGCGAGTCCACCAATAATTTGAACATCATAAGGAATCATATTCCACTCAAGCGTATTTCCATTTTCAAGCGTGTGAGTTTTTCCAGAAATGAGGCGACATGTTGTAGCCCATAACGCGGCAGCTTCATGCTTAATGGACTCAAGTCATTCCTTTATATTTTTGGTTCATTCAGGAGTTGTGAAATCTATATCAGCAAAGCTTGCTCTGATTTCATTATTTCGAGCTACAATATCTTCCAGTGTCATAGAAGTATATGAAGCTTCAAGAGATCTGATTTTTTCAAGATCTTTATTATATTTTTTTAGTTTTTTTGCATCTTCATCTCAAAGAAGCGATTTTATGATTGATTGTATCACGTAAAATTTGTGTTAGTAAATGTTTTTCAGTGCAGTCATTATATGAAAAAATTTGCAAATAAAAGCTTTTTTACTACTATTTTAAGCAAATTCTTAGTTAATTCTTACATAACCATTTTACTATGAAAACATATATTATCACCCTCATATTTGCTCTTGTGATACTGAGTGCATGTTTCCAAAAAGAGGCTGAAATCTCAGGAGCAGGAGCATGAGACCAAGAAAGTCAAGAAAATGGGGAAATGCTCTCTGAAGATACAGCATCTGGTGAAGTAGATTCCTCAGAAATGGATCAAGATGATATAAATGATTCTACTGATGAAAATGATTCTACTGATGAATCTGACACGCAGCCAGATTCTGATACGCAGGCCAGCGCTTCTTGAAGTAGTGAAGCAGCTGATGAGGATACACAGCAAGCAATTGATGAGGGACTGAGTGACCTAGAACAAATCCTAACAGAAGATATTATTAATGAAATCTTTTGAAATGCTCAGTAATTTTGAATCAATCGAGCAGCAAATTACAAAAGGAGGTGAAATATCTCCTTTTTTACTGCTATCACACAACTTAGAACTGCTTCATGGGAATGTACTTTCATTCCTGCGTGAACTTCTGGGAAAAAATAAAATAGATATGCAGAGCTTATTTCACCTTGCAGATACTGGGGAGGCTCTGAAAATAGACGAAGTAAAAAAGTTTATTACGCAAGGGAGTGTGAGACCACGCTTTGCATTTCAGATATTTTTTATCGAGAATATTTCTCGAATGACGACCCAATCTCAAAATGCCTGTCTCAAGTTTTTTGAAGAACCAGGAGAGTGAAACATTGTTATTTTAACGAGTGAAAGTGAGGCGTGAATTCTTGAAACTATACTCTCTCGACTTCAGATAATCAGGGAACATAGTCCTTCACTGAATAAAAAGAATGATTTTTATCTCTCTATGATTGAGTCTCATATTGCAAAAAAAAGTGATGAACTGCTGAAATATTTTTTTGCTGGAAAATTTGAAAAATCTGAATATGTAGACTTTCTCATGACCTTACTCTTGTTTGCTTCTCGCAGTCCAAAATATATCTGACTCTGTGATGAGATAGAAGAAGATATTGGGGGAATTTTGAAAAATAATCTTCAAGGCCGATATATTATCGACAAATATATAATGAAACTCTAAATAATGATAGATCTCTACTTGGTACGTCATGGTGAATCTCTGGCGAATGCACAGTGACGTATTGCAGGACATACCGATACTCCACTTTCAGAAAAGTGAATGAAGCAAGCACAAGCTCTAAAGAGCTTTTTAGAAAGCGAGAAATTAGAAATTGATCTCGTATATTCGAGTCCGCTTCAAAGGGCATATAATACTATTGATTCCTATGCGAAAAATAATGCTCTCTCGATTATGACCGACGAGAGATTAAAAGAAATTTTCTTAGGAAATAAAGAGGAAAAATTAGTGAGCGAACTGTTTTCAGACGAATTTCACAAAAATCCATTTTACTATACAGAATCTGGATGATATGAGAGTTATGCTGATTGCACTGAAAGAGTCCGATGATTTTTGCTTGAACATATATTCTCACAGAAAAATAAAAAAATTCTTATATCTTCTCACGCAGGAGTTACCAGAGCGATTATTGCTGTGCTGAATAATCTAAGTTGTGAAGTTCCATTTCTTCGAATTGGAAATGCGAGCTTTACGCATTACCAAATAGACGAAATAACCCTTGAAGCTCAGTGTAAAATATTTTCATATGATATGTACTTAAGAGAAGCAAAGGTGCTCTAATTCTTTCGGAGATATTTAAAGAGGAGTTTAAAAATTTTCTTTTCAAAATCTGCGAGTTTTTGGTTCTCGATAATAAATGAAGTTTCGCTTTCATAGTCTATGATAGCGATTTTATTTGCGTAGATAATTTTGGAAATATTATCCTCAAATAAATCATAGAGTTTGGGAATTGCAACCATCTCACGTCATAATTTATTTTGTCATTTTTCTTTCATTTTTTTGAGCTCATCACTAGTGATTACGAGTCTTTGAATTTCTTTTTGATCACGCTTTTTCTTGTAATCCTCTGAGAGAAATCCTCTGAGATTATCATGTTTTCGTGAGCTATATCTATAGTATGTTTCTCAGTGTCAGAGTGTTTCGACTACATCATAAAAAATATGTTTCATCGCATCCTTTGTATAAAAGGTTCGAAGCTCTGGCTTTGATATTTTTTTCTCATATTTTTCTTTGAGGAGAGAAATAGTGCTCTGAAAAGAGAGTTTTTGTTCATAGAAAATATTCTCTAAATTCTCAGGATTTTCCGCAAAATAATATTTCCTTTTTCATTTTCTGGTTTCTCACAGAACTTTAGATTCTATAAGCCTCGGAAGAGCAGCATAGATTTGCATTCTGTTGCATCCTGAAATTTCTGCTATTCACGATATACTCTGACTTCACTTTTCAAGAAGTGCAATATATATCTTTGCCTCTATCTGTGAGAGGCCAATATTTTGTAATACCTGAAGTTGTATCATAAAATGTAAATTATTTTTACAAAATTATTACCCCCTATATTATATCTATTTTTAGGTAATTTCTAGTTTATTATGGATTATATTTTTACAAAAAAATACTTTCTTTCAATAATTTTGTAATAAAAATATATTATGTCTGTGTTTATTTTTTCACTCTCTGATTATGAAACATATTGAAATGCATTGCCATTCTATTTTGAGTGATGGGAGAAATACTCCACTGGAAGTGCTGCAGGAAGCTCAAAGAAAAAACTTAGATTTTCTCGCTTTGACAGATCACGATGCTATAGCTCCGCAAGAGTTTCAGTCACAATTAGCAGCAGTATGAATTGAGAGCTGTGACTCAGTAGAAATATCAGCTAGAGATTATGACCTAGGGAAGAGTTTGCATCTGGTAAGTTATGCAAAAATATTTCATGATTCACTTCATGAAGTTTTGGATAAAACACGAAATTGAAAAGTCGCTATGTATGAGGGGCAAATTGAAAAACTACAGTGACTCTGATTTGCGGGAACAATTGAGTGATTTGAGCAGTATATGCAAAGAAAACATGGGAGGTGACTCAGGTCTGCAAATAAATGGTTTTTGTCACACTTCTTGTATAAACTTCCATGAAATAAAGAAAAAATGAGAGCGGCATTATGAGGAGAAGAAATGAAAAATAGTGATATTGTGCAGGAATTTTATAGTGAATGCATGAAGAGAGAAGGATTCCTATTTGAGAAATATGGCTATGAAGTGGATGAGTATGAGCCGAGTATTGAGAAGGCAGTTGAGGAAGTATCTCGCAAAGCTGGGTGACTCGTTTCAATGGCTCATCCAAATGTAACTTTTGGATGAAATAAATGATGAATCCCAGAGTTTAGACGAACACTTCCTCATTATGTAGAGAAATGAGTCTGAGCCATTGAAATAAATACTCAGGCGAGTACTGAGTGGGTGGAAGCAATTCGTGAAATGCAACAAAAATTTTGACTGATTCTCACCTTCTGAAGTGATTGCCATCAAATTGGATATGATGGGAGAGATGGAAAACATGCAAGTATTGGAGAGATAAATCCTCACATAGCAGCAGAGGAACTTGAGAGAAATTTTGCAAGATTTCAAAATATTATAGCTTAATTTTTTGTCACTTTTCATACTCTAACACGTTATAGTAATTGCCTGTATATTATTTTTTAATAATACCTTATGAAACAAACTATAACATATATTATGTGTATTTTTCTCACTGCATTTTTAGTTTCTTGTAGTATGCAAGGAGGAAATGAAAATCCAGATACAAATAGCACTTCATGAACGTGAGGGCAAAATGAAGAGACTAATACGTGAGAAGATATGAATGAATCAAGCAGTGGTTCAATAGAAGATATTTCAATGGATATTCCAGATGGATACTCACTCTATACCATTAGAAATAAAGGTGTTGAGTTATTTATTCCTGATAATTTCAGAATTGAGGATACTTATAGTTATGATTTAATATCTTCTGAAAATAAACCTACATGAGTTGCATTTTATGTTTCTCCTGACGAAACAAATGATACAAACCTTTCACAAGATAGTTATTTTTCTGTAGAATTTACAGATAATACTACCTGTGAAGTAAAAGACTTCATAGATACTCAAATGTATAGTAACCAAAGCAGCGGTACAGATGAAAATGGAAATGAGTATTTACTTGTTTCATGAGAAGATGTGTGAGCGTGAAATAGATATGAGCAGTCACTCTATCTCTATGATAAAGAAGAAGAGTGTCTCGCAGTAAGATACTTTATTCACTACTGAGTAATAGAAAACTATCCTGATACAGTCAAGGAATTTGATAAAAACGCTCTTATTAACACCTTTGATATTAGTAGAGAATCACTCACTTTAACGAGGTAAATGCTGGTGAATAAAATCTAAGAGTTTCTGTTGAAAAATACTCTTATCAAAACTTTCAGCGTGCTCTCGAATTATCTTTGCATCAAAAGTCATAGATTCAAACTGATCTATGGCTTTTTGTAAGCTCTGCGTGGTTTGCGCATCAAAAAATATACCAGTTTTATTTTCTACAACGGTTTCTAATGCTCATCAAACTCAGTAGGAAATCACAGGTGTGCCGCATGCTTGTGCTTCTACTGGGACAAGTCAGAAATCTTCTTCAGGCGGAAATACAAAGCACTTGGCATTTGCGTAGAGCTTTATGATTTCTGGTCTGCTGAGATTCAGCTTCCAAGTAATATTGTTGTTTGAGATTTTTTTGAGATTTCTATACAGGGCATTGTCAGTATTAGTGACGAGCATGATTTTTTTTCCATTTTTATTGAAGGTATCTACGAGGAGATCAAACTTCTTATAGGGAATACATCGTCAAACCGCTAAGTAATAATCTCACTTATTTTCTGTAAGAGGAAACTCAGAAATATCAACTGCAGGATAGATTACCTGAGAATCTCTCTGATAGTATTTTTGTATGCGTCACTGAGTATTTTTGCTGTTTGCAATAAAAAAATCAGGTCTTTGTGCTGCGATGAAATCCCAGGCTCTCAGTTTATGAATCATTTTTGGCATAAGCCACTTTCACAGTGGATTCAAAATACCAAATTCCATCATAGAGAGATACTCTTCATAATGACTCCAAAAATATCTTGTTGGAGTGTGACAGTAGCAAATTTGCAGACAATCAGGCTTTGTAATAACTCATTTACTCTCAGCACTACTCGAGGAAATGACGATATCATAGCTGCTGAGATCAAATCCTTCAAAGGCTTGTGGTCTCAAAGTCAGGGCAAGTTTGTGGGATTTATTGAGAATTGGTATTTTTTGAATAAAACTTGTTGTTATACTATGTCACTCAAAAACAGGATTTCATTCTTGATAAAAAATACTGGTGTATATATCAGCATTTGGAAAAATTTCGAGTATATGCGACAGAACAAGTTCAGCTCCTCACCAGTCCTTTATCCAGTCGCAAACTATGGCTATTTTCTTTTTTTCTAGACTTTTCACGTTTTTATAGTAAAAAATATTTGATTTTCTGAAATTATTTTTATTATATGTGTATTATATCCAATAAAAAGAATTATGTGAAAAATAAACCAAAACGGTAATTTTTGTTCTAGTTCTGTTTGAACAACAACGGCTCAGTTTACTCTGAAAGAATGAGATAAAATTTTGAAAGATCAGCAAGTTACAAACATTCTTGGGGAACCAATGATATCAGATATGGTTGAGGTAACGAAAGATTGAGTACGTCAGATTGTTTCTGCAAGTCAATATGCAACTTCAAATTTTTAAAAAATCCTCCATATTGGAGGATTTTTTAAACTTGAGAGGGGCGCATTCTCTAAGTTAAGGCTTTGACCATATATTTAAGCAGCAATCGCAGTATGAGCTGAATTATCATTTGCTAGACCATAATAACTGTAAGCTTCTTCAAAACTTCCAATTGGAGTTGGAACATGGTTTTCAGGGAGATTAAAAATATTATCAGCACTTTTCCCACCCAGTAGTATACCAATAGTAGTTTCACGTGTTCTGTCTACCGTGTTAGGAATTCTCGAGTCTACTGCCTCTGGTGAAGTATCAATTCCATGTTCTTTTTCAAATTGTCTTGGGAAGAGAGTCATAACTTGTGTTTAATAATTAATTTCTATAATAATCGTATCATAGATAGAAAAAATTATCAAAAATAAATACTTGCCAATTTATGAAAATATTTCAGCTCAAAATTTGAAAACACTCATATAAAAATCTTTTCACGCAGCTCACTGATTATTTACAAAATAATCAGACAGAAAAAGGAATATCAGTTTTCACTCCCAATCCAGAAATTTGCCTCAAAACTCTTGAGGATAGAGATTTTTTGTGAGTCTTGAGTCAGGCTGATTATCTCACGAGTGACGGGATAGGGCTCTATATCTGATACCAAATAAATAACTCTTACTTTCCGAAAATCATAAAGTTTTTCCTCATTCCATACTATATTTTTAATATACTCTTTCGAAAAAAAATGCTGTATGAAAAATATGGTGAGCGAATTTGTGGAAGCGATCTTACGCGATGACTTGTGGAATATGCTCAAGCGCATAAAATACGTATTGCAATTTTAGACCCATATTTCCCTCAGGATAGAGAGAAGTGCGAGTCACAAAAAACATTTCAGCAGAAGCTTCAAAAAAAATTTCCAGAACTATTGTTTGATTTTTATATTCAAGACTTTACCTCAAAAGAATGATTTTATCAGAAAATTTGTGACTCAGACGCTAAAATATTCTTTGCGACTCTTGGTATGAAAAAGCAGGAGATCGCAGTGTTGGATATTTTAGACGAATGTCCAAATATACGGCTTTGATTGGCTGTTGGATCAAGTTTTGATTATTTTACAGGCTTTCAAAAAAGAGCTCCAAAAATTTTTCGTGATGCTGGATTTGAGTGGCTCTATAGAATTTTTACCAGTCCAAACAAACTCAAAAGACTGGGGAGAATTTATCAGGCACTTATCGTGTTTCCAATAAAAGTTTTAATGTATAAAAATAAGTAAATGTATAATGTTGTTATCCTGTGAGGAACAGATGGTTTTTGAAAATGGCTTGCAGAGTATGCTTTGAAAAATTTTTCTGAGTCAATAGAACTCACTATCACGTGAAGAAATAGCGAAAAGTGAAAAGAACTTTCAAAACAATTATGATGTCACTTTAGTACTGACAATATCGCTTCAGTGAGAAATGCAGATATTGTAATATATAGTGTTCCAATTGCGTATACAAGTGCTACTATCAAGGAAACACTTCCATTCGTAAAATCATGAGCGGTTGTTGTAGATGTGACGAGTATTAAAAAATCTCCAAGCAAAGAACTGCAAAAGAGAGAAGACATTATCGCAATTCCAACTCATCCCATGTTTGGACCATACTTAAGCTCTATTGCAGGGCAAGTGATAGTTTTGACTCCAAATGATGCAATAAAAAATACTCCTGCTTACAGCTTTCTCAAAAAGTTCTTACTCTCAGAAAAAGCGAAAGTTATAGAGGCGACGCCAGAATATCATGATAAGATGATGGCTATAGTCCAATGATTGACTCATTTTAATATGTTTGTTGTGGGGGAAACTATGAAGCGTTTAGGTTGTAATATAGGAGAATCAATGGATTTTGTTTCTCCCATTTATAAACTTATGATTTCAAGTGTTGAGAGGTATCTGGGGCAGAACCCAAAACTTTACGCAGATATACAAATGCACAATGATGAGGTACTGTGAGTTCATGAAAAGTTTTTAGAAACTGCCGCAAATTTTCATAGTTCTGTAAAACAGAAAGATATCCAAAAATTTTGCTCAGATATTGAGTCGGCAAGAGATTTTCTCTGAGTGGAGAATTGTGAAATAGGCCAGAAATATACGGATAAGGTTATTTATCTTATGGGAAAACAAATAGATATTCTCAAAAATAATACCTGAAAAGAGATTCAGGTGACCAATATTTATACAGGAGAAACTCGTAAATGAACACTGGAATCATTTGATGAAGCAAGATTCACACTTCAAGAAGTTTGAGTATTCATCCAAGATGAGTACGATATACAAATAGCTAATAATAATTAAAATATATGAATATTTATTATCAATGAGAAGCAGGAGCTTATAGCAATATTACGGCTCAAAAGGTGGCAGACGAATTATGACTTGAAAATATAGAGATTATTGGGCAAAGTAGTTTTGAAGCAGTTTGGCAACACGTGGCAAATGGGCATATTTGAGTGCTTCCAATTGAAAATTCCTATGCTGGACCAATTCATACGAATTTATTTTCTTTTTCACGATTTGATGTTTCTATTATTGGAACATATAACTTAGAAATTAATCATTGTTTGCTTTCATTAGAAGATGATATTGAAAATGTGAAAACAGCAATATCTCATCCTCAGGCTCTTGATCAAAGTTATCATTATTTGAAAGAAAAAAATATTTCTCCAGAACAGTTTTATGATACAGCTTGAGCTGCGAAGCATATTTCTGAAAATAAGGTTATGTGAACAGCAGCAATCGCTTCACGACTTGCAGCAGATATTTATGGACTTCATGTTCTTGATGAAGGCATTCAAGATCAAAAGTGAAATACAACTCGATTCTTGGTTATATGCCTCACAAGCCAGAAAGATAATTTTAAATTTAAAACAAAGAAAAATAAGACATCACTTATCGTAGAAGCACGAAATATTCCAGCAAGTCTCTATAAATGTCTCGGAGCATTTGCTACAAATAATGTAAATCTCACTAAAATTGAAAATCTTCCAAACTTCTGAAAGCCGTTTGAAGCAAAATTTTGGATAGATATAGAAGGAAACCTAAATGACGGACATATAAAAAAAGCAATGGACGAGCTTGCATTTTTTACGACAGATATCAGAATTTTAGGAGAGTATTAATATGATAAAAATCTATATATTTGCCGACTCTCATAAGCATTTCACCGATGCTATTTCGGAGTACAAAAAAAGACTCTCAAAACAGATAGAACTCATAGAGTTAAAGCCCGTGAAGAAAGGAACACCAGAGCAAATTATCCTTGCTGAAACGAAATTATTAGCTGAAAAACTTGAGAAAGAAACTGGCTATAAAATAATCCTTGCTCCAAATGGAAAAAATATTTCTACAGAAAAATTCTCAGAAATAATAGAGTCACAAAAAAACTCTGGGAATAAGATAATTCTTGCAATAGGCTGAGCGAATGGACTTGATTATTCAGTTCTCAAAAATTGTATAGATTATGAATTGTCACTGTGAAAGATGATTCTCCCTCATTCACTCGCTCTCACAATCTTGCTTGAACAAATATATAGATGTAGTGAAATTGAGAGAGGAAGTGGATACCATAAATAGATTTATTCTGGATACTTTGTTTTCAACTCATCAAGTCCAAGGCGAATTATTGACTCAAGTATTCACAAATCAATGTCGGAGAGTTTCTTTATATTAAGACATGACTTTCATGCTTTATACTTTCAAAGTTTCATCAAATGTTCTTGCATATTTCAGAACTCATACCCCGGCATTATATATATTGATATCCCTCCTAATCTCGCAGAAAAACCAGTTCTCATCGAGTCGCCCTCTCTTCCAGAGGCATATATATAATGATATTTTCAGAAACCTATGATATTTTTTCCCCATATTTTTCAAGGTTTTCCTGAAAGGCGTTCAAAAATTTCCAAGAGAACAAAACAATCTGTTTTCTTCTGTGTATCTTCAATACCTTTTAAAAATGTTGTAACATCGTTCTCACTCTCTTGGGTTTTAAACTTATCGACCATAAGAATATATTGAAAAAATAAATATTTCACTAGACTTGCTTAGAAGTATAATTTTCATTTTAAAAAATACAAATATGCAACTCAAAACCCAAATACTACAAGAACTCAAAAATCCAGATTTTCCAGACTTAAAATTTTTATATTCATCGGAAGTTTTGGAAATAGCTCCTCAAATTTTAGAAGAATTATTAGAACAGGAGAAGAAAGATTTTTACAAAAAATTAGAAACACCAGACAATGAATTATCTTTTAAAACATTTGATGATTTTTCACTTCTGTGATATTTTTTTTGAATTTTAGAACACTATCAGGGAGTGCATAGTGATGATATAATTCGAAAAATTATAGAAGATTTTGAGCCAAAATATATAGATTTTTGAAACGAAGTTGCCTACTGTAAACGTTATTATGAAATGCTGTGTATCGTTCGAAAACAGCAGAATTTAAACCTAGAAGAAATAAAGATTCTTGATCAATCAATAGAATCATATGAAATACGATGAATTGCCTTAGATGAGGAAAATCAGAACATACTCAAAGACATCAATAAACAGCTCTCAGATCTTTCTCAAAAATTCTCAAATAACGCGCTAGATTCACAAAAAGCGTTTGAATATATCATCACAAACCAATCTATTATTTCAGAAATGCCAGAAGATGATAGAGCTGTTGCAAGAAAAAAGGCAGAAGACAAAAAAGTGGAATGATTTCTCTTTGATGCAAGTCAGTCTTCCTATGGTTCTATTATGAAGTACTGCTCAGATAGCTCCGTGAGAAGGAATTTTTATGAAGCACGAAATATGTTTGCTACGCAGGGAGAATATGATAATAATCCTATTATTTTAGAGATTCTGAAACTCAGAGACCACAAGGCGAAACTCTTATGATTTGAGAATTATGCAGAGCTTTCACTTCATTTTAAAATGGCAGAATCTCCACAGCAAGTAATTCATCTATTTTGAGAAATAGCTGATAAGGCAAGACCGAAAGCTCAGGCAGAAGTACAAGAAATTAAAGAATATTTTCATCTTGAGAGTCTGAGTGTCTGGGATCTTGGATATTATGCAAATAAGCTCAAACAGGAAAAATATGCATTTGATAGCAGAGAGCTTAAGAAATATTTTGTGTATGAAAATGTCTTGTCTGGTATGTTTGAAACGACAAAAAGGCTCTATGGGATTGAGATGAAGAAAACAGATATCAAGAGCTATAACAGTGATGTTGAGGTATATGAAGTATATCGAAATGGGATTTTTCTTTCTTATTTTTTCACAGATTATTTCTATACTCCACTCAAAAGACAGGGAGCTTGGGCTGATTTGATGCGAGAAAAATTTTGAGATTATAAAAAAATAGTGCTGAATACCTGTAATTTTCAGAAATGAAGTGATGGGATAACTCTTCTCACACTCTGAGATGTAGAGACGCTCTATCATGAGTTTGGACATGCAATTCACGAAATGCTTTCAGTTTCAGAGTATAGCGAACTCTCAGGTTTTCATGTTGAACATGATTTCGTTGAGCTTCCGAGTCAACTCTTAGAAAATTGGGCGCGAGATGAAGTTGGTATGAGATTATTTGCAAAGCATTTTGAAAATGGCTCAGAAATTCCAAAGGAAATGCTTGAAAAGCTTAAAATCTTGGATTTATTTTGAAATGCACAAATGATTTTAGTGCAAAATAATTATGCCATGCTTGATATGTCACTTCATAGCCAAAAAGTCCCTAAGACTGCTGCATGACTTGATAAAATTGTGAGACAAAATGCTGAGAAAAATCTTATTTTTCCAGTAACTCCTATTTATTCTCCTCATACGACTTTCACACATATATTTGACTGAGGCTATGCAGCGGGATATTATAGTTATATGTGGGCTGAAATTATAGAAAAAGAAGTATGGCAAGCATTTAAGAATTCATGAGATATTTTTTCTCCAGAGATAGCTAATAGATTTCATGACCTTATGCTTTCAGCTGGGAGTACAAAAAAAGCATCAGAGTTATTTTTAGAAATGTTTGGAAGAGAAGTCCAGATAGATTCTTTTCTCAAAGAAAAAGGTTTAATATAAAAAATATAAAATGTCACTTTTAATACAAGAAATCGTTAGAGTATATGCAAGATAGAGAATATATAAACAGGTTTCAAGCAGGAGATTACGAAGCGTTTGGTGCTTTGTATGAAAAATATATCGACCAAATTTTTGCATTTATTTATCGTAAAACTTCTCACAGGGAAGTTGCCGAAGATATTTGTAGCAAAGTTTGGACCAAGGCGCTGAAGTCTCTGGAATTTTTTTGAGAAAAAGATAATGCGAACTTTAAGGCTTGGATTTACTGTATTGCGAATAATACAGTCATCGATTATTATCGAACTAAAAAAGAGCAAGTAGACATGGAAAGTATTGCTGAGCCATGAATTACGAGAGATTTTGCAGCTCAAATTGATGATAAAGATACTTTGAATGATATATTACAATATCTTGAAGAGCTGAGACCTATTGAAAAGGAAATTTTTATCCTCAGAATTTGGGATGATCTTAGTTATAAGCATATAGCAAAAATTTGCAGTGAAAAAGAAGATAATTGTAAAAAAATATTTTCTCGTACACTCAAAAAAATTCAAGCAAATTTTATGTTAGTTCTTGTATTAATCTTACTGTAACTATGAATAAAAAAGAAGAAAGATATCAAAAAGATTTTAAAGAAACCTTTGGTGAAAAAGCAAGTGATAAACAGGCTTTTAGTATGGTTGAAAGTCTGAAAAAGATTCATAAAAATGCCTATCCGTCTAAGGAATTTAAAATCGATTTAAAATCAAAACTTGATAAAATATATGAAGTTTGACTTACCCAGAATGAAATTCCAAGATGGAGTATTTTTCAGATATTTACAGTTTTAGGGAGTTTTATATTTATTTTTGGGGCTCTATTAATTTTTCTTGATTTACAATCTATACATAAGAATAATATTTGAGAGGAAATCCGTATAGAAAAAAACATTCCAGAAAATCGGTTAAAAATGGCGCCGGATGAAAGTATAAGAATTATGGATTCTCGAATGATGGATATTCCTCAAAACGACGCTTTTGTTCCCGAGTCTTATGAAGCACAAGATATTTCACCATCTAATATTTCTTCTGATGAAGTAGCTCCTATGTCAGATATGCCTACTTGATGAGCTGCTGAAAGCATGATGATGCAATCTACGATTATGTCTGATGATATGTGAGCTATGTCTGATGATATGTGAGAATCAGAAGACTCATACGATGAGTTTGTAGCTCTATGTGAAAGCAATTCTTGATCTCTCAATGAAATGAATAATGAGTGTGTATTTGAATATACAACATGTAGTTATGATTCCTATATGTGATATACTCAAGAACAGTGTCCATATTTTCAGAGATAATATTTATAAAAATATATTTCATTCGTCAAGAGTCTAAATCTCGCATTTTTTCATAAAAAATATAGTATATACGTGACATTTTTGTCACGTATATTTATTTGTTTCGTTCTAACTCAAGAACACAGAGCTGTACATTGTATTTTATTTCTTAGAAAGGCTATATGAAATATATATCATTTTTCTTATTTTTATGGATTCTATTTTGAGCATGAGTGCATGCAGCAATTGATGACAATAGTATTATTGATGAACTCACACAAGAAAACACGCAAGAATTAGGCATAGATTATACACTCAAAAATTTTGAAAGTTGTAGTGCCTTTGAAGAGGTTATGGAAGAATACTATAAAAGTTATTGGGAAAACAACTCTGGGAACAGAGGTTGGTACAATGTGTTTTCTATGCAGCCAGAAATGATGGAAATGGACGCAATGAGTGATCAAGCAGTTACTCAGGAGTCTTCAAATGCCTGATCTACTGGGGATGATTACTCAAAAACTAACACACAAGTTGTAGGAGTAGATGAAGCTGATATTGTGAAAACGGATGGAAAATATCACTATTACTATAATCAAACAGAAAATGCAGTATTTATTATTAGAGCGTCTCAGTCTTGAGCTTCCGATGAACTTGAAGTAGTCAAGAAGTTTAATCTTCCGAAGAATTTTTATTCTCCAGAGTTGTATGTAGATGATAATAGACTTGTTATAATCGCAACTGGGTACTCTAATACAGATTATTCATCAAGAGGATTTTATGTAAATAGAAATACAAAAACGTATACTATAATCTTTGATACTACAAATAAACGAGAACCTGAGCTGCTTCGATTGTATAGCAGTGATGGAGATTACTGAAAATCAAGAAAAATAGGGGATACACTCTATGTACTTTCTCGAAATTATATGAATTTTCCATATTGGAATTACAAAAATGTAGATGATATAGAAATTGATGCACAAAGTATTTTGCCTCAAAGTATCAATATTTCAAGAACTTCAAATGCCTGAGACCAAAACTTAGTACTTTCAGGAAAGCAATACCCGTATAGTGTTGATGCGTGATCAGTTTCTGATTGTAGTGATATAAGTTATAATCTTCCTGATGAAGAGACTCTCAAAAATACGAGTTTTAATCCAGGCTATAATATTATTTCTGCAATAGATATTAGTAAAAGCGACAGCCCTGTAAAAACTCAAGTTATTGCGTGAAGTAATACAGAAATATATATGAGTGAAGATAATCTCTATCTCACAGAATGAATTTGGACACAAGATAACTTTTCATGTCCTCCAAATGCAATGTGCGCGATGCCATTTTTCTGGGGAGGTTCTCAAAACACACTGCTTCATAAGCTAAATATTGACTGACAGAGTATTTCTTATCAAGAGAGTGCGTTGATTCCATGATCTCCACTCAATCAATATAGTATGGATGAATTTGAGGGAAATTTCAGGATTATTACTTCGCAGTGGTCACCAGAAAGATCAACTGGCTTATATGTATTAGATTCAGATTTAAAAAAAGTTTCATCCCTTACCAATCTTGCTCCATGAGAAACATTTCAATCAAGTAGATTTATAGGAGATAAGCTCTTTTTAGTAACCTTTGAGCAGATTGATCCACTTTTTGCAATCGATATTTCAGATATTAAAAATCCTACGGTTTTATGAGAATTAAAAATACCTTGATTTTCTACGTATCTCCATCCTTATGACGAAAATCATCTTATTGGACTGTGATATGATACCCAAGTGAATGAGTGGTGAGGAACTCAAACATCAGGTGTAAAGGTAGATCTCTATAAAATGAATTATGATAAAAAATGTTGAGATTCATGACTCACAGCAGAACAAAATAAAAAATGTGAATCAGGAGATTATAAATGAATAATAGTAGAACAACTCTACAGCGAAACACTTGGCTGAAAATGAAGTTATAGTGAAGCTTTGAATAATCCTCGAATGTTTATCTGGAATAAAAATAGAAAAACTCTGCTCCTTCCAGTAACCCTTTACGAAAAAGATGAACAATGGATAACACAAGATTATTACAATGGCCTTGCAAGTATTAAAATTGATGCAGCTACTTGAATAGATGTAGAAAATAAAATTACACACATCAATACTGATGAATTAGAAACACAAAGAGAGGAAGCATGTGAGAAATATACATGAACAGAAACAGAACCTGTTTGTAGAGAGCTATTAAATGGAGAAATGTCATGTAGTGCTCCTTCAAAACAATATGTGAATATTCCAAATTATTGTTATAAAGATGCTTCTATATGGCAATATGTTTGAGATACTTCTTGGGAATTTGGTGATGTACAGATAAAAAGAGCACTCTATATTGGAAATGAAGTATATGCATTTTCTGATAGTGCGATTTGAAGCTATGATTGGAATTTGAAACAAAATACCAAAGTTGACTTCTAATTACAAAAAAATAGTCCTATTTACAGGACTATTTTTTTGTAAAATAAAATATTACAACTATGCTATGTGTGACTCATAATTTCTGCATATATGTTTGTGAATCTCATAATTATTTTGATAAGTTGAATTATTCTCTTACTTCCAATTTTATTTTGGATGTATATTGTTATATGATTTTCTCATTACCAAGTGACTCGAAAAGAATTTTTTATTGGTTTAGGAAGTGGTGCTTTTATTGCGAGTATTTTTTCACCCTATAAAATTCCACTTATTTCTCATCTTTTAGACAGCATTTTTTATGGTTTAACACTTATAAGCCAAAGTCTTGGAATCTATCTCTTTGTTACTATAGGACTTTTATTCTGTGTATTGTTTGGAGGTATTCTTATTTGCCAGACAATTTTTTTTAAGAATTTTCAGAAAAGCCTTTGACAGAATATGATTTCTTTTTTTGCGTATCTTCTACTGATTTGATTATCGGTCTTGATAATTAAAGTGATAGTTTCTATTTTTTCTGGGAATATATGAACGGCGAGAGTATGATTTCAAGAATATATTTTTTCTGCATTTTGAGCAATCGTATGATATTACATCGTTATATCACTTATAGAAGAATGAGCGAAATATATTGGAAGTATTTCTACGAGCACAAAACTCTCTCAAATCCATAAAAATAAATTTTTACTTTTTGGAGTGTGTACGGCCCTATGATTTTCACTTTTGGAGAATATCATGTATACCATTCAATATATACAGTGAAATATAGTAAATATAGAGCTTATACGCTTTGTTTTTTTACGAAGTATATTTGCATTGAGCTTACATATATTTTGTTCTCTTTTAATGAGTGTAGGTTTTTACTATTTATATAGTATGCAGAAGAGTAAAAGTATAAAAGTAGTGTGAATATTTTTATTTTTCACACTACTATCACTTTTTTCTCATATGTTTTTTGATGTCAGCTTAACCTATGGTTATATATGAGTGGTATTTTTATATGCTATTGCGCTGTATATGAGCTTTATTTTGATTCTTGACTCTTCGGAGGATAGATGACTCTCGAGTACTGAGTCGTAATTACCTTCCAACTTGGGTCGTTTGCTTGCAATATTTCTAATACTCACTGAAAATGCATAAGACCATAGAGAATATATATTTTTTTAAAATCACTTTCTATTATATTTTCTGCAAGGAATTCATTTCTATCATCAAGTATGACTTTAAAGATGTCATCTCTTCCCGTAAGAGATAGAATACTGTCTCTTAAGCCATCATGTTTCATGATAAAATTAATCACTGCTTGATTAAAATATCGTATGAGAAATAATTCTTTCCCACTGAGATTATCAAGCTGAGAGAGAACTTCCTCCTCAATGTTATAGATTTTTTCTAGATTACTTCATGAGCCTGTTTCTTGTATATTTTCTGGATTTTTTGATTCGTAAATTTCTACTATTTCATCTATTGATATATCAACATTATAGTCTTTTTCATTTACAAGTCAGAGAAACATTTCATTATCTTGAGAGGTTAGTCAATAAAGATATGCGAGAGTTTCGTAGCTTTCTGGATTGAGACTTACACCTAATGCTTCATCAAACTTTTGCTTATTTTCCTCAGTTCCTGGTGTTACTCATTCAAAGAATAAAACATAGTTATTTTCCTTTGCTTTTTTGAGTCTCTCTTGAACTCAAGTATAAAATTGGGCTGATCCAACATGGCTCATAGTTTGAAATACCACAGTCTTGCTTCCGTTACTCAGTGTGTAGCTTGGGAGTTTTGCTGGAAATAGATGCGTTTGATGGTAGATGAAATATCATACTAATACTAGAATAATACTGGTGAGAATGCTTATTTTATATACAAATATGATGAGAAATTCACTATAGGTCTTTTTATGTTTTTTTCTGATAGTCGTATAAGCTCTATGTATCACAAAGGCTATTGAACCATAAAGAATGAGGGTGCCTAGGAAATATAGTACGGCAAGATAATCATATATATATCAGATTCACATCATGATACAAATAAGCAGGAAATATCATATGAACATTCTTTTTGCAAACATATGCGATGTGTGATAAAATAGTTTTTGTAATTACTTTAATTTATATATAATTTTTGTAATGTAAATTTTAATGTCCGTCTATGAAAATTTTTTCTCTTGCCATTGCCTTTATTTTACTTTTTGTGTCAAACATAATTCCTGTGGATGCTTCTGTGTATACAGATGTACTTTGAGATAATGATCCCGAAATACGATACTGCCAGTGAGATGATTGCTGACTAGAAAAAGGAATAGATGCAGTAAAATGATGAGTTGACGATTTAGAAACAGAGCAATCAGCTTCAGAGTATGTTCAGTCAGTGGTTGTATATCTTCTTTCATTCATATCTCTTCTTGCCGTACTTTATATTATTTATGCAGGATTTCAGATTCTTATCTGAAGAGGTGATGAGGAAAAGCTCAAAACACAAAAGCAAACTATTATTTATGTGATTATAGGGATTATAGTGATTTGGCTTGCTTGGCCAATAACGAACTTTATTTTTGATGTTCTTGCTGCATAGTTTTTATTTTTTTATACCTAATATAATATGTCTGCAGTTGATACGAAGTTTTATGAAAAGAAAAAGACAAATTCATTTTATTTTGCACTCATTTTTTTACTTCTCGTTGTTCTTGCTACATGAGGTTTGTTTGTGTACAACATTTCATTAGAGAAGAAAATTTCAAGATGAGAAGATAGAATGGCACAATTAGAATCCTCAATTTCAGAAATAGAATCTGACCCACAGATTCAAGCTTATAGGCTTTTTGATAGAAATCGTTCTCTCTTACAAAAAAGAGAGTGTGAGTCATCAGTGACAACATTTATAACACATTTGAAGAGAAATACCTGAAAATATTCTCTTTCTTCGCAAGGATTTTTATATTCAGATGGGAAAATAAGTACAGATATATCTTCAAGTTGAGATACCTCAGCACAAGCATATGAAAAAATTGTAAATTTCTTGTGATCATATCCTGAGGATGAAAATGCTCTTTTTGATATTCAGCCAATTGAAAACTTTGATGGCTATGATAGAATTAACTTTTCAACAACCTTTACACTTAATCCAAATCTGTATGAAAACTGCTCAGAATCATAAAAATAATGTGTTTCTCTCATATTTAATATTCTTAGTTGCATTTTTCGTTCTTGTGTTCGCAACTATGAATTTCTATGAGAAAGTTCAAGTATCACGAGACTCTTATGAAACTCAAGAAAATACTCGAGCAAAATTAGAAGAAGAACTCACTCAGCTCAATAATCTTCAATCTAGACTCGATGCACCTTGAAGCGAAGATGTTGAATCCTTACGTCCATACCTTGCAGAAGTCAGTGAAAAAAATCTTATTGATTATTTTTATGGCTATGCTGATGCTGAAAATTCTGATAATGATGTCATAGTACTAAGAAATGTAACTATTTGAAAAGAGGAATTGAATGACATTTGATTTAAAGAAAGAGATATAGTACTCTCGGTTATATTTGCTGGAGAGAATACGTTATTTACTTTCTTGAATGAGTTAACATCGAAAGACGCTCCGTACAAATTCTTTATCTCAGATTTTACATATCCTATGAATGAGGGAAATTGAAATATTCAGGCTGAGATTCCACTCGTTATCTATTATAAATAAATATCATGAATGATCTTAATATAAAGTTTTTTCAGAAAGTTTCTCTGGTAGAGAAATTCAACTTTTATGAATATCTCTCAGTCATGCTGGATGGTGGGGTGACTATTTCTGAGACACTTGATTCAGTTCAAACAAAATTAAAAAATCAATTTTTCAAGGAAAAAATCCGAGAACTTCAAACCTACGTTTCTTCGTGAGATTCTTTTAGTAAGTCTATGAAAAAAATTCCTCAAGTATTTTCAACTTGAGAAATCTCTATTGTAGAAGCAGGTGAATCAACGTGAAAATTGTCAGCTTCTCTTGCTCAGCTTTCTGAAAATTTGAGAAAAAATTATGATCTTCGTTCTAAAATTACTTGAGCCCTCACATATCCTGCGATTATATTTGTATTTCTTATATTGGCGATAGTTATAGTTTTAATCTATGTTATTCCAGCTGTAAGCCAATTATTTGAGACTTCTGAAGTAGAACTTCCTCTTGCTACGAAAGCTCTCATTGCAACTTCTAATTTCATGATATATAATTGGATTATTATTTTACTGTTTCTCGCAACAGTTTGAGTATTATTTTATGGGTATAAAAATACAGAAACGGGGAGAGCAAATCTTGATTATTTTCTCCTAAAATTTCCACTGGTTTGAAAAGTATACAGAAACTATCTTTTGGCCTCTCTTTCTACAAATCTATGAGTGTTAATCTCATCTTGAGTACCGGTTGTGAAATCCCTAGGACTTTCAGCAAGATCACTGAATAATTTAGTGTATGAAACACATCTTATTTCTGTGATGGATAAAGTTTCTAAAGGTCAAAAACTTACTGAATCTCTCCAAGAAGTAGATAAGACAAATGAACTGTTCCCACTAGATTTTCTCCAAATGCTTTCAGTATGAGAAAAAACAGCATCTATTGATTCAGTTTCTATTAAATTAACTCAGCAATATAGTAGAGAAGTAGATTATTCTCTCGCAAGACTGACGAAGTGGATAGAACCAATAGCTATTTTAATTTCGTGAATATTTGTATTGTGGTTCGCGTTTGCTATATTTGGAGCTATATTAAAGGTAACTCAAACAGTATCGTAATGAAAAATAGATACCAACCGAATGCTTTCTCGCTTTTAGAGCTTATAGTAGTAATTACTATTATTGGTATTATTAGTATGGCTGCATATCTTCCTTATGCGCATCATCAGAAAAAAGTTCTTGTCAAGCAAGCAGCTAGAGAGGTAACACAGAGTTTATCTGATGCGAGAAATCTTGCAATAAATGGTCTTTCTGAATCTGGAGGTTCAAACCTAAACGTAGCTCTTTTATTTGAATCTTGAGCAAAAGGTATTGAATACTATGCTTCAACTTGAGCTTTGAATCTCTCTTCTATTTCAGCTTCTACATTGATAAGAAGTAAAAGACTTCCTGCAGGGACACAGATTGATTCTATTAATGGGAATTCCACGGATCAATTATTTATCTTTTCTGCAATTACTGGAAGCTGAGTTACGGAACCTGCGCTTTGAAATGATGCAATTGATATTCAACTTTCATTTAAATGAGCAAATGATGCTATACTCCAAAAAGTAATACGATACTATCCTCAATCTTATATTTCTGACTATTAGTATGAAAAAAGTCTTTACAACATCACAGAAAGCTTTTTCTATCATCGAAGTAATGATTGGAATTTTTGTATTTTCTTTAGGTCTTATTTCTATTTATGCATTATTAGCTTCTTCACTGAATGTTAATAGCTATAATAGAAATGCTATTATCGCTTCACAGCTTGCAAGAGAGCAGCTAGAATTTGTATACAACCTCAGAGATACAAATTATGAAAAGCTTCAGCTTTGGAATCTAGTTTCTCCTTCAAATACCTTTACGCCGTGAAAGTATTATAAAGCATATCAGGATACAAACTATGATATAGTGCTAGAAGAGATACCTACTCTTTCAGGTTCTCTGCCAGAGGGGAAGAGTGAGCTTTCAGAAATGTGAAACATGTCAAATAGTGGATATCGAATTTGTATGAATTGAGATATGTATGAATACTGTCCAAGCATTCTCAGCTGAGAGCAAACAACACCTTTTTATAAATATCTCGCAGTTGAGCAGGCCGTAGATGAGCTTGGAAATCCAATTACGGATGCCTTTCTCATAATATCAAAAGTAATTTGGTATAAAAGAGGATACCACGAATATGAAATAAAAACTGTAATTACTGATTGGAGGAGAATATAAACATGAATAAAAATATTATTACATACTCAGGTTTTACATTGATTGAACTGATAGTTGCAATCACTATTTTTTCTATGATTATGATTTCTGTGCTCAGTATTTTTATACTCTCGTCGCAAATGTCTTCCACGATTGAATTAACACGAGTGATGCAAGAAAATGTGAAAAATAGTTTTGAAGATATAGCAGAATCAGTCAGAAAAAACGATATTACAGATGTTACAGATATTTGAGTAAGCTGTGGAGGTTTCTCAGAATGATCTGGGACAAAACTGTGTATATGAAACGATGGGAACACACAAGTAGAGTATTATTTAGCGAATTGGGATCCTGTCAGCTCAAGTTGGATAGGTATTTCTGATATTTCTATGTGTAGTGATTATGATGAAGATAAAGATTCTATTTGTAGGCTGGTGAAAAACGAGGTAGGTTTTGATGCTATTCCATTAACAAATAATCTCGTTGCCTTTGAGTCTTTGGAGTTTGTATTAAAAAATGAGGATGTACCAAGAGTCACTATTAAAGCAACCGTTCGACCTTCTTATCGCTCTTGAGTAAGTCCACAAATTATTGAGAATAATATTTTGTATTTGCAAAGTACTTTGAGTGAAAGAACTATTATAACAAAATAACTTTATGAGAAATCGCATTTCTACATCCGGATGATACTCTATTATAGCAGCAGTGCTTATGATAGGGTTTCTCCTTATTCTTACTACTTCAACCCTTAATCTTGTCCTTTCAGAGATGAATGATGGGAAAGGGAGACAGGATTATCTTAAGGCATTTTATGGTGCCTGAGCAGCCCAAGAACTTGCATTGCTCAAAATCAAAGATCAAGGGTATGGATATGACGAAGATGGTGGCTTCACAAATACTCAAATTTTATGAAATACAAGAAAAGATGCAGAAGTATCATTTGTTTTTGAGAGTAAAGTAGAAGAGTATTCAGGAGTTTTGCAGCAAGGAGAGACACAAATCATTCCTCTGTTTTGGATAGATGATACTGGAAATATTTCAAGTATTACTGATATCGATTTTGACGTTTCTCTGTGAAATATAAGTTGGAATATAATTTGAGAAAACTCTTGAGAATCCTGAATCAATGATTTTTCATCTTTAAAAACTACCAATACAAAAGCGCTTGATATAGCCAGTGGAGATTTTACAGTAAATACTTCATGAAATATAGGGGATTTTTTATCTAACAATCCTGGAAGTTATCTTGCAATTTTTAATTCTCAATCAACAAAAGCTCAATTCACTCTGAGTTCCCCAGAAAGTTTTAGCCTCCCTGTAGCACAAATTATGAGTTCAGGAACGGTAGGAAAGTATACGCAAAACCTGGAAACAAGCGTTGATAATACAGAGTTTTTGGGAATATTGAAATATTCTATTTATTCGTGAAATTAGCTATTTAAAGCCATAAAGTAGCTTTTTTATTTTAAAGATTCGCTTTAAATAGCAAAAAAAATAAAAAAAAACTTGAAAAAGCCTTTCCTAGTGGTAAAATTACGATGTTTATTTTATATTATTATTTTTGTTATTATGAAAAAACAAGATTTTATTAAAGCTGTTGCTTCTGCTGCTGGTCTTTCACAAGACGCTGTTTCAAAAGTACTTACTGCTGAAATTGAAATTATTACTGACGAACTTTCTAAAGGAAACGAAGTAAACATTACTGGTTTTGGTGCATTTAAAGTTGCTGAAAGAGCTGCTAGAAATGGTGTAAACCCAAGAACAAGAGAAGCAATTAAAATTCCTGCTATGAAATCTCCTGTTTTCAGAGCTGGTAAAACATTTAAAGAATCTGTAAGATAATTCTCTTCTTACCGTTTAAAAAAAGTGCTATATAGCACTTTTTTTGATTTTTATTTGTTTTTTTGATATACTATAGATGTATTTATATATTTTTTCCAAAATGAAATATATCTCCTTAGATGATATAATAAATAAATTAGAAGAAGAAACGTTTATTTCTTCACTTTTTGATGGGAAAAATATTTCCATTGCGGTGCAGTATGAGTCAAAGTTTCCGAATGCAAAAGTACTTCGTGAATTTGTTGATGAGATAGCAAAACATGCAAATATAGAACCTAAATGGAGGACTCGATTAGTTTTGATTGTTGATGAGCTCAATAACAATGCAATTGAGTATGGAAGCAAAGAAAATGATACAAATATTTTAAAAATAGAGATGACATCTCTATGAGATAACCTTGATGTGGTTATCTCTGTCACGGATGCCGGTACGTGAGCGCACTGTAAATCAGCTCAAGATATGCGTGAGCTACAAAGGCAACATTTAGATAAGGATTATTCAAATCACCATTCAATTCGATGAAGATGATTATTTCTTATCATATCTCAACTAGTTGATACTTTAGATTTTGCAGATGAGGAATCTGGTGGACTTATTGTGAAATTTGTGAAGAAGCTTCCTGTTGGGAAATAAAATAATCATCATTATAGAGATTTGTAATGTTATTTTTACATGAATTCTCATTTTCTACTTCACACGTAAAAATTTTTCCATCTACTCTTAGGTCAATGTATACTGCAAAAGGCGTAAGAATATCAATTTTTTCACTACTATATACAGAAAGTTTTTTGATTTGAGGAGTTATGTCTTTTTCAATATCAAATATCAAAATGAGTCCATTATTTATTTGAATAAGAACTTCTTCAGCAGTTGTATAGTATTCTATTTTTTCTATCTGAAGTCAGAGAATATTTTTTTTCAATGAATCACTGAGCGCTAAAATTTTTTCAAGATGTGTAAAGTTGAGATTTTCATCATCTGAGGGGTCAGGATAGAGTGATAATTCAGGGAGAGAGTCTCTTACTATTCAATTGTTTTGAACCATACTCCCATTTTCTAAGGCAAGTGTATTTCATATTCTAAATAGCGGTGCGTAAGACTGGAGTCGAATCTCAATAGTATCTGGTATTTTCTTATTTATATCAATTTGTTTTATAGCTTTTTGAGTATTTTTTAGTCGACTGACGATAACTCAAGGATCTACAAAATAAATATTATCTCATCTCACATAATTTAGACTCCTATATGCGGCATCTATATCTGAAAGAGAATCATCTCGATATATATAAATTTCTTTTACAGTAAAAAAGGTAGAAAAGAAAAATAAGTATCACATAAAAAATATGATTCATATCGCAAGGTAATACTTGTATACTCTTGATTGTTTTGATAGCAGAGCAAAGTTTCTTTTGAGTTTCTTAAGGAGTTTTTTTCTTCTTTTCTTTTTTTTGTTTCATGAAAATAAATCCAGTTGAGAAACAACTGAAATATTTTTTTTCTTTTTTACTACGGTATTTCTTGGCATTATTCTGAAATGTCTAAGTTTTTAATTTGAGTGTATATATCAAAGGAATTTTTCCCAGTTTCATCATATCTAAAACGTACTTTTGGAACTCTCATAAAATCAATTTTTTTTCCGAGAATTCTCTGTATTTCTGGAGCATATTCACTGAGTGCTTTGGTAAGTTTTTCTTCATTTTTGAGAGAGGAAACGCTCACATCCATATATGAAAGCTCGCTACTTATTACGACTCAAGTAACAGTGATAATTCAAAACTCTGAGCTTTCTTCCTCGAGATGTTCTGAAAAATACTCACTAATCAATTTTTGACAGATGGATTGAGCTTTTAATATTCGTTCTTGTTTCATGTATATTGAATTTTAAGTGTAATTTCTCCTATAGTAACGAGCTTTTTTTATTTGACAAACGAAAAAGAAATATATAATTACGTCACTTTAATATTAAATGCCTTAGGGGGATAGAAATATGATATACGCAGTAAGAAAAGATGGAGAATCAAATGAGAAACTTGTTCTACGATACAAAAAACTATTCTTCAACTCAAGAATTGTTACAAAATTGAAAAAAGAAAGATACGCAGTAAAAGATTTGAAAAAAAGAAAACAACGAGAAAAAGCAATTGTAACAAATCACTACAGAGAATTAAACTCTAAGGTTTACTTCTAAATTTATAAAAAAACTTCTATTCATAATAGAAGTTTTTTTATGTCAAGAGCTATTGCTTTACGAGGAAGTAAAACTACATACAATAGAAAAAAATAATTCGTTTTTCCTTATATGCGCAGCTTAAAAACATCTTGATTTACATTTGTTGAACTTATTGTTGTACTCGTAATAATTGCTATACTTTCTACGATATGATTTGTCGCATATGAATCATATTTATCTACTGGAAGAGATACGTCAAGAATCGTTCAAATGAAGGGAATATATGAAAGTCTTTCAAGTTTTTCTACAAGATCTAACCTTCCAAGTCCAGAAAACAAAATTGATATAGTTGCTTCATGATCTCTGCTTATTTCTCAGTGAGATTTTACGAATACTCTTGCTGACACTGTTTGATTCAAAGCAGAAGTATATGATGAAACACTCGAAATCTTTCCTACTTATGTTCTTGCGAATAATAAAAAGGATTTTCAGATTCTGAGTTTTATCGAAGAAAATTCTTCATCTCAAAGTTATATTTCAAAAAGTTATGCGCTCACTGATTATGAACTACTTTTTCCTCAAACTATTTGAAAACCATTAGGAGTTTTACTGGATTATGATACGCAACAGCCAATTCATACAATTGATTCATATTTGCAATGAGGTGAATATGATATAGTAACATGAACAGGGAGTTTTACTCTGTATAAATCTAATAACAATTATGCTGATGTGGATGCTACAAATATTAGTAGTATAATTCCAAATCAGAGCTGTAAGAGAATTTTAGAGATGTGAAAATCAAAAGGTGATTGAGTCTATACTATTTCTCCAACAGGGTATAAGAATATTCAGGTATATTGTGATATGAGAATAGATGGTGGGTGATGGACGATACTTGTAAATAATGACAACCAAGATGATGAATTTATTTCTAATAGTACAAATACTTGTTACCCTCGGCTGAGTGGTGATGCATCTCACGCATGTGGATCAATTGGTGCAAAAGATGATTTTGTGGTAGATGCAAATGGGATGATGTTTTCAGAGCTCGTTTGGGGGGTATTTGATGGTTCATTTGATAATATAAAAACATATAGATTATTACAGTGGAATAATCAACAGATGATAACTCCTTCTATTCCACTACAATTAGACCCAGCAGATGTTGATACCCAAACTTTACCACGATATAGTAACTTAAATCTGATTTATTGTGGTTCTTCGCTGAGTGATGCAAAGTATATTGAGACATGAACACCTGCCAATTCATTTCCACATGACCCAGTAACAATTATTGGAAGAGATAGTTTTAATAATGGTAAAATATGATTTACTGATGCAAGGGTAAACTGATGATCGAGTAGTTCCTATGGTTTTGATGACTTCCAAGACGGGCAATCATGTGGTGATAATTATTCTGATAAAACTTATAAAGGATATAGCTCATATATTATGGTTCGATAATTTACTTATATTTATACTAAGATGAAAAATAAAAAATGATTTACGCTGGTTGAGCTTATGATTGTAGTAGTAATACTCTCAATTTTAGCGACGGTTTGATTTATTTCCTATGAAGATTATCTTGTAGATACGAGAGATAGTAAGCGACTTGCTCAGCTTACTGGTCTAAGAGATTGACTCAGACTTGCCACTACGAGATGAAAATTGCCACTTCCAGATGATGCCATAGAAATTAGAAACGGATGAAATACATTTTTATATCAATGATATGCAGGTGAAGATGCCTTATCTAGTATTTCTTACAGTGAAAGTACTATTGACCCATTAGATGATACATATTACACGTATCTACTTTCAAATAATAGAAAAGACTTTCAACTTATGTGATTTCTTGAGAAGTATAATCAAAGCGTGATTTCTTTTATGAATTCAGATGTATATGCTGCAGAAGACTACTCACAGCGCTATCCAAATACAGCATGAAAAAAACTTTGAATTGTCCTAGAGCAAAATACGAATACTCCTTTGCAAGAAATGCAGGAGTACAGCGCTGCTTGATTTATGGACTTGCAGGATGCTACGACTAATCAATTTGATGCATATGTTACTGATACCTATCTTATATCTGGTAAGGAAGAGGAACTAATATGAATCATACCTTATACAACATGTAAGAAAATCCTAGAGAGTGGGGGAAGTTATGGAAATTGAATATATAATATAAATCCAAGCTGACTTAATCCATTTGAAGTGTATTGTGATATGGAAGTTGACGGAGGTTGATGGACGCTTATATGAAGAAGTCTTGTATGAGCTAATATTTGAGATTTTTGATGGATGGTATCAAATGGAAATATACGTGATGATTCGGTATTGTATTCACTATGATCAGAAGTTGTAAATATGTGATTTTCTGAAATAATGTTATCAACATATACTACATCAAAAGAAGTAGTAGAAGCTATTAAAGTTGATGTTGATAGATCTTTTATTAAGGATCCTTCAAATTATGCCTCCGATCAACTAACATCTAACTGTGAAGAAGTTTATCCTCTTACATCATGGCGAAGTGCATGTGACATCGATGGCGAAGATGGGAAAATCGGTACAAGAAATTTTGCAAGATATTGGTGATATTTTGAGAAACCAAGTTCTGCATGAAATACAGATAATAGATTTCATTTTCGTAATTCATCAGGCACAAACTATTGAGATTTTTGACTTGCACGAAATTGATATATCTCGTGAGACTCATCTGGTGTGAGTAGTGCTTTTTGAGAATTTGAATGAAAACAATGAATGATATTTGTTAGATAATACAATATGAATAAGAAATGATTTACGTTTGTGGAGCTGATAGTAGTTATTACTATCGCCGCTATACTTGCAACTATAGGTTTTGTGGTATACAAAGATTATATTTCATCAAGCAGAGATTCAAATCGAATTGTACAACTCAATGATATTTCTGATGGATTGGAATTGTTATCACTTAAATCTAAGCTTCCTTATCCAGATAATGCTATAGAAATTTCTGCAAGTGGGAGTTTATTTGCCTATCAATGAGATGCTTGAGAGAGTGTCATTCAAGCTATCTGATATGATTGATGAGGTTTTGATCCAGAGTTTGATACTCCATTTGTTTATATGACAACCTCAACCTGAAATAATTTTCAGTTGATGTGATTTGTGAAAGATGGGAGTCTTATATGATCCATAAAAAATACATATGCAGATACGATAGATTATTCTACATTATATCCAAAAGTTACATGAGATGGACTATGAATATTATTAGAGGAAGATACTTTTATTCCACTTCATCTAAAAAATATTTGAAATTCATATGATATAATAAACTGATCACTGAGCGTAAGGTCATATTTTTCAGATACAAAAGTAGTACGAAGTGGGATTGACAATATGTATCAAGTTTATACAAAATCTAGTTGTAAGAGGTTGTTAGATTTATGAAATGCTAATGGGAATGGGGAGTATATATTAGAATTTGTTTCCTGAAAAAAAATGAAAGTATACTGTGATATGAGTACAGCAGGTGGTTGATGGACAATGATTGCGAGAAGCGTGGCTGGTGCTAGTGGAAATTTTTGATGGAATGAATCTCTTTGAACTCCATGAATTAATGAATCAGCTCCTTATTCTATGTGAACCAATTATAAAGAGTTATACTTCTCTGAATTACTTTTTATAACATATCAAGATTCCAAAATTGATAGAATTTGGTCAAATATTGGATTAGATAATTTACAATTAGAATCTGCTCAAACCACAGAGTATTCAATTGATAGGAGCTGTATGAATTATGATTCATATTCAAATGCAACGTACTGTTTCCAATATTGGGGAAAAACAGACCTTAATAATATGTATCATCTCACTCGTTGATGATTAGGTAGAACAGGATGATTATACATTGATGGGTTTGCATGAAATAATACAGAATGAATCAGAGACAGCTCTTCAGCTTATATATTTGTTAGATAATAAAATATGAATAAAAAATGATTTACTCTTGTAGAGCTTATAGTCGTAATAACAATTGTATCAATTTTATCAACTATATGATTTGTGGTATATACGGACTATTTAGTATGAGTGAGAGATAGTAATAGATTACAACAAATATCATCTCTTCATTCTGGTTTAGAGCTTTATGCAACAAAAGCTAAAATCCCACTTTCAAAAAATATTATTCAGATCAAATATGGAACTTCAAATGTAGCTTACCAATGAGATATTGATCAATCTGTATTAGATGCAATTAAATATACGGATGGTTGATTTGATCCTAAAACGAAAGATTTTTATACCTATGTTGTTTCTGATAATAGAAAATATACACAAATAATGGCTTTTTTTGAGGAAGCGAATACTGACTTTGCTATGTATAATGCTACTACTTATGCAGCTACTAATTATGAATCTTTGTTTCCTGTAGTATATGGTTCAGAATTAGGTGTACTTCTTGGACCGAATAACGTTCCAATACAAAAAGATAGTACAATTGCCGAAAGTTGAGAGTTAAATTTATCCTCACTATGATATAATCTTATAGCTATCTTAAGTAATACAAATACTCTAGAAGGTGTTGGAGATGAACTTATATGATTAGTTCCAAATACTAATTGTAAGAGTATTAATTCTCTTATTGGTGCTGCTGAGTCTTGATTTTATAAGATTAATCCATCATGAATTCAGCCAATAAGTGTGTATTGTGAAATGGACGATAATAATAAATGATATTGAGAAGGATGGCTCTTAGTGGCGAGAACACAAGAGGATGCAGCCTGAGAAACAAATTTTTGATGGCTGTATGCTACATGAGATGTTAGGAATGATGATGCAGCTTATTCTCTATGATCAGGAATTAAGGATGTTAGATTTTCAGAATTTATGTTTGCCACATATGATGCATGAAAAAATATCACAGCTGCTACAATTGTATGAATAAATGATACATTTTTTGGGTCAGAAATCTCATCACCAGAGTTAGAATTAGATCTTCAGAGGTCAACAAGTACAAGCTGTAACATGGTCTATAATTCTGAATGATTTGATGAGTCATGTTATAGTAACTATGATTATTGGTGAGCTTTTGGGTATAAATGAGCATATATTTTTAATAGACAGGATTTTATTGAGGCATGATTTATTTACCCAGACAGATTTGATTCTTCAAATAATTGACTTCCAAAAGATAAGGATACAGGAGGAACTGATCCTAATTATGATAACTTTAGAGGAAATCAATGAATGTTATTTGTGAGATAAATTGAATTCATAAATAAAAAAACTCAAGATATATATCTTGAGTTTTTTTATGGAGTTGTAATTATCCTTTTTTCACTTCTTTCATTCGAAGAACTTCGTGTTTTCGAGTTGCTTTATTATATTTTCTGAGTTCTGGTCCTTTTTTCCCAGCTTCAAAATTCTTTTTTTGGATATTTGTTACGTGAACCATATTTCCAGTTTCTGTAGAGTAATATGCTACATATGTTCTTTTTCCTTTTGCCATAATAACAATTTATGAATTAATGTTGTGTAAATTTCTGCTGGATTATATAAAGAATTAATAAATCCGCAAAAGATTTTTATCATTTTCTTTCCTGTGATGAGCTGAGTAATACTATACTTTCATTACTTCAGCTTCTTTTTTCTTTCCTGCTTCATCAATTTTTTTATTAGTATCATCGATGAGTTTTTGGAGGTCTTCCTCAAGATTTCTTGCTACATCTTCTGAGATTTCTTTTTCTGTTTCTTGTTTTTTAATTTGTTTATGGAAATCTGCTCTAATATTTCTCACTGAGACTTTTCCTTCTTCTGTAAATTTTTTTACGACTTTTACCATTTCTTTTCTTCGCTCTTCAGTCAGCTGAGGTACTCGTATGAGTACGCTATCTGCCATAGTTTGTGGATTGAGTCCAACTCCTGCATCTGTTATCGCTTTTGCAATAGGGTGAATCAGTGATTTGTCCCATGGAGAAATAGAGATTGTCTGAGCATCGAGGACTCATACTGTTGCTCCATTTTTAATTGGTGCAAGACTTCCGTACTGTTCTACGAGAATATCTTCTACAAGCGCTGGATTTGCTCTTCACATTTGGAGTTTCCCAAATTCTCTTTCTAGGTGATGGAGGGCTTTTTCTAATTGCTGTTTTGCTTGTTGTATCATATAGTTATTTCTAATAATTATTGTAAAATTATGCCTGGATTATAGAAAATAATTCCTAAAAATCAAGTTCTACTCTCATACTAAATACTCATACACTTCAGGGGGAATATCATCTTTTATGCTTCATAATCCGAGGGAAGATATTTTTTCACGAATGTGTGTTCCTGATATAGGAATATTTTTTCGAGAAAATTCTATAAAATGAATATCTTTATTTCAAAATAGAGAAAGATGATTTTGCAGTGTTTGTATAGCGGAATCATTTTCTAAATCGCCACCGTATATATTGATTTTCTCAGCGATAGAAATTTCTTGAAAGCTGAGAATATGTTCTATCCATGCCATATCTGAGTCTTCGTCAAGCAAAGGGTAAAAAAATATATTCTCACAATTTGAATAGGTGTGTGTAAAGAAATGTAAGCGAGTGTTATAGTCAAATGGATTTTTATACTCATCTTCACTTATTCCTATGAGTACAACACAGGTCTCATTTTCTTGTATTATTTTATCTACGATACTCGTATGTCACTTGTGTAGTGGTTGAAATCGCCCTATATAGAGTCACGTGCTTGGCATTTATTGAGCGTTAAAGTAGTCGGTAAGTTCTGGGATAACTTGTTTTTTTCGAGAGAGTCTTGCGCCAAGGTCAGCCAGATTGTTTTCAACAGTGCATGAGAAAACAGATGTAAGAATTTCAGCGTCTTTTCCATCCAGAACAATCGTAGTATTTTGTTCAGCAAGTATATCAACAATAGAAAGCATGATGAAATCAAGATTTTGTTCTTGTTTCAGAGCTTCAAGGCCCTCAAGTATTTCCTCTTTTCTTCCAAGTCAGTATGCTGGGTTGGTTGTCTCAAGGGTTCCTACTCAGATTTTTATATCTCCAAATTCAAAGTTTTTATAATCATACTGTATGAGCTCCTTCACGGGCATATCTCAGAGATCTGATTTAGCTTCAAACATAGGCATAGCGAAATCCTCTAAAGATGATATTCAAGCAATTTCTTGCAGCTTATCAGCAATATCCTTATCTTCCTGTGTCGTTGTAGGGGATTTCCAAAGCAGAGAATCAGACATGATACAAGCAAGCATCATAGTTGCTATTTCTGGAGAAATTTCATAATTATGTTCTCTATACATTTTATAAATCACGCTTGCTGTGGAGCAGAGTGGTTCTACTCTCATCATGAGCGGAGAGCTACTGTGGAAACTAATTTTGTGATGGTCAACGAGCCAAGTGACACTGAGTTCTCAGAGGTTGTCAGGAGCTTGAGAGCTCTCATTGTGATCAACCAAACATACCTGAATATTTGCATCGAGCGAAGTTTGTATTTCAGGCTTTGTAAAATTGTATTTTTCTAAAAGATACAGCGTTTCTTTATTGAGTTCTCACTGGATATATGGTGTAGATTTGTATCATTTTTTTTCTAAAAAATCAGTCATAATAATGGCTGAGAGCGTTGCGTCTGTATCAGGATTTTTATGTCAAATTACTTGTATTTCTGTCATATTGTATTTTATATAAATTATAATAGCTCGATTATACAAAAATATAGGAGTTTTCAACGTAAAATCGATAAAATAATTTGTGATAGTATAAAAAACAATATACTTTTTGGGTACAAAAAAGATATACAATTAATCCAAAATATATTATGAGTCAATTTCTAAAAGAGGTTATTGATTGAGAAAAATTTGAGCTAGTAATAGATACAGGTATTTTTTCAAAAGACATTATTTTAAAATCAGCATATAACTTTCTCGATAAGGGATATTTTTTCTTTAAGTTTGATGAGAATGAAAATATTATTCTAGAATTTACGAAAAAATCAGATGTTCAAGATACGCCTGAATCTATAATTTGAGAATTTTCCGATGAGCTTCTCAATGTGTATCTCAGAGATAAATTAGAAAAAGATAATAAAGTTATCAGGGAAACAATTGTTACGAAGGCTATTAATGGACCTCTTGATTTTCAAAATTATGTTTCTCTTGATACGGATAACAAGCATAATCCTCAGCAAGATGAAATAGATTTTGATAGAGATATTGATGATATACTCAAAGAGATAGAAAATGACCCTGATTTAAAAATAGATGAACAGGAAATAGAGAATATTTTAAGAGAGATTGAAGAAGAAACCGAGTTATCAAAACCACAAGTTATAGCTGACCCTAGCGCGGTAGCGGATTTGAAAAATAAATTTAAAAAACAATAATCCTCCTTATGCAGAAAAAATATGAAATATCATCTGAAATATACTCAGAAGCAAAAATACAAGAAGCTATTGAGGATTTTTCTGACGTTGCAAAAATAGAGTACGCAGATGAGCTTGTTACTGTTTCAGCAGAAAACAATGATGAATCGGATGAAATTTTTAGAGAATTTATGAACTATCTCCTTTCAATATAAAAACCATGATCTTAGATACAAAAATTATAGACAAAATTCCCAGCGATAAAATTGGATATTTTCGTTTTAAAAAATTTGATGCACATACATATCTCATTACCAATGATGCATGAAAGTTTCATTTTTTCAGTAATGAAGATTTTCAGAAGTTTATTCTTGGAAATATTGATGCTGGACCTCAGTACGAAGAACTCGTGGCAAAAGGATTTATAAAAAATGAATCCTATGAAGAAAGAATGATAGGAAGTGTTGCTGGAAAAAACCACTTTGTGTGAGTATGACCTACGCTTCATATGATTGTTACAACTCTGAGATGTAATCATAAGTGTAAATACTGTCATGCTGCTGTGGCTCCTATGTCCGCAAAGCAGTTTGATATGGATGAGGATACCGCAAAGAAAGTGGTTGACGCAATTCTGTATACAAATTCACCAAGTTTAACTATTGAGTTCCAATGAGGAGAATCACTCGTAAACTATCCTATTGTACAATTTATTGTAAAATATGCTGCTCAAAGAGCCGTTCATTTAGATAAAAACTTAACTTTTTCTCTTGTAACGAATCTCACGCTCATGACGGAGGAAAAATTAAAATGGCTCTTAGATAATGGAGTAGATATTTGTAGTAGTTTAGATGGTGATGAGCTTTCTCATAATGCAAATAGAACTGGTTTTGACGGAAATAGTTTTGAGACAGTGACATATTGGCTCAAGCGAGTAGATGAGGAAAAACAAAAACGAGGATTATGAAAAATATGAGCTCTCCTCACAGTAACAAAACAAACTCTTCCACGATATAAAGAGATAATTGATACCTATATTGAGCTCGGACTTGATGGTATATTTTTACGATGGCTGAATCCTTATGGTTTTGCAGCAAGTGATATGGAAACACTTGCCTATGAATCGGATGAGTGGATAGAATTTTATAAAAAATCTCTTGATTACATCATAGAAATAAATAAACAGGGAAAACAATTTAGAGAACAAATCACAGGAATATATTTACAAAAAATATTCAATAGTTTTGATCCAGCATTTATGGATATAAGAAGTCCGAGTGGTATAGCAATAGGTTGAGTTGCATATAATTATGATGGAAAAATTTATGCGAGTGATGAGTCTAGAATGCTCTGAAGAATGTGAGATGATGCCTTTTTTATGACACAAGCAGGTGAAAATGGACAAGAAACATATCACCAAATGATGAATAGTGATATTACAAAAATAGCAGTTCAATCAAGTACACTTGATGGACTTCCAGCCTATAATGATCATGTATATAAGCCATATTTATGAGTAGATATTATTCATAATTATAAAATGGATGGTAATCTTTATACTCCTCTTGTAAAAGATGAAAAAATGAAGTTACAAATTGCAATTCTGGATACCATTTTTGAAAAACTTCAAAATCCTGAAGATAAAAAAATCTTGATGTCTTGGATAGGGAGATAATAATCGGGAATGATGTAAAGAGAGCATTTTTTGCAATTATGTAAAAAATTCTATAATACTAACTATTAGTTACTCAAATATAAATTATGGCAGTAAACAAAAAATTCCCTGCATTTAAGAAATCACTCAAAAACTTTCTTACGGACGAAAGTGGAAAAATCACAAAGAAAGATGCATTGTGAATCAGTGCTGGAGCTTTATTATTTGCCAGTGCAGATCAGGCATCAGCCGCGGTTGAACATTTTAATCAAACAAAATCGGATGGTCTAAATCCAGCATCAAATGGAATACATATGAATTATGATATAGACTATGATAATACCTGAGTTTGTACGGTAAATCATGCAAGTTGACTTGTAAATGGGCATTATAGTGCTACTCCTACTGCACAATTTACTCCTACTTGAGGAATCAATAGTATCACTGGTCATGGGAGTCACGGAAGTCACGGAAGTCACGGAAGTCATGGGAGTCATGGAAGTAGATGGTAATAATACCTTATGGAAGATCTCAAAGACCTTGAGGGACTTGAAATTTTTCTATGATATGCCTGTAATGTACGATGTGTATTTTGCTATCAAAAAGATTTACGGTTCAAATATAAAAATAATTTAACACAAAGCGAAGTTGAAACTCTCCTGCAAGATGGTTTTGATGAAGGAAAACGCTTTGTTATTTTTGCATGATGAGAGCCAACGCTTGATAAAAATCTTCCTGTATATGTTTCATTTGCTCAAAAGCTATGATACCAGCATATTCGAGTTCATACAAACTGATTCAGGCTTCAGGATTCAGCTTATATAATTGATTTATATGAGAGAGGCCTTACGGGTGTGATATTTTCATTTCATGGCTATGGCAAACTTCACGATGAGATTACACAATCACCAACAAGTTTTTCTAATCTTGATGCAGCTATTCGTAATGTAGATGCTATTATTCAAAAAGATTCAAATTTTGTTTTGGATGTAAATACTGTTTTATATAAATGAAACTATAAACAATTATTAAAACTATTTCTCTATTTATCACAATTTAAGATTACGCGTTGTCAGCTCAATTATTGTTCTTCCTTAGAATTATTTAGCAAGCTAGAAAAGCAAAATCTTATGGTTGAATACAAAGATTCTCTTCCATTTATAAAAAAAATACTCTATATTAGTAAAAAAATCAATCTCAAAGTTGTTATTGATAATATTCCTTACTGCGTAATTGGTGAAACGTATTATCCGTTCATAAAGGATAACATAAAAAATGATCGTGTAAGTCATCTTGTTACTGGAGAAAAACGCGATGATTATGCAGCAACCTATGATAGTATCCAAACAGAAACATGCAAAAAATGTGTGTACCGTAATAAATGTATGGGTTTACCGAGTGATTATTTTGAACTTTTTGGAGATACATGTTTAACTACACTCTATGTTTAAAAATATTCTAGTTATTTGAATAGGAGAACAAGGAAAAAAATATATTACATATTTTCAGAAATGAAACTTTCAAATTACTGGTGTGTGTCAGACTCAAACATCAGCATTAAAAATCTCAAAAAAATATAATATCCCTGTTATAGTATGATTGGAATGAGTAGATGATATTCATAACTACGATTTTGTTACTATAGCTCTTCCCGTAGAAATCCAATGAACCACTGCGCTGCAAATTTTAAAGCAGTGATATATCGGAAAAGTTATCATTGATACTCCAGTGAGTTGGGATAATGAGATAATATTATCACTTTTGAGGTATGAAAATGTGAGTTTTTTTTTAGAAGAATATTATACACTTTTTGCAAAACTCCTTCGTAAAAATGAACAATGTATTTCAAATATACATGTCCGGCTCTATATTCCAGAAAATGAATATGCCTCTCAGGAGTCAAAAACTGTAGGACTGATGCATGTGCATAATAATTTTTTAGGTGTGCCTGCTTTATATTCTACTACTATCGTTCCTACAAAAGCTGATACTATGAGATACGAAATTGCTTTTATGTATCAAAATAGAGAGGGAATGTATAAATTTTCATACGATGGAGTTTTAATTCTTGGAAATAAAACGTATAATGATCCTATAAATTTTGATCTTGTTTTGAGTCAATTAATACAGGAAGAAAAAAATATTAAGCTCTTTTATTCTCAAGATTTTTAAATGTCAGAGATAATTTTTACTTCACCAGCCAAGGCTCCAGAAATTTTTATAAAACTGGGGGAAAAATGTCCTACGAAATGTAGTGGCTGTTTTTATGGAACCATATGAAATGAGGATTATGATGCTCAAAAAATAGTACATCTCATAGAGTATGCCCACAAAGTAACGAGTCCTAATTTTGTGTATTTTCTCTATGGAGTAGATACTATTTTACATACAAATCTCAATATATATTTAGAAAAAATTACAGATATATGAAGGTGAGTGGTACTACAAATCAATGATGTATCATTTTTTGAAAAGGAATATTTACACACATTACACACGCTTTCAAAGTCATATTCGAATCTTTATTTTCTCTTGTCAAAAAATATTAATTCCATGAAAGAATTTTTAGAATTTCTTAAAATTGCGAAAACACTTGAACAAATGGGGATAGAATCTATACGATATGATATGAGTCTAGATTATGAGAAGTTACTTCCACTTATTAGAAATATTTCTTGAATTGAAATAACTCAAAGTGCAGATTATTTTAATTACGAGTTTATATTTAAGAATATACGTGGAAGTATATCGAGTAAAGTTACGAATAATATAGCACAACATAGTCTCGATGGGTGTAATTTTGAGACCTGTATTTATCCAGATTTCTTCTCGCTTGAAAATGGAAATGTAGAAATGAAAGACATGATTGAGTTTGATATAGCGTGATATATTCGTATTCATCATCCAGTATGTTTTTTGTCTGATATAAAAATTTCTCATATTCGTCATTCGTGACAAGAAATCTTTCAGCATTTTGTACAATCTGAACACTATTTTAAGAAATACAGTTCAGGAAGTATGAAAAAAAATTGTTTTGAGTGTATACAAAACTGATATTCTTTTGAAAAGTAAAGGGGAAAAGATTTTACATTAGCGCGAAATACCTTACAATTTGAGCCATATATTATATATTTTTATTTCTGGAAACATGAAAAAAATTTTTGCACTTCTCTGTCTTATTTTTGTACTCATTTCTTGTGGAAAAGAATCAGAAACAGTCGTTGAAAGTCAATCTGGGACTATTGTTGATGACGTGGTAAATGTCAACACTCCAACGAATCCTGAAGATCCACAAGATGATTTTCTAACTGAAAACCCAGTTGTTGAAGTTGCTACCTACAGTGAAGTACAAAATAATAATGCAACGAGTAGATTTGCATTAAAAAATGATATGGTGTTTTGAAAAGATACTATAGAATCAATTGTAACAAAATGTCAGTATTTTGAATGAGAAATTGATTATGTTGTAGAACAATGAGAAAAGATTCCAACTCCTGAGTTTACATTAAAAAATTATTTTTATGATGCGGTAGAAAACGATTATTGCCCAGGTACTGAATCTAAAGAGGAAAAATATGTTATGGTTGATATGTTAATTGAGTGAGTTTTACCAGAAAAATTCTTAAACTTTGAATGAATCGAAGACCTTGAAGATGTTAGTTTTGAAGATCTTAAAATAGACCCAACTGATAACATCCAGGCAAGAATTTGAATGATTTCCCTCTTTGCAATTTTTATGGCATTAGAAGAGGATCAAGATAAATTTGATAACTATGTAGAAATTCATGATGAATATGCAAAAAAAACATATGAACTCAGTGGTGTAGGATCAGAAGAAATTTATTATAATATTCTTATGGCAAACGCTTATAGAAATGGAGACTGCAAGAGTTATATAGAAAAAAATTTGATTTCATATTAATTAAAAACATGCAATACGATAGTTTATATATACAAGACATACTGAATAATGCGAGAGTATCAGAATTACGAAAGGCAATTGTATGACACGATGTATTTAAAAATATTGTTTCACAAAAAGAAATTCGTATCTATATGGAACATCATGTGTTTCAGGTGTGGGATTTTATGATTTTACTAAAGTCTATACAGTTTTGAGTGAATTCTATCTATAAAAAATGAAGTGAGAATTTTTCTTGCTGGTACCCAAAAGTTCCTGGAAAATTTTCTCGCCTGATTACTGAAATCGTTCTGGATGAAGAGAGTGATAGTGAAATAAATGACCTTTCTCATTTTGAATATTATCTCAAAGCCATGGAACAATCTGATGCAGATTTGTACTATATTGAGCGAGCACTTTGACATATCAGGGCATCAGATGAGTCAAGCCTAGATTTAGATCAATCTAATTTCTTTCCTGCCGAATCTGTAAAAAAACATTTTTTATATATGAGAGAAATCTCTAATATTGCAGAAAACCCTGACGTACTTATATTTAAGCCACTTGCTTCATTTTTCTTTTGTCGGGAAGATCTTATTCCTGATTTTTTTACTTCAATTGTAGAGCAAACCTCTGAGAGAGGAAAAACGAATAATGCATTTTTTATTAATTATCTTCAAAGACATATTGATTTAGATGGATGAGAACATAGTGTTAAATGATATGAATTACTTGCGTATTTCCTGAGTGATGAAAATTTTGATGAGGCGCTTGAAATAATTATTCGCAGTTTTGAATTGAGGCTATGAGTACTCGATACTATTAATGAAAAAATACTAGCAACTAAATAAGAAATTTATGAAATTTGATAATATAGCCTTTGTTGGAACATACGAGTGTAATACTAGTTGTGATTATTGTTATGCTGAAAAATATATTGCGCCGTATAAAAATATAGAACTATCTTTTGAAAGATATAAAGAAATTCTTCTTCAACTCAAGGAAAATGGGGTACGATACATCATTTTTATTGGTGGAGAGCCTGCTCTTTGGAAGCATATCAACGAGGCTATTAAATTTGCGAGAGAAGAAGGAATGATTACGACGGTTATGTCTAACGCCATGATTAAACTCAAGGAAATGCCAGATAGATTTCTTATTAACATTAATGTTCTCTTTATGACGCGTCATAAGGAAATAATTAAAAACGTTTCATATTATTCAAAGCATTCACGCGTACGTTTGATATATAATCTCTATGATATAAATAAATATCAGGCTATTTTAATACAAAAAATTCTCTGAAAATTAAAAGTTCCAGTTTCACTTTGAATTGTATTTAGTGAAGATCCGAGCCTCGCAAATGGAGAATATTTTTACAAGCTTGCAAGAGCGCTGAAAGAAGAGGAAAAAATTGATGTAGAAATATTTGGACCAATGCCAATATGTATGTTTACAGAGGAACAGTATGTCTATTTGAAATATAATATGAATCTTGTATCAACTTGTGGAACCCCATCATTTGAAAAAACTGATGCGTTCACAGTTATAAATCCAGATGGACAGACTATACTCCCATGTCCACCTCTTGCTTTTACCGCTGATATAAAGTATCTATTAAATAACGATATGTCAGCGTATATTCAAAAATTCTCGCCACATACCAAGAGACTCAGACAAACCGTTCCAAAGTGGTGTGAAGGATGTGAACATCATAACAATAAATGTCAGTATGGTTGTCAGGTGAATAAGTTTGAGGTGGAAGAATATAGAGATGGAAGAATATTAATTTAATGATACTATATGGCAGTTTTTACGGAATTTTGAAAGCTACAATCTGTTTTGGTTGGAAGTGTTCAGAACTACAATCTTGAGAAACTGGATAAAACTTTTCAAATTGCATATTGAGAAAATCTTAAGAATTCTCCATTTGAATCATTTGTTGATTATAGGGTAGATAAGAAAAAAATATTAGAAAGACAAGAAGATTTAGAGACTTTAAGTCAAATATTCCAATCGCTTTGAGTGAAAGTTTATAGACCAGAAACTCTTTCTCAATTTAAAACATTTAAAACTCCATGATTTTCTGGAGTTTTAAACCCTTATACAAACCCAAGAGATAGAGTATTAATATATGGTGATAAAATTATTGAAACACCAGCAACTTGCACAAAAAGATATTTTGAGAACAATCTTGTATACAAACTATTTTCTAGGTTAGTTCAAGAAAAAGATCTTACGTGGCTTTCTGCTCCATATCCTCTTCTTGAAGAATCTAGAATTGATATGCTTTATTGGAAAAACAAGAGAGATTTTCATAATTTTGATAGATCAGCATATGATATGATGTTTGATGCGGCAAATATATTAAAAATTGGGAAGGACTTACTTTTTAATATTTCTACATACAATCAATATATAGGATTTCTATGGTTGCAGAAAATTCTTCCTGATTCTACAATTCATCCAATTTATCAGCTTGATGATAGCCATATTGATTGAAAACTAGCAGTACTAAGGCCATGAACTTTTTTAGTAAATAATACTTTACTACATGAATCAATTCTAGAATACCTACCAGAGAAATTTCGTAATTGGGAGATAATCTATACCTGAGATTATGCAACTCATGCTCATATGAATGATGATTACGATGCTAGAACAAATTTTCTGGACTTATGTTCCATGAGAGGACATGATACTAATGTTTTTTCAGTAGATGAAAATACAGTTATGGTACAAAAATTTGCTACAAATACTATTATTGCGTTAGAAAAAAAATGATTTAGAGTAATTCCTATTCAAATGAGACATCCAGAAATATTTGGTGGTTGAATTCACTGCTCTACACTTGATATTGAAAGAGATGATTCAATGATTGATTATAGTAAAATATATGTATAAAATTCTTCTTGAAATAATTCTGACAAATCAATGTAATAAACGCTGTGAATATTGTGATTTAGATTTTCGTAATACCGCACTGAGTTATGAGCAGCTAGAGAGATGTATTGCTTTTTTAGAGCGGGAAGCAGCCTATATAGAATATCTCCATGTGAATTTTTTTTGAGGAGAACCCCTTCTCGAATTTGAAAAATTAAAATATTTTATAGAACATATTTCCCTTAAAAATATAAAATTTTCAATTGGAACAAACGGTGTATTATTGGACCAAGACAAGCTCGATTTTTTTATAAAAAATAATGTGAGTATACATATGTCCGTTGATAATATTACCGGAATTTCATGACTCAAAAAATTAGATTTTTCAAGTTATAAGAATATAGAAATTAATTTTATTCAAGATCCAGATTTTTTATTTCAGAGCCAGAAAATAGCTGACGATATTAATCAGCTCGGAATTAAAAATATTAATTTTATGCCTGTATTTGCCACAAAAAAATGGTCACATAAGAGATTTGTGGAAGTTGGAAAAGTGCTCAAATATTTATATAGTTTTTCAGAGAGATCAATACAACTTTTTTGATATTATAATGGTTTTTCTGCAGAGAAACAGTTTATCTTGGATACAGATGGATTTTTTTATAATGATTTAGATAGTTTACTTTGGCTTCAAAAACAGTATTCTATTACGCAGAGTGAAACTCGAGCGCATATAGAAACAGTATCAAAAAATATGTCCTTAGATGCTGCTGATATTTCACTCAAAAATCTATTTGATGGATATAATGAGCCAGCACTCAAAGAGTGTGTTCTCTGAATTCCGAAAACAATGTGACTAGAAAAAGATTATATTCTCTTAGCTGATGTACTCACGCATGTGAAGCAAAAATTTTGAGTGTAGCGCAGTCCTATCGGGTTGTGAAATAGAGTTTACAAATTATTGTGGGCTGGATTGTCGTGGTTGTATTAGAAAAGATTCATCAGATTTTTGATTTCTTGATTTTGAGACACTTCAAAATATTTGCCTCTATGTGGCTACAAAAAAATTTACTGAAATAGTGATTTCTGGATTATGAGATGCATTTCTCCATCCAAAATTTTATGAATTTTTAGAGTATATTTTTGAGCGTTTTCCAAATATTATGGTCTATGTTATGACAAAATGACAAAGTATTACAGATGAAGATATAGAGAAATTTGCGATAATGAAGGTTCAGTGAAAAAATATAAATCTGACTTTTTCTCTTTTTTCACTTGAAAAAAAACAATATAAAGAGGTCACATGAGGCTGAGATTTGGAGAGATTATTATGAATTATTAAGCTCGCACATAATAAAAAAATAAATTTTAGTTTTGAGTTTTTTTTAGATACTGGGAATATTGCATACATTTCTCAGTTTCAGAAATTTGTCTCACTTTTTGGAAAAGAATTTAGGTACACGATTCCTCATAATTGGTGAGGAAAACTGAGCTCTAAAATATATAAAAACTTATTTGATGAGAAGCAGCTTGAGAGTATAATCAGTGTGAGAAAAATTTGAGAAATATGCGAAGCATTTGAAGGAGAATATGTATTTTTTGATTTTGCTGGGAGAGTCTATAAATGCTGACTTGGAAGAGAATGAAAAGATTTATTTTTAGGAAATATAAACTCTGGAGCATTTCTGCGTGAATTCTCCAGTCTCAATTATAATAGCTGTAAATCCTGTAGCTATTTTTCTTATAAAACAAAACTATGATAACAAAAATATTCTATTCTCTCATATTGTTTCCTGAGATTTCTTATGACTCGAAAATTCTGGATTTTCAATTAACGGATATTTCAGAAAGAGAATTTTGAGTATTAGAACTGAGTTTTATCAGTAGCACTTGAAATATATCGCATATTATTTTTCGTCATAAAAATGTGTTTTCTCAAAGTGAAGCGGAAAGTATAAAATATTGGAATATAAGCTCAGAGAATACAGAATTACTTTCTGAAATTATCCACACATTAGGAGCAAAAAATACTGAGTTTACATTTTTTGAGAATGTACAATATTATAGAGATCATGCATTTTGAGTTGTGTTAACCATTACCAGTAAATGTAATATTTTTTGTTATTACTGCTTCAATGATATTGATTACGATTTAAAATATCGTAATACTCGTGAAAACTATGGTCTAGAGTATTGGAAAAATATCATAGATGATCTATATAAAAATGGGACACGAGTTGTAATTTTAACAGGGTGAGAGCCTATGGTAGCTCCATTTTTTTGGGACTTGTTAGATTATCTCAAACAAACAGGTATTTTTGTCCACATAAACACAAATGGAACCGTTCTACAAGATAAGATTCTTGAGAGACTCAACGCAAACTACAGCGTCAATATGATGGTGTCGATGCATGAGTTTAATAACAAAGATTACTATCAGGTAAATGAAAAATGACTAGAAATGACCTTTGATATTCAAAAAGTACCAAAGAAGTTTCAAACTCTTTTCACAGACAAACTTGAGCAGCTTCGAAAGGTAAATAATTGTAAAAATATTAGTCTCGAATTTTTAACGATTCTTGTTTGGAAAAATATTTTAAATCTTGAGAAAATATACCAATTCTGAGAGCAGTGCTGAGTTGATTTTCATGCTTGGCAATTTTTTAGACTCTATGGAACAAAAAATAATCTGTGAGCTTCAAAATCTATGATGGATCTTGCTGTAAACAAGATGTATTTGCTCAATAAGAAATATGGCGTAGATTATAAAATCGTAGATCCAGTGCCATTTTGTGTTACAAAAAATATTGAAAGAGCGAGTCAAGTAATTGATGGGGTTCTGTCTGATTCGCACGATGTGAAAACGATTATTACAACACAAGGTTTTGTTCAGATGATGAGCGCCTACGATAATAATTTTTGGAATATATCTGATACATCGATAGATGAGGTATTTAAATCAGAATTTGTATACAAACAGCTGAATAATGGATTCCTGCCAAAAGAGTGTGAGGATTGTGTATACAAAGAAAGTTGTCGATGAGGAAGCAGGATGGATGCAAATATCGCATATGGTGACTATGGAGAAAAAGATCCAATTGCAGACTTTTCAAATAAAATTACAAGATAATATGGATCTAAGAATCGTAAATACATGTGATAGTGACTGTATGTATTGTCTTGAGCAGTCTCTGAGAAAGAAGCAGAAATTTATTTCTCGAAAAGAGGTTTTTTTGTTGCTGCAACAGTATAGAAATCAGACTCCAGATGATACTATACTCGCATTTTATTGATGAAATCCATTGATGCATCCAGATTTGATGGCTCTCATATCAGATGCAACAAAGCTCTGATTTAAAAGTATTTCTTTGCTAACAAATACACAGTGAATTACTCAAAACTATCTCGCATCGCTTATTTCACACTGACTCACGTGAATCTCATTTTATTTTCATTCACTTGAATCTGAGATACATGACATGATAGTGCAAGATGGAATTTCACTTGAAGATTTATATAAAAATATATCTCTTATTCAAAAAAGTGGACTTTCTTCTACCTGCATTATTCATGTGCATCAGCAAAATATTCAAAAATTGTATAAAATTGTAGCGGAATTATATGTAAAATACTCAGTGAGAAATTTTGAATTTATTCGAGTGAGACTCCATTCCAGAGCAATAAATAAATTTCGAGAACAATTAGAAATAATCACAACTAATGAAGAAAAAGATTTAGAGAATTTACAGAAAATACTCCATAAATTACCACTACACTATACATTTACTCACTTTGAAAATATATAATTATGGCAGATTCAAATAGAGATTTAATAGATGGTATCAATATAAATATTGAAAGAGTTGAGGTGCTTTTCAGAATTACTCGACTCTGCAATCAGTCGTGTATTTTTTGTTCGGTTGAAACCGATACTCATACGATTCACCCCTATGATGATATAATTTCTGCCATTGATGAGATTGCTATAAAATATGAGTGAAATATTATAGAATTTGTAGTAACTTGAGGTGAACCAACACTTCATCCTCAATTTGCAGATATAGTTGAATATCTCTATAAAAAAGGATTTTACATAAAACTCCAAACGAATGCAGTATATTTTGGAAGCGAAAATAATTTTCTCAGAACTAGAGAGTATTTTGATAAAATAGATTTTTTTATTTCTTTTCATTCTCATAATGAAAAAATATATGACTTTTTAACCTGATCAAAGAAACAATTTCCGATTGCTGTGAGCGGAATAAAAAATATTATTTCTGCAGTAGAAGATGATATTGAGCTTAATGTTGTACTAAGCTCATTAAATGTAAAACTTATGAGAGCATATTTTGCGTTTTTAGGAAAGAATTTTTGAGGAGGAAACAACTATACAGTAAATATTTCATGTCTTACAAATATTGCAAAGTATAGTTATGGAAAGAGTATGCTCGCAAGCTTTTCTGATATAAAACATGCTATTAATGCATCACAAACTATTGTGGAAGCTTTTGATATCCAGATCCGTAGAGCTTTTTGATGAGAGTGTGATATTCCATTTTGTATTGCAAAGGATCTTTTTTATTATGTTGATACGCTCTATAGTACAGAAAAAACTAGAAATAACAGACAAAAATTAGATAGCTGTCGTCTTTGTCAGTATAATGATTATTGTAGCTGAATATTATCTTTATATATTGAAAAATATGGAGAAGATGAATTTATGCCAATTGAAAAAAAATAGCTATGAAATTCCAAATAATATCACATATGACAACGCTCTGTAATTACGATTGCAGTTATTGTGATGTGGATAAAGATGGAGTTTTTATAAGCCGAGAGACGCGGGATGATATAATAACATTTATAAAAAATAATAAGGAGTATATTGAAAGATTTAAGTTCTTTGGTGGAGAGCCACTTCTTGGATTTACACATATTTCACATATCATAGATGAAACTGTAGGGTATTTGGGGAATAACTATGAAATAGTTACAAATACTAGCATGTTATCAGGAAATGTATGCGAATATCTGGAAAAATATTTTTCACATATTTTTTTCTCTATCGATAGCGAAAATAATTTTGATTTTCCAAGAGTTTTGAAATTTATTAATACACATAATTTAGAAAAAAAATTATATTTTAATTTAGTTATTTCTCCATGAAAGGAGCTAGAAGCATGAGAACAATTTAAAAAATTATATGATGCTGGTATGCGCGGATTTAATATTCTTCCCGTATATTTCACAAAGGAATGGAAAAAAGAAAATCTAGAAAACCTCTCAAAACTCATGAAGTATATTTTAGATACTTCGCTGAGTGACAGGACTCTTCGGCTCTATGGATTTCAGGAAAATTCTTGAGAAAATACCTCTCTGGCAAACAACACTATTTTCATTGATGTGTATGGAGACATATATTACAGTGATATTGTGACAACATTTATGGGACAAATACTCAAAGACAAACTCAAACTGGGAAATATAAAAGATTTTGATTTACGAAATTGAGCGAATTATGATTTTTCTCAGCAAAAAAAATACATTTCTCTCTTAGAAAAAAAGAATTATGATACAGTCGGGTGACAACAGCAGTTACATAAATTAATGGATTATTTCTCAGAATACTTGAACAAAAAAAATGGATAACATCACGAACTTACTTGCCAAAGAAAAAACCACAAAACAAAATAGAGTTTGGGTACGTATTTCTGCTGCCTGTAATAATCTGTGTGTGTTTTGTCTTGATAGTGACGCGCAGGATGGTAGACTCATAGCGCAAGATATCGTCGAAAAAGAAATTCGAGAGTGATTTAAACCATGATATGAAAATAGAGTTATTATTTCTGGTGGAGAGGCAAGTATAAATCCAAAATTTCCACACTATATTGCGTACGCAAAAGAGCTCTGATATGATAGGGTACAAACGGTAACAAATGGGAACATGTTTGCCAGTGAGAAATTTTGCAAAAAAGTATTTGATGCATGATTGCAGGAAGTAACTTTTTCTTTTCATGGTCACACATCGTCTCTTCATGACTATCTCGTTTCGACTCCAGGAGCTTTTAAAAAATCCCTGAGAGGTCTTATCTATATCAAAAAATACTATCCAGAAGTAATAATAAATATTGATATTGTCGTGAATAAGGTGAATGTTGATTTCCTTCCTGATATTGTGAAATTTTTCATGAAGCTGTGAGTCTATGAATATGATATTCTCCAAATTATTCCATTTTGAAGGGGCTTTAAAGAACATAAAAATACTCTTTTTTATACTATCTCAGAGCATAAAGATGCACTTACTGAAACTTGGAAACTCTCAAGAGTTCCAGGGATGTATATGTGGACCAATAGATTTCATGTTGAAGCTTTTGAATGATTTGAAGATTTAATTCAAGATCCACGTAAAATAAAATCAGAGGTTTTAGGAGAGTCAAAGGAAATGTTCGCTCCATTTATTCAGTCCTCTGGAGTAGAAAAACCGGAATGTTTCGGTGAACGCTGTGAATACTGCTTTCTTGAACAATATTGTCATGGATTTTTGAATCATCTGTCGACTCCAAAGTTAGAAAAAACATCACAAAACTATGTGTTACAGTGAGAATATTTTCCTAGTGATGTATTTAAAAAATATGGAAAAAGTGCTGAAGAATTTAAAGCCTCACTAGAAAAACTCCAAAAAAAATATAAAAAAATTATAAATCTTCCCAAATGTTTATGATGAAGTGGAGAATATACTTCGTATAACGATTCTCTTAAAACTCAAACATTGGAAGAATATACAGATGTCTATATACGAGATCTCTATAGAAAGAAATCTCTGCGCTGCTGAGAATGTATACACTCTAAATCTTGTGAGTGAATACATTTAAATTTTATCCGAAGTTATGGATTCCAAATATTAGAGCCAATACAAAAAAAAATAAGGCAATAATACTTTTTATTTCATCTTCTTTTTCTTATACTCATACTGTAAGAAATAATATCTATTTATGGCAAATATTGGCTACATCCAAGTAAACAGGCACTGTAATAATGCCTGTCATTTTTGTAGTAATCCAAGTAATTGAAATAATATTAGCTATGAAAGAGGAATAGAGCTGATTGATGATTTTATTGCTCGTGATTATAGAGGAATTATCTTTACAGGATGAGAACCAACTCTTTCTCCAGATCTCCCAAAATGGCTTGCATATACAAAAGAAAAAGGGATTGAAAACAGAATGATTTCTAATGGTATGATGTGCAGCAATACGGCATTTATGAATAAATTAGCTGATGCTGGTCTAGAGCTGGTACATTTTTCTGTATTTTCCTGTCATGAAAAAATACACGATTTTCTCTCAGATACGCCAGGAAGTTGGAAGAAACTTATGATGTCTATTACCAATGCGCTCAATGCTGGAATTCGTGTACAAATAAATACAGTTATAAACCACTATAATCAAAATCATCTCGATGCAACGGTAAAGTTTCTCGTCAAACACTTCCCAAATATTCAGCACTTTGTTTGGAACAACCTTGACCCAGAAATGATGAGAAAGACGGATACTGCTTGGTCAACGCTTCCAGACTTTGATGCATTTTCAGAGCCGTTAAAAAGAGCAATGCACTTTTTAGAGTCTACGGGAAGAACATTTAGGGCCGAAAAAGTACCTCTTTGTTATATTCGTTGATATGAATGGGCCTCAACAGAAACACGAAAAATTGTGAAAAATGAAGAACGAATTGTACATTTTCTTGATTTTAGAGAAATGATTCACGAAACTCAGTGGGATCATGGAAAAGACGAAAAATGTAAAAAGTGCGATTTAGAAGCTATTTGTGGTGGAGTATATGAGAGAGAGAAATACTATCATTTTGTACATGTCTATCCTCAAAAATTGGGTCTTAAAGAAAAACAAAATATTATAGATTTGATACAAAAGAAATAATATGGCTTGATAGGTAATTTGGAATATCAAGAATGATGAGGATAAAACCTCAGAGTATATAAGGAGAGAGAGCAAAGGTTTTTACAATCTTTATAATATCTCTCCTTTTATATTTTTCTGTCTTTTGTTGTATGTGATAATTATCCACTCATGTATAAATATAGAAAATTTTTTCCACATCTTCTTGGCTGAGTGGATTTTTAATTTCCATAAGTAGTTTTTTTGCCTTCTTGTCAGATTCAAAAAGCTGAGGTATAACAGATTGATTTCAATAATTCCTCAGAAAATCACTTTTATCAATAATCATTCCAGCTCTGAGATCTTCTATTTTAATGAAGACTTCTTCCTGACTTCTAAATGCTACTTTGTATGATGCCCAGAGAATTCTCAGTGAAAAATATATTGCGAGATATACTGTTAATATGAGAAATGCTTTGCTTAGAAAAACCTGAGTATTATTTTGAATATCATCATAGGATAGAAATATGAGCAGTCCAAATAAGAGAAGAATAAATAAAAATTGTAGATTATAGCCAAGCTTTTCCTGAAATTGTAGCAGAGCATATTTCAAGAAAATAAATGAAAGAGCGAGCATCAAAAATCATACAAAGAAAATTATTATAATTCCATTATTTATATTCAGAATTCAGAGCAATAATTCACTGGGAGTGAAATCAAAAGTTTTGTATATTTTTTCAAGAATATAGCTACGATTGAGTCTTTCTAATAGAAAAACAATGAGAAAGATAATACATCAAAATACTAATTTTTTATAATATTTTGAGAGGGTATTATTTTTTTTCTCGTGAATAAGCTTTTGTTTTTGAGATTCCCATAATTGGAGAAATATATTATTTTTTCCTGGAAAAATTCTCTGAACCCAAAAAAGCAAGAAATATCAAAATAAATAAAGCAGAGTTACAAGTCATATTGCTCAAAGCAGAGATATAATAGATGTGTCTAAAAGGAACAGTGAGAGAACAAAAATATACTTCACATCTCAGGCTCACCACAGTCAAAAATGATATAAAGCAAAACAAACACACAGGGCAAGAAAAAACTGAAGTAAATAAATTCCGATGTGAATTTCTCAAAAATATCAGAAAATAAATGAAACAAGATACCAGAAAGGAAGGAGGATTAATAAAAATAATAAATACTTATTTGGAATTTTTTTTTCTTTTATATCTGAAGAAATTATTTTGAAATTTAAAAATCAAAAAATACTAAGCAGCATACCTGAAATAAATATTTCCATTTCTATTAACTAGGATTATAATTTTATGTAGTATATATTTTTATTTCTATTAAGAAAGTACTATGTCTCAAGAAAGTGTTCTCTGATATGAAAATAATGAGCTCGTCTCTCATTATAGGGAAAAGTTTTTTCAGAAATTATATGGGGTATTTTGTTCGCTTGATTTAGATGCTGATATCAAAAATTCGTTTCAAACATATGATACAGCATCTCAAAAAGACTTTTTATTATCATCTGATATATCGACACTTCTTTTGAGACTACAAAATCAATGGTCTCAATCTATCTTTGATACCTTTGTGCAAGAACTCAGATATTATCTCAATTGAGAATCTGAACTTCTTACGAGTAATGCTGGGGAGCTTATAGAATGAACCTCTATCCGCATTACTATGAAAGATAATAATCCAGACAACTCTATTGTAAATCATCCAGATCATGATGACGGGGGAATGCTCTGATGGGGAGATAAAACTCCTCAAGAATGGAACAAAGTATTTTCTGATTCATTTAACATTATTGAGCAAGTGAACTATGATTTTTTTATGGAATTACAAGAAATGGTTCAAAAAATAGTTCCTATGAAAACATCCAAAGATGTACATAATTCTTGTACGTATAAAGAATGTATTGGAACATTGTATTTATGATATACCACTGGCACAGAGTCTCCTGAACTCCATATCGTAGAAGCACTGATTCATGAATCGAGTCATAATAAAATAAATTTAATTATGCAGTCTGAAAAACTCCTTTTGAATGATTATAACTTACAATATTATTCACCATACAGGCCAGATGCGCGACATATTCATGGAGTTTTACTCTGAGTTCATGCTCTTGTCCCTGCAGTTTTTGTTTTACTTCAAGCTATTGAAAAAGGTCTGGTTACAGAAAAACAATGGAAAGAAAAAATAGTTTTATACCACATAAAAAATAAACTTGGACTCAATGTTATCAAAAAACACATGAAAGCAACGCAAATAGGAAATACTATTGTCGAAGACATTGTTCAAGTGATAAAAAAGTGTGATTTTATGATTCAAAAATTATGACTTTTATGAGAGCTTGATGTTTCGGAAATTCAGACGAGAGCAAAAGAACACTTTTTAGATGTAAAACATAATTATCCAAG
>CAYVZQ010000002.1:8038-71037 GCA_964456335.1 uncultured Candidatus Peribacteria bacterium | reverse complement strand
TTGTAATTATGTAGTATAAAATTATTCTTCTCCATATATTATGAAAAAAATAATACATTTTCTCTTAGTTATTCTTTGTTTTTTCCCACTTGCTCTTTATGCAAACTCTCCTTCAAGCACGGTAAATTGGAATGCCTCATCAGGTAAAACTGACTGTCCAAATACCACTTCTCATGGTTCTACACATATTTGAGTGATTCGAACTTCTAATGGAAGTGTTGCTCAAAATGGAAGCAATCCTTGTAACACCCATCTAAATTACGCATGAGAAGATGTGGTTTGACCATTTAGAAACAAAAACCAACATTATGTTTGTCCAAATAATATGAGAGCGGTCTCTTTACAAAGATATAACTGAGCAACTGCTGTGCCGAACGGGTCTCCATGGAACAGATATAGAATTACTTGTAGAAGTTGGGATGATACAAATCCAACTTTAACAAGATGATGAAATGCAGTTCATAATGTATGGTCAAATGTAGATAGAACTACTTCAGCAAGTTGTAATGACGTAGGAAAAAATGGCTCAAGCACTGTAGGGTCTTGATGTGGCACTATTCAAAGAAGATTGAGTACCAGTAATTTTGCGTGTAATGACTCAACTACATCTGGATGGACGAATAACTCATCTACCAATCATAGCACTCCCAATGGAACTGTCTTGCAACAGTATGTGTGCTACAGAGTAAAAGATAGAGCCGGAAATGGATTTATTTATACGCCTATTGTTCGAGTAAAAATTGATAAACAAAACCCGACAATTTCAGTAGCAATTTCTGGTTGAACCACTACAAACAATACATGGACGAATCAAAATGTAACTACTACAGCAACCTGTAGTGATGGATCAGGATCAGGTTGTGGAACTATTCAAAAAAGAATTCAATCTACTCCTACAGCATGTAATAATACTGGTACTTGGACTAACGGTGCCTCACATAATCATACAACACCAAATAATACGGTAAAAGTAGAATATGCTTGTTATAGAGTGCGAGATAATGTAAATAATGGTTATGTATATTCACCAGTCAGAACGATTAAAATTGATAAAGAAATTCCTGCCCTTGTAGATGTAACAAATCCTAATGCTGCAAATATATATGCAAATAATGCATATACATATGGTATAAATATTTCTACGAGCGGATGATCTCCTATTGTCTCAATGAGATATAGAAGAGAGAATGCAGCAAATAATGCATGGTCATCAAATATTACAGATTCTTCGAGTCCTTGGTCGTTTACTTGGGATATTAGCAGAGTAGATAATTATAGAGATTCAAATGGGGGAAGACTCTATACATTTAATCTCAATAGAATTTGTGATGAGGCATGAAACTGTTCTACATGGTCAAATAACTATAATCATTATGTGTTTGCCAATTCTGTAAACCTTGGAACAACAAATGTCACTTCAAATGCACTGACAAACAGCACAAATGTCGCAGATGGATCAGCGAAAAATATTGCTATACTCTTAGAGGATACTTATGGAAATAAAATTATTCCAGCGACAGGTATTAATAGAACTATAGATTTTAATATCTCAATGAATAATAATTTGAGATTGGATCAATATAATAATACTGCTACAGGGAATGATGTGAGTGCGGTATATGCTGGAAGTACAAGTAATGAGGTGCGAGTATGATCATCTCAATGACCAGAAAACCAAGCAGCTTTTAATGGAATAAACAGTGCTTCATCGCTTTATAATTCTTGAACAAATTCATATACAATACCTTTCTATGTCTATGCTCCAACTAATAGTGAGTATAATCTTGTTACCGGATCGGCAAGTATGAATTCTATTCATTTCGATGTTAATGATTCAATTTCTACTGATAGTGCTAATTCTATATCTAATTCTAATTTTAACCTCAGATATAGACCAAAATATTATGGAGAATTCAGTGGAGATATAGTAAGTAGATGATTTATAGAAGGGGCAGAACAAGTTTCTAATTATGCAATTGGTACTAACCCTGGTACAAATGGATCAAGTCCTTCAATTCGCTTTGAATTTGGTGCGGTAAGTGGATCTAACAATGTTTCAAACCCTCGATATAATCTCGATGCAGGGACTAGCACAGCGACGATGAATACTCTTAATGAAGGTCAGCAATCTAATTGGTCGACTATATCTACCTTTAGAAATTCTATAGCAAGCTCAAGTGTTTCTACTTTAATGCAATTACAATGATGAGCAGTAAACGAAGAAACATATTCATATCTTGCAAGTATATTAGAGTATACGATATGAGGGAAACAGGTTGTATATCCTTCGGGGATAGTATGAAAAACAAGCTATCATGGAACTGCTCTTGCATGAGATAACTCATACCAACAATGAGTAAAAATTCTCGGGAATACAGCGACGGATAGTTCACAAGAAATAGTTACTGATCAATTTACGGATGATGTGAGAATTTTTGGAACTATTACAAAATCTCTCCTCAGAAAACAAATAGAAGAAAATGCTTATTCTGTTATCAGAAATATTCCTGCTAAGACAAATACAAACTTTGTATTAACATCTTCTGAGCTCAATACAGCAACATGGTCTGCTTCAAAATTTGATACTGGAAATTCAAGTTCAAGATGAGAAGCAATATATAATGATGAAGTATTGTACTTTGGTAATATGTGAGGACAAACGGTGAGAATTACAAATGCTTCAAATATTAGTGGTGTAAAAACACTTGTTGTGGAAGATGGGAATCTTATTATTGACGGAAATATATTAGATCCAAATGGTGATGCGCTTCTTTGAATCATTGTATTAGGTTGAGATATATTTATTGATACGGATGTTACAGATATTCATGCAATTTTATATACAAATAGATCTATAAGAAGTGATAAAGGATGAAGTCCATATGATGGAGCTGATCTTCGAGCATCTGACTTACAAAATCAGTTATATATAAAATGATCAATATTTAGTGAAAATACACTGTGATGATCACGTAAATCTCCAGCAGAATGTCCATATTACATAACAGGTACAGCTTGTAGTTCTGCTCAAGAGGCTCAAGTATATGATCTTAATTATCTCAGAAGATATTATATTTACAATGCAGATACAGATTCTGATGGTATAGGAGATACGCCTACAAGATCAGGAACGTGAGCTGCATGAGCAAATGCAACAACTGATGCTTATCCTGTAATTATTGATTATAACTCTAAGGTTCAGGATACTCCACCTCCTTTCTTTGAATAAATAAAAAAAATACTTTCGATACAGAAAGTATTTTTTTATAAAGATTTTAAATTTTGATTTTTTAAAAAATAATCTATACTTATATCATTGCAAAATAAATATAATTATAGATTATGCCAGTAAAGAAAAATTTTCCAAAACTCAAGAAATCAATCAAGAATTTCCTCACGGATGAGAGTGGAAAAATTACAAAGAAAGATGCACTATGAATTAGTGCTGGTTCTCTAATATTAGCATGAATTGAGGATGTCGTTGCTGGACATTGAAGTTCTAGCACCCCATATTCTCAACCTCATGCAAATGGATATCAATGATGAACTGCTATCAGTGGTATAAATACGACACATGCGAGTGGACTTGTAAATGGTCACTATAGTGGTACACCAAATGGATGAGCATATAGCTGAAGAACAGGTATGTGACATCTTAATCAAGCATCATTTTCATGAACAAGTCACGCGAGTCATAATAGTCACTGAAATCATGGAAGTTGAGGTTGGTGTTAGAAATCATTAATTAAAAAAACATTATGAATAAAGTATATATTATCCTTTTTTTGCTTATCACGAATATACTAATGGCAGGAGTACTCTACTATAGAGAAACTTCAAACGAAATCATAGACACTCCTGTCGATACAGATATTGTGTGAGGTACAGGAGAAGTATTTGAGGTACAAGAAAATTCATTAAGCCTTGAAGATGCTCTTGAGATGGATATGCATATTTATAATTCATATCATTTTGTTGATAATACAGAAGACATGAAGGCATATGATGATTTTTATAGTAAATTTATTGCTTTACAAAGTTACGAAGATTATAAAGCATTTTCTGAAAAATACCCTGAGTTACTCTTTGTTATTTATGCTGCAAAGAATAGAGATAAAGAAAATTATCTAAAATTTTATAATTTTATTTTTAGTAAAGTACTCGAAGAGAATATTCCTCAGTATATTTCAGACTTAAAAGAAATTTGAGGGTCAGAGTTAGAGTGAGAAGAATTACGTCAACCATTTATGGATACGATTGAATCTCAGTATGATATTATATCTACATGAACGAACCCATTTAGTTTAAATTTATGACATGGGCCTATACATATTGCTTTGACCGCTGATAGTTTAGAAGAAGCTAAACAGCACTGTGACGAATGAGATATTTCTTGAGTGGATGAACTTTCTCGACAAGAGTGTTATAATTATGTTCTTCACTATAGAGCTACAGATGAAAATAACTACTGTGACCAACTCTTCGGAGAGTATGATATAGCAATTTGTAAATCGTATCTTCAATCCATCGCTCAATAGTTTTTTTACACATACATATGATCTTTTGCGAGCTGTATATATTCTTTATAGAGCTCGTTATTTTTTGCTTCAAAACGTATTTTATTCGCGAAGAGAATGGATATTCTATCACGATATCCTAGGAGGTTGTTGAGTTGTACATCTTGAAGTGCATTTTTCATTTTTCAAAAATATGCTTTTTTACACTCATCACATTTTTGTTTGTCTTCTCCATAATTACAACCAATATATGAATCTACTTTTTCCATAAAATCATCATCTCAGATATTTGCGATGACATAGTCAGAATAGTCATTTTCTTTATTGATAAATGGATTAAATACTACATCTCCATTGGTAAATGCTTCGGTATAAAACCAGATACATCTTCCTGCTTTTTTTCGAAAAGCACTGAGCATATTAAATCGAAACTCTTTGTTCATAGAGTTCAGATAGCAGAATTTTCATTCTCCTATTTTTTCGAATATATAGGTATGAATTTTTTCTACTTCAGTGATAAATTTTTTTTGTTTTTCAACGGACCATATTTTTCCATCTACTGGAGCGATATTAATAGTACAGTTAAATCATTCTTTTTCTACAAGGTATGTATATGAATCAAATAACTCGTCGACGGCATTGGAATCAACAGTAATAGCTATTCATAAATGAGTATTTTCTATACTATTTACGACAATTTCTTTTTTTTCTATTATTTTATCGTAGCTTCCTGCTCAATTTACGAGTTTTCTATTGAGGTCATGAATATGTTTCGGTCCATCAATACTCCAAGCAAGATATATTTTATGCTCATGAATAAAATCGAGTTTTTTTTGATCAAAAAATATTCAACTTGTACAAAATGATATATCAAGTTGCTTTCCTAATTTTTTTTCTAGTTTTCTAGCATAAATTGTGGCTTCTTTGATAAGATCAAAACAAAGTAAAGGCTCTCATCCGAGTAAATGTAAGAGTTTATTATTTCCAGGAGAGTAGAGTAATAAATCAATGAATCTCAATAAGTTTTCTCTGGATATCACATTCCCACTTTCTTTATCAACAAAGCAATAATCACATCTGAGTGGGCAAGCCTCTCACATGATTATTTTTACGTAATATATTTGTTTATCAAATCCCTGAAAGGGGTTTATAGTTATGTTCATCAATTCATATATATTTAATAATATATATGAATATTTTATGAAATATCTTGTAAAACTCTAATGTTTTTCCTTTTTTGCCTACATTAACAATATTTGAGTTCCTTGGCTTTTTAATTACAATTAAGTACAGAATTATTCACTCAAGAAAAATACATGATACACGGGTTATATTCTATTATGATACCATTATCATCATGATGTGTTTCAAATTGCTCTGGGTGCAGTATTTTTAAACAAGATAAAATCCTCCACGATGCATCAATTGTTTTAAAAAATATTTCTCGATGTTTGAAGATATGATTTTCAGGTGAATCTTTTTTTATTTCAAACTACGATTTTTTTTTACTAGATGAATGAATTATAAAAAGAATCATCGAATTAACTCAGGAATATAACTCAAAGTTAGTTTTTCGTAGCTCGTTAGATAAGGTTAATGAAAATATCCGTTTTTTAAAAGATTTTAAGAGAGTGCATCTCCTGTATCAAAAAAATCTTGCTAAAGAGAGTATGCTTACTATGTTTCGTCATTTACAGGAATTTATGTGATACAACATTGAGTATATGTTTTGGGTTAAGGACGATAAAAATAATAAACTCTTGGATTTTATGATTTTAAAACTTACTTCTTTAGGGTTTCAGAAAATATCTCCAATTGATTATAGGTTAGGAACAGTAAAGGTTCGTATATTGAAACACTTATGATGATGAAGGCTTAATAGGCTTGGGTGTATTATTCATAAATGATATGAATTAGGAGGAAAAAATATTTTTATAGATAACTCTGTTTTTTTTCCTTCATATTTTGAAGTTACGACTCTAGAATGAGATGTTCGTCTCCATGAACCTCCGTGTTGATTTTGAAATGTACTTATTAGTAATATTTATAAAAATCCCTGAGAAATCTATAATGATTTTAAAAAATTCCAATTATATATAAATAAATTTATTTTGTCTCAAGCAGGAAAATCTCAAAAACAAATTTGTAAGGAATGTAACAAAAAATCATATCATTTTAACTACGACTAAGTATGTGCTGATTCGCCGGTTTTACATATTGCGACGAAAGTCTTATTCAAAATATATCTAAGACTTTGAAAAAGAGGGCTACAGATGCTGAGTATTTTTATGTAGATAATAATTATTCTTTTTATCATGCACACCTAAAGATATCTGATTTGGATAAAGATACTTCTCAGCCATATATAAATAACAATCTCATAATTGGTTTGGTGTGAGAGATTTATAACAAATCAGATATTCTCAAGCAGCTGAATATAGCATGAAGCTGAGACGATATGACAGAGTTGCAGGTTATTACGTGCGCCTATGAGAAACTAGGAGCAGAATTTATAAATATTCTCAACGGTGAATTTGCTATTAGTATTTATGATATAAAAAGGTGAAAGCATTTTCTTTTTCGAGATAGATGGGGAGTAAATAATGTGTATTATAGATTATATAAATGAAATTTATTTTTTGCCTCAGAAATGAAAAGCCTGATTTTAGATACACCAATATGCTCAAAAAAATCTATGATTGACCATATGATTTTTCAGTTTTGAATTAGCCCAGAAACGATTGTAGATGAAGTTTTTATTTTGCGTCCAGGGACTTATCTCGTATTTGAAGATGCTCATATTTCAATACATTCATTTGCTCCCTACAAATATAGAGAACCTAATTTGTGATTGATAGAGACTCTGGAAGAGAGTATTAAACGCAGAATTCCAGCCTTTCAAAAAAGAATATTTTTATGACTTTCAGGCTGACCAGATTCAAATCTCATTCTTTTTTTCTTAAAGAAATATTATAAATGAGAAATTATTGCCTATAGTTTTCGAACAAAAAAAAATCTTCATGATATAGAAATAGCTCAAAGAAATGCTCGTAAACAATGAATTCAGCATCTCATCATAGATATGGATAATTTTCTCTCGTCTCATAAGTCAGAGGATTTATATACTCATGAATGATTGGTAAATATCCCTGATTTAAATAAGATTGTAAAAGAGACATTTCCTGAGTATAAAGATATAAAAGTTGAGTTTTGATGAGATGGGAAAGAGGAGCTTATACTTTGAAATAACCATTATCCATATAGAGAAATTTTTAAGAGATATTCGTATTTTCGTAAAAAAGATTTCACTGAAAAGTATGTTATTAATCAAGAGTTTCTTAATAAAGAGATGTTTGACTATAACTTACAAATGATTGATAAGTTGAGTTTGAGAAGTGGAGTTGAAAGAAGGCTTCCATTTACAGATTATGAGATGCTCAGATTTTTTAAAAACAAAAACTATAGAATCTTGGCTGAAGAATTTTTACAAAAACATTGACTTGAAATAGTTTCAGGTGAGTACGGTTATGATTTATGAATCAAATTTGAAAACCTATATGACTCCGACTTAGCAAAAAATAGGGACTTACTCTTTTGAGAATTTAAAAAACATACAATATAGATTATGAGTGAAGAAAATATATCTTCTGTATTTAAAACGTGAGACTACGAAAGCACTATTGTACAAGCTCAAAAAATCTTAGATGCATGAGAAAAAAGTGAAGAAATATATTATATGTTATCATTTTGATTATTTCAAAGATGAAGATTTTCTGAATCTATAGACGTGATTCAGCAGGCGAAAATCTATAATTTTGAAAGCTCAAGATTAGGAGAGATTAAGCTACTCATAGATTTTTCACTCTGAAAGACAGATACAATACTGCAGGATATTAGCTCACTTCGCGATGATAAAAAGTATGACTCAGAGTATTTATGTAATCTTGAATGTCAGGTGTATGTGGATATATATTGAAATTATACTCATGCTATAGATCTCTATAAGAATTATTTAGAAATATATCCTAAGAGCGGAATACTCAGATATTATTTAGGCCTTTTATATTATAAACAATGAAAATATACCCAGGCTTACCAAAACTTTATTGTGTCTCTTGATAGACATTTTATCTATGCATATTATGGTGTTATAAAGTGTTTGAAACAAAATCCTGACGTATGCATTTACACGCTATTTTTCTATAATACATTTCATGGGAAGCAGGAATTTAAAAATGATTATACCTGTCTGTGAAATGTATTTTATGAACTTTGAGCAGATTCAATTGCGCTAGATTTTTATCATAAAAGTTTACACAATATTCCCAATGATTATTGTACCTATAACGGAATTGCTAATATTTTATATAGAAACAAGAAATTTACTCAGGCTTATAAATATTATCTAAAAACATTATATATTCGAAAATCTGATAGCTATGCGCTGAATGGTATTTGAAATATATTGTATCAGCAAAAAAAATACAAAGAAGCTTTGTCCTACTATGTGAAGAGCTATAGAGAAAAAACTGAGAATTTCTATCTGCTCTATAAAATAGGGATGTGCTATTATTTTTTACAAAGCTATGATATCGCAGAACAGTTTTTATCAGAGAGTATCTCATTAAATTCACAGAATTATATGGCACAAAGATATTTACAAAAAACGCAGCAAATATTACAAACACTCCCTTAAGTCTATGAAAATCTATGATGACATACTATGAGATTCTAATTTAGAATTTTCATTTTCACCTCAAAAAATATATGAATGATATAAGATTTTATATAGGTCATTTTGAGATTCAAAAATTTTTAAACAAAGAATCCTCTCACATATTTTAGACTTAGACATAGCTTCTGATATCTCTGAGAAAATATGTTGAATATTTCAAATTCCAGAAGTTGAGCATCTTGTATTTCATTATTGAGAGGACATAGAAACTCGGAGAATAAAATTTTATATCTCTCTTTATGGACTTTCGCTGAAAGAATCATGAAAGATAATTTCTCAAATAAAGAAAATTTTAGGGGTACAAGAATATATTCTCGAAAAAGATTTTCTCGCTTTTGATTGTCTCTGATTTGATATATGTTCTGATAAAATCACTCTCAAGGTATATGAGCTTCTGCGAGATTATAAAAACTATTCACATATATTACCACAAGAAATACATATAAAAAATATAAAAGAATTTTGAGTACTCAAGTCTGAGAATAGGAAAAAATATTTTTTTCGCCTCAAGCAACCAATTCCTGTAAAACTTTGGGATTCATCCAGTCTTCAAAAAATTGCTGAAATACAAAAAACTCTTCCTCATACCTATAGTTTCAAGTGAGAAATAAGTTATTATTGTATAGAATCAGAGAGAGAAGAAATATACGTTATATAATTTGTAAGCCTATATTTTTGCATATAATATAAATATTTATATGAGAAATACTCCTATGATTTCAAAAGCCCATCTTGATACATCTGCAATTCTAGAAAAAATAAAAATATCTCAATCCAAAGCTGGAACTCAGTATTTTGTTTGGGAGGATTTTATAGACTCAGAATTGTATCAAAGAGTAGAAAAGGAGATACAAGAGCAAAGCTACAATAAAGTTGATACACATAGTTCTCATCATAGAAATAATAAAACAGTATTATTAAAAGGCGAAGCGCTACATAAACTTCATAATTTTTTTGAGAGTAGAGTACTAGAAAAATTTCTCTCTCTTTTTGTAGGTCAGGATATAAAACAAGAGTTTTATATTGACCAAAAAGAAATTCAATCACTTGTATGAGATGACGCTTTTAGGGGAGCTGTGGCACAAATTTATGAAAAATGAGATTTTTTTGATTGGCATATAGATGGTCCTACTTCACAGGGATCTCTCTGAGCATTTACCTATTATCTCTGATGATATACAGGGGAATGGAATGAGAATTTTGGATGAAATCTTGAACTATGAAAACGCGGAGTAAATGGTGAGATAGCATGCGAATCAGTTGTGCCATATAAAAAAAATACTCTCGTACTTATCATCGCTTCAAGTGAAGCCTATCATAGAGTTACAAAATTAGAGAAAGACATTCTCAGGCTTTCTATACAATCAACAATAATGAAAAAATAATCATGAAAATCTTGGACTTATACATAACAGATGTTTGCAACTTGAGTTGTGAGTATTGTTATGTAGATGTCGTAAAAAAAGAAGAAACACATTTTGATAGAGAAGCATTTACGCAAAGGATAGATTTATTGGCTTATGATAGTATAAAATTTTTAGGATGAGAACCACTTATCAGATGGGAGGATATAAAAAATATTATAGAGTCAGTAAGTCAAAAAAAACCAGACACAAACTTTACAATTATCAGCAATGGTATTTTATTATCAGAGGAAAAAATAAATTTTCTTTCACAGTATTCAAATGTAGAAATTCTCATATCTCTTCATGATGGATCAAGAAATATTATCAAAAAAAATATCAGTTTGCTTAAACGTCTCGCAAATAATATATCATTTTATATTATTTTTGATCCGAATAATTTTTATGATTCTATTTCTAAATTCTTAGAATTTTCACAGCAATGATTTAAAAATTTTTGTTTTGCTCCTGAGATATACGCTCATTGGAATGATGAAAATTTACAACAACTACAAAAAATACTCTCAGGATTGAGCGAGTTTATTATGAAGCACCATATTTCCATTTGAGGTATTTCAAAAAATACACTGAAAGTTATGAATTATGGATGTGAAAAAACTGTTTTCAATAAACTTTGAAAGCACCAGCCGTGTAATAGATTTCGCGCATTAGAAGAAGATGAAGGCTTCAACTATAAAAAAGTGTATGATTATTTTCATGAAAAAACAGGATATAGAGATGATCCAAATAGATGGTTTTATGTTTGTCCTGTTGGGTGGTTTCTGGATAATAAACATGATTTAGAAGAAAAAACTCGTTCATATGTACGGCTCAATTCTATATTTTTAGACTTTCATAGAACTATAAATGCAGAGAGTATAAATTTTTTGAATCCACATATTTCTGAAATACGTTTTAATCTTACGCGTCAGTGCAACATACGCTGCGAGTATTGTTATGTAGATTTTAAAAATGAAAGTTTGCCTTTTCAGGAAGCAAAAAATATAATAGATTTTTTTATTGAGCAAGATTGAGAGCATAAAACTTTTTCATTTTTTGGGGGTGAGCCTCTATTAGAAAAATCATTACTTCTCAAACTTGTTGAATATATTCATACAAAAAATCGGCAATATAATAAAAATATTTCTTTTAAAATCGCAACGAATTTCATGCTTGTAGATGATGAGATAATACATCTATTGACTGAGAATAATTTTGAAATTCATATTTCTCTGAATGGTGATGTTTCTGTGAATAACAAGATGAGAGATAATAGTACGCAAAGAGTTATAAAAAATATACAAAAATATTCATCAGATTTATCTCCTCAAAAGCTTGTTATTTTATTAGCTTTTTCACCAAATGAGATTTCGATGCTCTGACAAAGTTTAGCATTTATTACTTCACTGGGATTTTATAGAGTAAATTTTGAACTGGTGTTTGGAGAGAATATTTCTTGGAAAAAAACTGATCTTCTCAGAGCGGTAAAAAATATTTTTATATTTTGAAAACAAATAGATATACAGATAGAAAATATAAAAACTCATAAAAATATATTTCTAGATATCGATACAAAGTGACGTTCAAATGATAATTCACTTGAGTTTTATGGGAAACAAGTTGATAGTGAGAGTAAAATATACTTCGATACGATACTTACTAAAATATTCACACATGTTGGAGAAAAAGCATTATAAGACACTGAACAGATTTATTTCTGAGAAATATTTAGATGAGACATACCTGCAAAAACTCAAGGAAGACTTTTATACTCAAAAATATGTAAAACACTTAGCATTTTCTGACTTTTTAAAGAAAGAATTTGTAGCATGACTGAAAGAGGATATAAAAAATGGACAGCGTGACTATGAAGAGCTATATACTCATGAAGAAGGCTATAAAAAATGAACTGGGAGTTATATTTCATGAAAATATCTATCAGAGCTATATAAGTTTTTTCATAGTGAGGCATTTTTTAGCTATATGGAATTTTTTTATGAATCACAGCTATCTACACCAATTAGTTTTTGATATAAGCTAGAGAATATTCTTCGTACTCTTATGCGAAGTAGAGGAAGTTTAATACAAATTTATAATTCTTGAGATTATCTTACATGGCACACTGATGGGCCAATTGATAAAGTTGCTGGAAGTTATGTATTTTTTCTTAACGAAAACTGGAACAAGGATCAATGATGATCTTTGGAATTTTGATATAAAAATAATCTACACTCAAGTGAAGTTGTCTGTTATGATTCCGTGGTCCCAACGTTTAATACTTTTGTATTTTTTAAGTGTGAAAAAGATAGGTCATGGCATAGGGTAGAATGAGTAAAATATTGAGAGAGAAAGACCTATCATGATCAATTATTTTATAAAGAGTTCTTGTAATATATCTAGTAGTATGCTGATAATCGTACTTCAAAAAATAATGGTTATCAAAAAGCCTATGTAGATAAAAATTCAATAGGAAATAGTTTTCATAGTCACAACTCACTTTATTGTATCTTCATTTTTATTATTTTTTTGAATACCAAGATTAATATATTTTATCGTTTTTTTCAGTGCTTGAATACTTTGCGAATCCAGTATCTTTGTTTTCACATTAAACTCCATATCATCTGCAAGTATTTCTCTTCCTTGTAACAGGTGCTGTGTATGCTTTGTATCAAGTATCATTCACGCTTTTAATTCATGCAGAGGAGTTTCATTTCTTTCACTCGTGTTAAAGGCTAGTAAAATAAAATATTTTCATCCAAGTACAATAATATATATAGCAAGATATATCGTAGAGAGCAGAAAAAGTATCTTTTTAGTTTCTATATTATTACTTTGCAATTGAAAATATATCAAGGCTCATAATCCTATAATCATACAATACAAGCTCATTGTTTTTATAAGCTGAGTTTGATATCATTTTTGTTCTAAATGTACAAACAACTTTGTGGTAGAAAGGCGAATGGCATAAATCAGAAAAATAAAAAATATAATTACGAATATTGCAATATACTCTGTATGTGCCTCCCATAATCTTAGAAGTTCATTATTATTTATGTATTGGAGAACTATAATTCTTACAAATCGTATTCCTGCATAAATAATAAACAGTCATGCTATGAGATTAAATAAAGCTGTAAATGATCATGATGCCTGTATAAGTCATTGTTTCATTTCTCACATATCCTGCTTTATATTTGCTTTGATTTTATTTCTAAAAGAATTTTGAAAACCTAATTTAAGCGTAAAAAAATAAAGAAAATATATAAGCATACATACAACTGTGAAAAGTGCGGTATTTCATAATAAAATTATGATATTAGCGCTTGGAGCATAAAGACTCAGAATAAAAATGTATTTTGAGTCTCCGGCTCACCAAACATGATAATAATAGAGTCAAAAACAGACTATAAGAGAGATACACATAGCCAATAAGGTACTCCAGGAAAATATAAATCCAAAATATCAAAAAGTAGATATGAATATATACCAAAATGGAAGGAGCAGAAGCAGTTCTCACAGACGTTTATTTGGTATCTTTTTTTCTTGAAAATCTGAATATAAAATCTGGAAGTTAATATATCAAAAAATGCTGAATATGATCCCTGAAATAAATATTTCCATTTATAAATTCAAATTATATAATTTTCTCTATAATATTCTTTTTATTTTATTCACAAAGTTGTATGTCTCAAGAAAGTATTTTAGGCTATGAAAATAATTCACTTATATTGAAGTATAAAGAATTGTTTATGCAAAAACTTTATAATATTTTTTTAGATCTCAGAATCAGTGATATACATAAGAAAAAATTTTTAGAACTTGATACAGACAGCCAACAAAAATTTTTATTTTTTTCTGATATTTCTTCTTTGATTTTGAGAATCCAAAGTACTGATTCTCAAGAATATTTAGATCTTTTGACCCAAGAGCTGATATATTATCTTGATGATTGTGATTTTTGAGCTCACTATCAGTGAGAATATATTGCTTGAACGACGATTCGTTTAACAATGGAGGATAATAATCCTGATAATAATATTATCAGTGCTCCGAGTCAGAATCAGGAGACCGTTCTCTGATGGTGAGAAAAAACGCAAGAAGAATGGAATCAAGTATTATCTCGTGCTTTTCAAATCATACAAAGTATTAACTATGGATTTTTTATTGAAATACAGGATATGGTTCAAAAGATTGTTCCTATGAAAACATCAAGGGGTATACATCACTCTTGTACTTATAGAGATTGTATTTGAACGCTTTATATTTGATATACCATTGATGCAGAATTTCCAGAATTTCATATTATAGAAGCCTTAATACATGAATCGAGTCATAATAAATTGAATCTCATATTACAGTCAGAAGAGCTATATGAAAATAATACAGGCGATCTCTATTATTCTCCTTATAGACCAGATGCGAGGCCATTGCATGGAGTATTTATAGGCGTACATGCATTAGTCCCATCTATTTATATTCTTCTTCAAGCGATAGAGAAGGAAATAATTACAGATACAAAATGGAAGCAAAAAATATTGCTCTATCATATAAAAAATAAACTTTGATATAATGTCGTCAAGAAGTTTTTACAACCTACCACACTGTGAAGTATTATGGTATCTGATATAGAAATTGTTATGAAAAAATGTGATGAACTTATTCATTCTTTACATTTAGTTCAAGAATTGGATATTGCCGAAATTCAAAAAAGAGCAAAAAAACATTTTATAGACGTGAAAAATAGTTACCCAATGGTAAAGTATTAGTGGACTGAAAGTTATATATAAAAACTCCTGAAATATCAGGAGTTTTTATGGAGAGTTCTAAAAGAATTTAATTTTATCCGCATTTGGATGTTCTTTGAGTTTTTCGAGTGTTTTCGCTTCAATCTGACGTATACGTTCTCTGGTAACTCAGAATTCTTTTCCAACTTCTTCAAGGGTGTGTACGTCACCTCACTCAAGTCCGAAACGCATATGTATGATTTTTCTCTCTCTTGGAGTAAGGAAATCAAGCATCTCAGTAAGATTATCTTTGAGGAGAATCATATTTGTTTGTTCATCTGGAGCAAGCGTTTTATCGTCTTCGATAAAATCTCAAAGGGAAGTATCTTCTTCACTTCATACCGGAGCATCAAGTGAGAGAATATCTTGAGAGATTCTCATGATTTGTCGTACTTTTTTGATATCCATATCAAGCTCTGTTGCAAGCTCTTCCATAAGTGGTTCACGCGTAAGTTCTTGCGTCAGACGTCTATAAGTATGAGTAAATTTATTGATAGTCTCAATCATATGAACTGGAACTCTGATAGTTCTTGCTTGATCAGCAATGGCTCTCGTGACTCATTGTCGAATCCACCAAGTTGCATACGTTGAAAACTTAAATCCTTTTGTCGCATCAAATTTATCAACGGCTCTAAAAAGTCCAACATTTCATTCTTGAATAAGATCGAGAAGACCGAGTCCTCGTCCCATATATTTTTTTGCAATAGAAACAACGAGTCTGAGGTTTGCAGCTGCAAGAGCTTTTCTTGCTTCTTGGTCTCAGAGCTTAATTCTTCGTCCAAGCTCTATTTCTTGATCTGCATTGAGAAGTTCGACTCTTCAAATTTCATTGAGGTACATTCGAATAGAATCATCAGAGATTTCAGAGAGAGAAATAGCTCAACCATGATCTCATCTTTTTCATTTTTTATCTGACTCAAAGAGAGTTGCTTTATCAAGATTGTCTACTACATCTACTTCGAGCGTCATAAATCGTGAGTAGATTTCATCAAGAAAGTCTACATCATCCTCAGCATTTGGAACTGCATTCATGAGCTCATCTTGTGTGATTCGTCCTTCAAGTTTTCATTTTTTCATGAGTTCTTGAACTTCCTCGGGCATTCATTCTAAGAGCTCTTCAGGAACTTCGTTGTCTATAAACTTTTGCATTCCTTTTCAGACCCTTCGTTTATCTTGGTCTCTATCAATTGGCATTTTTTTGAGACCTCTGTCTTTTTTCAGAGCTCAAATTTCTTCAAGCGCTTCTACTGCAACATCATCCTCAATTTCTCCAGATTCTATTTTAAGAGCTGCTTCTTCTGCTTCTTTTTTTTGCATTTCTTCATCTTGTGCTTGAAGATTTTGCATTGCAGCTCAGAGGGTATCGAGATCTATTTCTTGAATTTTTGATGATATATCATCTTTTTTCATTTTTTTTGCGTCAGCCATGGCAAGTGTTAGTTATAGAAAAAGGCTTCTAGATCTATATGTCTAGAAGAAAAAGTTTGTTATATATACTTATAATTTCGTATATGAGTCTTTTATTTTTATAGAGTGAGCTCTCTATTTCGCTCAGAAGTATAGAGCAAAATAGCGAAAATGCAACATTATTTTATATTGTGTTTTTTGGCAGTTTGAATGAGCTCAGAGTATTTTGCAAATGCTTGTTCGTCTCAGGTATTCATTTCAGATTTATATTTTTCGGTGAGCTGCTTATATCATTTTTTATTGATGGCTGCTATGAGCTGATTTATTCGTGACTTCTGTTCATCTTGAGATTTATAGCTTTCGGATTCTAGGAATCAAAGCGCTTTAAATGTCTGCTTTTTATCAAGTGTAATATGATCAAGAAAGGATTCTTTTTGATGAAATACTTTTTTCAAGTCTGGAGTTATACTCTCTGGGAAAAGAAATTTTTCTTGTATTTCTCAAATGAGGCTAAAGTCCTCCAGTATGTAGCTTATGAGAATATCTTCTTGGTCGTGATAGCTTTTTACGAGCTGCTGCGATATTTCTCTTTTCGGTTTATCTCTTCCTTTATATGATTCGTAAATAGTTTCAAGAGGGGTATTGGTAATTTTAGAAATTTCTTTGAGATAATTTGTCTTTTCAATTTCATCAGAATAACTATCTATAATAGTAAATATCTCTTTAAGAAACTTTTTCTTTTCATCCAAACTCTCCAGGTTATAATTATTTTTATGAATTATAAATGCGATGGGAGTCAGTGCCGAGTCTATTAAGGCCTGGAAATCTTTCCCACTTTCTAAAAACTCATCTGGGTCTTTTGCTCCTTCAAGCACGATAATTTTTACTTCAAGTCATTTGTTTTTGAGTGTCTCGAGAGCATTTCTTGTTGCTGCTTCTCAGGCTTTATCGTTGTCAAAGCAGAGATATATTTTATGCGTCAGACGTTTCAGAATGGTAATATGTTTCTCAGTAAGAGCTGTTCCAGAAACGGCTACTGCTTGAGTGTATCAGGCTTTATGGAGGGCTATAGTATCCATATAGCCCTCTGTTATAATTATTTGATCAACTTTCGTGATAGTATTTCTTGCATTGAATAAGCCATATAAAATGGAGGATTTATCATAAATATCACTTGCTGGTGAGTTGAGATATTTTGGTTCTCATTTTCAGACAATTCGTCCAGCAAATGCTACAAAATCTCACCTGAGGTTTTGTATTGGGAATATGATTCTCCCTATAAATTTATCTTTTCGATGTTTGACATCAAGAAAAATATTTGAGTTTCCAACCAGTTCATCCTCGTATCATTTTTCTTTGAGATAATTATAGAGTGATACTCAACTATCAGCATATCAAAAATGAAATGTAACAATGTCTTCAAGGCTGAGTCATCTATCCATAAGATATTTTTTTATCTCAGGGTTTTGCTGCAGAGCATTTTTGTAGTATGTAGCTGCATCTTTATAGAGGGAATAGAGATTCTTTTTTATTTCAATTTTTTCTTTATTTTCACTATAGCCTGGTATTTCTGTTCCAGTTATATTCCCAAGTATTTGAAGTGCTTCTCGAAACTCACAGTTTTCCATGTCTGTGATAAATTTGATAGGTCAGCCTCATTTGTGACACCCAAAACAATATCCTATTTGCTTTGCGGGTGAGACCACAAAACTTGGAGTTTTTTCATTGTGACCAGGAAAAGGACAGAGAGCTTTATAATTGGTCCCTGCCTTTTTGAGTTTTGTATATCTTCAAACAAGATCTACAATATCAATACTATTTTCTAAGTCATCAACAAAGCTCAAGTTTTGCATTTAAAGAATATTTTTTTATATTCTACTTATAAATGCGTCTGTGTAAATGCTGAGAAAATTATTTATTTTCAATCTCTACGAAATGAAAAAAACCTGAGATTACTGAGAGATTATAGCTATAGAGTACCTGCAAAGCCATGACTATAAAATTTGTGATACAAATTTTAAATTTGGACGTTTTGGAGAGGTTGATATTATCGCATGCAAGAATGAGAGATATTATTTTATCGAAGTAAAATATCGATCGCACCTGTGATACTGACATCCAGAAGAGGCAATCATAGCTTCAAAACTTCATAAGTGCCTCAAGACTATGGAGTATTATTGTAAAAAAAATAATATTCCAATGGAACATATTCAATTTGATGTACTAACCATACTGAAAAAAGAATCTTTTCACCGAGTGACTCACTATAAGAATGTAGAAATTTAGTTTCACCTTATATTTCAGCTATTTCAAGTCATAAAATAGTGCAATAATTGTCAGCCTCTTAAATACGTGATAGTATGGAACAATATATATTTCACACATTGCATATATGTTCTATCTTTCTACATCTAAATCAAAAAATGCGTTTACGATACCTGAGCTTTTAGTCACTATGACTATAGCTGCTATCCTTGCAACTATTTGATGGATTTCATTCTCAGGCTATACTGCTCAATCTCGAGATACAGTGAGGCTTACAGATTTAAAAAGTATATCAAAAGTATTAGGTCTTCAAAAAATGGATAAATGATTTTATCCTTCTGCTACAAACGCAGTGGATGTTACTTACTCTTGAGCGGTAGTATGGTCTCAAGGAGAGTTCTGACAACAAAGTGCATTAGAGACTGGGAAAATATTTTGAGAATTAGAAGATCCAAAATATGGAAATAAATACACCTATTCAGTTACGTGAAATAAAAAAGAATATCAATTAGGAGCATATTTTGAAAAACGTGAAAATAGAGATGCATTATTTTCTTTTTCTTCAGATTACTTTTCTACTCCTAGTGCATATGCAGCTTGAGAATTTAACCCACTAGATCTCTCTCCAAAAATTTGGCTTGATGCTACTGATGTAGATGGAGACGGAAACTCATGAAATAATCCTTCTGATGGGAGTAATATTTCATCTTGGAATAATAAGTCATCACTTTGATCTATAAATAACCCTACTTTAACTGATGGAAACTTAACGTATAGCACAAATTGATATGAAAATTATACACATGGTTGACGTCTTCCGGGAGTTTTTATTGGAAATAATAGAGGTTTGAGACTCAATAATTCAGAAATAGACAACGGGTCAATATTTTACGTTGTTCAGAAATATGATCCATTCGGTTGAAATGATACTAATGGTCTAGGTTTATATTGAGTAAATAATAGTAATTATTATTTTGGATACAATACTTCAAATAGAGTATATGCTATTAGATTATGAAATTCTCCTAACTATTCGGGTGTTACTTGATGAAGTCATCTTCCTTTTATGTTTGAACTCCTCGTAAATAATGGGAGTTTAGAATATTTTAATGCTTGAAATAGAATATGAAATGGATATACCAATAGTTTAAGTTCCGTTACTTGGTGATTCAACAAGGCTGGTTCATCAAATAGAACATCGGATCTTATCGTATCAGAAATACTTATATTTGATTATGATTTATCAAACGACCAAAGAGAGATGGTAGAATGATATCTTGCACACAAATGGTGATACGAAAGTGTTCTCCCATCAGACCATCCATATAAAACTACTCCTCCAGAGAGTATTGCTCCACCTACGCCTGATTCTACACCAGACAGTTTTACTATTGATGATGTTAGTAATGCCAACCCATTAGAAGCCTATTTTTCAAATCCTTTTAGCGTAACGGGAATTAATATGCCGGTAGAAATAAGTATATCTGGTGGTGAATATAGTATTGATTGAGGATCCTATACATCGCAAACTTGAACTGTATCACAGGGAAGCGCTATTCGAGTCAAATTAACATCATCTTGAGAGAGTCTTGGCTCTGTGAGTGCAAATATTACTATTGGATGAGTGAGTGAAAGCTATGTTGTTACAACAAAATCTATTGATGACACTATAGATGATTTTAATTTTACTCCTATTACTGATGCTCAGAGGAATTCTTTATACATATCTGAAACGAAACAAATATCTTGAATCAACGTACCTCTTACTATTTCGATAACTGGTCCATGAGCAGAATATAAGATTACGGATGGTATTCCAACAGATGTCACGTGAGCTTGAGTTGCAAGTGGATATTCTCAAAACTCATGAAATGCTGCAAGCTTTGCTTTTGATGATGATTTATCAACATGATGGGGGAGCTCAAATACAAGTTTTCCAATTGTATTACTCTATGATCTCGGTGCTTGAAATGCGAAAAATGTAAATGCCTATACATTATATCGAAGTACTTCGCAAAATGGATGGAATAATAATAAATATTCCCCTAAAAGTTGGTCTTTTCAATGATCAAATAATGGATCAACATGGATTACACTCGATTCTCAATCAAATGAAACAATTGCAACTGGAGCGAGTGCACGAACATTTGAGTTTTCTAATTCTCAATTTTTTAGGTATTACCGTTTATCAATAAGTGAATCGGTAAACTCAAACAGAGTGAATATTTCTGAGATGTCCCTTTTAAATATTGGGCAATGAGTTTATACAAATAGTGCTTGAAATATACAGCAGTGAGATTATGTTGTAGTTCGTGTGAGGTCTTCGAGTGAATATGCTTCAGAAGCACAAGCTGTACTCAGGATCTGAGAAAGTGATAAAATATTTTCTGTCATAACTGAGAATGCTCCGGCAGATTATGATCCAGATGTATTTTCATTTAATCCAGAACTCAACGCTTCACCAAATACTCAATATATTTCAAATGCTATAAATATTAGCTGAATAACAGCTGCAACTAGTATTTCTATCTCTGGATGAGAATATGAAGTAAATAATTTTTGAACTTGGTCATCAGCCTCTAATGCTAATTTAATTGAGGACTGAGATACTATTTCTGTACGTGGAATTTCTCATCCTACATGATGACAGACACGAAGTGTGAATTTAACTGTTGGTTCTCAAACAGCCTCATATAATATTACAACATTAGTAGATAATACTCCTGATACTATTGAGTTTGCAGATAAAACTCTGGTACAAGTAAATTCTCAAATACAATCTGATAGTATAAATATTACAGGAATTAATACACAAATACCAATTACCAATGTTACAGGTGGTGAGTATAGTATCAATGGATGAACTTGGTGAAATACGAATGGTCAGCTTGAAAATAATGATGTTCTCACATTACGAGTGAATTCTTCATCAAATTTTAATTCTACGACGAGTATGTCTGTAAATATTGCTGGCCAAAGTTATAGTTTCAATACAACGACTCAGCAAGCAGATATTACTCCTGATGATTTTAATTTCTTAGATATTATCGATGCAGATTTGTCAGTATCATATATATCTGAAGCAATACAAGTTACTGATATTAATAGTCCTACAGCTATATCTATTGATGTATGAGAGTATAGAATTTGAAATGGTCCTTTTACAAGTGATCCAGGATTTGTCGAAAATGATGATGAGGTTTCCGTTCGCCTAACTTCTGCAAATACACCAAATGAAACTACTCGATCTCAAATTACTATTTGATCAGTAAGTGATTATTTTGAAATAGAAACAAAAGAAGTAATAGTACCTAAAAATGAGTCTACAGTCCCAGAATCAAATGTGTATGTGACTGGTGATTACAATGGACTTATTGCATATGCATATACTGGGGCAACACACTATGTGCTTACTACACCATCAATTATGGCATATGACCTTAGCTCTCCAAATTTCAGTGATATTATTTCAGAAAAGAAATTAGTATACAACTGATTTAATAATATTCCTGAAACGTATAAAGATTCAAATCTGACTATGAGCTGATGATTTGATTTTTCTATGACTACACCAGTGATATTTGAAGGAACTAAAGAAGATTTAGGTTCATATAGTGGGCTCAAAGAGGTTGATATTTGAATTAGGTCAGTTTATAATAATTTTCCTTGATATGCGTATATTGCAAAATATTTAGATACATTTTCACTCACTTACTTGGAAAGAATTTTAGGTGAGAGTATAGGAATCAATCCTATAAAACCATATTATTGTAGTGATATCCTTCGAACAAAGCTCGTATACAATATCGCAAAGTCTGCAAATATTGTTGCTGATACTGCGAGTTATGGTGAACAGGATGGAATTAATAATGGAATTATTTCTTCAGAGTCCGGGCTTGATCCAGAATATATTTCAGAGGATGGAAATGCATGAGTAGATTTTTCTTGGAAAACTCCTCAAAAAATTGGGTATATACGTATTTATAACACTATTGCTTGAAACTCAGAAGGATTGAGCGATGCAGTTATAACCTTTTATAATGCATTCGGATGAATCATAGATACACATAATATTGGTTTTGATACAAGTTGAGATTATGTTATAGATTTGGATTTTGAATCTATAGGAAAAATATATTATGCTCAAAAAGTAAGAATTCAAACAACAGGAGGAAGAAAACTTTCACTCAGAGAAGTAGAAATATATCTTTGAGGTGATTTAGAAAGTGGAACATATAGAGTTGATAAAGATGGTCTATGAGGTCTTTCGCCATATAACGTGTATTGTGATATGGAAACAGATGGTTGAGGATGGACCAGAATTGGGGATAATTTTATCACAAATGGTAAATTTTTAAGAGGGACACATACTCCTGAGTATACAAATAATGACCCACTTGATAATATTATTATAGACGGTACTACAAAACTTCCACCAGTATATGCTGCAGATGCATATGTACTCAGACACCAGTGAGGAGTAAATCAATATTATGAGCTTTCATTTGATAATATTCCAGGTAAATATTATGCTCAAGAAATAAGGCTTTGAGCTTGGGTTGATGGTGCTAATTCATCTATATTTTCATATAGCCTAGACTATGAAACTCAATGAGATATTTCTTCTATTGCAGAATTTGAAGTCACACAAGTGGATGGAACATGGAAGTATGTTGAAGCAAGAATCCCATTAGATGACGTAGTAGATAATTTTACATGGAAGCTCGCAGAATGAATTGCAGGACCAATCTATATTACAGATCTCAACATGGAGGTATATTATAAATAAATTCAATATGAAAAAGACACTTTACACATCTTGTTATATATCTGCATTTACTTTGGTAGAGCTTCTTATTGTTATGACCATATTAAGTATTTTAGGGACTATAGGAGTAGTGCTTTTTAGATGAAATATTGCTGAAGCGAGAGATGCCGCAAGAAATAATGATTTGACTGAAATTACAAATGTATTACATCTTTATGAAACAGAAAATTGAGAATATCCGCTTCCATCAGAAAATGTCCCTGTATTATATGAAGATGCTGTAGCTTGGAATCAGGGTATTTTTGGTGAAAGTGTATGACTAGAAATTCAAAAATTTGGTCAAGAAGTACCAAAAGATCCTAAGTTTGAAAACTTTTACTCTTATTCTGTGACAGCCAAACAAAATGAGTTTCAAGTTGCTGCCCTCAAAGAAACGATGAAGGAGCAAACAGATGAAAATCTATGAGAACTTATTACTCTCATATCGCCTGAAGTTTCAGCTGCAAGTATAGAAACCTCGATGGTTCTATGAGATTACAATTGATTTATGGTTTTAGCTCAAACGGGAAGTCAGAACTATTTTGTAGCTACTCCTTCGATTATTTCCACAGACCTTTCCATACCAGAGGTTGTAAGTATTGTCTGAAATCAACAACTTGTATATGACAAATTTTTTAATATACCAGCATCGTATTCTTGATTTTTAAATGTAGATGGAGGTTTTAATTTTAATGTATCTGATCCGCTCATTTATTCAGGAAGTATAGATGGACTTAAATCAGAACAAGAGCTGTTAGATTTTAGTGAAAAATTAAAATATATTTATGCAACCACTCCTACAGAATCATTTGAAAAATATATTTCTTTACTAGAAAAAGACGGTCTTACCACACTGAAGTGATTTCTCACGAGAAAATTTAAAATTACATTTCGCTCTTACTTTAATTGTAAAGACATTTTAGATGATGGTCTCGCCGATGGAAGTAAAATGTATACGATAGATCCTGATGGAGAGTCATGAGAAGAACCGTATGAAGTATATTGTGATATGGAAACAGATGGTGGTTGATGGACGAGAATTTGAGATAATTTTGTGATGAATGGAGATTTTTCATGATGACAAGGGGTAACTTGAGCATTTGAATATACCAATCAAGATAATACAATTGTTCCACTCAGCCCAGCTATTGAAGAAAATAATTTTGCACTTAAACAAACTTGAAATTACTCTACACACTATAAAATTCCTTTTCCAGATAATTCACTATTAAAGCCATGATATGAGCTTAGAATGACTCTCTGGCGATCTGATTATTCAGATGGAACTTCTCAGCTTGCAGAAACAGTAAATATTATGTGATGAAAATATTCTGCATGGACCTTAGGTGATTGTACTTCTTGAAGTAGTTGTTATTTTCAGAATTTAAATAGAAAATTAAGAAATGCTCAAAATAGCGGTGATCCAGGACTATCAGATATAAATATTAATGTCATTGATAGACTAAACTCATGACAAACCCTAACAACAGAATACCTAAAGAATGGGGTAGTATTTGATGGTTTTATACCAAGTAATGGATATTCTAATGCGGAGAAAGAGGTTATTGATGATTGGGTTCAGGCAGGATGATTTCTGATTTCAACAAATAATGAAGATGACTATGATCCAATATGAGAATATTTTAACATGCCAACTATTCAATATTCAGGACAATCACGCTGGAAAGTTGAAAATGTGGATCATCCACTCATAAACGGGAGTTTAGCATTAGGTCAAGACATACGCGGATTAGAGCTTCAATGACAGTATGCAAGAGCTGTATTAGGTGGAAATATAGAAGCTGATGATACAATTATAGCAAGAGATTTTTATGCTCCATTTGATCCTACAGTTGTTCTACGAAAGCATGGAAAATGATATATTCTCTTTGTAGCAGATGATGGGATGTTTATGAATGTGTCGAATAGTCTTACCTTTCAGTCGAATGATAATGAGTCCGTTTTGGCTGCAGCTATTATTGCATATGGTATAGAGAAATCAGCAGGTATAAATCCAAAAGAATGATATGCATTCCATAATAGATTGTATTATTCTGATGGAACATTTTCTATAAATTGAGCTGAACAACAATTAGATACGGTTACTATTGATGACAATGGAACCCCAAGAGTTTGGGTAAAAGAAATGGTACGACATACAATTTTAAAAGATCCTGAGAATTTTGATTGGTATCTCTGACTTGATGCAAATAATAATAAAGAACTCTATTTCACAGGATTAAAATTAGAATTATATTATAAATAAAGTAAAAGCTCTCAGATTTTTTCTGAGAGCTTTTATTAAAAACTAGTTTCACTGAGTGTTTCAATTTGATAGACAATAAAGTTTTTATCATCAATAGATTTTTCTGAGAGTTTATTTTGTATAACTGGAATCATATCCTCTCAAGTGAGAAGACTGGGAGTAATATTTGGGAGAAGTACTGCGAGTTTTTCATAATCTCTTTTAATACAAATGATTCCGTTTTTTACAGGATCTAGCTTCTTAATATCAGCGCTGTGAATAATGTTTCTACTGATAATTTTATCGACCCTGAATCAGAGTTTTTCACTTTGCTCAAGAGTGAGAGGAGCAAATCTCTTGTCTTTTGAAACAGCAGAAATAGTATTTTGTATAATTTCTTTGATAGCGTTTTCTTCAATTTCTTTCACATTTCCTGCAGAACCATGCACTTCACCATTGAGAAATAAGGTTACAAAAAAGCAGGCTCTCTCATCCATAAGTGATGTATCACTGAGCTGTAGTTCACTTACTTCTGGAGCTCTCATTTTTTCAAAATAAAACTTGAGCGTTTTTGCAACGATTTCTTTCATGGTATATTGAAATTAAATACTATTTTTTTGCTGCTCTTCTCTAAGAGCCTCTTTTTCTTCCTGCTCGATTCTGTAAAATATATCACCTAGACCATCGAGATTGGTAAGTCTATAATAACTATAATACAAGAATTCAAAGAGTCATTTTATCATACTCATGATAGTCAATACAAGAGGAATTATCACGAGCATAATAATGAGTTTTGCTTGTCCCGTACTCATGGAGTAAAATAAGACGAGCGTGATACTGCTTGCTGCGCAGAGCGCAATAAAGTTTCCATACAGTCCAATTAACACATATCTATAGTTATTTAAAAGCTCAACTATGAGGGCACTTCCAAAGGTAAAAAGCAATACATGGGCAATAAATACTACGAGGATATTTTCGTAATTTAAGAGCCCAGTATAAATATAAATCGGTGTAAAACAGAGATAGAGAATAATAGAAAAAATTCAAATTTGTCCATAAATTTCTCACTGGCTTTTATATTTTTCTCCATCAGTCATGGTGAGAAGTTTTGTCGAAACCATGCTCGTAATGAGTGTTGCGACAAATGTGACGAGTGAAAGCACAAAAGGAAACATAGGATTGGTGGTTCCTCAAGCGAGATTTGCTCTTTGAAATGTTCCGGCAATATCTATAAATTTTGAGGTAGAAAATACGATAAGAAGAATAATAATACTTCCTAAAAATCACGCAATACAGGCTCACAGAGTATTTACTGCGATGTCAGTTATTGACACTTTTTTTGGTCCACTTAGAGTCATAGCTTATGGATTTTTATAATAAAAATAGAAAATGCAAAGAGCTCAGAGAGTAATATAACTGTCTGCGAGATTAAATATTGCAAAAAATTCTACAGAGAGAAAGTCTGTTACATATCACTGAAAGATTCTTTCCCATGCATTCCCAAGCGCTCAAGCAAAAATGAGAGCATATCATATGTTCAAAAGCCTAGAATTTTTTTGTTTCTCCCAAGTCCAATAATAGTAAAATATTCCGAAAATCAAAATCACGGTCACTAGTTTTAGGAGTATTCAACTCAAAGGGAATGAAAAAGCCACTCCAGTATTTTGAGCATACTGAAGGGAAAAGAAATTTGGAATAATAACAATCGGATTTCAGATGAGAGAGTCTGCCCAAAACTTTGTAAGAGCATCCAATCAAATGAGTCAGGCTATGAGAAGAATATATTTTTTCATGTCTATAGTGTACTGAAAAGTAACAGTGAGGATACTCTGAATATGAAAACTATTTTGACAAAATATAACTATGTTTTTTATTATATATACTTTCCTACAACGATATTATTTCGCTTTGGGATTCAGCCTATGATTTCAAAATTAGACTCATCTATTTCTATATAATTTTCACTCCATCAAGACCAAGTATTTTCTCCTGCTTTTTCTACAAGTACTTTGAGAATATGTCCTTTATTTTTTTCCTTAAAGTCTTCTCTTACGCTCTCTGCGATATCCATAAGTCGCTGCATTCTGTCTTTTTTTATTTGATCAGAAAGCTGGTTTTTAAATTTTCAAGCGGGAACTGATTCTCCCATGGTATGTGCTGAAAAGGGAAAGGCATGAACTTTTGTGATTCCATATTCTTTGACGAGATTATAAGTATCCATAAAATCCTCTTCGCTTTCACTCGGAAATCATACAATTAGATCAGCACCAATACTTATTTGCACTTCATCTTCTCTGCGAATGTTTCTTATTTTTCCCAGCAGCTTTCTCATATAATCGCCATCATAGTGACGTGCCATAGAAGATAAGACATGTGATGAACCACTCTGAATAGAGAAATGAAAGTGAGGATAGATTCGCTCCTGAGAGAAAATTTTGATGACCTCGTCATCGATAAATTCAGGACCCAGAGAAGATATTCTGAGTCTCGGAATACTTGTATTTTCAAGAATTGTGTTTAAAAGTTCAGCAAAGCGTGATCATCCTCCAGAAACTCAATTTTTCACAAGGTCAGGAGAAAAATTTGAAATATCATGTGTGTTAGTCAATCCCCAAGCAGAGAGGTTTACCCCAGTGAGGACTACTTCTTTTCCTCCCTGCGCCTCAAAGTCTTTAATTTCTTCTATGATATCTTCAGCTGCTCTGTAATAGTGTCTTCCACGTTTTTGAACCGTGAGACAAAAAGTACAAAAGCTATCACATCCTCCTTGGATGAGGAGATATTTTCTGGTATAGATTTGTGTCTTTTGAGCTGCCTTTAATTTTGAGAGATCAATTTTTGGTTTCTTTTGAGTTTGAGAAATATGTTCTTGATGCATTTCTACTTTTTCGTCTTCTCTGAGAGACTGTTTACCAGCATCTTCTGCTGGAGCTTCATCGAGGACTTCTATTTTTTTACTCGCAAATGAGAGCTCAGGGTATATTTCAAAAAAATCATCTTGGGCTTTTCCATCCTTAAAAGCACCACATCCTGAAATAAACACTTTTTCATTATCACTGAGCGACTCAACTTCTTTTTTTACAAAGCGAACCCATTTTCGCTTTGCGCTGTCTGTTACCACGCAGCTCGCCACAAAAGTCCCAGTTTTGTCACTGAGATAGTCGCTGTTGAGCCATCTATCGGTATAATATTTGTTGACCTTGCAGCCAAAAACCTTGTATTGCATATGATTATTTTATGATGGGCGTATTGTATATTTTTTTTCAAAAATTCAAGTCCTCTTGCAGTTAATTCATTTTATTTTCTCATAAATCTACTCTCGAGAAGACTTTTCATCATACCTCACTTGATTTTCACGATTCAGGCCATAACTTTTCACTGGTATATTTGGTAGTATCCATCTGGTTTTTCGCTTGCCACCTCTTCTCACTTAAAGAGAGCATGAAGCGTATTTTCAGTTACTTCAAAACTATTTGCTTCAAAAATTTTAAAATGAGTTCCAAGGAAAAAGTTTGGTATAAATTCTCCTCCTTCTATTTTTCATATTTTTACTCCGCATTTAAAGAGGAAGAAATTTTCCCATAGAGTCTCATCATATTTTTCACTATAATAGACTTCATCTCGATAGGTAAAGAATTTTCCTGAAAGTGTCAGATCAAAATTTTGAGATAAGAATTCTTTCACAAGTTTTTCACTGGTATTTGACAGTTTTTCGAATCACTGGGTATTTTTTTGAATTTTTTTAGAGATTTTCACATCAGGAACGCTCTCTTTTTTCACAAGTTTTGCCACAAAAAATCAGCCAGTATTATTTTTGTGAGGCCACGCTCGCACCAGTGGATTTGAGAGATCGTCACTCAGGGAAATAATTCTAAAATATTCTCCATATTTATCGGTGAGTTTGTTGAGAATCTCTTCGTTTTCAAGGCGATTGAGGGTACAGGTTGAGTATACGAGTTCTCCTCATACTTTCAGAGAAATAAAGGCATGCTCGAGGAGCTGAAACTGGAGTTTTGCGATACGCTTTATGTTTTTGAGATTCCAGTACTTGAGGGCATCATCTGTCTTGTAAGCCGTTCCTTCTCCAGAGCAGGGAGCATCAAGTAGAATCTTATCAAACATTTCAGGAAAGTTTCCAAAATATCGTCCATCATAGTTTGTCACAAAGACATTTTTGGCTCAGAGTCTGTCTGTATTTTCATGGAGTTGTCGCATGCGAGATTTATCTATTTCATTTGCGACAATCAGCGAGTTTGGATAATACTCCGCAAGCTGCGTAGTTTTTCCTCCTGGACTGGCAGACATATCCAAAATGAGGTACTCAGTATCATCTCTGACATCTTCGGACATGTAAAACGGGGAAGAGCTGGCAGCGAGTTCTTGTACATAAAAATATCCTGCAATATGCTCAAGAGTATGTCCAAGCGCGAGTGAGGTATCCTCTCTATCAATGTAAAACATGTTGTTTCATAGGGGAGTTTCTCTGAGTGTCCATCCATGGTTCCCAGCAAGCTTTTTAAACGCTTCTACCGAGATTTTATGAGTATTTACTCTCAGCGTCTTTCACAGTGGACGAGAAAGAGCGCAAGAAAACTCCGTCATTTCTGACACAGAAAACTCAAAAGTTTCTTGTATGTAGTTTAGGAAGTCTTGTTTCATTTTTATTTTCTAAAGCTTTCTAAAATTTCTCTGGCAATTTCTTTTCATCCAAGACCAAAAGAGAGTCCAAGAGATATAGTAAGAGTGGTAATAAAACCTAGGAAGAGTGCATTGATGATAAATTCGTCCACGATTTGTATATAGTTAAGCATAATCATGAGCGTGAAAAACATGATAATTACTTTTGCTCACATTGCGATGATTTTTGAAGTTTTGTCTTTTGTGAGTTCAAGAGTCTGGTATATAATATCGTGTACTGAGTTTGCAAATCGTACTCCAAAAAATCATATCACAACTCAGACAAACAAATTTGGAAGATACGCAAGGAGATCCTGCATAAACCTCTCAACTTCTGTAATACCTATTACGACAATTGCCCATCTGAAAAATAAGAGAAATACGTAGTAGGAAAATGATTTTGCGACAATCTTGTCATAGCGAACTTTTTTTGGTTTTTCTGCCTTTTTTTCTTTTTCTAATTCTTGAGCAGCCTCGTTGTCATCAGGAGTTTTATCTACAATTTTTGTAGTATTTTCTTCAAATCAATCCCAAAGTCTATTTATGAGATCTACAATTCAAAATTTCCAAAAAAGATAGAGAGTTGCTCTATAGATTCAATATGAAATAACTACTCAGATAAGCAGTATCATGATTGCCTTTAATCACTTTACGCCATACAGCTCTAAAGCAGACATAATTTCTATAGAAAGCCTTTGAAATACTTCGTATGCAAATCAAAAATCCATATTATTTTTCCAGTAAGATATAATATACAAAATATAGGTTATTATGCATGAAAAGCAAAAAATAAATTTGACAGTTTCGCTCTGCATTCATATACTCATGGAGCATTTTTTGCGGGGGTAACATAAAAGAGTGAGTGTACTAAGGCTTCAACCCTTGGGTGTGCCAGTTCAAACCTGGTCCCCCGCTCCAAATACAAAAAATATAAAAAATCTCGAGAAATCGAGATTTTTTTTGTTTGAATAAATTCCGTTATAGCTTGAAAAAATAATAAAACACATAAAATACCGGCATGAAAAAATCTAAATACCAACCATGTCCATATTGCCATTGAAGAGGGAAAATCACTCTCTCAATTTGAAAACGCGCTCGCAGACGATATGCTCATCGCCTGAAAAAATATGAGCAGGGAAAGTTAGAAGAGAAGCCCAAAGAGCTTATTGCGCATATTGATACCTGTAAGCATTGCAATGGTTCTGGTCTAGAATCTCATGAAAACTTTTCAAAAATCAATCCAGATTATCCTCACGTTGCGATTATTTGAGGGTGAATAGGATGAGTCGCGCTCGCTGTCGCTTGCCTTCATAGAGGAATACCATACACACTTTATGAGAGAGACGAGAGTTTTGATGCGAGGAGTCAATGATATTGATTAACTCTTCAGCAAGCAAGTAAGGCAATCGAGTGACTCTGAATCTTTGATATAGATGATTGAGTAACTTCGACACGACACGTTGTGCATGATACAAATTGAAAAGTGATTGGAGAGTGGGGAGTAAGAAAATTTGTAGATATAGAAAAAGAGAATCCAAATAAGCGAAGAAATATACATATTTCTCGTCAAGAGCTCCGAGCAGAACTCCTCTCATGACTCCATGAAGCGCATGATAATATTGCTTGGGGTCATTGTTTGTGTGATATCTCACAGAGTCAGTCGTGAAAACTAGAGCTCGCGTTTGAAGTGTGAAAGAGCAAAAAAACTGATCAGGCAGATATAGTTGTGTGAGCAGATGGTATTCGCAGCAAGGTTCGAGCTCTGAGTATCGGGGAAGAAAAGACGCCTCTCAAATATCTTGGTTGCATTGTGATTTTATGAATCTGTCCACTCAGGAGTCTCCAAGACATAGAGAGTGAATTGCTCGATGGAGCAACCGTATTTCAAACGGTGAATGGATTTGAGAGAATTTATATGATGCCCTATGACAAAGATACTATCATGTGGCAACTGAGTTTTCCTATTTGTGAGCAAGAAGCTCAAAAGCTGAGCAAAGATTGACCCGAAGCGCTCAAAGCAGAATCTTTGCGAAGGCTTGGCGATTGGCATACTCCTATTCCTCACATACTCTCTGCAACAGACTCGACTCGTATTACAGGATATCCGGTATATGACAGGGATATTATGAAAGAAGAGTTTTTACAAAATATCTGAAATATCACGCTGATATGAGATGCGATGCATCCAATGAGCCCATTTAAAGGACAAGGAGCAAATCAAGCACTCCTTGATGCCCTGGATCTTGCAAGGGATATTTCGATAAAGTGCAATAATGATTTGAGCTGGAGAGAAGTGTGACTGAGAAAAACTGTTTTGAAAGATTTTGAGTCACGCATGCTTAAGCGAAGTGCTCTTAAGGTACATGACTCAGCAAAAGCTGCAGAATTATTGCATACTGATGCAGTTCTCCATGAATGAGATAATCCAAGAGGAAGAGGGATAGAGTAGTTATTTTTTTGATTCTGCGAGACAAGCTTCAGCTAAAATTTCACTGGAAAGAAAGAAATTATATTTAGGAAAAAGTGGCTGCATAATGAGTGGAAGTTCTGTACATCATAAGATGATACACTCAGCTCAAGACTCTACTAATTTCTGGCATACTCAATCAAGATATACTCTATCAGTATCAGACACTTCTCATGAAATATATCTTTGAATTATATGAGAAATATTCTCATGCTCTGAAATTTCAGGAGTGATACAATCTATATTTTTTTCTCTTAGCTCTCAATGATATAATTCTGAGCTCATAGTTGTAGAGCTTCACAGGAGTCAGACGCGAGAATAGTTTCATGAAGAAATTTTTGATACAACGCTGTCAATCATAGAAATAAAGGGAAGAGAAATTCACTGCAGTATCTCACTTTGAAATAGGTGCATAGTATTGCAGGGCATAACTAAAAACTCTGCTCATATATTTTCTAAGTTCTTTGCTGCTTCACGTACCATATTAACCGTAATTTCAAGTGTATTTTTTCATTGTATCATATCTGGAACTGGGATATTTGCGAGGAGAATATAAGGGTAGTCTTGATTTCTCATGCTATGTTTTTTTTGTGATTTCTCTATTAGCATGTGATAAAAGTGTACACTTGCTTGAGGTCACATTCCTCAAAGTATTCATATTTTTTTCATAATTTATATCTTGTAAGCATTTAAAGTACTAAGGTCTTTTGCAATGTCGGGATGCAGAGAAATATCTCACGATTCAAATTTTTCTAAATCTTCTCGGCTCATAACATCTCATTTCGGATTTGGATAATAGCTTGGAAAGGCTCATACCTGCGTGATAAGAGGGAGAATATTTCTACATGATTGTTGGGTTTCGAGCAGTGTTTGAAAAAACTTGGTCTCACTTCTGCCTCAAATTGGAATTACAGTTTCTGGACTGTCCAGATGCAGTATTGGATACTCCTCAAATCCACCATTATAATAGGAATTTGCACTTACATAGAGTTCGTACTTTCCGTCATTATTGCTATGATGGGACTCACATTTTTTGAAATGCTCATGACTTTCCCTAGTAAGAATGCTCGTAGTTGCAGTAGCATATTTTTGTATGTTTTCAAGAGTTTCTTCATCATTATCTTGCTCTCAAAATTGAAACACGACATACGCTCAAAGCTCAGGGAAGTTGGCTTGCAGGAAATCAGAGAGCTGAGACTCCATGGCCTCTGAGATTCACTGAGCCTCAGTGGGATCTATGTTATTGATATGAGATATTACCCCTGTTGCCTGATATACTACAAGTTTGGGCGGAGTTATACCTGCTCTCAAAAGTCATCTCATGATTTCAAGAGAAGGGACGAGTATTACTGGAAGTCTCAGAGGCATTTCTCCATGTTTTGGAATTCAGAGTCAAACATGTAGATGCGCCGATTGAAAATCTTTTTTTCCTTGAATGATGTCTCTACAGAGAGATGAAAATCTTTGTCAGCTTTCGGCTGTTTTACTAAAACTACGTTTTCCATCGCTCCCATTTCTAAAAAATTTCTCTAAAGTATTTTGATTCATATTTGTAAGTTGTTCAAATAAAAAAAGCTATTACACAAATGGTGTAATAGCTTGTAAAAAATGCTGCTCAAAAACGAGCAATTATTTTCTATAATTACACCAACATAGGGAACTCCACCAGATGTTAAAAGATATTATTTTTGAGAAGGGCATTTTGTAGGATTAAAATAGAGAATAAAAAAAGGTCTTTTTTTAGAAAAAAAGACCTTGAGGAGCAATATTTTTGGCGCTCTTAGAATGCAAATCTTCTTTTCGAAATATTTGCTGTTTGCCAAAGAATGTTGCTTTTAGTGTGTTTCATATGTTTTGATAATAAAGATTTTTGGCCTTCCGTCAAAATATTTTATGTCAGCATCATTGCAGTTTAGATATATTTTTGTATTCTGTTACTTATTCACTATTACATCAAAACATATTATGCAAGAATTATCATTTTCCACAGAATTACACACGACATTTTTAGAAGCTATAGATGACGTTATTTTTGCCCTTTGAAAAGAGTGATTTTGAGTCATGACTCGAATAGATTTTAAGGAGAAAATGAAAGAAAAGCTCTGAGTTGAGGTCTGAGAATATATGGTATTATGAGCCTGCAAACCTGAAATTGCGTATAGTGCCTTTAGCCAAGATAGTGCTATTTGACTCTTTCTTCCTTGTAATGTCATTGTTTATGAAAAGCAGGGAAAAGTCATGGTTGAGAGTGTACGCCCTACGATGCTTTTAGCATCTCTTTCAAATCAAGAAGTGAAGAAAATAGCTCTAGAAGCGGAAGAATCTCTTAGGCGCGTAATAGAGAGTCTCTAATTCAGACTTGAAATATAGGAATTTTTGTTTACAATGCGCGCATAATTTATAAAAAACTAAAGATAGAAATATGGCAAATAGTCACGGACTGAAATCAAATATTGTAAAAAAACAAGCAGCAGCAAGAAAGCTCTCAAAAGGGAAAAAGAAATCATTTCAGGTATATATAGGAAATGAAAATCCACAAACAAGAAAAAATACTTCATATAAAGAGCGAACTCACTATTTTGAAAATAAGAAAAATTTTCCAAAGAAAAAACTCTCAAGTAAAAATCCTTCTACACTTATGGAGCAAGGTATTATCGATGAGCGAGGATTTTTTGTAAAAGGAAAAAAGAAGAATTTTCTTACAAAATCTATGGTAGATGAGAAGGGGCTCGATTTCTATGGAATGCCAAGATAGGTATGCAGCGTATTTATCTCCCACATAGTAAATTTTCAGAAATCCTAGAGATTACTGATAAAGAAATATATCATCAGCTTACTCGCGTCATGAGAGCGCGACTAGAGGAGCAGGTGATATTTTTTGATGGAAAAAATAATCAGGATATAGTCTACAGAATTATTCATATTGATAAAAAATCCGTGAGTTTAAAGCGCGAGGAAAGTATAGAAAAATCTTCTGAGCTTCCGCTAGAAATTTCTTTGTATCAGTGACTTCCGAACAAACTCTCAAAGCTGGAGACCATTGTACAAAAATGCTGTGAAATTGGATATAGAAATATCGTATTTTTTATCGCAGATCATTCTCAAAAATTTGTATTATGAGAAAGTAAAAAACAGAGAATACAAAAAATAGCAATTGAAGCCGTAGAGCAAAGTGGGGGAAACTATGTTCCTGAAATCCAGTACAGAGATGCACTGGTAATTTCAGAGATATTGAGACAAAATGCTGATTCGTGTCATATATTTTGTCATACTCAGAGCGAACACTCTCTCACTCTCAGAGATATTTCTTTTTGAGAACATGCATATGTAAATATTTTTGTAGGTCCTGAGTGAGGCTTTTCTCAGTGAGAAGTTACCATATTTGAGGAAAATAATATTCAAAAAATTAATTTTTGAGAGAGGATTCTCAGATGTGAGACGGTAGCTCCTGCAGTTTGATTCTATATTTCTCAGCAAAAAAAATAATCCTTCAGGATTATTTTTTTTCTGCTGTGACTTCTGTGTTTGTTTCTTTTTTTGCAATATCTTTTGTTTCTCAAATTTTGATACTTTGTTTGATATCCGTCTTTTGGAGTTCTCTGGTTCTATGAAAGACTCTTCACAGACCATGGATGAATCATGCATAGAGCAGATAAATATCATATACATAGGGCATTCTGTACGCTTTTCTCTCAGCGTATCCAATACCGAAAAATACAGGAAATGCTATAAAGAGAAGAATATCTAAATTTCTCCAGAAAATAAAAATGAGAAGAAGAGTAAGAAGGGTAAGCACGAGTCCATTTCTGAGATGAAATTTTTCTCTGGTATGTGATGAAGTAACTCAGGCAATATTTACAAAAGGAATATAAAAAATAGCAGTAGGGAGCTTTGATTTTGGCAGTTTCTTAACTGCTTCTAAATCACTCATTTCTTGGGCTCTTCTCTGAGATGATTTTTGCTCAATTATATGAGAAAGCGTTTCAGTTTTGTGATGTTTGAGGGTCTGGGCAATATAGGTAAAAACGGATTTTTGAATGATATATTTTTTTTCTGCTCCAGGAATTACGTCAAGATTTATCGTTTTGATATGACCATTCATGACGAGAGAAATACACAGCGCAACACTATAAATTATATATCCGAGCATTAAGAGGCTGGCAATTGAGTAATATCAGGTCACAAAAAAGAAACAGCTCATAAGGGTTACTATAAAGTTGAGCATCACAATATCACGAATATGTGGCAGAGATTTATTTCTTCCATAGAGGAGATATCAGATAAATGGAACATGAGAGAGTATGAGTATCGGATATGTCTCTTCATGTATTTCGCTGCTCTGATTTGATTGCATCATGCTTTGAGGAACTCATATTTTTCCAAAAATTTCTCACAGAGTCACTCTTTTTCATCTATGCGCCATATACATTCCGTAGAGAATTCCAAGAAAAATAAATAGCAGCAGGAGTGCTGTAATTATGGAGTTAAGACTATAGTCTCATATTCTTATTCATCCAAAAAAATTATATCCCATCACAAACAGTACGAGAGCAATCAGGAGATGCAGGACAAAGGCAGATTTTACATGGCTTTTTACAAAAGGATGTGAGACGTTTGTATCTTTACTAATGAGAAAAAATACAGATACAAATACCATAAAATAGGCAATAACTGCATTTCATTTCACTTTTGCTGAGAGTTCTTCCATATGTTTTTCTAAAGAATATATAGAAGTATTCTAGCATATAAACAAAAATAATTCGATTATAAGGGCTTTTCATTTTCTTTTTTTTAGGTACAACACTGAAAAGTCTTGTTTTTTTGAACTTTTTTTGTACCATAGCCGAAATTTAACAGTAGTATTCATATATGAAAGTAAAAGACGCGGTGTTTCTCAAATCTATCTCAATCAATGATGATAAAATATTTTTTGAGCAAAGAAAAGAGGTAGTATTTGTAGGTCGTTCAAATGTAGGAAAATCTTCTCTCATGAATGCTTTAATGAATAAAAAAGATCTTGTAAAAACCTCAAGTAAACCTGGAAAAACCAGAAATGCGAATATGTTTCTCGTGAATGAAAAATATTATTTTACTGACCTTCCAGGATACGGGTTTGCAAAACTTGGACAATCTCTCAGAGAGGATCTTGATGCCTTAATTTCTTGGTATCTTGAAGAAAAAAAACATGCCATAAAACAAGTGATTCTTGTCTGTGATGCAAAAATAGGCCCACAGCAGACAGATATTGATATGTACAATTATATCACAGAACTTGAGTTACCTATGACCGTTATCCTTTCTAAAATAGATAGGCTTTCAAAAAATGATGTGAATAAATCTGTATTTCATACAGAAAAGACTTTTTTCTGAGCGAGAGTTATACCAATCTCAGCTAGCAAACTTGATGGAATTGAAACACTCAGGAAAATTATCTGAGAATCACTTACCATAAAAGAAGAAAAAAAATAAACTCCATATTGGAGTTTGTTTTTTTTATATCTTTAGTGGCATGATAATATGTTTGAATGTTCCTGGAAGATCTTTTTTTGCTCATTCGTCTTTTACTGGAAGGAGGAGAATAGGAGCAAGCGCAGATTCAAATTGGAGAGAAACGTGGGTTGTCTCGATAACTCCGAGCGCTTCGAGGAAATAGGTTGAGTTGATACCGATGATAGCATCTTCTCCTTCGACGCTTCCTACGAGTCGTACTTCACCCTCACCAATTTGTGTTTCAGAGGTTTCAAGCAGGATTCCAGATTCAGCTGAAAAACTCATTTTGATAGAGTAATTATTTTCTCTTGAGATGAGATTTATTTTTCTGAGTGCCTGCATGAGGTCAGCTCTGTTGATTACTCCTTTCGTTGTATATGAGCTTGGGAAAAAGTTTGCGTAGTCTGGAAATTTTCCATTCAGGAGTCTTGAGTAAATTTTGATATTTCCAAAGAAGAATGCAATTTGATTTTCTCCTGAAATAATTCGTACTTCATCGTCGTCAGAAATAATATTTTTGATTTCATTACAGGTTTTTCCTGGGATAATTTGAGAAAAACTCACGTTACTTGGAGCATCAAGAATGGTTTTGTATTCTGAGAGTCTAAAACTATCAGTTGAAGCAAAAATAGTCTCTGAACCTGAAATATTCACAAAGAGTCCAGCAAGTGTTGGACGAATATTTCCCTCAGCACTTGAGAAAAGTGTTTTTTCAATAGATTTTCTTACCACATGTCCTTTAAGTGAAAGAGAAAGCTCTTCTTTTACAGATGGAATCACTGGGAAGTCTTCTGCTGCGATTCATTTAATTTTTGTTTTTCCACTTTCTGTTTTGATTTCAAGCGAGTCTTTTCCAATCAGTTCTATCTGAACACTATCGTCTTGCAGGAGACCAACATAGCTAGAAAAGAGTTTTGATGGCACAGAAAAAGCTCCTTCACTTATGATTTTTGCTTCATCAACCATGTATTCTATAGCCATTTCGAGATTGTTTGCAGTGAGCACTATATGCTTATAATTTACTTTTATAAGTATATTCTCAAGAATTGGAGTGGTGGTGATTCCAGCAGTTGCATGAGATACAACACTCAGAGCTCTTTGCAGCGCTTTTGTTGAGATTTCAAATTTCATAGGATTGATGAGTAAGAAATAATTACAAAATATTTTCTCCATTTTGGAAGGGAAATCAAGCAGGAAAATATTTTGCTGTTAAAAAGTTATAAAAAACCTTTTGGTGCACGAAAAATACAATTTTTTATGCAAAAATGACACTGAGGTTTCTCTCTGAGAGAATTGTTTTGTGTATGTTTTGTAAAAGCTCTCTGATATGGTCTCATTTGATGATAAGGCTGACATGATGGGTGTTATTCTTTCGAAAAGTACTTGTTCCGCAGAGAAAATTATATTTCTCATCTGTATCAAATTCTTTGAGCTTAGTTTCTAATTTTTTGATATACTCAAGAGCTTTTATGCTTTCCTTATGTCTGTATTCAAGACGTACCATCTCAGTGTAGGGAGGATAGAGATATTCCTTGCGTTCTTTGAGTGTTTCTGTAATAAAATCTTTGAAATTATGTTGCGTAAGTCTCTCTATGGTAGGATTTTTTGGAATAAAGCTTTGAAGTATTATTTTAGTATCTTGGGATTTTCTATTTCCTCTTCATATTAATTGTTTCAAATTACTATAGGCAGTCTCTTCAGCATCATAGCTCGCGTATCCAAGCTCTCATTCTGCGAGAATTACTCATATGAGTCCTATCTTTTCAAAATCAAAACCAGTAGTTATCATCTTGGTTCCAATAATGATATCGGCATTATTGAGTTCTCAGAGTGCGGCTTTTTTACTTGATATATTTTTCATAGAGTCTGAATCAAATCTATAGAGCGATACAGACTTTCACTGAAAATATGTTTCTAATACGTTTTCAATTTGCTGTGTTCCAACTCAAATTGACCTCAGATGTACCCCGTGACACTTTGGACATGCGCTTGGAATTCTGTAACTATGCTGACACAAATGACAGAGAAAATGCTCTGGATTATGATGGACTCAGAGTGAAATATCACAATTAGGGCACTCAAAGAGAAACTGACAATCTTCACATATCATGCTCGAAAAAGCTCCTCGTTTATTGAGATAGAGCAGCACTTTTTCTCCTTTGCTCAGCGTTTTTTCTATCTCATCTAAAAGGGTAGATGATATATAGGGAGAAATAGAAGATTTGTCTTGTCCAAGATGTACGGTAAAAAACATTTGACGAATAGGGGTAAAAATATTACATTAATATGAATTATATTCTAATTTACCTTTATGGCAAACAACATAAATACTGGTAATCGTGATGATGCAGAAGTTGAAGGTGGACAAATGGGGGCGAATATAGCGAGAGATTTTTCTATGGAACAACCTTATCAAGGTATTCCACAAGTCGTTGAAGAAAAACGTCTAACAATTGAAGAGATACTCAGGAGAGTATGATGAGGTATTTGATAATATTGCAAAAACGAAAAACATTTTTATAATCCAGCACGCACTGGATTATTTTTATACTTAAAAAATAAGAGGAAATGGCACGAGATTTTTACGAAGTATTAGGACTCCAAAAAGGAGCAAGCGCAGAAGAGATTAAAAAAGCATACCGCAAACTTGCAATGCAGTATCATCCTGATAGAAATCAAGGAGATAAACAGGCAGAAGCAAAATTCAAAGAAATAGGAGAAGCTTATGGAACACTCTCTGACCCACAAAAAAAACAGCAATATGATATGTTTTGAAGCACTTGAGGTGCTGGAGGATTTTGATGAGGGAACCCATTTGGTGGGGGGTGATTTCAAGCTGAAGATTTATGAGACATATTCTCATCATTCTTTGGTGGTTGATTTGGTGGACAAAGTTCATCAAGGCGAAGAAACGCTGAGAGACGAGGAGAAGATCTTGAATATGATTTACATATCGACCTAAAAACTAGTATTTATGGAGGGAAAGAAACGATAGAATTCCACAGAAGAGAAACATGTAGCCACTGTAATGGAGAAGGTGGAAGTGAGAAAAAAACCTGTTCAACCTGCGGGGGAAATGGTCAAGTAACCCAGACTTCTCAAAGTCCTTTTTGAGTGATACAGCAAACCAGAACATGCGGCGATTGTAATGGAAGTGGAGAAATATTTGAACATATTTGCAGTGAGTGTCAGGGAGAAAAAAGAGTGGTAAAAAAACATTCTATGGAGGTAGAGATTCCAGCTGGGATTGACGAAGGAATGGTTATAAAAATGACAGGAGAAGGAAATTCATGAATTTCAACATCTGCCAGCTGAGATTTATATATTAGATTTCATGTGCAGAATAAAGAAAAATGACTGACACGTGACGGAAATAATCTTCATTTTGAACTTGAGGTAGATATAGTTGAAGCAATACTTGGAACAAAAAAAGAAGTCCAAATCCCAATTCTTTGAAAGAGAACGATTTCTGTAGATGCCGGAACACAAAATGAAAGTATACTCAAGATTTCAGGAGATGGAGTAAAAGATGTACAGAGAGATTCAAAAGGTGACTTACTCATTCATATATACATTCCTACTCCTAAAAAACTCACAAAGAAAGAGCGAGAACTCTATGAGGAAATCGCAAAAGAAAAAAAAATCAATGTGTGTAACAAGAAATGAATCCTGGAAAAACTTTTCGGATAAAATATTTCTTTTGAATATATCTAAAATCGCTATAGTAAGAATATTACTCGTAGCGATTTTTTATGTCTGAGCATCTTTTAGAGCAAACTCTTCTTCAAAAAGCAAAACGCTTCTTTGAACCTCTCCGAGAAAATAAACTCTATACTTTTACTGTATTTCTTGAATTTTCATTTTGGTCGGCTCTCTGGCTTATTGCAGTATTTTTTATTCGGGATATTACAAGTATATTAGAATCAGGAGTGAGACATGATTATAGCTTTGTTATTTTCAGATACATCATAATATTTTCATGTTTAATGCTTGCATCTCACTTTATTAAAAATTATTGATGGGTGAGATTTTTGGAAAATCTTCGAAAAAGCTTGTACAAAAAATATATACCACTGTTTATTTCTCTTGATAATACCAAGGTTGAGAGACAGTGAACGTGAAAAGTAAATCATCTCTTACAGCAATGAATCAATGCTCATTCATTGATGCTCAATGACACACTCTATAACTCAGCGAAGATACTTCCATTTCTTGTTTTTACGCTTTATTTTGTATTCAAAATTTATTTTTTACTGTGAATCGCTTTTATATTTCTCTATATTGGTCTGACACTTTTTACAAAATATTTTGATTATAAACAAGTCCAAATACGCAGGAAAAAGCATATACTCAAAAAAGAAAATTCTCGCTCTGTTGCAAAAATTATTATGTCAAAGTATGAAATATTACAGAGCTCAAAAGTAGATTTTGAAGTACAAAAAATATCAGATACCTATGATGCAATTGTAGAAAATAATAGGGAACAAAACTACTGGGGACATATTCTTTTCAGGGGAAGTGAGGTTATTTTATTTAGTTCCAAAATTATATTGCTCGTGTTTATTGGGCAGCAATACTTTGATTGAGAAATATCTCTTACATATGTAGTCACTTTTATCACAGTGCTGACATATTTTGAAAAAAATGCGCAAGATTTTCTTATTTTTTATAAGAACTTCACGAGAGACATTCATGAAATGACTGGACTCTGGGACTTTTTCGATTCAACCCCACAAATAGTTGGTTATGAAGAAGGAAATACTTTTGAGCATACAAAATGAAAGATACAGATTGAAAACTTGAGTTTTGGCTATGATGAAGAGAACCTTGTTTTCAAAGACTTCTCTCTGAAAATACTCTGAGAAAAAGTAACTGCTTTTGTAGGACCAAGCTGAGGAGGGAAATCTACCCTCGTGAAACTTATCGCAGGATATATCAGAGCGAGCTCTTGAGATATTTTGGTGGATGGACAAAAACTCTCAGAGACTTCGCTTAAAAGCTACTATAAAGATATATGATATCTTACGCAGGAACCAAGCGTCTTTGATGGAAGCGTGAGAGAAAATCTACTGTATGGACTATCTACCCACACAACACCTCTCTCTAACTCTCTCCTGCAAGGAGAGAGAACTGATAGTAAAGAAAATAATAAAAATGTAGCCTCTTTCTCCTCTGAGGAGAAAGAATTCAAGATAGAGGTATCTTGAGGTGAAGAGGTAGAAGAAAAAAAGTTGAAAGACATCATCGAGCTTGCACAGTGCCAATTCATCTATGAACTCCCAGAAGGACTGGACACCCAGATAGGAGAACGCTGAGTGAAACTCTCAGGAGGACAAAAACAGCGCCTTGCCATAGCAAAAATATTTTTGAAGAATCCTAAAATAATTATCCTGGATGAACCAACCAGTGCGCTTGATAGTATTTCAGAAAAAAAGATAACACAAGCGATGCATAACTTATTTCAAGAGAGAACGGTTCTCGTGATAGCTCACAGACTGCAAACGGTAAAACATGCAGATGATATCGTCGTAATACAAAACTGACAACTTCTCGAGCGATGAACGCATAAAGAGCTGGTGAAACAAAAATGATTCTACAAGGAAATGCTGGATTTACAGAGCTGATTTTAAACCTATGAAACAAAAGATTTTTCAAATTATCTGTATTATTCTCTTTTTTGTTATTTTTTGATGTTTCTATGGAGATGAGTATTGGCAGTATCAAGAGAGAGCAGAGAATACGAAGTTATATCAGCAAGAAATTGATGAAAGTATTACAAAATTCTCCCTTGAGAAGATACACAGTACCTGAGAAATTGCTGCATTGCATACAACTCCAGATACTTCATTTCTTGATGAACTCGTGTTTCATGTGGAACAAGCACAGGAAAAAATATATGTTGAAGTATATATATTTACAGAAAAGAGACTCAGAGATGCCATTATTGAAGCTCAGAAAAGATGAGTGGATGTGAAAATATTACTTGAAAATAATCCATACCAAGCTCCATATCTCAATGATAGTCACTATAATGATTTCAAAGATGCAGGAATTGATGTGAGGTGGTCTGATCCATTAAACTATTCTCTCAATCATGCAAAACTTCTCATTATTGATGAGAGAACGTACGTCTCTACATGAAACTTTTCATATTCTCTTTTTACGAAAAATAGGGATTTTATGGTGGAAATATCTCAATGAGACTTGCAAAGAGCACTGCAGCAATTATTTATCCAAGATTTTACACATGAAAAATATGGAGTATATCATGAGCGGCTCGTTCTTTCTCCAGAATACTCGAGATTCAAGCTTTCTCAGCTTGTTTCGCAGGCCCAAAGCAGTCTTGATATATATTTTCCATACATACAAGATGATGCATTTGAAGAGCTTATTTTTGATGCCATTTCACGCGGTGTCGAGATTCGTTTTATCGTAGATAAAGTATTTTTTGATGAGAATCCAGAGAAAATTCAAGCATATAAAGCAAGATGAATAGATATACTATATTTAGATGGTAAAAAGCTTCATGCAAAGGCTATACTCAGTGATAAAAAATATCTGTATATAGGAAGTATTAATTTTTCTACCTATAGCTTTGATGAAAACCGTGAGATTGGAATACTCATCTCTGATGATATGATACTGCAAGATTTTTCTCAGATATTTACACAAGACTTTATTTGAAACGAGTAAATTATTTCTTATGCCATATTTTTTACAAAAGAAGAGATATATAGTAGAATAATCCTATATAACTTTTTTTTATGTATTTAGTACTACGCATATTCACGAGTATCCTTTTCTTCATACTGTTTATAGGAGTATTTTTTTTGATGTTTTTTTCTCCATCACAAAATAATATTTCTCCTCTTCCTTTTGAAATTCATAATAATTTTCCGTATACTGAAACATTTTGATCAGGAAATATTATTAGGGAAGAGCTCTCTTATTTTGAAGATATTTACTCCTATAGTGGATGAATACTTATAAATAAAGATGAAAATATCTCTCAGATAGATGTGACGGATACGATTCTTTTTTCATCACTGAGAAATATTTGAAGTAGTTATGAGTTTAGCGCTCCAAATTATAAAATCACACAGCAATGAATCTGAGATGTATATATAGATTCTCAGAGTCAGAAGAATAAGGTCTTTGTTTTTGCCGTGAATACTCCAATAACAGTCAGCCTTGTTTCTGATGATGGGAGTGAAGTATATACAGATATATTTTTGACCCCACATATGTATTTAGAGTTTCAACCACTCAGATGAAAATTTCTAAAAAATGCAGATAGAGTTCGTATTGATACTATTTTTAATCTTGGTTATATCTGACAGAGACTTACAGATACTATAGATGATTCAAATTTTTCTCGTTATATTTCAGGGAAGCAGTCACTTTTCTTTACAGCATACGAAAATATACTCAGTAGACAGGTAGTCGCTCAAGAAATGCTGAATGAATTTGGTGAAAAATCAGTAATAAAAATTCCTTGATTGGCTATGGCGCAGAGATATATAAATCTCTTTATGAACGAGCAGAAACAAATAATATTTTACAAGAATAGTATTTTGCAAGGATATATTGATGTGATACATGATAAAACTGCTACAACAGAGAAACTTTCTGAACTGAAAAGAGACATATCTCGCTTACAACAACTAGATGCAGAGCAATACGATAAAAGTAAGGATATATATTATGAGCTCTTGTCTCTGCTTTCTTTGAGTCGAGATATTAATGCTATCGAAGTGAAAGATATTTTTTATGGGATAGGAAATAAGGCTATAATTCCACTTGACCCGTATTTTCTCTATAGTTATTCACTTTTTTCAATATATGACGATGGATGAGATATGTCAGCAGTATTTTTTAGAAATCTTGTAACCTTATTTTGAAATTTTGCTGCAGGAAAAGAGAAAGCAAAAATTTATGAAGAATATTTTGCGTATTTTCTTGAGAAATCTCTCATGTATGAATTAGAATTGGATGAAGAAGATAAAGATTTTACAAAAATTGTCGAAATTTTCTCTGCATTTAATCAAGTAGCTTCCAGAGTGTATAATAGTAATGTTGAACAAAAAATTACTGGAGTTTTTATTTATAGTCAATTACTTCAAAAAATACAAGATTCAATGCGGGTTAATTTCTTTCTTCCAGAGAGAAATAGTGAAAAACTTCTTATTGTAAATGATGCAACGAGGTTTTCAATAGAAATGGTACAAAAATTGAGAATATCTACAAATATTGCTCTAAGTTTCTTTACGACAAATAAACGATATTTAGATGATGATATTATACGAGATGCAAATATTATTTCATCTATAGAACAAAGCTCTGAGCTTTTTGCTGAGTATTTTATAGCGCTTGAAAACTATGAAGAGTATGTTTCTTCATATGATATTTCTAAAAGAAATGCACTGGATTTGTGAAGCGCATGAGATGCATGACTCGTTCTTTCACAGGAGAATATTTTGAACTATCTTCAAAAATTTGTAGGAATATCTTATGAAGGATCAAGTATTGAAATAATACCAAATGGATATGAGATACAAAATCTCAACATTTCATGAAAACGATTTAGTTTTAAATTATATCCAGAAAGTGGGAATAGAATGACAGATATTATTATAGATACGGTTCCACAATCCTATGAATATAAGTTAAATTCAAAAGAAGATATATGGAGTGAGAGATTTAAAACTGCTCCTGAAGAAGAGAAAATTCTTTATGATTTTTCACGTTTTTTCCTGATAACCTTTTTTGATAATAATTCAGGATCACAAGTAGATATATATACTTGAACGACTACAAGTTCTTCAGAAGATAAGACAGAGGTAGTATTTAAAAGAGATATTTTATTATGAGATAATGGAGAGTTTAAAGATACAAGAGATACTTTAAGGATTGAGTATGCTGATATATCATTAGTAAAAAATGATACACTGTATGATGTATATATTACAGATTCAGAATTATTTTTCCAATCTCCTAAGCTTGGGGCATCTGAAATTGAGAAAAATTATAATTGAAATTTTTCAACTCAGTATATTTTAAATTCAGACATAAATAATAGATATTTTACAAAATTTGAATCAACAATTTATGAAAATTTAAATGAGAAAAAATCATATCTATTTGGATGAATTAGAATTTCTTTTTCATGAAGGATTAAAAAAGAAGATATAAGAGACATGTTTTATAATTTTTCTTTACAAATTGAAAGCTTTAAGAATCTCTATAATACTATTTCTACATTTGCTAATATATCTAATATTTCACTTCAGTATTCATCTAATACTCAAAAGATGACTTATAAATTTGAAAAAAATGGGAAAAGTTATACTATTTTGTTTGGAGAAAATCAGGTTGAACAAATATTAGATGGTGTCACAAAACTTCTATCTGCCCCTATATCTCCTGAGTCATTATCTGATTACATAGATTAATAGTATGAAAAAAAGAAAAAACACAGCAGCTAAAATTGTCGCACTGATTGCACTTGCTGCTATAATCATTGGTATAGTCTGAACGAGCATCTTATTTATTGTAAGTTCGATGAGTTCAAGTAATACCCAAGACCTCAGTGCAGAGGATCTTCAAGAAATACTTGATTCACTTCCAGAATCCGAAGTGACTGGGACAGGTACATCAGTATGAAGTTGAGAAATTCAAGACTAATATCTCTGAAGTATAAAAAAATAGAAAATCCTTTGATTTTCTATTTTTTTATACTAAAATCTCACAAGTCATACTTTTCATACTAATAAATTATATACTTGAAACACCTTATGAATTGCAAAGATAAAGGACTTAAAATACTCTGAGTTGTTACCGTGTGAACAAAGTGACAAATAGTTATTCCAAAAGAAATACGAGACGTTTTATGAGTTGTACCTTGAAAAAAATTTGTTACTATTCTAAAAGATGGTAAATTTTTGTGACTCGTAGATCACAGTGACATGGATGAATTACAAAATTATATTAATACACAATAAAAATTTACAATGAAAAAAATAGTGAGTTTTCTTCTTTTAATAAGCATGTTAAGTTCTTGCTGATTATTTTGAAAAGAAGAGGTTATAGAATCGACGGAAAAACAAGATTATTATGTTGATGTCATAGATTTTTTGGAGTTAAGCGGAGCAACTCAAATTGAGAAAGTATGACAGGTAAATTCAAGTCAAGATATTGAGCTTTCTGCAAATGCAAATGGAAGAGTGAGTTCTGTATGAGTGAAGGTCTGAGATAAAGTTTCTGCAGGCCAAGTACTAGCACGTTTAGATGATAGTATAGGAAATTATGGAATTAGTCTGGAGCGATCAAATATTTGAATTGAAAGTGCGCAGATTAATTATGATTCTACAAAATTATCTCTAGATCAGCAAATAGAAGATGCCCGCTTAAGGCTTGAAGAATTAGAAAGAAATCTTGAAATTGCTGTGAGAGATGCAGCGCAGAATCTTGAGCAAGCAAAAAATGATCTTGATTCAAGTAAGTATGAAGATTTAGATACTGCAGCAGCGCTGCAACTTGAGCAAATTGATAATAATATAGAAAAATCAAGACTAGAATATGAAATTAAGATTCAGTCTGATCAACAGCAAATCGAAACTTTTAAAGCAAACGTAAAAAAAGAGTTTCAAAATATTCGAACTCAGGTTCTTGATGTTATAGATTTTTCAGATCAGATTCTGTGAGTAACGGAACAGAACAGAAGAAAAAATGACAAGTTTGAAGAGTTTCTTTGAGCAAATGATTCTGATCAAAAAAGACAAGCTGAAAATGACCTAAGAAGTCTTGTTTCATTAAAAGATAATGCAGAATTTCAAAATTATATCAATCTTATCAATTCTGAAATTAGCATTGAACAAATGCAGGAGATCTTAAGCTATACATGAAACATATATGAAAGTATGTTGACGGTACTGATTTCTTTAGAGACAACTATCAATAATTCTATCTCAAGTATAGGAAGTTTATCTTCTGCTGATATTGCATCTTTTAATAGTCAAGTGAATGGATTACAAACTCAAGTTCAGGGAAGTTATACTGGTTTTATTTCAACTCGATCAAGTATTAGAACCTTTCTCTCAACCTATAAAAATTCGCAAGAATCTATCTTAAAATCAATAGAATTACAGGAAAAAGATAGGGAAATACAACTTCGTAATCTCCAAAATGCAGCCCAGAGTGCTCAAACTTGATTTAATAGAACAGAAATTTCCATCGAAGATAGAATCGAAACTATCAGGCAAAATATTCGGGTTGCCGAAAATAATTTAAATAATGCAATTGAAAATCGCGAAGTAACTCTAAGAAGTTTAAATAATAATATTGCTGATGCGAGAGTAGGATATGCGTCTGCTGCAAAAGAATACAGTAAACTTACTATTACTTCTCCTATTAGTGGTACAATCGCAGGAGTAAATATAGATGTAGGACAAGAAATAGGAACATGAACACCTCTGTTTGAAATCGTGAGTGATGGAGATCCAGAAGTACAAGTTGCCTTTAGTGATAATGAAAAAGATTTTATTTTCCCAGGACAAAAAGCATTAGTATCCTATAATGGAACAGATATACAGTGAACAATTTATGCCATATCAGATGTGGCTGATAGTAATTTAAACTATCCTGCTACTATCGTCTTTGAAAGTGGTACAAATATTATAGGAACGCTTGTTGATGTTACTATTTCTCTTGATTCAGAAAAACGTCTTATTCCAGTAAATATAGTAGAAGTTGGATGAGATAACACTTGATATCTAAAAACACTTTCAGGGTGAACCATTGAAGATGTTCGAGTACGTTTATGAGAGGTCTATGGAGAAAAAATAGAGGTACTGTCATGTGCAAAAAATTGTAGTGAGCTCAGAATTATACAGAGTGATACTTCAAACTACACTCCAAATAATTTTGTAATCAAAGAAAAATAATATGAAAAAACTCAAACCATCTTTTTTTTCATTTTGGATAGAAAATTACAAGGTTTCATTTTTGTTCCTCTTTCTTATCACAGTTATGGGAATAATATCAATGATTACCATACCAAAAGAATCTAACCCAGATATCGAATTTGGTATTATTGCAATTAATACTATATATCCAGGAGTAAACCCTGAAGATATTGATAGTTTAATCACAGAAAAAATAGAAAAAGAAATATCTGATGTTGATGGAATAAATAAGATCACTTCTACCTCTGCTGTTTGAGTGAGTTCAATCACTGTCGAACTTACAAATGGGACAAATATTCGTAATGCACTTACGGATATAAAAGATAGCGTTGATAGTATTTCTTTTCCTGAGGACGTGGAAGATCCAAATATTCAAGAAATTTCAGCTACAAGTAAACTCCTGTTTCAAGTATTGCTCTATGGTTCAAAGCAAGAATATACTAACTTTAGATTGATGTGACTCGCACGTCAATTTGAGAATGATTTAGAGGGGCAGTGATGAATAGAATCTATAGATATATGAGGTATTTCATCTGATCCATTTGCCGCAACATCAAGTGCTGCAGAGTATGAAATAAAGGTTTTGATTTCTAAAGCAAAGCTTGAAAGTTTGAATCTTTCACTCTCAGGTATCGCTCAAACGATTCGATCATTTAATAGAAATACTCCAATTTGAAATTATACTATAGGAGAATTAAATTATGATTTTAGGTTTGATGGGGAAATAGAGACAGTTGAAAGCCTTAAAGATATAACTATTTCATGAAGTGGACTTTCAAGTGTGAAACTGTGAGATGTTGCAGAAATAACAAAAGAATATAAAGAAAAATCAGTAAAAAGTTTATGATTCTATGGTGCCTCAGATTATAATTATGTTACACTCGCCGTAAACAAAAGAGAATGAGAAAATGTATTTAGCGTTTCTGCATCTGCAAAACAAGAAATTGAAAAATATATAGAGAGTAATCCAGATTTTAAAAATATTGATATAATCTATACTCAAGATCTTTCAGAAATTATCATCGAAGATTACAAGACGCTTGGAACTACCGCAGTTCAAACTTTTGTATTAGTGTTTTTGGTTATCCTTCTTTTTGTATGATTTAGAGAATCACTTATTGCAAGTATTCTATTACCTCTTTCATTTTTCATTACGTTTATTGCGCTTAATACAATGTGATTTTCTTTAAACTTTTTAACGAATTTCTCACTCGTTCTTACGCTCTGAATTGCGATTGATACGATTATCGTAATTATTGAATGAGCTTCCGAAAGACAAAAACTTTGATTTAGTAGAAAAAACTCGGTACTTTTAGCCGTTGTAGATTTAAAATCTCCACTTATAAGTGGTACTGCGACAACACTTGTAGCGTTCCTCCCACTGATTTTTCTCCCATGAGTAGTATGAAAATTTTTGGCATACATTCCAATTACGGTCTTCCTTACTCTTTTAGCAGCCCTGATACTTTCTCTCACAGTTGCTTCTGTATTATTCTTCAAATTAGCAAAGCAAAAAACAGTCTATCATAGAGATGAGAATTATGAAAAATCACTCGGAGAAGAAGAATTATCATTCTTATTAGCGGAGCGTGAATGAAAAATTGAGAATTCTTCTGAGAAAATAAATTTTAGGGATAAAGTTCTCGAAAAAATTTCAAACGGATATTATGTTTTACTATGAAAATTTATTGCGAGTAAAAAATCTAGAGTTTTGGCTCTGACGCTCCCACTATTTGCTTTGGCGCTCACTTTTATTTTTCTTGCTCCACGAATTGGTTTTATATTATTTCCAGCTTCGGATGAGGGGATAATTAATATTTCTGTTGAAGCAAAAACCTGAACTGACAAATCAGCTTTAGAAGAATATATACCTCAGATAGAAAAAGTGCTTTCATCATTTGAAGAAATGAAAGTATATTATGTAAATCTCAGTGGGAATACTATTAGTGTCAGTGTTGAGCTCTTAGATTCAAATATACGTGATGAGAGAGGATTGATGAGCGTATTTGATGTAGAAGATAAAATACTCTCTTGATTTGCTCCACTCGAGTCAGAGTGACTCAAAGTTGAGGTTGCAACACAATCCAATGGACCACCTACTGGTGCCCCTGTTTGAATCAAGTTGAACGCAAGGTCAGCAAGTGATATAGCTGTACTCAAACAAGTAGCGGATGAATTTAAGAATTTCCTCGTATGAGTAGAAGGAACAAAAAATGTTTCTACATCTTCAAGTGATAATCCATGACAATTTGTATTCAGATTTGATGAAAATAAACTCGCTTTTTCAGGACTCACTCCAAATGATATACTCTGAGAACTGAGAATTTATTTTTCATGAATTTCAGCAAGTTCCATAAATTCTGCTTATGAAGAGAATGATATTGTTTTATCAGTGGCTGAGTTTGATTCTATGGTAAGTCCTGAGGATATCGAAAATCTCACTGTGAATACAAGAATATGAGATGTCCGTGTTGGTGATTATGCAAAATATAGTTTTGTTCCGGCTCTTTCATCTATCAATAGACTGGATGAAAAAATTAATATTTCCGTTGAATCTGAACTTGAGAATTGATTCCTTCCGACAGAAGTTCAGCCTGCTCTCACTGAGTTTGCAGAAAGCTACAATTTTCCAGATGGTATATCATATACAGCTTGAGGTGAGAGCTCTGAAAATTCTGATCTTATATTTGCGACCGTACAAGCATTCTTTATTTCTATATTTTTGATTTTTACTATTCTCGTATTTCAATTCAACTCCTATTCACAGCCTATCATGATACTCTATACTGTTGTATTAGCCCTTCTATGAGTAAATATTGGTCTATTCATAACGGGAAATCCATATAGTATGACTTTTGGTATATGATTTATCGCACTTACTTGAGTCGTGGTAAATGATGCAATTATTCTAGTAGATAGAATTAATAGAAATTTAGATAGGCTCAATAATAATTTTGAAAGGGGAAGTCTCAAAAAAGAAGATTACATAGAATCTCTCGTTGCAGCAGGTAAATCTCGACTACAACCAATAATAGTCACAACGGTTACGACCGTTCTATGAGTCTTACCTCTCGCGCTACAAGATCCATTTTGGGCATGATTAGGGTTTACTATAATATTTTGACTTATAGCTGGTTCATTTATGACCTTATTCATTGTACCATCTTTTTACTATACTATTTATCTCAATAAAAAAATGAGAGAAGGGATGGAAAAAGATACATAAAAAACAGAGAGTTTTTTGACAAATAAAAAATTATATGCGATTATATTATTAATATATTTCCATATAATTTTTTTTAATGTCAGAGAAGCTAATTGTCCATTACTATAAATTTTTTGATGAAACTATTGAAAGCACGACATTTGTGGTTCTTTTTATTACTCTGTTAATTTTTGTTGTTGGGACGTTTGTCCCAAGTGCTCACGCAGCCCAATCAGCATACCTAAAAACGAGTATATTAGAAGTTGGAACACACGATGATAATATAAATACCGTGCGGATAGATGGGTTTGAATATAAGGTGAATTTTGAAAAACTACACAAATAAGAATATACTATTTTCTCAGAGAGTAATTCAAACTTTAGAAAGCCGAGAGAGGCTTTCTTTTTTTATATCTTCATTTTTGAGCATGAGTTCACTATTGAGAATACTTTTTCAGGTTCGAATAATGACTTTGTTTCATTTAATACTGATACTTTGTACCGTGACCTGTCTGCCATAAATATGTGTGATACTTCGCGCGATGATAGAGTGCATAGCAATATTTTCTCTGCCAGCTCTGCGAAGTGCATTTCAAATTTCTTGCATTTTATATAAGTATTACAAATTCTCCTTTTACTTTTCCTGGATTCTCAGAAAAAAATTTTTTTATTTCTCAGATAGTCCCGCGAGTATAGTCCTCAAATTTTTTCGTAAGTTCTCGTCAGACAACTATATGGTGCTCTGCTCAAAAATAACTTTCTAGATCACTGAGAGTTTTGAGAATACGGTGTACACTTTCATATATGACAACTGTCTCAGTTTTATTTTCAGATATTCGTTTTAGGAGTGTTTGTCTTCATTTTTTCACTGGGAGAAAACCGAGATAGAGAAAATGGTGTGAACTCATTCAACTGGCTGAAAGAGCAGTTATTACAGCGCTTGGACCAGGCAGGGCAGTAACTTCAATATTTTTTTCAAGCGCTGCTCCAATAAGCGCATATCCAGGATCTGAAATTCATGGAGTTCAAGCGTCCGAGATGAGCGCGACATCTTTTCCATTTTCAAGCATATCTATAATTTTATCGACTTTTGCCTGTCCAGAGTGTGAATGATAGGAAAGAGTCGGAGTATGTATATCATAGTGCTTTAAGAGTACTCCAGATGTACGCGTATCTTCACAGGCAATGTATTCTACTTCTCAGAGAACTCGTACAGCTCTATAGGTGATATCTTCGAGATTTCAAATAGGAGTGGGAACAATATAGAGCATAAAAAAATATCTGTAAATAATACAGATATTTTAAGTATTTTATTTTGGATTCAAAACCTTATTTTACAAATATCATTCATGGATAAGGAAATGAAGCTCAGTATCTACGTCTATTGAGTCCGTCATCCGGGTCTGTTGGGTTATAACTAAACCAATAACTTTCAGTACTAGCAAATTTTCCCCAGAGATTAAATGCCATACAGCTATCAATTGTTCCTATTCCTGTTATTGTTATTGGCTCTCATTGGCATCATTCAACTGCTAAAGCTGTATTAGAGTAGGCATTATCAAAAATATCTAAATCGTTAACATTGAGAGTAGTAAATCATGTAATATTTTTTCATGTATCGTATACTCACAAATATACTTTTTCAAAGGGGATATCTTTTATGATTGTTCATAGAGAATATGGTGCTCAATCATCTCATGGATTTCATCTAGATACATACCATCAAAATGGTGTAGAGTTAAATGCAGCATCATCTACACTTCGTGCTACAAGTGTGAGAGCTCATCATTCAGGATCACTAGTAAAATCACAATAAACCGATATTGCCTCTCCAGCAATAGGGTAAATATTATAGAGTCCATTCGCTCATCATTTGTTTAAATCAGCAATTCTTTGACAACTACTTTGAGGTACTGCATATCTCAAATGAGTTCCATCTCCAGAATATATTCTATCACTAGATACGTATGACGTATATCCAGTAGAAGTAAGAACTAAATCAATATCAGTAGAACCTGATAAACTATTTAGTGGATTATTCTCAAAATCTGTGAGTAGTCATAACTTATTTCCATATGTTTTTGGAAAGCGTGTACTATACTCTCAAGCAAATGTACTTGATGTATTTTGTATTCCAGCTGAATTTTCCTTTTCCATAAGTCATAAAAGCTGCATATGTGTCCCTCCTATGAGAGTAAAATAACTGTAATAATCTCAGGACACTGGATCAGTTCATTCTTCTGAGAATCAGATTTCTATAAGTGCATTTTGTCATAATAATCATTGTTTTCATACGAGAGCTCCACTTGCCAGAATATTTATCGAATTATCAGGCTCAGGGTATAAGCCCTCTTTGAGCGCATAATACTCCAATGATCTTGAAAGAATATTGATATCATTTGTTCTTTTACTATCTCTTGCTTGCACTGTATATCACTGAAAACTTATAAATCCTATGGTTCATAGAATTGCTAAAATTGTTATAACTACAATAAGTTCCACCAGTGTAAAACCTGTATATTTTTGTTTCATAGATTATTATTGTGTGTAAAGGTAATATGAGCAAGCTATTTTGATTTTATGACTTTATCCATTTTATCAGAGAGTGTTTTGAAGTCATATTGTACATTTGACACCACTTTTTCATTTTCTTTTTTATATGATTCAAGTTGTTTCTCAAAGGCAGCTTTTTGCTGGTCAAAAATATTTTGAAATTTAGACTCTATCTCTCAGATAAGGTCTCACTGTTTTGAGAGGAGTTTGTTTTTAAGTTCAAAGTTTTCTTTTTCAGTTTTTTTATTTTTTGCATTTGAAAAAGCAGTGGAGAAATTAAATCCAGCCCAAATCAATATGATATAAAATATAAAAAATATTGATATAAATATAACGACAGGGATATCGAATCTCGCAAGCCAGAAAAAATTTATCTCAGTACTTGCTGAAAAAATACTCAGATTAATCGCAAGTAGAGCAAGATATATGAGAGCAGGAATAAAAAAAAGATATCGCATAGTGAGAAAAGTTAGATTTTAAAACTCAGAGCTTTGTGACTCAGCGAGAATATATAATAGACAGTCCTTCCTCATAAAATTTCATACAAAAATCTCTCTCGATACACGAGTATCATCTTTTGAGAGAATTCATTTGTGTCTTTTTTCTCAGACAGCATGAATATTCATAAGTCTCTCTAATTGTAGTAAAAAACTTGATTCCAGCAAAGATTTTTTTAGATGTGATTTTTGATATATAAAGTGTTTGAAGTTTTGTTCATGTCTTCATAGGTTCTTTCAACCTTTGATATTACTCAGGATTTGATACAGTCTTCAGAGAGATAAAATGTAATTTTTATCTATGATGCTAAAGAGTGATTTTTCAAGAGGACTATTTTCTGGAGAGCTTTTGAGACCATTATTTTGTATATATTTACGGAATCATTTTGTGATATATGATTCAATCATCATATCAAGAATTTTTTGATATCACATAATTACTCCAGTCCCATCGACGTGGAGTCAGGAAATAATTTGATAAAAAATAATTTCACTTGAGAGGAGGTGTGAGACTCCATTTTCTGGAAAATGTGCAAGTACTTCAGGAGGGAAGAAGCTATAGATTTGCTCTAAGATAGTTTCTTCACGGCTGCTACTGGCAAGAATTTCATTTTCTTTTTTTGTGTGACTATAAATTATATTTCTTTGTGCTCAGGCAAGTTCTTTTTTCATCCAGAGCTGTGCATGTCATAATTTTTCTTTCAGCTCTTTATTTTCTTGTTCTAGATTTTTATCCATCATTACATTACTCAGATTCTATATTCTATTTCCTTTGAGACAAATGCTTGGTCTCGTCCGTATTTGAGTCTTGAAAGCTCTATAAGTGCTTTTGCTATTTTAGGATCTCCTGATTCGAGATATGGATTTGTTGGAATTATTGAGAAAGGAGTGGTTGGCTGATTTTCAACTGCAAGCTTCATAACTCATTTAAACTTATCCATATTTATCAAATCAGAATCTGAAAAAGTAGGTTGGAAATATTTTGCCATAAATTCACCATCTTCCGGTCCAACCTTGTAACTCATAACCGATCACACATTCCCGAAAATTGCATTTTTGAGATTGAGAGATGATTTAGTCAGTGCATTTGATTGCTCCAGCTGACCAAGATACTGATGCGCTAGAACAAGTCCTAGGCGATACTTACGTGCCTCAGAGAGGATAGACTCAATACTTGGGGTAACATAGTTTTGGAACTCATCTATATACAGAAAGAAATCTTTTCTTTCTTCTTTTGCCATTCTTTGTCGCTGCATTGCTGCCGTTTGGATTTTACTTACGACAATCATACCCAGAAGCTGTGAATTAAGGTCTCAGATAAGTCCTTTTGAGAGATTCATGAGTATGATTTTATTTTGCTGCATAGCCTCAGCAAAGTTGAAGGAACTCTTCGTTTGCCCGATGATATTTCGCATCATCTTATTGGTGATAAAACCAGAAAATTTTGCGGCAAAGTATGGAATTATTTCCTGTTTTTCTCTTTGTCCCATATTTGCGAAGGTCTTTTCCCACCATGCTTTTACAATAGGGTTTTTTACATTTCTTACGTGATCTTTTTGAAAATCATCATCCGTAAAGAGCCTGATAATATCAGTAAGAGCTCAGCCTTGAGGATATTCCATGAGTGTCAGACAACCATTGAGGAAATAATCTTGCAGTCTTGGTCCAAAGATTTCGTTTCAAAAGAGCTTAATCATCATATTATTTGCGTCCTGCGCAATCATATCTCGCTCTTCTGGTTTTGCTTCTAAGAGATTGATTCAAATAGGCCTTTGCTCATCAGATGGATCAAATACGATGACATCATCCGCGCGCTCTCTCGGGATAAATGGAAGAAGATCTTTGACTAAATCTCCATGCGGATCCATGATAGCCAGTCCGTTTCCATTGGTAAAGTCCTGACGGGCAAGTGCTTGCATGGTAGAGGATTTCCCGGTACCAGTTTGTCCGATAATATAAAAATGTCTAAATCTATCTTCCGTTCGGATACGTATTTCTTTTTTGATTCCTCTATGATAGTTTTCTCACAGCAGGAGTCCGTCTTTTGGAATTGAATTTGGGGCTTTTACAACCTTGAAATTTTGCCATTTTATTTCAGGAGTTTCGTTGTATCTGATATGAGGGAAGTGAAATAACGAAGCAAGCTCTTCGGTATTTAAAATCATTTTCTTTATCCAAAAAGGCTTTTTAAAATACCTATAAATATAGTTTTTTATAAGCGCTCTTTCGCTGTGATAGAGTGAAAATGTAAACTTATTGAGTTCTGGATAGGAGAATTGTGAGAAACTCGAAATGATATTTGTGAGCTCTGTATTGGTATCATTTTTATTGTTCCCAGTTGTGATAATTCTTATTACTACTTCATATCCTGTTTTATCATCTTTTTCATCTACTATTTTTGCTCGCTCTTGCGTTAGGGCTGAAGAATTATTTTCATTCTGTGGTGATTTTTCTTCATTTTTACTGATGAAAATTTCGATAAATCCGAGTAAAATTTTGAGAGGATTTAGAGAAAAATTTGATGATTTTGAGTGCATCATCTTACTTGATATTTTTGTTGATTTTCATTGCCAGTCATCTCAAATCGGCTTGAGAAGAATTTGAACTGCTGCAGATTGGTCCTCGTCCAGCTTTGAAAATGCATTCGTAATATTATTTATCGGGTCTGACTCAAGTTTTTGATACGTTCTTATTGGATACGCATAGTGCTTTGCTGTATGGAGATAGGTGGTAGAAAAAGCATTTCTATTTTCAAAGATATTAAGCTCTTTTGTTTCCTCAACTATGGCATCTGGATAATATCCATTGATTTGTTTTTCGATGAGTTTTTTATAGTTTTTTGCACAGCTCACATAAAAATATATTTCATTTTCATGCGCGAGATATTCAAAGGTCATAATATCTTGGCCTAAGATTTTTTTTAGAAGTTTTCAGGAATGCGTACTTTTTAGGGAAGAGAGAAGCTGCTCCATAAGTCAGACCATTTCTTTAAAGTCTTTAGTGGTTTCTTTTTTTGAATCGAGATCAGAGTCTTTTTTTGGAAGAATGACTCTAAGAAAAACGGTGTTAAGTGTATGTTTATAATAGGCTTTTTTTCTCAGCATAAAAATGCCTGAATAAAGTATTCAAAAGCAGAGAAGTGATAATACAAAAAATTCTAGCATAAAGATATCTGTTATTTCCTATAGTATACACTATAAGAGTAAAAATTTAAAAGAAAAACTAGAGAGATACAGAAAATATTGAGACAAATGTAAAAAATATGCCAAAAGATATAAAAAATAGATAAAAAACAGATAAAAAATAAGGTGAAAGTATTTGTATTTTTTATATCTCTCTTTTATTCATACGATATACTATTGTTTTTCATAGAAAGCTTACTAATATAATGATAATTTATTTTTTGTTTTAGGTTGTATGAAGGTAATTCTGTTAGATAATATTCGAAGCATGCAAAATGTTGGCGCGATATTTCGTAACGCAGATGGAGCATGATTTACAAAAATATATCTTTGTTGATGCACTCCAACACCGCCGAGAAATGAAATATCTAAAACAGCACTTACTTCTCAAAATACTATCGATTGGGAGTACTATAGTTCAAGTATGCAGGCAATAGAAGTACTGAAACAGCAGTGATATAACATATACAGCATTGAACTACATAACCGAAGCATAGATTATAAAAAACTCATTTGAAATACTCCAGAGGATGTCTGTCTCGTACTGTGAAACGAAGTCAAGTGAGTCGATGTAAAAATATTAGAAATCTCGGATGAAATCGTTATGATACCTATGCTGGGAAATAAAGAGTCCCTTAATGTATCCGTTGCTGCGTGAATTGTGATGTATGCAACCGTATAATTTTCTATAAAAATATATTTTGAAAAAAACAATTCTCTTTCTCCTGCTGTTTTTCACTGGTATTGCTCAAAGTTTTGCGGCACAAATTTTAGTGGAAAATATATTTTCAGATATCGACTCAGATTATATTTATAGAGATGAACTTCAGGCGCTCTATGATAGAGGAATGATTATTCCAGACGAGTCAGGTACTTTTTGACCAAATGAATATTTGAATCGTGACGAATTTGTTGGTATTGCGATGGAGGTAATTTGTGAAAGATGTATCCAACCACATACAGAATATAAATATATCTCAGAGTATTCAGGAAAAGATGTATACTTTGATATTGATGAATCAAATGCATATTTTTATTGTGTCGCAGAAGCTGATAAACAAAACTATGTCAGGTGATATGATGCTTCACAAGTATGTCAGAATGGTACGAGTCAGTTTTGATCTCGACCTTTTTGTCCAATAAATAAAATAAATCTTGAAGAAGCTGTTGCGGTACTTTTACGTAATTCAGGTATTTTTACTATTAGTGATAACCAAGCAGTTATAGAGCAAATTTACGCAGGAAATATTACAGGAACGCTTTGAAATGATGTTTCTCCAACAGACGATGAGGGAAATCCATATACTTTTTATGGGTATATCAGAAAGGCACTAGATTATGAAATAACAGAATATGATACTGCTTGAAATGAAAAAACATTGAAGCTTTTAGAGTTAGATGCTAGCTGAAATATCAATCCTGATACCTTTGTGACAAAACAAGAATTTCTTCGAATGTCCTATATTGCACTGAAATCAAATAATTGTAGTTCTATATCTGATGCAGGACTCGCACTCAGACTTGATGTATTAGAAAAGTCTTGCACACCATGAGATACTGATTGTGATATTTCAGACCTCAATGATCCAGATGACACCTATGATTTTCAGCCAGAAGTCGAAGGAGTTTGTGAGCTTTGAATTGATAATCCCACTTGATATGTATGGAGATTTCAAAATCTAGATACAGGTGAGCAATATATCAGATACGGAAATTATATAGATAATTATACACTTCCAAGTGAGTGAGAGTGGAGAGTATATGTGAGAGTTATAGATAATTGTGGGAATACAAGTGAAGTGTATAGTACTATTTTTGTAGATGATATCACTGTAGATAATCCAGAAGTTGATGAGTATATTGATGTCGATATAGACGTGTATGATGATGACTGTATTGCTCCTGGAACAACGTGTACGGAACTAGAGTTTGAGGATGAGGAAGATGATGGAGATGATATTTTTGATTTTGATGGAGATGTAAGTACGAGCTGTAATGTTTGAAGCGTGAGCTATGACTGGACCTTTACCCATGTTCCAAGTTCTACGGTATTTAACTATACTTGAGAATACATAAATGACTTTGATTTTTCACTCACTGGAGAATGGCTTATTTATCTTGAAGTGAGAGACTGATGTGGTCAAACATGAAGTGAACAGATGACCTATATTGTGGTAGATAATCCAGAGGTTGATGAGTATATAGATGTAGATATAGACGTGTATGATGATGATTGTAGCGCTCCTGGCACAAATTGTGAAGAGATAGAATTTGAGGATGAGGAAGATGATGGAGATGATATTTTCGATTTTGATGGAGATGTAAGTACGAGCTGTAATGTTTGAAATGTGAGCTATGACTGGACCTTTACCCATGTTCCAAGTTCTACGGTATTTAATTATAGCTGAGAGTATATCAATGATTTTGATTTTTCATTAACAGGAGAGTGGCTTATATATCTTGAAGTGCGAGATGGCTGTGGTCAAACATGAAGTGAACAGATGACCTATATTGTGGTAGATAATCCAGAGGTTGATGAGTATATAGATGTAGATATAGATGTGTACGATGATGATTGTAGCGCACCTGGAACAACGTGTACGGAACTAGAGTTTGAAGATGAGGAAGATGATGGAGATGATATTTTTGATTTTGATGGAGATGTGAGTACGAGTTGCACGGTATGAACTACGACATACGATTGGACTTTCACGCATGTACCAAGCTCAACAGTATTTAATTATTCGTGAGAATACATAAATGACTTTGATTTTTCACTCACTGGAGAATGGCTTATTTATC
>CAYVZQ010000002.1:0-7938 GCA_964456335.1 uncultured Candidatus Peribacteria bacterium | reverse complement strand
TTTCGATTTTGATGGAGATGTAAGTACGAGCTGTAATGTTTGAAATGTGAGCTATAATTGGACCTTTACACATCCAGCCTCTTCTACGTATTACACTTTTTCTTCAGAGTACGTGAATGACTTTGAGTTTATTTTGAGTGGATTATGGGTTATAGTTTTAGAGGTTCAAGATGGCTGTGGCCAAACAGGAAGAGAACAAATGAATTATATTGTGAGAGAGAATTCTGTAAGCTTAGATGTTTCAATCTGAGCTGTACCTATTTATTGAGAGGCTTCTCTTCTAACAGATTTTGAGGCCTTGGTATCGGGTGGGGTATGACCATATATATATAGTTGGGATTTTTGAGATTTGGCAACTGATTTTGGAGAAACGGTATCACATCTCTATACAACTCCTGGAACATATACAGTGACTCTCACCGTTACAGATTCATGGTGAAATACAGGAACAGCGACGGTTGTTATTCAAGTTATAGAAAATGAGAATATTTGTGAAAATGATTCAGATGGTGACGGGGTGTGAGATTGTGAAGATCTTTGTCCAACCGTAGAGGGAGATGCAATAAATTATGGTTGTCCTATTTTTGATACACAGTGTGATGAAAGCTGTTGATGTCCAGAATGATATACATGTGATGACAGCGATCCACTTACCTGTGGAAGTGGAATTTGTGTTCCAGATGTTCCAGATACTTCGAGCTGTCTATTTACTCCTTGAATGGGAAGTATATTTTGATGAGCTGTTTGCAGTAGTTGTCCGTGTCAAAATTTCCTAGATTTTAAGGCAGATATTCGTAAATGTGATCTTGTATTTCCTGCAATTACCTCACCTGATGGATCAGATATTTATTCAAGGTGAAATATTTGGCAAATAACTAACTAAACTATGACAACAAAAAAATACAACCTCTTTGTTTGTGTGTGTATGGGAATTATCACACTTTGATTTATAATATATGTCTTGTATATTGGGTCTTCAATTATAATTCCATTTATATTAGCAATCCTTCTTTCTTTTCTTGTATTATCGATTTCAAATTTTTATCATAATATTTGAGCTCCAAGATTCATTTCATTTATAGCATCTATTATTACTATCGTATTTGTATTTTATATTATTGGAGTGATAATCAATACAAATATAGAAGGGATTATCAGGGCTGCACCAGAATATCAATCAAAACTAGAAAGCATTTTAGGATTTTATATAGAAAAATATCAAATTGATTCTACTGTTGTGAGAAATGAAATTGTACAAAAAATTGATATTGCATATCTCATTTCATGAACTGCGGCTATAATAACTTCTATCGTGAAGAATGCTGGAATAATATTCTTCTTTATGCTTTTTATTCTTCTTGAGAGTAAATCTTTTAGGTCAAAACTAGCGCTTATTACTTGATGAGAAAAATCTACTTTTTTTTCCGTGTTTCAACAAATACAATGAGACATTAAATCATATTTTTTTATTAAAACTATTACGAGTCTTTTTGTGGCTTTTATTAGTGCTTGGATTATGTTCTTTTTTGGATTAGATTTTTTTATTTTTTGGGCATTTATTATTTTTCTTTTGAATTATATTCCTAATGTTTGATCTATTATTGCAGTAAGTTTTCCAGTGCTTTTTTCTCTCGTACAGTTTGATTCATTGTATCTTACGCTTGTGTTTTTAATATTGATGGTTGCAGCGCAAGTACTTGTTTGAAATTTTATAGAACCAAGACTTATGGGAAATAGACTAAATCTCAGCCCTTTGGTTATTCTTATATCACTTATTTTTTGGGGTACTTTATGGGGGCCTATATGAATGCTCTTATCAGTCCCACTCATGGTAATGATAAATATAGTATTAGCTCATATAGAAGTAACTCGTCCTATTGCAATATTATTATCTGAAAAAGGGATGATTAAGTTTTCTGAGTGAAATAAAAATATTTCAAAACTTACTCTCAAAAAAATGAAAAAAATGTTAAAAAAATAATATCAATACTACAGGTAGTTTTAAATTTTAGTCAAAGCGACTTCTTTGCATAAAGCCGATAAAACCTTATAAATATGAATGCATATATCTTTATAAGGTTTTTTTATGTTTCAAGCACAAAAAGGTTTTACCCTTGTCGAGTTGATAGTTGTCATAACAATTTTGGCTATTTTATGAACCATTGGTTTTATATCATTTTTTTGATTTCAGGTTTCTGCAAGAGATTCAGTACGGCTCGCTGATATTACAAATATTTCAAAATCTATAGAATTAAGTGAATTGGAAGTCGGTTCCTATCCAGAAGTTACTAATGCAATAGACGTCACTTTTAGTGGTTCTACGATTTGGAAACAATGAAGTTTCGGTGCTGATTCATACATTGATACTTGAAGGCTTTCAGAAATTCCGACAGATCCACTTACTTGAAATGAATATCCTTATTCTAAAACTACCAGTACACATGAATATCAAATTTGATGTATTCTTGAGAAAAGTGTCGTAACGCTAGAAACTTGAATGATAAGGGACTCTTTTGCAGCTGCAAACACACTCCCAGGTTTTGCTGCTAGTTTCGTAAGAGGGAATTATAATGGGAAATTTATTAGTTATAGAGAATTACCTCAAATTTTTATTTTAGGAGTTCCTTCTATTCTTTCTAACGAAACGAATAATGTCACACTTGAAGAAATTATTTCTAATAATAGCTTTATATATAGTGGTCAAAAAAGTATTCCAACTCCATATTTATGACTAGTAGATAGTGAAAATACTGGATGGCAATTTACTCCGAGCTCTACACCATCAAGTATTTCAACTGGAAAACCTCCTGTTTTATATTCAGCGCTAGAATCACATCTATCGAGCAGCGTGTGAAAGATAGAGTTACTTACTTCCATAAAAACCTACTACGGTTGAAATTCTGATATTTTAAATAGTAGTCAATATAAAGAGCTCAAAAATCTCAATATACCAAATGATGAAAATGCGGCTCTTGTAATTGTAAATTCATATATTACAAATAATGTATGATGATTAGGTACTGGCATTAATACTTCACTTATAGCACAATCTGCAACGTGAAATTGAAACGGTGGAACAAGTGGAACATGATGAACTACTGGAACTTGATCTGAAGAATGAACTCCAACTCCACCACCTACAACTGTACCAATAATGTGAGCGACAGATATTAATTCATTTGTTTCCGTATGGAAAACAGATAATTCTGGGCAATGAACAAACAGTCAAGTGAGACTTCCACTTCATAGCTCATGAACATATAACTTTACTGTACAATGGTGAGATGGAAGTAGTGATAATATTACAGCATGGGATCAAGCTCAAAAACTTCATACTTATGCTTTACCATGAACATATACGATCGTAATAGATGGACAAATTAATGGTTTTAGTTATTCAAGTGAAGGAACAAGCAATCGTAAGATGATAGAAATATCTCAGTGGTGAGATGTAGCCATTGCAGATGGATGAAGACAATTTGCATATACATCATTTGAAGTAACAGCAGAGGATTCAGCTAATTTTTGAAGTGTTGTGAATGCTGATGAAATGTTTTATTATACTGTATTATCTGGAAGTTTTAATAATGTGGATTTATCCTCTGTAACTTCTGTAGATAATATGTTTTCTCGATCGATGATTAACTCAACACTTTCAAACTGGAATCTCTCAAGCTTAGTTGACGGAAGAGAAATGTTTGCTGGATGAGATTATGATGACTATGGTCCAATTATTAATGCGAGTATCGCAGGTATAAATATGACGAGTCTGAATTCTGGAGTGAATATGTTCCGAGATGCTACAATAAATATAGATTTTGCAACAGAGTGACCAAATGTGAGTAATATTGTTGATGGAAATGCAATGTTTTACGGAGCAAAACTCAATACTCCCTTTACAAATGTAAATCTTTCAAGCGTTACAATAGCAGATGGTATGTTTTGATCTATGACAATTGATGAAGATATTACGAATCTAGATCTACGAAATGTGACTTCAGTGGATAATATGTTTATTCGTTCTACCATAAATGGAACCCTTTCGAACTGGAATCTCTCAAGCTTAGTTGATGGGAGGGAAATGTTTGCATGATGAGACTATGATGATTATGGCCCAGTGATTAATACGACGCTTGCAGGTCTTGATATAAGTGGTATTACGAGTTGAATAGCTATGTTCAGAGATTCTGTGATTAATTCATCACTTGTATGATTTGATACTACAAATATTGGAAATGGTTCAAATATGTTTGAGTGATCAGAGATAAATATAGATTTTGCAACACAATGACCTGACCTAAGTAATATCGTAGAGTGAACTTATTTATTTTATAGTGCTGACCTTAACACTCCATTTACAAACGTAAATCTTTCAAGTGTTACAACAGCAGATTACATGTTTTGATATATAACTATTGATGAAGATATTACAAACCTCAATCTATCATCCGCAACCTCAGTAGATAATATATTTACTCGATCTACCATAAATGGAACCCTTTCAAACTGGAATCTCTCAAGCTTAGTTGATGGGAGAGAAATGTTTGCTGGATGAGATTATGATGACTATGGTCCAGTGATTAATACAAGTATAGCAGGATTAGATACAGGTAACATTACAGCGTGAGTAAATATGTTCCGAGATGCTACGATAAATATAGATTTTGCAACACAGTGATCTGATGTAAGTAATATTCTTGATGCAAACTATATGTTTTATGGAGCAAAACTCAATACACCATTTTCGAATGTAGATTTATCGAGCGCTACGACTTCTGATTATCTTTTTGCTTCAGTTGTTATTGACCACGACATTACAAATCTTAATTTTAGCTCAGTGACTTCGGTTGATTATATTTTTTATAGATCAACGATAAACTCAACACTTTCAAACTGGAATCTTTCAGCCCTAACTGATGGAACGAAAATGTTTGCATGATGAGATTATGATGATTACGGACCTGTTCTTAATTCAAGTCTTGCGGGATTAGATACATCAAACATTACCAATGGAGCCTATATGTTTCGAGATGCGAAACTAAATGTTGATTTTGCTACGCAATGAGTGGATGTGAGTAATGTAAGCAATGCATATGGTATGTTTTTTGAATCAACTTTTAATACTGCTTTTTCAAACGTCGATATATCAAGCGCTACAAATGCAGATGCAATGTTTGGCGAAGCTATCATCAGTCAAAATATTACCAATCTAAATCTGGCTTCAGCAACAAGTGTAGATTATATGTTTAAACGTGCTACTATTAACGGAACACTTTCAAATTGGAATATTTCTAGTCTGACAGATGGTACAAAAATGTTTGCAAGTGGTGACTATGATAATTATTGAGCAGTAATCAACTCAAGTCTTGCTGGACTAGATTTTAGCTGATTGACGAATATGACAGCGATGTTTCGTGATTCAACTATGGATCAAGATATCTCTTGATGGAATTCATTTATTTCTTCTGTTACTTCTTGCAGTAAATTTGATGAATGAACTCCTAGTACTTGGACTGCATCAGAAAAGCCAACATTTACTTCATGTAGTGTATAGTGCTTTACAGTAATATATATTTTATTTATAAGGTTTTTTATGTTTCAAACACAAAAGGGTTTTACGCTCGTTGAGCTTATAGTCGTTATTACGATTCTTGCTATACTAGGAACCATTGGATTTATCTCAATGCAAGGATATTCTCAGTCAGCGAGAGAAGCAACGCGAGTCAGTGATCTCACTACAATAGAAAAAGCTCTTGTATTTTTTCACACTACAGAAAATTATTTCCCAGAGCCAAGTGATTTTATTTCAGTAACGTTTTCAGGATCACTTGCATGGAAGCAAGGTTCTTTCTGAGAAGATACAAGATTAGTTACTGGGAGAATTTCAGAATCTCCACGAGACCCTCTCACGAATAATTTATATGCATATTCTGTGACTAATAACAGACAAGAGTTTGAGCTCTGAGCTATAAGCGAGACACCACTCGCTTGACTCCCAAGTCTTACTAATACTTCGTATGCGGCAAATAATTATTACACCAATATAGTAGGGAATTACAATAAAAAAATAGTAACGGTAAAAGAACCTACAAGACTCTATATTCTTTGAGTTCCAACACTTATTACAAGTGAAATTACAGATGTCACCGTGCAGGATATAATTAGCAATTGAACTTTCTCAATCAAGAACTCTAAGAGTTTACCTGCAAGTTATGCTACGGCTCTACCAAACGAGCAAACTCTTACTGATTGAGTAAGTTTTGTTTCTGGTCCTGTGGCAAATTCACCAATTTTGTATGATGGAAATACAGAGGATCTTTCAGGTCCTAACGGAAAACAAACACTATGAGAAAATCTCAAAAGTTATTACGCTGAATCAAACATTAAGGATGATGCGTCATATACAGATATTTCAAATATTGAAAGTGGGCAAGAGTATCAATACGTTAATACACTTGTTCAATCAAATGTTGCTTGATTGTCTTCTAGTTCTGTAAATGTAAGCTCTTGAACTCCTACAAATATAACTGCTTGAAATCCTGTTGAAGATAATTATCCAGATTCTTGTCTAGAAATGTCATCAGCTCAACTCGCCAACCTAAATAATTGGGCTGATGTCTCTCTGTGAACTGATAGAGGTTGAAATCCTGATGGTTCAGCAGAATTCTTTATTGGTACTTCTTCTCTTACTAGAGAAGAATGGTGTGGTATTAATTCTATAGAAACATATGGAGATGAATTCTCAGGGAGATTTACTTATATTCCAGAAGAATTTTGATTTCTTGAGAATTTAGAGTATATCATTTTTCAAAATCATGATATTCAGTCTCTTCCTGAAAGTTTAGTGTTATTAAATAATTTAAGAGATGTAGATTTTACAGGAAATACGCAGCTAGGTAATTTAGCTCGACCAACTTTTGAATGGTACTGAGAAGGTTCTACATGTGAGGCAAATGTCTCTGATAATGGAGAAAATATGTGTATGGAAATTAGTGGCTGAGAGTTTGAAGATACATTAATTTTTACGCTCTGATGAGAGGCTCCTGCGTGATTTACAGGAGGAGATATACCATTTCTAAGTATATGGAAAACTGATAATACTGGGGATAGTAATGATAATCAGATTACAATTCCTGTTGGAAATGGATCCTTGTATAATTTTGATATAACATGGAATAGTGTAGTAAACCCAGCTGTGACAGGAACCATTTCTGGACGAAGTACAGAAACAGTCATTACTTTCCCAGCTCCTTGAAGATATTATGTGTATATAACATGACAATATCCACATATGTTTATGGATGATTTTTATTGAGATGCAGCAAAAATTGAATCTGTATCTCAATGGGGAAATGTATGATGGGAATCAATGTCTCGAATGTTTCATAGGGCATCAAATCTCACTTGAGTTCCAAACAATACCACATGATTAGAATGAGTTGATGATATGTCGCTTGTTTTTTCTGCTACAGATTCATTTAATCAAGATATCTCATGATGGGATGTAAGTAATGTTGCTAATATGACTTGAATGTTTCAAAATAGTTTAATTTTTGATCAAGATATTTCTGCTTGGGATGTTGACGGGGTAACATCATGTTTTGTATTTACTGGTGGAAGTACAAACAGTAACTGGACTCCAGCTGAAAAACCATCTTTTACTAATTGTACTCCTTGATTTTAATTGCTATAGTATATAAATATATATTTTAAATTTTAGTCAAAGATACTTCTTTGCAAAAAATGATTAAAACCTTATAAATATAGATATATCTATATTTATAAGGTTTTTTATGTTTCAAACACAAAAGGGTTTTACGCTCGTTGAGCTTATAGTCGTTATTACGATTCTTGCAATACTTTGAACTATTGGATTTATCTCAATGCAGGGATATTCTCAGTCAGCCAGAGAAGCTACAAGAATTAGTGATCTCACAA
>CAYVZQ010000001.1:0-225791 GCA_964456335.1 uncultured Candidatus Peribacteria bacterium | reverse complement strand
TTTTGGAGTTTTTGAGCAATTCTTGTGAGACTTGGAGTATTTCCAGTCAGCTCGTATTCAGCAATCATTTGATTGAGAACTCACTCAAGTTCACGAACATTTTCTGTGACGTTTGCTGCGATAAATTCAGCAACATCGTGTGGAATCATAAATTCTTTTTCTCTTGCTTTTTCTTGTATGATAGCGAGTCTTGTTTCAAAGTCAGGTTTCCCTATATCAACCGTAATTCACCACTCAAATCTTGATCTGAGTCTTGGCTCTAGTTCTGTAAGTTCTTTTGGTGCTCTATCCCCTGATATGATTATTTGTTTATTAGAATCATAGAGAATATTAAAAATATTATAGAGCTCGTTTTGAGTTTGTTCTTTTTTAGAAAGGAATTGAACATCATCAATCACAAGAACATCAATATCTCTAAATCGCTCTCTCATTCGCTCAACATTTCTCTTTTTCACGGCCGTTACATATTCAGTAATGAATTTATCTGCTGTAGTGTAAGCTACTTTTTTATCTCTATACTTTTTGAGTATTTCATTTCATGTTGCTTGAAGAAGATGAGTTTTTCCAAGTCATACATCCCCGTAAATATAGAGTGGATTATATGATTTTCATGGATTTTTAGTAACTGCTTCACAAGCTGAGTAAGCAAGTTGGTTATCAGCCCCAACAATAAAGTTTGAGAGAGAATATCTTGCATTTGCATTTGCTGCTACTTTCGCTCCTGCTGTAACGCTTGATCTTGATTCTTTTTCGGCAAGTTTACTTGTTTTATGATTTTCTTTGAGGAATTTTTGACAGTCTACAGCATTCGTATTAGATGGGTTGTCTATTTCTCCGTCTACTTTAAATGAAATATTTGTAATCTTGTCTCAAAGTTCTTTTTTTGATGCTTCTAAGACTACACTATGAAATTTTGCTTCAAGATTATCTTTCATAAAGCTTGAAACCGTTCCAAATACAACACTATTATCAGTTATATCTATGATTGATATCTTTCGGAAGTATACGAGAAAATCTTGTTTCTTAATATTTCCTATAATTTCTGAAAGGATATTTTTTAATTTATAGTGCTTTTCCATTTTTGTGGATTTATAATTATGAGATATATTTTCAGGGTGTCTAATTCGTCTTTGTAGCCTTACAGTATCTAGAAAATTATATGGGTCAATAGAAAAAAAATATTTGACAGATTTTATTGTATACAAAAATTATACGTTATATTTTTTGCTTTGCACTGCTAAATGCTTACAATGTTTTCTATGTTTTTATTATATTTATTTTTTATGAAATGTTAAAAAATAATTCTCTTTTATGAATTGTTTATGGAGTACTTTTTTTGGCTCTTATTTTAATATTCTTTTTTTGAATGGAGAAAGATTCTCCTGAAAATGTAAACTCTGTAATTTTTTCTTATCCAAGTGAAGAAATAAGTTTTGCATGAGAATCTGTTCCAATGTGAGAAAATGATTATAGGAATAAGCAGCGCTTTGATAAAGAGTTTCTGAATACTTCAAATAACCTGTATCAATTCTATCTATATGTAAAACGATATCCTCTCTATAAAGACTATATGAGAGAGCAATTAGAAGTATACAGTATTCCAGATGATTTTATGTATCTTCCCATTGCTGAAAGTGCCCTAAGAAACGATGTAGTTTCAAGCGCATGAGCTGGTTGAATTTGGCAATTTATGCCAGAAACAGCAAAAATCTATGGACTAAGAGTGGATGATGAAATTGATGAGCGCTATCATTTTGAGAAAGCTACTGTTGCAGCAATGCAGTATTTTACAAAACTCTATGAAGATTTTTGAGATTGGGCATTAGTTGCTGCTGCATATAATAGATGAGAAAATGGTCTGAGAAGAGATATGCAGTCACAGTGAATTGATAATTATTTTGATTTATATCTCAATGAAGAAACTTCAAGATATGTATTTCGTATTCTTGCGATAAAATACGTGATGCAATCATATTTTGAAAAACAAGACTTTATAAATACAATGATTGGTGGAGTATATAGCAAGCCAGAAACAAAAACTATTACAGTCTGACAAATTGATGACCTAAGAGCTTGGAGTATTGATAATGGATATAAATATACGGATATTAAAGAGCTGAATGCTTGGATACTAGGAAATACGATTCCTGCTGGATCATGGGAAATTTTAGTTGTAGATGTATAAAATATGAAATTTTACCTTTCTCTTCTTTTTGCTCGTAATCTTGATGCACTCATTTCATTAGCTGATGTCTATGTTTTTCATGGTGATTTAGAAAAAATTATTGAAGTGACCTATTCTTATAGAACCATAGAAGATGATAAGATACTCAATGAGACTATTTTTGAAGAATATACATGATTAAGCTATGATGAGTATTCCCTTGAATTTTTAGCAAGAAAATATAGTTATAAAATTTCGGTACAAATCGTTCTCATAGATGATATTCTCAAAAAAATTAAAAGAATTAAGGTTCTTTCTCGCAGTGAGTCACTCAGAAGATGAATATTTATGGAGGCTCTTGAATATGTAAAAAATATACTAGAAATATCTGTACTTGCTATCCCGTTTGAATTAGAAAAAGCTGGAGTTGCTCAAAATCTCGATAAAAAACAAATTCAGAAAAAAATAGAAGAAATAGAAATAAAGGAAAAACTCGCATTTTGAGAAAAAGTTATAGAAAACACACAGGAGTTTTCATTTTGCTATAATTTTATAGTAAAAAATCATGAATCTAAAAAATCAAAACTCTCAGAAAATGATCAGAAAATCATGGCTGATTGCCTGAAAGATATAAAAAAAGCAGCAAAATGCTCACTGGTTGATACTCCTGAAATAAAAAACAAATATATAAAATGAAAATTTCTCAAACTTCAACTTGAAAGAAAAGATTACAGAAAAATATTTGATAGTGTTTGTGAGTTTTATAATCTGCCACAAAGGACAAAGATAACAAATGCAGGATCTATCTATGATGGAGACCATTTTTTAGAAATACCAAGAAATGATAACTTCTCAAGTTTTAGTATCGAAAGACTTTTAAAACTTCTCACTCATGAGATAGAATCACATTATATCAATTCTTATAACGGGAAACTCCTTCTTTGAACGTTCCGTTGATCGAAAAATCTTCCAAAAGAAGAAGGGCTCGCTATGTTCATGGAAAAAATCTTTCATGGCTATACCTATGATAATATCGATAATATCGTTGAGTACTTTTTTACTATGATGGCATGAGAATCTCTCAATGGAGAAAAGTTTCAGCACTTTATGAGAATTATGGGGAAAGAGTATGCATGTAAGAGAAATTATGATACATCGGTTATTCGCGCAAAGAGAAATTATTCCATGAATGAAATTGGAGTACAGCACAAGGATGTTGTATACTTCAGAGGTCTTACAAAATTGTTAGATTATCTCAAGGCTGGATGAGATTTTCGTAAACTTTTTTTGTGAAAAGTATGATTTGATGATATAGAAAATGTTGACGCTATATATCAAGCTTATGAACATAAAGAAAAGCTTGTGTATCCTATTTTTATTTCAGATCTCATCTATTATTATTTCACAGAAAAAATAAAAAATACAAGTTTTGAGTTCTCTGCTCCTGATTACTATCTCTCCCTCAAAAAGAAATATTGGTTTATAGATATTGAGAGCTTTAAAATTATTGAACACATTAATAATGATTGGAAGAAAATAGAAAAAATACTGAAAATATTTGAAAAATTCATTATTCCTGAATCTCTTGAGAAAAAATAAAAAAAATACTCTTAGAGTATTTTTTTTATTTCTCTGACCATGGTATTAAAAAACTTTGTATGAGGAAAACTATTATCAGGAGTTATAATGTTATGTCAGAATTCTTGTATTCATATATCTCATGCCATGATTTTTTCATAATTATCTTTATCCTGCCTGAGTAATTTTCTAACGTTTTTATAGCCATTATAATATATTAAATCTTTCAAAAATAGGTGAGTTCATCATAGCTGACAGTATTTATAAAATCTATTATAGTACTGCAAGGATCTCTCTATTGAAAATCATTTCAGCCCAAGTATTTCTATGATTTTGTATTTTTTTTCTTCATCCTCTAAATCTTGCAGTAGAACTTGCAAGCATAAGTTATAGTATGGAATGAAGCTCCCATACTTACAAATTTTGTTTCCATAGAGATATTCATTGTATATGGCTATCCCCTCTTCGAGGGTTGAATATCATGCAAATTGATACGAAAATCCTAGATTTCTTTCCCCGTTATAGCTACGAAAAAAATGAGTGAGTTCATGAAAAAAAAGCGTAATTATATTTTGTAAATTATAGTATTTTTGATTTGGAATATAGATTATTCAGGCGTTGTGTGAAAAATTCGAAAATTTTCAGAATTTAAAAATTATATCTGGACATTCACGTTTTGCGAGAGAGATGAGACTTAAAAGCTGTTTTTTGCTATATTTATTTTCAAACTCAATAACCTGAGAGATTTTGTACTGCTCTTTTAAATTATTTTTACTAACTCAGAAAAAGGCTTTATTATATATCTCGATACTATATGGATAATGTACTTGAATTTCAGGATTAATTTTTTGCGCTTCAGTGTTATATATATATCTGAGAAATTCAAGTTTTAAGAGTTTATTTTCTATTTCTTGTATGAGTATATCTCGATGTTTTATCGAAAGTCCTGCCTTGTATACTTCAGATTGAATTCTTAGCAAAGCTGATTCCTTTTTTCTGAGTTTGGTAAAAAATACTCTTTTGTAGAGAAATACATCTCCAGTAAAGTTATTTCAAAATATCTTAGTATTAATGAGTTGATCACCATCTTCCTCAATTCTACCATTGATTGATATTTTTATTCGTGAGAGTTTTTCAAGAAAATGTATAAACATACTATTTTTTAAGTCATATTTTAAATATTATACAATAGAATTCTAAATTTTTTTTATTTTATATAGATTAAAGTAAAAAATATGTTATAGTATGAAATATATTTTTATAAAATAATGAGAATGGATTCATTATCTTTGAAGGAATGAAATGATTTCTTGGATGAAATTAGTTCAGAAATCTCAGAAATTTTAGACTATGAAAAAAATCCCTGATTAGACGGAATTATAGAATTAACGTATTGATATAAAACTCTCAAAAATGGTGGAAGATTCAATACTACATTATTTAATAAATTTTGTGGTATTGATATAAGAGAGTGAGAACTATATGAAATATCAAGTTGAAATATTATTTCTCCAGTAGAACTTTTAGAAAGATTTAAAGCAAAATCTCAGAAAATTATAGATACTCTTGAGTATATCTTAATGAGTTTGCAATCAAACAATCAAATATCTGATGTAGTTAGGTATAATTCTATTGTTTCATCTATCAATAATGTAATAACTTTAATTCTTTATGCTCAAAATAGTATTGAATTTGAAATTGAAAAAGCTTGATTTGATGTGTGACTATCTCAAGAAGTACGAGAAGCAAAAAGAGAAGCTAATGAAGAGTTTGAGAAGCAATTGTATGGTTGAAAAATAATAGATAATTCATTAGAATCTGTTTTAATTTGTGACTTTTTAGATTCAAATTTAAGAGAATACCAAGAAAAAGATTCTTCAGAAAAACAACTCAGAGTTGATGCATGAGCCGCAAGCAGGGTTTTAACTCCAGATGAGCTTGAAAGACTTTCAAATTATATATCTAAAATTAAAAGAGTTGTAAAAAATAAATATATACAACAATGAGAAGATAAGAATACTAATCAGAAAAATCCAAAAAAAATAAAATCTGAAACGAAAAAATTTTTTGATTCTATCGAACATGTAACTATTTCCAGAGAAGATGCTGTTTATATATTTAATCAAGTACTTAAGTTTTTTTCTCTTCCTCAAAACGTGAGAGTATCTTGAGAAGTACAGTCTATTTATGACTCTCCCGCTGAGCTTATAATTCCAGAATCTCAGGAATTTTCAAGCCTATGAGTAGAGAGAGTGCTAAAACTCATATCGCATGAGATATTATGACATTATGTAAATCAACATAATCACGAACAAACAAATGGATTTCTTCGATATGTCTGAAATGTTGAGAAAGAAGAATGATTAGCAATTCTTTTTGAAAAATGACTCACAGGTATGCAATTATCTGGGAGCTCTCTTATCACTCCACCATTTGCTAGGATTTTGGCAGGAGAAATTTTGTCTCCTGCTGAATTTGAAGATTTTATAGATTTATACTGTGAAATTTCTGAGAGAAAATCTTCCCCTATTTCACTGAGAAATAGGCATAAGAGAAATCAAGAAGATAATTATCAGTCCGTGCAACATAAAGATGTTGCTTATATTCGCTGACTTATAGCAATCGTTGAATTTCTGATAGATTGATGAGATATTGAGAACCTATTTGCTTGAAAAGTTTGATTAGAAGCAATTAAAAACTGAATTTTTAAGTTCGATGAAAATATGATTTTTCCGTTTTTAATTACAGATATCTTTGTCTTTTTTATATTATCTTCAAAAACTTCACAGCCATTTACACATCTATGATTTACTGAATATTTGAAAAGTAAATATGGTCAAGTGATAAAAGAAGAAAGCTTTGATAAATTAAATGTATTGATCTCACAATCTGATATACTTACATTATTTAATATACTCAGACCTCTCTCAGAAGCTATTTTATCAAGTTGAATACAGTGAGATATTGCTAAAAATATATCAAGAATACATGATATTTTGAATAAACGAAAATAATAGCATTGTTATTTTTTAAATACTACTATAATGCTGATGTGAGAGCAGGTATCTACGCAGAGCAATCTGTGAGGAAAGTCTGGACATCATGAGAACAGCCCTGGAGCTAACGGCTCCGGTCATAAGAGGAATACATAAGCTTATGATACCGCTAGTGCCGCAGAGACGATACTATCCTGTAAAGGAGAAAGGTGAAAAGTCTCCCTTAGGGAGAATCCCGCTTGCGGGAGTGGTAAACCGAGGGTGATGCAATGGGAATGGTATTTTCTAGAGATGAATGTTCTCTATTGTTTTTAGGAAATATACTCAGCTAGAGCTTGTGAGTGATCACAAGTCGAGATAGATTGATACCGAAGTACAAAATCCGGCTTATTACTCTCACATTTTTCTTGAATAATTCTTATAATCCCTATACTCTAGGGGTTATTTTTTTATATATAAAATATGAAATTAGTATTCACAGGAATACAAGGTTGTGGGAAAGGAACACAATGAAGACTTCTCGCTGAAAAATACGGCTACAAAATAGTAGAGATGGGATGAGAGCTCAGAAAAGTCATTGCTTCTGGAAGTGAATTAGGAAAAAAACTCAAAGAAGTTATGGATGCATGATATCTCGTATCTGATGAGCTATGAGCGGAAGTAATGTCTCAGGCAATTAAAAGTCATGAGAATGATGAAAATGTTATATTTGATGCCTTTATAAGACTTCCATGGAATAAAACGGTATTTGATAGTCATCTCTCTGACTATAAAGTGGTATTTTTTGATCTCTCTGAAGAAAAGGCAAAAAATAGACTTCTTGGACGTATGTATAATCCAAAAACTGGTGAAACCTTTCCATCATGAACGACTATAGATCCAAAAACTGGTGATGAACTCGAAAAAAGAAAGGATGATAATGAATCTTCAATTCTCAAGAGAATTGAAGAATTTGTCACAAAAACACTTCCTATTGTTGCAGAGCAAAAAACAGAGTGAAAAGTTATAGAGGTAAATGCAGACCAGCCAGTTATCGATGTATTTAGTGACCTAGAGAGTAAATTAGAATTAAACTCTTAATTCCCTATGGATAAACATTTAGTTTTATTAGCGACGCTTGGATTTACGACCCTTCTTATGTCTTGGCTTCCCTATGTATCTGCAAAAATAAAAATTAGTTACCCTATCATATTACTTGTGATAGGGTTTGTTATATATTTACTCTGAGTTCCGTTAAATGGTGAAGCTATTTTGTGGCCAAATACTTGGATTATGTATATTTCTGAGCTTATAGTTATCATTTCTCTGATGTGAGCAGGGCTCAAAATCTGAAGAAATTACTCATTTGATGATTGGAAACTTATCATAAAGCTTATTGTAATTTCTATGCCAATTTTTCTAGGTTGAGTGTTTCTCTTTTGATATTATTTCTTATGACTTTCTTTGCCTGTTGCAATAATTTTAGCTGCAGTGCTTGCTCCAACTGATCCTGTTTTAGCCTCTGAAGTACAAATACAAAAACTTACATCAAAAAGTGCTATAACCTCTAGATTTGCTTTAACATGAGAAGCTTGAATCAATGATGGACTTGCTTTTCCATTTACAATTCTTGCTCTTTCTGTTTTAACTGCTGGTTGATTCAGCTGAGAAGTCGGTCTTACCTGGCTTCTTGATACATTTTTATTAAAAATTTTTATTGGAGCTATTTTGTGATATACATTATGAAAACTCTTTGGTTTTCTTATTTATAAAATTCCGAGATATGAATGAATAGGAAATCCTTCAGCTTTTATCATACTCTCTATAACATTTTTTGTGTATGCGAGCGTAGAACTGCTTCATTGATATTGATTTCTTGCGGTGTTTATATGTGCAGTTGTGATGCGTCACTCAGAGGAATTAAAGGGAAAAATAAAGCATGAAATGCATAACTTTATAGAAGATATAGAAAAATTTCTTCTTGTTATTTGGGTGATAATATTTTGAGCGACTATATTTCATGGAATTTTTGAGTATATCACGTTAATGGACATTGTATTTGCACTCTTTATAATTTTTATTCTCAGACCTCTTTCTTCATTTATATCTCTGATATGAGCAGAGGAAAAATTATATGAAAAATATATTATCAGTTTTTATGGTATCAGATGAATATGAAGTATATTTTATCTCTCATGGGCTTTTGTGGAAAATCCAGACTTCCCTTTTCAGGAAAGATTATTTGCAATTGTGAGTTTAGTGATTTTAATATCTATTATAGTACATTGACTTACTGCTCCGTATTTTATATGAAAAATGGAGAAACAAAAAGTATAATTATTAGAGATATATAAGATATGAGTAAAATTATTGCTTCACATAATTGAGTTCTAGACGAAGAAATTACTGTGTGAAAATGTATTGCAGAATATTGACTTACGCAAGTGGTATATAGACTTATTCACGAAAAAAAAGATCTCGTAATAAAAATTATCAGAGAAAAGGAGAGAGAAAAATTCAATCTATCTCAAACTGAAGTATGATTCTCAGAGATTGAGTTCTATGGAACATGTTTAGATGCAATATCTCGCGCTTGAGTAATTATGCCTGAAGAGTATGATGTAGTGCATTTCCAAGAGTGAGATAATTCAAAGCCATCACTTTCATTTGTCCAAACGTATCTATGAAATCAAAATGAATTTTCTGAAGATGAGCGATGAATTCATTTGCCTGATTTATGAGTTATTGCTTGATCAGAACCGAGATGAACTATGAGAGTAAGTACTTTTCAAGAATGATTCTATTTTCCTAATACTGGTCTGAGTGTTTTTGCGGATTGGGATAAATATCTCTTATCATTAAAAAATATATCAGAAAAAATAGGAATAAAAACTCAGCAGGATTTACACAGTTTTGGAAAACAAATTACTAACGCATTATAATTACTATGGCTAAAAAAATTTTTCTTGCCTCTCCTAGAGGATATTGTGCTTGAGTCGATAGGGCTATTGGAATGCTTGATGATGTTTTAACGGCCTATAAAGACGAATGACCAATTTATGTAAATCATGAGATTGTTCACAATAAATTTATAGTGAATTATTTTGAGAGAAAGTGAGTCATTTTTTCTGATGATTTAGACAGCATACCTTCAGGAAGTATTATGGTTTTTTCGGCGCACGGTGTAGCTCCGAGCTTTGTCAGAAAAGCAAAAGAAAAGTGACTGAGAACACTTGATGCAAGTTGTCCTCTGGTTATAAAGGTTCACAATGAAGCAAAGAAATTTATTTCAGAATGATATAAAATAATATATATTTGAAAAAAGACGCATCAGGAAGCAATTTGAGTTGCTGACAATGATTTAAAAAACATTTATATTGTAGGAAATAAGCAGGAAGCTGATGAACTCAGTTTTGAATCAGATCAAAAACTTGCTCTTCTCAATCAAACTACTCTGAGCGTGGATGATACAAAAGAACTTATTGCGTATGTACAGTCTATGTATCCTCAGGTAAAACTGCCAGGTTTTTCAGATATATGTTACGCAACGACTAATCGGCAAGAAGCAGTGAAAGAGCTCGTTTCCATGATTGATGCTCTTATTATTGTGTGAAGTAAAAATTCAAGTAATTCTGTAAAACTTGCTCTTATTGGAGAGAAAGCAAATCTTCCAACTATACTTATCGATTCTCCTGATGAAATCCCTGAAACATTTCTTGAAAATGTAGATAATATCGGTGTGTCGTCTTGAGCATCCGTTCCAGATTCACTCGTTCAGGATGTTATACAATATCTTGAAAAAACTTGAGCTGAATTCTCGAAAGAAATTATTACAAAAGAGGAAAAAATGATCTTCCCCTATAAAATTCATTTGAGCTCGTAGTTATGCAAGATTCACTCAGAATATATATCCAACTAGCGCGGTAAGTCACATAGCAACTGTTCCCCAAAAAGTAATTCTTGCAACAGCTTTCGGTATATGAGCTCAACCTGCTTTTGCTGAAATGGCTCACAGGAGTGCTAAAAATAAGATTGAGGCAATATAAAGAGAGTACTCCATAGTTTGTACTGGAAGAAACAATACTACAATAAAAGGCAGTATTCCTCACACAGTGAAAGATAATCCGGATGCTATAGCTGCTTGAAATGGATTTGCTTTACTCACTTCATTGATTCACAGCTCATCTCTCATGTGTGCAGCGAGTGCATCTTTATCTGTTAGTTCCTGCGCTACTAGAAGAGCAGTTTCTTTTTTGAGTCATCTTTCTTCATATATCTTTGTGAGCATCTTCAGCTCGAGTTCTGGCATTTCTTCAAGCTCTTTTTTTTCACGCTCTATATCTCCTGCTTCAATATCTGTTTGAGAACTCACAGAGACATATTCACCTGCTGCCATCGAGAGGGCTCATGCAACCAATCATGCAAGGGTTGCAAGAATTATTGGCTCACGTATATCACTAGCTGCTGCAACTCAGATTGCAAGACTTGCTGTAGAGAGAATTCCATCATTAGCACCCAAAACAGCAGCTCTAAGCCAATTACTTCTATTTATATAATGATCATCTAGGTATTCTTCGAGCTTTTCTGTTTTTTCCATATTGTTTGTATTAGAGAGTATTATCTGAATTTTATTGATTTTTCTGCATTTGTACATAGACTTCGGCACATACTTTTTTACTATATGTATCATGTACGCATTCTGGCTTTGACGAGAGTTCAAGTTATCACTGGCAGAGATTTATGCTCTTTTTCCTACATCATCGGTGCAGTACGCTGATAAAAATATTTGTATTATTGATATACAAAAAAAACAGGAAGTTCTGACAAAGGCTGCTCATATGTGAGGAACGATTAAAATTATAGAGTTATTCCCAAATTATAGAGGAAAACCTGTAGAAAATATTGTTTCTATTGCTGAACAGAGTGAGTGAAAATTTCGATTCGGACTTACCTATCTTTGAAACGAATGAGGTCTCAAGCCATATCTTATGCAGACGAAGAAACTCTTTAAAGAATATGGCATTTCTGGAAGATTTATTAATAAGAATTTTAAGAATTTAACGAGCGCTCAAATTATTTGAGAGAATTTGGTCGAAAGAAATGCAGATTTTACCATTATTTCTGCTGGAGATATGGAATATTTTGGGAAGACGATTTGGATACAGGATATTGAAAACTATTCAAAGAGAGATTATGGGAAAACTCGTGATATGGTTGTTGGGATGCTTCCACCAAAGCTTGCCCAAATGATGATACACATCTCTGAATGAAAATCTATATATGATCCATTTTGTGGTCTGTGAACTGTCCTCATAGAATCAATTCTCATGCAAAATACGAACTGTTATGGGAGTGATATTTCAGCAGAAAATATTGAGAAAACGAAAGAAAATATTTCTTACGCACGAAAAAACTTTAAAAACTCAGTAAAGACTGCAGAGGCCCAAGTACTCGATGCAAGAGGTATTTCTAGTAGTCCTTTTCTTAAAAAATCAGATGCCATAGTAACTGAGTGATATCTAGGACAAGTATTTCAAAAATACTCTGTAACAGAGAAAAAAATTGAGGAAGAAAAAGTAAAACTTCTTGAAATTTATACTAAGTTTTTTGAAGGTCTTTCAAGAGCAAATTATAAAGGAACTCTAGTTATTTGTTTTCCATTTTGGGAAGTAAGAGGAAAGTATGTCTATTTTTCTGAAATCTATGATTTGATAAAAAAACATGCAAAAAATCTTCCACTTCTCCCGTCTCTTGAGGATATAAAGCATACTCGCTCATGAAGTCTCTTATATAAACGTCCTGATCAAATAGTTGGACGAGAGATATTTAAGTTGAAAATTAAGAAATAGTAGTGTAATATATTTATGTTATTATTAATATATTATAATGCTAAATAGCAATCTAGAGAGAGAAGTTATATGAGATGATATTTATGTCGATAAAAAAACGGGTGATATTATTACACCTTTAGATTTAAGTGGTTTGTCTTGAACATTTTCAGATGCTGAAATTCAGTCCATAACTAATATGTATGCTTCACTACCAGAAAATGAATCAGAAGCTTTATTACTGATAAATGAAATATTCCAGGAGGCTATTTCTTTTCTTCAGGAAGAGTTATTATATGAAGATAAAGAATTTTGAAACGTACTAAAACTGAATTTTCGATCTTTACAGGATTTTTATGATTTTATTCGAGCAACAAAAAATAAGAAGTGAAGAATAAAATGTAGTATCTTAAAGCATATGCTGTGCATCTATGATAGTTATTGAAAATATAATCCTAGAATACAAGAAATCACAGATAAAACTTCAAGAGTAGTAGATACTAAACTAAAAAATTGATCAATTCAAGTGATTGAAGAATCAGAAGATTGAGATTTTTTAAGGTGAGTAGTTGTACTCAATAATAAACCTGTCTTTTTCAATATGATACGCAGATTGAAGTCAGAGAGATCAAGAGTAATGAAAGAAATGAACGATCCGAAATATCATAGTATCGAAAGACTTTGAGATAACTACTGAGTTACATTTGAACTAGATGACCCAACGAATATACCTATTTTTACAAATTATGTTGCTGATGCTTCGTTTAAAAAGAAAGTTTATGATATTAAGTTAAGAACTTCTATTACAAAAGAGGAAATATATACTCACCCATGATTATCTGATGAGTTTAGAAAAAAATGGCTAGAAGCTGAAAACATGAAAAAACCTGAAACTCCTGATGATCTAGATGATGTAAGAGTCGTTACACCTATGTATAAAGATGATGAGATAAATAATATGAGTGTAGAATACAGAATTGTAGCTCGGAAAAATAAAAATGAAAACTGACTTACAATGCATGACGTAATGTGATATTTTAAGAAAATCAAAAATAGAATTCGTTCTGAAACGTATATAAATCCAGAATATATAGAAAGAATATCACGAGCATTGATATGAGACTTAGAATCTTTACTAGAGAAAAATAAGTTAAGAATGGATAATGATGTTAATGTATATAAGTTTGAGCTTTTTAGAGATTTAAAAGAGCATTGATTTATTCCCTCTTCTCACAGGCTTAATTTAAAGGATACAAAAGAAAAAATGGATGAATTACTCGTATCATGAATTATATGATATTATAAGTCTCTGCTTACACCAGTGAAAATCAATTGAGTCTGAAAAACGAGATATACTTTAAAAAGAAATTTAAAACTTTCTCAAGAATTTGATATATTTTTTGATTCTTTGAGTCCTATGAATGCATAAGTTTCTTCCACTCTTCAATTCATCAAATCAAATCATAGACCTCATCAAAGCCTAACTGGGTCATAATATCTCCAACTTGTCTACTTCTATTTCCATGATAGCAATATATAAGATACTTCCCTTCTTTGGGAAGTTTTTTTATTGCATCTAAGGCTTCTTGTTTATAGACATCTATATGCTCTTGACTCTCAGAAATAACTCAGAATATCATTTGTTCTTGGGCTGTTCTGGTATCTAAAAGTATGAATTTTAAAAAATCTAATTTTTCTTTAAATTCTGGTGCGTTTAATCTTTTAAGCATATTTTCATTTTAGAACATATTTATCAAGCTCTGTTATTTCTATTTGTACTATATCTCATATTTTATATTTGAAATCTCTTGGGAAAAATACTTCTTTGAAATTGCGAGTTCTTCCAAAATACGAATCGTCTTTTTCTCCTGAAATGAGTACTTGCTCAGTTCTTCCAAGCATTAACGTATTTCTATTTTGTACACTTTCTAGGAGGAGATTGTTGAGAATATGCCACCTCTCTGCTTTGATATGATCTGGAACATCATCTGGCATTACTTTTGATGCTATAGTATTTGGTCGTACTGAGTAGCGAGCAGTAAACGAATTATCAAACTGACACTCTTTGAAAGCATTGATAGTTTCTTCAAACATTTCATCTGTCTCTCATGAAAAACCAACGATGATGTCTGTTGATATAGAAAAAAGTGAATCTTTCTTTCTAAGATAGTGAACCATGTCTCTGAAGTCTTCGTAGCTATGTCTTCGGTTCATCTTTTTCAGCATTGCATTACTTCATGATTGCAAAGCAAAATGGAGGTAATTACAAGTACCTGCTAGATCAAAATGTGAATCGAGAATATCTCTCGTCATATCGTGCGGATTGCTCGAGGTGAACCTAATTCTATCAAGTCCAGGAATAGAATCTATATCTTCTAAGAGCGTTCGAAATGGAGAGGTGAAGCTCAGTTTTGGAAGAAGATTTTCAAAATCATACCAATCTTGTATCCTAAAAACTCTCTTGTTGTCTTCCCTAATATTTCTATTCCATGGAGCATGGAAGACACAAATTTTTCAAAGAAAATTGTGTTTATATGCCTCAATATGATGTGGACCATCATCAATAACTATATCAAGATTATACTTGTTTGCTGCAATATATTTATTATCGTGTCATAGGTCTTTTATGAAAATAATTTCTTCAAAGAAATTATTTCAAAAATATTTCTCCAGAATGATTTCAGTATTTTCTCTTGCAGTAATAACTCGTGATGTAATAACATATAATTGATGACCTTGTGATTTGAGCTGCTTTAAAACCTCAATTCATCCAGTATGTGGTTGAAGTTTTGTGGCATTTTCTGTCTCAAAGATATGATATTCATTCATTAATTCTTTAATTCCTCCACAATCAAAAGTATCAATATCATGCATTTGAACTATATCGTGAAATTTTTGATTATATCTTTCTAGTAATTCTTCTCAGAGTACGACAAAAAGAGTATCATCTAAATCGACTCAAATCTTAAGATGAGTATTATCATTATTCCATTTTGACTTTTCTGTGTTCCAGAGTTTTAGATTTTTTTGTTTCCCATATGAATTTACATTTTGTCATAGGAGTGTAATCTCTTTTGCACCATTTTTTACTGCATTTTCGCACTCCAGAAGTATCTCATCACTGCTTCGTGATATTTCCCCTCCTCTGGTATACGGAACGATACAAAAGCTGCAATAGTTATCACATCCTGTTTGGATAATGACAGATGCTGAAAATGGATTTTCTCTCTGTTGCACTTGCTTGAGATAATCATCGTATTTATCTTCTTGGCCTATTTTTTTTCCATAAATTTGAGAGAGTATATGAGGGACGTACTTTGATTCTTCGATGCGAAATACAAAGTCGAGCTGGTTACTTCTTGGAAAGAGTTTATCTTCAGAATTAAATATTTCTTCTTTTGCATCTAAATAATCTATTTTTTTTGCAGTTTTTCGTTTTTTATTGTTATCTTGTAATTCCTCTGGTATATAGCGTTTTGCCATTCATGTTTTTCTCACCATGCAGCCAGTAATTCCTGTGAGAATTTTACCTTTTCCAGTAGTCTCTCGCTGCATATTCTCTTTCTCAATATCCCGAAGCATCCCAAAAACTCTATCTTCTCACTTTTGTCTGACACTACAGGTATTAAATATGACGAGGTCCGCGTCTCTAATGTCTCAGGCACGAAAAAAACCAGACTGTAGCAGTACCATATGTACTTTTTCACTATCAGCCTGATTCATCTGGCAGCCAAATGTTTGTATGAAATATTTTTTATGCATAAGTGTTTCTCTATTACGAATGGATTTTACTTATAAATATTTTTTGTAAAGAAAAAAAGAGCTTAATAGAGCTCTTTTTTCTTCTTACAAGTCGAGTGCTTGTTTGAGTTGATTATCGATTTTGAGTTTTGTCCATTTTTCTAAATCATATGGAACAACGATATCTGGTGTTATTCCCACTCACTCTATGGTAGTTCTTGTTTTCCCAGTGAACCATTTTGCTGTAGTGAGCTTGAGTGTCGAACCATCATAGTAGTTTTTCAATGTTTGAACAGATCATTTTCCGAAACTCTGTTCTCAAATAATAGTTGTATTTGGGAAGTAGTCTTTAATAGTTCCAGTAAAAATTTCGCTCGCACTCGCACTTCCTCCATTTTGGAGAATCACAACTTCATACTTATTTAAATCAAGTATCTCATCCATTTTTGAAGTATAATCAAGCTGTGTCCCTGAATATTTCACGTGAGTTGTTATTTCTCAAACTGGGAGAAGATAGTCGAGGATATTGGAGACTTTTCAGAGATATCCACCTGGATTATTTCGCACATCAAAAATTATTTTTCGTACTGATAAATCTTCTGCAATTTTTTTAATTTCGTTTTTAAACTGAGAATCTACTTTGTCTCAAAAACTCTTTATTTCTACATAGGCTGTATTTCTATCAGGTTTTGAGAATTCTACATCTTTAATGACAATTTTGTCTCTTGTTACAATAAATTCAAGTGGTTCTTTCTCTCATTCTCTTTGAATAGAAAGTTTTACGGTAGTTCCAGCTGGTCCTTTTATCCATGAAACAACTTCATTCACTGGGTTTTCTGCAGTCACTTCTTTTCCATCTACACTGAGCACTCTATCACCTCACTTTAAGCCAGCATTTTCTGCAGGAGATCATGATATTGGAGAAACTATGATAAGTTCTCATGGGGTAGGCATTTCTATATATGCTCCTATTCATTCAAATTCACCTTCGAGTGCTGATATAAATTCGCTGCTTTCTACTGGTGGGAAATAACTTGTGTATTTATCTCAAACTGCATCTGTCATTCATTTGATAGCTCATGAAATCAGCTCTTCATCACTTAAGCTATTTCCATTATAGTAGTCTTTTTTTATTGTATTGTATACATCTTCGAGTATTTTCCCCTGTTTTCAGAGAGTATTTGTACTTCATCCTAATCCAGATGTGATAGTAATAGTTTTGTTTTTTCTTTGATCTAGTATTTCCTGTACAGCTGAGAGATCTCTATAATACATCTCTTGAGTATCTGTAACACTTTGGTTCTCATCCCCCGTGAGTCCTATTCAAAGAATTTGAGTTGAAAGTTTATTAAATCATGAAACAGTCATAATACTTTCAGGATTTATGCTTACGGGAGCATTTTTTATTAGGTCTTTGTATATGAGAATTTGCAGCGCATCTTCGAGGCGTCCTCATTTCACTACTCATTTATAATCCAGTGAAATATATTGGTAAGAATCTGGAACTTCGTCTTTAAATTGATTTCAAAAAAAGATAAAACTTTGATATACATTTAATTTTGTTTCATTGTCTGCTCAGGCTGTTTGAAAAACAGAAAATAACAAAAAGACTGAGAGCAACAATTGTGTTTTTAATTTCATAATGATATGGTTAAATAAGTGTTGTAATTGTAAGTAATATACCTAAAAGTAAAATGAATTTCTATGGGAAAGTATTGATATAGTGATACTTTATTGTGTAGGGATATCTATAGCTGTTCATCCGGTAATAAGTTCAAGTCATCAAAATGGATAGAGAACTCATAGAAAAATCATGAATAAGCCAATGAGAATCATAATGAGATAGGTCCCACCACTCCCAATATATTTCTCAGCCCATGCAAAATTTCAAGTCCATGACTTTACATTTCTTCTGTATTTTATGAGATAAAAACCTCATGCCATGAGAAGAATAGAATAAAATATATCTACAGCTACTTCCATAATATTTAATTAGAAAAATATATATCTAAAAACTCTTTTACCTTAGGATTTTCTCTTATTTCCTCAAGATTCATACTACTATTAGGATTTTTAAAACTTGGGACTTTATCCAGTATTGCAGGAAGAGAAATAGCAAAAAAATAGTAGAAATATCATAGAATAAATAATCGATATCACCACTTGAAATAAAATGCTATTTTATCCTTTTTCTCATTTTTTTTCAGAGTTTCGTAGATGTAATCGAGCTTTTGTTCGCTTGAAATTTCGCTATCCATATGTATATAATTACTTACATTGTTTCCAGTTTTTTCATTCTCAACCGTCTACTTTGAGTGTGATGGGTGCTCATTGTAAAATATTTTCCATAATCTCTGGAATTTTTTTCTTGAGAATCTCTTTTTCTTCTGGAACAATATTAAAAATAAGTTCATCATGTACTTGCAAGAGCATAGTACTTTTATAATTTCATTCACGAAGCATATGTGCAATACGTATCATAGCGATTTTAATAATATCAGCACTACTTCCCTGTATTGGCATATTGATGGCTTCTCTTTCGGCTCATGATGCTATCATCTTATTTCTGTCATTTATTGCGGGAATATACCTGCGTCTTCAAAAGAGCGTTTCCACATAGCTATTTTTTTTACACTCTAGAATTGTGGCATCAAAGAATTTTCGCACATTTGGATAGAGCTCGTAAAATGCATCTATATAATTTTTTGCATCTTTTTGTGAAATATTAATCATTTTTGAAAGACCAAAAGGACTAATCCCATAGATGACTCAGAAGTTTACAGCTTTTGCGAACTTTCTCTGTGTTGAATTAATCTCAGGAGTCCCAAAAATAAATTCTCACGTTACTTGGTGAATATCTCTTCCTTCTTTAAATGCTTTGAGTAAGTTTTCATCCTGACTCATAATTGCTAAAAGACGTACTTCTACCTGTGAGTAGTCAAAAGCCATGAGTATATCATCTGGATGATCAGGAATAAATGCAGCTCGTATTTCCCCAGCGACATCATCTCATGTTGGGATATTTTGGAGATTTGGATTCGTACTTGAGAGACGACCAGTAGAAGCAACAGTCTGATTATAGCTCGTATGAATTCGATCCTCATCGCTCGCTACTTCAAGTAATCCATCAACATAGGTTGAGAGAAGTTTGCTGTAATGACGGTATTCTACTATCTTACTTGCGATAGGATAAGTTTTTGCAAGTCATTCAAGCACTTCAGAATTTACAGAAAAACCAGTTTTTGTTTTTTTTGCAGTAGGATATCAGAGTTTTTCAAAAAGTATTTCTCCAACTTGTTTCGGAGATTTTATATTAAATTCTTCTCCAGCTAACTGATGGATTTCTTTTTCAAGCTCTCCTATAGCAGATTCTAACTGAGTTCAAATTCCTTTAAGGTGATCTCTATTAATCTTTATACCTTTCATTTCCATTCATGATAAGACCTGCATGAGAGGAAGCTCAATGTCTCTCAGCACAGTACTTTTTTGTATATAAGGATTTTCTTGCTGTTGGTCATACAGACGCTTTGTTATATATACGTCTTCTCCTGAATATATGGCAGCCTTGTGTATATCAACTTCGCTGAAATTGAGTTTTTTCTTTTCAGTCACCTCACTATAAGAAATCATCTCATAGCGAAATAGTCGCTCTGCAAGCGTATCGAGTCAGAGTCCTCTTTGTCCTGGATTCTTTATATATTCAGCAAGCATTGTATCATAAAATTGAGCCATGATTGTATTTGGAATTATTGGGATAAGTATATAGAAATATTTATGAAAAAAAAGCTTGAGTTTCAGAACTTATTTTATATAGTTCGTTGACATATTATAAATATATACTATATATGAACATTAATATAAGTCCAAATAGTACGCAACAAGAAATATATAAAAAACTTGAAAAATTTTTTCGGTTTTCAATACTTTACCCTGATTTTCCAGAAATTCCAGATTCAATCAGAGATGACTCTGGTAAATTAAAAGATGGCTACTCAGTATATAAAAAATGACAAAATTATTTTTTGATTGATGATAATAAGTCTGAGTATGTCGAAACTTTAGAAGATATATCTTGATTAAAAATAGTATTTCATTTTACTCATTATGAATTAGAATCACTTCATTATGGTGAAATAATTTCAATGAGAATTTCAGAATCCTTAGAAGAAAGTGATGAAATTCTTAGATATAACCAAGCTTTAGAGCGAGCTATGTCAAATGATGATTTTTCTGGTTTTGATACGATGCTTGCAGAAAAATTGTGGGAACTCTATTGTTATTCACGAGATACCATGTTCTGATTTCTTGAAAAAATAAATCTAGAAAAGGTATGAGATTATTTTGTTGTATTGAGTACAGATATTAGTTTTACTGAAGAAGAACTTCAAATCATAGCAAAAAAAACGAGCTAGTTTATTTTTATTAATGTATTATATTATTTATGTTGTCCTGAGACCATTTTGAGAAAATAGAGAGATGAGTAGATTCTTGTACTGTAGCAATTATTAGTTATATGACTTGAATAGATTATTGAGAATTTGCACTTTCAGATGTGATTCGTTACTACAAGCATACGCTACTAGAAAAAATAAAAAAGAACTAACTTTAGTTAGTTCTTTTTTGTATGATTGAATGCATTAGAGAATTCCGTCAAAACCTCTTGAGTAGTCAAAGATATCTTGTCCACCAAAGAATCTCTTAAGCTCAACTTCTGCAGTTTCAGCTGAATCTGATGCGTGAATAATGTTTCCATCAATAGTGAGACCAAGATCACCTCTGATTGAACCAGGAAGCGCTTCTTGTGGGTTTGTTGCACCAGTAAGAAGTCTTACAGTAGCAATTGCATTGCTTCCAGAAACAGCAAGAGCTACAACTGGAGTTCTCATCATGTAACTTTTAATACTTGGGAAAAATGGTTTATCAGCAAGAAAGCTATAATGTTCTGTTACGATTTCATCACTGAGCTCCATCATTTTAAGACCGTTAATTTTAAGTCCTTTTGATTCGAGTCTCGCGATTACTTGTCCGATAAGTCCTCTTTCAACTGTATCTGGTTTTAAAAGTATAAGTGTTGTTTCCATAGTTGTGTATGGTTAAAAAAATATTTCGCGAGGATTATACACGAAAAAAGAGAAAAACAAGTTTTTTGTTTTTCTCTTTACTGAGATTTTAATCCATTATAAAATCTTCTTTTTGGGATTTTGCTTGATTGTATCTAACTCATTTGAGCTGCTTTGCTAAATGTGTTCTCATTTCTGATTCTATTTCATCTTTCAGGTGAGGAAATCTCTTTATGACTCATCTTTTTTCTTTGTACTTCATTTTATCCATATCAAGATCAGTTCTCACAATAAGGGTTTCAAACGCTTTGTCAGCACACTCACGAGAACAGAATCATGCATGGTCTAAATACTCTTGCCTATCTGCGATAATTCTTGCGTTACAGCTTGATAGTCTACAGTTTTCACAATTATCAGTCTTTTTTCCAGAGTAGAGACAGCTTCAGATGGTTGTATGAGTTTTCTCATCTCAGACAAACTGCGAAACTCTATCATCAAATACATAGAGATTTCACTCCCAATTTCCATCATTGTACGTATTGATATATTTCACGACTCCACCATCTAATTGATAGGTGTTTTTGAGTCCTGCTCTTTGGAGCATTACGGTTGATTTTTCGCATCTGATTCAACCAGTACAGTATGATATTATCTTTTTATCTCAAAACTCCTTTTTGTATTCTTCAATCTTATCCTCTAATTGCTTAAATGTAAGCGTATCTGCTGGAATTGCGTTTTTGAAGTGACCAAGTTGATACTCATGATTGTTTCTCATATCTAGTACGATGTAATCATCAATATTTCCATGGTCTAGAAGCTGCTTGAATTCTTCGATTTTCATTCTATTTCCAGCAGCTTCTATTTCCTGCTTGGTATATTTTTTTCCAAGTGAAACAATTTCTTCACGCACTTTTACTTGCATGCGTGGGAATTTATGACCGTCTACAGGTGAAGATTTCTCATCAAGATCTTGAATATCTTTCCATAAAGGATGGTTACTTAAATAGAGTTTATATGCTTTGATTTGACCTTGGTTTCCAGTAACTGTACTAGAGATTCCCTCAGTTCAGATATATACTCTCCCCTTCATTCCGATATCTTTGGTAAACATAAGGTGGTCAAGACACTCAGATTCTGGATCTGCAACATCGACGAACTTATAAAAGGTCAAAAGTGTAAAACTCTCTTCGTATTTCATAATAAAAGTATGTTAGTGAGCTTGCCTGGCTCATATATAATATTTTCGTTGTAGGAAAATCTGGCTGATTGGATTATAGTAATATATTCAAAAATTCAAGAAAAATATGACTTGTACAAAATATTAGCTTTTTTCTAGCAAAGTTATATATTTTTGCCAATACAAAATTTTTTTATTGTGTAATTATATTTATGAAAATACTCTTTCTTTCTTGGAAAATACTCTTTATTATTTGAGTTCTCGCCTACGGTGTATATTTTGAGTTTATTGGATGAAATGCAATCCAGTATTGGGCAAGATATAATTATGTAAATGGAGAATTATATCTCTCATTTTTTCATGCAGCATTAGCATATTTTTTGATGATAACATCATTTTGATTTTTAAGAATTTCTCTAGAAAAAACACTTAAGAAATTTCTGATTCTTATGACTTTGTGACATAAAAAAGAGTTTCCAATTATCTTAAATTTTTCTCTGCACTTCTTTACGCTGATAAAATACCTTGGTTCCCTTCTGATAGCCAGCTATCTCGTAAAAGAAAATTATATTTCCAGAGATTGGCTGCGTAATACTCAGGTAATTGTTGCGACAATTATTCTTGTTTATTTTCTCAGTGGGATTGTAAAAATATTACTTGAAAGAAAATTTCAAACACTCTCGAGTCAAAAATCCTCAAGCGCTTCTGTTCTCAAATTTTGAAATAAAATTATTTTTATAATTTTTTGGATTATAGCAATATGATATATTCTGTGAAGCTTTTGATACAATATTAATGCGCTCCTTGCTTGAGCATGAATCTGAGGACTTGCCGTAGCACTTGCAGCACAAAAAAGTATCACAAATATATTTTGAGCGGTAACTATTATTCTCAATAAACCATTTCAGATTTGAGATTATGTGAATATTAACTGACAAGAAGGAACAGTAAAAGATATAGGCTTATCCTATGTCACGCTTATTGATCGCATGTGACATCAAGTTATGATGCCAAATGAAAATATTATCACGAGTTCTATTGCAAATTTCTCTGTAAGAGAGTCTCGAAGAGTTGATTTTATTATATGAGTTGTGTATTCTACAACTTTAGAAAAAGTAAAAGTATGAGTTTCAACTATCGAAAATCTTCTAAAAAGCTATCATGAAGCAGGAAGTATCAGTGATGATATCAGAGTGAGTTTTGATATGTTTAATGCTTTTTCACTTGATATAAAAGTAACGTATTTTTCCCTTTGCCCTACTCTTATAGATTTTACGGCTCAAAAGCAGGAAATAAATCTCAAAATCAAAGAGCTCTTTGAGTTAGAATGACTTGCAATGGCATTTCCTACCTCTGAAATGATTATTAAAAATGAGACTCCTGCATGAGTGAAGAATCTCAAAAAATAATCTACTCATCATCAGTATCTTCATCTTCGGGTGAAGATTTTTTTCGAAGTTTTTTTTCTTCGTTCCAACCTTTAAAAAATTGTAGTATGACTTCTCTATAGAGCCATCAAGAAAATGCAATAATCAGCAAGAATAGTGATTTGTAAAAGACAAGAAATGCCAAAAGAAGAAATATTCCCCACGGAAGTTTTTTAAAGATTTGATAGAGTCAACTTGATTCTAAGAAATCAAAGACCCTTTGCCATCTACTACTTTCTGAGAGTATACTGGTATCAGCGAGGTATGCGAGTATTCCTATGAGAAATATAGGCAATAATAATCAAAGTAGAATTTGTGAAATACTTTTTTCTCTCGTAACAAATACAAGTCTTGGGTTGAGCATAAAGAATATACCTAGAATTGGGACGAGTAATAGGAGGCATGTAAGAACTCCTGTTGCATTATTTGAGAGAAAGCTCTGATACCCATCGTATAGTGCAGGAGAGAGCATGAGGGTCATCTCAACTTGCCCAGCGACAACAAGGTACATCAGAAATCATATAATCAGCCCAAGAAAGAGTTTATAGAGAGAATCACTTCAAGTCATATAGGCTCAAGCTCAAGCTGCAGCTCATAGGATGAGTAAGATGATGTCGAGGATTCCCATATATTATTTTTTACCGAAACATATTACATATTCTTCAAAACTTCTATCGCGGCAAGCAAGTGGTTTGAACTCTGTGAATTTTTCATATCTTTTTTGGATTTCTACTGTCAAATCTCTGAAGTCTTCCCCCTTGAATACCTTAAGTAATAAGTTTCCTCATGGAAGCAAAAATTCATCAGCAAATTCTAGTATTGCGATATTGAGCTCGACACTTGCGTATTGATCGATATCCTTTCTTCCTGTGGTATTTGGCGCAATATCACTGGTGATAAGATGAAACTGTTTATTTTCACCGATGAGTTCATTGATTTTCGGTCTGAGCGTCTCAAATTCAAAGATATCATGAACCAGTGTATTGATATTACTTTGAGAGTATTTATCGATTGGCTTGAGATCTATTCATACAATATTTCCAGTATCTTTGATGATTCTTTTTATATACTGGATAAAGCTTCCTGGTGCAGCTCAGATATCACATACATCCATTCCTTCTTCGATAAGCTCAAATGCTTCTTGTATTTCTTTGAGTTTATAGACACTTCGAGCCCTGTATCACTCAAGTTTGGCTTTTTTAAAATACATATCATGCATTTGATATGGTGCTGGCTTCTTTTTTCGAGTATTTTGCTTCTTATTTTGATGCCCACTTCCCTGTTTCTTTTTATGAGAAGATTTTACGGCTTGGTGTTTTTTTTGCATTTGCATGGACTAATGAATATTGCTCTATAATATAAAAAAAAGAGCTTCTCACAAGCTCTTTCTTTAGAAAAGATAAATATCTCATAACAAATACAATCATAGTCAGAGCATCAGTATTCAAACGGCAAGATGAATTTCCTGTTTATACATTTCTCTATATTCTTTCAAGGTAGCGATATCTGATGTTCCCAAACTAATTAAAACCGTGATAACAAGAAAAGGAGTGATAAATATCAAATTATAAATCAGTAAGTATACATATCACATCAGATTTATACTCGCACTTTCACTTGCAAGATATGAGAGAATGGTGAGATATGGTCCTCAAGTACATGGGAGTAAGAAGAGACTAATCAAAATTCAGATGATAAATGCTCAAGCTGGTGAATGTATTTTCTTAATCCACTGTCTGGAAGAAATTTTGAATTTCTCGGGCATCTCCATGGTAAAATATTTTCAAAACCAGAGATAATCCTTTATATTCGCAAGTCAGATGATGATAGCAAGTATTGCAGCTCAGAGTTGTAAATACTTAGCTTGATCTGCATATGCAAATGCTTGGTAAAGTCCTATTCACATCAAGTAGTAGCTCAGAAAAATTGAGAGTGAAAATGAGAGTCAGGTGAGCAGTACTTTTTTATGCGATCAAGTTTGTGAGAGAATACTTCAGAGTATGACAAAAAGGATGGCAAAAGCGCATGGATTTATACTGTCTGCAAGCGCAGCTGGCAAAAGTATCAATAAAAATTCTAGGTCCATATCAAAAAATGTTAGCAGACAATTATACCACTATTGCAAAGTATTTAAAAACGCAAGAGCATTCATCAAATCGAGTTCTGAAGTTACTTCGTTTGCATACTGGATATATTGTATGACGTTATTTTCATCCACAATCATAATTGAGCGAGTAAGCAGTGAGTAATCTGTAAGTAAGAGTCCATTCTGCGTACCAAACTCTCTTGTTCTTGCATCACTCAAAACTTCTAGATTATTGATACTATTTGCTGCACAAAACCTCTGGAGTGCAAATGGAGTATCATTTGAGATAACAATAAAGCTTATATTAGGAAATTCGCTCGCTGCAAATTCGAGTTGTTTTGTTTGCATCGTACAAACAGGAGTATCAAGAGAAGGAACAGTCTCTATGAGTTTATATCCAGAAAAATCTGAAAGTGAAGTCGTGCTGACTTGGTCAAAATAATCAGCTCTTGTATCAAGGATAACATCAGAGAGTGTGTCTCACACTCTGAGTTTTTCTCATGAAATTTCTGCTTTTTCACCATTTACTGTTATCTCTCCTGAGTTATCAATTTCAGTATACTCTGTAGGTATCTCAAATGACATCTCATGTCCCTGCTCTGCTACTTTATCTGTACAAGCACTGAGAAGTAAGAGTGCTCCAAGTGCGAGAATTGCTTTATTCATAGGTGTTTCCTGTGTTTGTTATAGAAAATTATTGGATGCTTGATGAAACAGTACCTTCTGTTTCAACTGATATATCTGGAGAAATTTCAAGTGTTCCTGATGCATTTGTTTCATCTGAGTTAGCTCCATCATCTTCTTGCATTGTTTGTGTCTCTTCGGTTTGCTGAGTATCTTGCTGCAATTGAGTTTCTTGAGTTTGTGTTTCTTGAGTGGTAGGAGTAGATTGTCCGAGTCTTGAAGTCATGAGCTCAAGAGCTGGTCGCACTCCAACTGCAATTTTCCCAGTTACAGTGTCATACACAAATGGAACCCCTGATTCATCTGTTCCAAGCTCATCAATGAGGTCAAGAAACATTTGTCTATTTTCTTGATTTGCATACACCTCTCTTTTTTCAATAGAGATTTTTGAGTAGAGGTCTCTTTCTTCTGCGATTCTATTGAGTTCTTGACAGTGAGGACATGTGCCACCAAAGAAATATCTATATTCTGCATCTGGATTGATAATGTCTACTGGCTGAGAAGCTCCTCCACAAGAAACAAGAAATACAGTTGCAGTAAGCAGGAGAAATAATTTTTTCATAATAAATGTTTACTAAATAATATAGGCAATTCTAAAATAATTACTTAAAAGTATCTTAATGTTGATGTCCATGGAAATCAAGCATATCTCTGAATAAAACAATAATTCCGTTTTCATTTGTCCCTCCACAACTTCCAGGATCATATTTACTATTGTATTCTCCTGCATTGTCTGAAACTGAATCACTCAGCTCTGTGAGCTCTTCTTGCGTATAGTCTCCATATGCAATCAAGAGTCTATCCTCTGAGGAAATAAGCCTGTTGTAAGGGTTATTTATTTCTTTCCCATTGAGAACATAATAAATTTTATTTTCCTGGTCTACGCTATATTCTTCTCAGGTATCAGTTATAATTCTCTCAGAAGAAAAATAGTAATTATTATTTGCGAAAAAATGTCCCCACGCAGCTCACTCACTATGAATATGAATGGTATCTCCATTGTTTTCATGTAGATGCACTCTATCTTTTGGCATTTTTTCTCCAGAGAGACTACATCCAGCTACGTCCTCCATATACTTGTCATCAGAAAAATCTACTCCTTCTCCATCTATGTACATCGCAAAGTTAGCATGATAATGTGGAGGAAGAAATAAAAGTCCAGAATATATATATCAAAAAGCATAGCCTCCAAGAACCATGACGATAAATAGGAGCATAAAAAATATCTTTTTCATTGAAGCAGGAATTAAAAGTTAGAACAAATGCATTGTATAGGAAATAAAAAAACAGTGAAGTTAATTTCACTGTTTTTTTATTAAATTTTAACGGAAGAGTCATTTTTTTACAGGTTCTTTTGGTTTTACGAGTACACATCCTGTGAACTCTTTTCCATATATTCCTTGAAGTGCGAGGTAGAGTCCAATAGAAAATATCGCAACTCAACTCATAAATGGTGGACTCGTAACAACTTGGTTAAAGTACATCATGAGAAGACCAATAATCATAATTTCAGCCTTTAGTATAAATGCAAAATATCTCATAGGTATTTTTTATAAAAGTAATGCATCTATACTATACAGAAATAGTATGAATACTGTAATAATAATTTACTCAATCTCTGCAATTATCTCATTTCTTCGTAGAAATGGAAAACTTAGTGGAGGATTGTATTGAGCAGAATTCATATTTCCTATGATTTTTATTCCATCTTTTTCTAATAGTTCTCTAAGTTCTTGTTTTTTTGCTTCTACTACTGTTTCACTTGCCCACCCAGAATATGTAAGTACAGCTGCTTTATGAGCTGGTTTTTCACGAAGCTTTACTTTGTCATTATCAGGAATTGGGAGTGTATTGATAGTTGATGAGCTTGGAAGTATAAACTGAATAGTATGTGTTTCTTCTCAAGTTTTAATATCATTGACAGGTGCTGTCATAGCTATTTTTTCTCATGAAGTTTTAATATCATTGACAGGTGCCGTCATTGATATATTTCTCCCAGAATTATTTCATCAAAATATATATCATGCGAGCAATGAAAATCATTTTCTTGTGGCTTTTTCTTGTGTCCCATTGACCTCAACTTCTGCTACAATATATTTTGCATACTCTCGTATTTCATAGCCATTTTTTTGTTGCCGCACACTGTACTTCGGTTTTTCAATTCCTCTGACTGCTAAAACGGTTCCAATCATCCAAATAGCAATCGAGATGAGAATAATAATAAAAAGTACAATTAGGGCCTTCATAATGTGTGTATCTTAATTTAATAAATATTACAAAATAAGTATACACAAAAAATGAATCCAAAGTGTAAGAAAATCACGATGAATTCATAGAATATTTTTAGGTCTTTTTTATTGATTTGGAATGAGAGGAATATCCATCATAAATTCTTTTTTTCCGATTTCAAATCCATGCATTCTACAGATGTTGTAAGCTGTTACTGCGTGAAAATGAAAGTTTGGAAGGTAAAATCCAATCATGTATCCAGCTCCAGTAAAGTGCATTCCTGGGAAATACGGTAACTCAATCTGTCTTGCATCACTTCCGATAAAATCTTCGTGATTAAAAGTATTGATATAGTTTATCGTTTTCTCTATTCTTGTGAGTAGCTCATCAAGGGTTGTTTCATTGTCCTCAAATACGGGAGCATCTGTCCCAGTTAATCGTGATACACATCCCTTTGCATTGTCTGTTGCGACTTGAATCTGTTTTCCAAAGGCAAACATATCTTCTGCGAGCCTCATATTCATCACTTCTTCATCGCTCATAGATTTCTTCTTTGCTTGCTTTTGTATTTCTTTCACAAAACCGTCAAGGGCTCTGAGTCTTGTACTTGTGTGTGTCACTGCTATATCGTAGAACATATTTTTTTAAGTTAGTAATAAATAGTTTTCATATCTTGATCACTGATTAAATGATAAGCAAATACAAAGAATATTAAAATAATAATTATTTACTTTTTTAAAATATAATTACAATAAATATATAATATTAATTGTCAATTATGTGAAATAATAAAAATGTGTTTGTATGTGTCTGACTTCCCTGCTCTGGAAAATGAACACAATCGAGAATCCTTGCTGAATCCCTCGAAGCTGGGAGAATAGAATCATGAGCGAGACTTGATATGATTCTCATAGGTGAGATACATCCAGAACTCAGTGATCTTGCACAAAGAGTAAGAAACACCCCTAACACTATCAATCAAACAGAATCAGAGCTTATCGAAAGAGCAAAACTGGGATGAGAATACTCAGAAGACTCAGATGTATTGATTTTAGACTGATTCTGAAGAAGGCTCAATACCTATGAGTTACTCTGTGATATATTTGGAAAAGAGTTTCTCACGTTTATGCATTTTCATATTACTGCAAAGACTATGTACAAGAGAGCTCAAACGAGATGGATAGACCCACAAACTAGACAAAGCTACACTCTCTCATGACCCTCAGAAGCAAATCAGCTCTGATTTGTACAGCGAGAATCTGACCAGCCAGAAATACTCTGATACAGGCTCAGATGATTTAAAAATAGAACTCTTCCTGTTCTTGAAGCTCATAGAGAATCCTGAGGAAGAGTGATTGAGGTCAATGCTGGACATCCAACTATCGAGGCTGTAACTATTGATATGATGGCGAAACTCAGGAAGGTTTTTCCTGAGATGTTTAGCGTCTAGTAGTTCTTTTTAGAGCTACTACTAAATGCCATAATATAATTCAGTATAAAATTTTATAACTTGCGAAACTAATTAATTCTAATCAGTTAAAATTATTTACATTATTAATTAAATCTTTGAATCAATAAAATGGATTTATTAATAATTTAATATATTCTCATATCAAATTTACACCATATGTAAAGTATATTAATAATATTAATATAACAAATCATACTAATGGGTATTTGTTAAGTATTAAAGAATATAGTTTAAGAATTGCATAGATTAAAATTAATATAAATAATATAGATACATACTTTTCTAAATTAGAAACGTTATCCGATGTATAAATATTTCAATTCAGATTTATTCATTCATTTTGAAGTTTATAATATAAAGACTTTGAAAAAGTACTAAATAGCACGAAAATATTTAAAATTATAAATGCTGGAATCCAATTATTTCCAAAGTTAGTTAATATTTTTGAGAAAGTTAAAGGTATTTTTCTTGAAATGTTGTTTGATTCAAATAGCCAGTAATCCAAATTAAGTAACTTTTTGAGAGATAAATTTGTACTAATTGAGGCTAATTCTGAATTCATTTCTAACTCATAAAATTTATCTGCTTGAATTTTGTTTCAGTTTTTTTCCATGACAAATTTTAATTGTCTATAATTGTCTTTTTGTTTATTTTCATTTCCAAAATCTTCGAGCTGTTTAGGGAAACTACATCAGTTAAAAACTGTATTAACTAAGGATGAATTTCTAAGCTTTAAGCTTCCAAATAAGATTCAATTAAATTTAGTTTCTCCTAAATCAGAATCTAAAATATCTGTCAATCAGTTAATATTTATATTAAAAAAATTTACTTTTCTGCTTTCTATATGAGAATTGATTATTTTTAACGATTTTAATTGTTCTGTTCTTATATCTACAACTCAATTTGTATTAAAATCTATAAAAGATAATTTTTCTATTCTAGAATTACTATCAATTAATATTTTAGACTCTCAATCAAAATTTTTGAATTGAACTTCTTTAATAATTCTATTTTTTTCAAATTTAACAAATCTGTTATCAGTTCAATTTTTATCAACAGTTAATAACTTTCATTTACAATTTATAAAGCTAATATTGCCTGTAAGTCATATTATTTCATTTAGAAAGTCTATATTTTTAAAAGTATAAACATTGTTTGATGTTAGAATTTTAAACAAATTATCTTGTTTAAATATTTTTTTAGTATCTACATTTTGAAAAATTCCTTTTAAATGAGAAGGATTTAGATTTCAAAATCAATTTTCAAAAACAATTATATGCGATTCTAATATTTCCTTTAATTCATTAGATATATTATTTGAAGGAAATGGTATTTTATATTCACTGCAAATATTTTTCAATGATTCTTCTGAATCAATATATATTTTTTTCATTTTTAATAAAAACTTAATATAAAAAGAGCCATTTTTGGCTCTTAGAAAACTTAATCCACGTATACATCCCTTGGCTTACTCCCATTCGCTGGCCCAACAACTCCGAGCTCCTCGAGAATATCGAGAACCTTGGCTGCTCTGGCATATCAGAGTCCGAGCTTACGCTGGATGAGAGAGGTACTTCCCTTCTTAGATTCCTTCACAACTTGAATCGCTTTCTCGATGATTTCTGGGTCTTCTTCTTGGTCGCCATTGTAGCCTTCGAGAATCGAACCTGCCGTTGATGATTTCCCGTTGGCAATTTCTGGGTCTTGCATATTTTTGAGCATATCTGGGTCAACCGTGAGTTTGAGCTGATTTACTACTGCCTCGATTTCGTGGGTCTCTACAAGCACTCACTGTACTCTCTCTGCTTCGAGATTCCCAGTTGGGTAGTAGAGCATATCACCTCGACCGAGAAGGTCCTCAGCTCCCATCTTATCAAGTACGGTACGTGAATCGATTTGAGATGCTACGGTAAAGGCAATTCTTGATGGAATATTTGCCTTGATAAGCCCAGTGATAACATCAACTGATGGTCTCTGAGTTGCGACAATCAGATGCATCCCAACGGCTCTGGCCATCTGCGCAATTCGCGCAATACATCCCTCTACTTCTTTCTTTTGTCCTGACATCATGAGATCAGCCAGCTCATCTATGACGATGACGATATATGGAAGCTTTTGGTCTTTTGATACCTTTTTATTATATTCTCCGAGATTACGAGCATTCACCTGCGTAGCAAGATCATATCGTCTGAGCATCTCTGCAACAGCCCATTTGAGTGAATTAAGCGCCTTTTCTGGATTGGTAATAACTGGAGTGAGCAGATGTGGAATCCCATTATAAATAGAGAGCTCTACCCTCTTTGGGTCTACCATTATGAGTTTTAGGTCTGTAGGAGAAAATTTATAGAGCATAGAGATGAGGAAACCGTTCATTCCCACTGATTTTCCTGATGCTGTTTGCCCAGCTACGAGAAGATGCGGCATCTTCGCAAGATCACCAAAGACCATATTTCCAGCAACATCTTTTCAGATAGCCATTGGGATTTCCATCTTTTTTGACATAAACTGCTCACTTCCGATAAGCTCTCTGAGTCCTACGGCTTGTCGCTCATCATTCGGAACTTCGATTCCAACCACTCCAAGTCCAGGGATTGGAGCTTGAATACGAATATTTTTCGCATGGAGTGCAAGCGTGAGGTCTTTTTTGAGATTGACGATTTTTTGGAGCTTCACTCCAGTATTAGGTTTGAGTCTATACTGAATAACTGTTGGACCTACTTTGTAGCCTGACATTTCTACAGAGATACCAAATTGCAGCAGCTTTTCTTGGATTTCTATTTCTTTGGTTCTGATTTCATTACTATCTGCTTTTATTTCAGTATTTCTCATTTCTAAGAGTCTGAGACTTGGGAATTGCCAGTTGTTGAAATTTGTAACGGGAACATCTTTTTTAGTTTCTGCTGGTGCTTCGCTCTTGCTTCCAAAGAGTGAAGATATTTTTCCTCCAGAAGATTTTCCTGCAACTTCCACTTTTCTATTTTGTTGTTTCTCAAGTTGGAGCTGTTTTGGCTGCTTAAGTTTTGCGAGCGCTTCCTTTTCACGTTTGAGCTCAGCCAGCTGCTTTTCAAGCTGTGAAGATTCTTTCGCCATTTTCTTTTCCTCTGCCGTTACTTTCTTGCTAGCTGCACCTGCAGATTTTGCCATGCGCTTTGCCTGAGAAAGTTTCTTTTCTGCTGAAAAATTATCTTTGAGGTCTTTGATATTTGGGAGCGTCTTTTGCGTCATATCAAGGGTTGCATGCACGATAGAAAATCGAAACAAGATATATAAAGACGTAAAAAATAGTAGGATAAACGAAAATACGAGAGGATTTCGCCCGAGTACATTTTCAAGGGTTGGATAGAGGTTGAGATAGGCTGGATATTCTCTAAAATACCAACCCAAAAGTGTGGTAACAGATATGTAGAAAAATAATAGACCAAAAGCTCTGTAGCTATTGAAATGCAGCGTTTTTTCCTTAAAGAGAAAAATACTTAAGACTATGAGTACCGGAGCAAATACCCACATATAATATATTCCAAATACATCTGTCAAAGTATCAAAGAGAAAAAAACCAAGCTGTGACTTGGTGTCTCCAATAAGAGTAATTATTCACAAAAACATAAAAAGAATAGCAAATCAAGAGGTTTTATACTCTTGCGGGATATTTGCGAGAAATCATCATTTTTTCTTTCGAGCCACGACTAATTTTTTATACAGATACAGTGTTTAAGCTCAGTATATACAAAAAAACTCCCGAGGCAAGGGAGGAGTTTAGTGTTTTTGGGTATCTTGAGAATCAATATCATCTTCCTGCTCTTCATCTGCTTCATGAATAAGTGGATCTACCTTGAGAGTTTTTAATCAAGAAAACCTATTTCCAAAGAAATCATAGTAGTGTTTTTCTTGTGTATCTAGGAAAAACCTAAATCATTTCCCATTTAAATTATAGTAAGACTCAGCTGATAATGTATGAAGAACATTGTTTGTTTCATCATATACATCTACGGTCGAATCATGATTTTTGTAGAGAGAAAATTTTACTCCATTTACCTCCATAGAATCTCAGATACAGAAGCTCCAAGTTATAGTATTTCCCTGAATTCTTAGGATTCAGTTATTTGATTTATAAGAAATTCAATAAAAATATTCAATAGCTTCTCCATTTGTAGGTTGCTCTCAGTGATTTTCTATTTGGGTAAGAGAAATTAATCTTGGAGTATTTTTTACATAAAATATATTACCACTCACTCTGAGCATAACCATGGCAGAGTTTTCTTCAGGAAAGGTATAATATACTCAAATATTTTTTCATCTGATATATGCTACCAAGTCTTCATCAAATTCTGTATCTTCGAGCACTGAGTATATAGTCTGTAAATCAGCAAATGTAATTTTACTAAAATCGAGTTCATCAAAGAGTTCTATGTAAAGTTTATTTTCCTCTCTTTCACGCTGTGCTTGATTTTCTTCGTGAATACTTCTCGCAATTTCAACATAATCTTCTGGATTATCTCTCGCATCTAATATGTCAGCTAATTGTGCAGTAGTAAATGACCTGAGCTCTTCCTTACTTGGGACAGATCTTTCTCACACTCAAATAATTTCCACTGCGGCTTTGACTTCCATACATGCAAGTACTATCTGCTCGTGAAAATCAAGTACTCTTGGACTGTTTATACTCTGTAATAACTCAAATCAACTTTGTATGATTCCCTGCTCTACTCCATCTCAATGTTTCAGGAGATCTTTACAGTGCCTTTGTATTGCTTTTCTGAAGTCATCCGAAGCAAAACTCTCTGGAGTAAAATCAATCTCTCCAATTTTAATTTTTTCTATTTTCATATCTTAATATTATCAATAGCTATATTTTAAAAATAAGAGAAAAATAGACTTTTGCAAATTTAATGTTTTTATTAATTTAATTAATAGTTTACTAATACAAGTTCTTTACAAGTACTTTTTAATCAATAATCTTTATGGATTACATTTTAAAAATACAACATGTTACAAAAAATCTCATATGTCTTATTGAGTATTTGAATACTCTTTGTATTTCACAGCCCTTGATATGCTGCAGATAATTTTGATTGGTCTAGAATCAAGGAAGATAGTGGATACGATTACAAAAATGAAGAAATATTTTTCAAATATAGCTTAAACGCTGTTTATGCTCTCCCTGAATCAGATTATAAAATGGTTTTTCGAATAGATAATGAACGCTATGAAAAAATATTTTCATATAATGCGAGTGCATGAGAACTACAAACTGAGTTCAGATTTATGGTAGAGCAATGAAAAGCTGGCTGAAGCTATGATATTGATTATTCGATATATGAAAGTAACTCATGAGAAAATGTTCGAGATAAACAGTATGAAGCAATATTTTTAGAGAGTTGAAAAGATATTATAGATTGGTCACTGTGAAGTTTTGATATTCAAGAAATTCCTAGGGAAAATAAAATAATTGCATATTTTGAAGTTCCATATGAATACACTCCAACACAGGATTATGTTTTGAATGTAGAATATGCAGATTTATATTTTTCTAAGGAGCTCAATTATGATAGAGTAAATAAGCAATTACAAGGAGAATTAGAGATTATTCTATCAGATTCATATAATCCAAAAGAGTATCCTCTCAATTTTGAAGTACGTGATGATTCAAATAAAGTAGTATCGAGTGAAACTGCTACTTTTTCATTTTATGTTGAACCAACATCATCTGAGAATTCAGAAGATCAAAATGATTCAAACGAACTTACTTTTAATAAAAAGCAATCTATACAAAATATACTAAAAGCCTATGTTCTAAAAATTCAAAATCGATATGTACGAACACAAAATGAAGTGTTACATATCCAAAAAGTGATAGATATTTTTAATAACTACACTTCAGACATACCAGAGCATGTCACTATTTTAAAGTATGCTGCTTCAGTTTTAGAAGAAATACTAAAGCGTGAATATGCAAAATAAAAAAAAGAGCAGTAAGCTCTTTTTTTATTACTTCGGGGTATTTATGCAGTAGTGAGATAATCTTGTCTCAGAGCTTGCGCTGTTTGTGTCTGAGATGCTCAGAATAATTCTGCAAGATGCGCTGTAATAGCAATTGATTCCAATTTTTGTACTGCTGCAAGTGCTCCATCAATAGCAGAATTATATTTATTAAGTGCTGCTGTCACTTCTGGAGCTAGATTCATTGTATTTGTATTTTTCATAGTGGTATACTTAAGAGTAAATATATAATTAGTGTGTCGTAAATTATTCTGAACTATTTTCTTACTAGTTGGCCATTTCATGTATTTTCTAATGCTTTTGTAAGCAAATATACGGCTTCTCATCTCGTTATTTTTTTATCTGGTTGGAAATATTTTTCTCAGAAATCATCTTTCCAGCTATACTGTGGTCCGAGTATACTTGAAACGAGTACTTCATCTTTTTCTTCCATATCTCTATAATCTCTTGGTGGGTCTGCCTTTACATTATTTCCTAAATATTCAGAGGTCAATGCGAGAAAGCTTTTACGTGTCATCGTATCAAATTTCCCTACTAATTGTTTTTCAAGTCTTTGGATGTCTTCCCTATTTCCTCAAGAAAGTTTCATTGCAGATATAATCCAATCTTTTGCATCTTCTTGCAAGAGTTCATTGTCTTGGCTAAAATAACCTCTATCTACCCCATTTATCAATCACGCTTTGAGTGCGCTGACAACTTCGTTATAATATGCGTAGTCTTTTGTAAGATTTTTTACTCATGTAACATTCATATTATAACTCAGCAAGTTTTTATTTGTAGTATTTATCTTAATCTTTCCTGTATCATCTAAGACTTTATAGTCAAATATAAGAAGTCCTCAAACAGTGTCACTGTAATTAAATGTGATAGATGATTTATATTCATCTGATGCACAATCTTGTTTATATATATTTCGTACGTTTTCAACGGCACCATTTTTGATACAGTAGAGTACATTACTATCAGATTCTAATGTAAATGTACCATCATAGTTTGTTTTTAAAAGCTTGTTTCCATACTTGTCTTTCATGAGCACAACTGCTGTTTTTTCTTCTCATAGTGCAGTAGTTGCTGTACCATATAGTTTAGATGACTCAACGGATGCCTTTTCTCATGGATTCCCAACGGTAATTGAGAGCTTTCCTACAATGACTTCTCAGATTTTCACATCAACAGTAGTATGTCCTATAGCTAAACCTGTAATAGTTAGTTCTCTTTCTCCGTTTGTAAAGTTAAAGAAGCTTTCAGGAAAAATATTTATTTTTGAAGTATCATAGCTAAAGGTTACTTTTCCAGGAGTATTTCATCTAAATTCTTTCCCCTTTCTGTCTGCAAGTGAGAAAATACTAATTTTTGTTTCTCATTTTTTTATTTGAGAGAACTCACTCTTGATTTCAACATCATAAGTTCTCAGGAAATCTTCCATTTCTTTTGCTTCTATTTCTTCTCTGGTAAGCATATTTTCTCTCGATACTTTTGTTACTTCTTGCTGAATAACTTGTGTGTCTTCTTCTTCATCTTCGTCGTCAAATCAGACTTTTCTTGTCTCTCTATATTCTACTTTTGCGACAGCTCGAGTTTTAGGTCCAAACCATCCAGCACCATCTTCACTTTTACTTGAGATAACACCAGTGGCTAATTGAAAATCTATTATTGATTGTTCTATATCTTCATAGTCTCAAGAAATTCTTCCATTATAGTATCAGAGATCTGTCATGATTTTTTGAAGTTCTTTCACATCATCACTCGTTCCATATCCATAATATAATGTAATTTCAAATATATCTCTGTCTACATTTACTACAGGAGCTTTTGGTGTATTACTCGTTCCAGTATTTGTAATTTTAATATCATCAAGAATAGCTCAATTTGATTCTAAAAATGCAAGTGGGTCAAGTGTATGAGCAGCAAGGACATCAAAACAAACGCCAGATTCAGATATTTCGTAATAACTAAATGGACAGCTATTCCAATCATAATAGTATGGATGAAATATACTTGGGAGATCTATTTGAAAATGCAGATGATTTCCTGTAGAATTTCAGGTACTTCATACTTTTCCAATAAGTTCTCAAGCATCTACTTTTTCTCATTTATTTACGAGAATTTTAGAGAGATGTGCATAGTTTGAAACAATGGTTTTACCATTAATTTCATGTTCTATTGAAATATAATTTCCCCATGAAACATCGCTTCATGATTCTATTACTTTTCCATTTGCTATTGAATATACTGGAGTTCATTTCGCTGTTGCTATATCGGTTCCTTGATGACCTCCATTTCAAACATCCCATCCATATTTATAACTTGATCCCCACAATACTGTATAAAGTCTTGTAAAATCATTATATCATCCATTTTTAGTGGCATACTTTTTATAATCTTTTGTAGAAAGCACTGGGAGTGTTTCTTTACAGTTAGATCCGAGGGTATCAAATTCTTCGAATCTACACTCAAGCTTTGAGATTTGTTTGAGTGGGTATACGATCTCATCATCACCTGCTGCAAAAATCTTGTGTGGAAGAAGATTAAATACCAGCATACTGAGAGAAAGAATTGCAGCATATCGCTGAATTGTTTGTTTCATAATTAGATATTAGAAATATTTATCATTACATATGAGATATATAGGTTTGACCCTTAGCTCTATTTGGTTAATATAGAGCATATTTCTCAGAATCTCTTATGTATTGACTATTTAATTATTGTGTACATAATTTATTTCTGTAATTATATTACACCACATAAAATATATATTGTCAAATATAATACTTTATGTGTAATTAATTTTTACTATGAAAATTTTTGAACTTAATATATTTGGCTTTACACTGGCTCCGAGCTACTATGGACTCATGTATATTTTAGGATTTCTCTATGGGATATGGGCCATAAAAAGAACAAAGAAATATACAGATTCGCAGCGAGAATCACTTTTTATTTATATATTTGCTTGAGTTATCCTTTGAGGGAGAATCTGATATATTTTGTTTTACAATCTAGAAAACTATCTCGCCACACCTCTGGATATATTAAAGGTATGGGAATGATGAATGAGTTTTCATGGTTGAGTTATATGAGTTATCATCGCTCTATATCTATTTTCCAAAAAAGTGAAACTGAGCTTTTTAGAAATCACGGATGATATTGCTGCTATAATTCCTGTTGCATTATTTTTTTGAAGAATTTGAAACTATCTTAATAAGGAGTTACTGTGATTCGCATACTCGTGACCACTTGCGGTTACCACGCAAACTGGTTCTTATTTCCCTTCTCCACTTGTTGAAGCACTCTTAGAATGAATCGTTTTATTTTTTATTCTGCGATATTTCTATGCTCATAAATCTTTTCATGGACAGATATGATCACTCTTTTTGATATTTTATGGGATATTTAGAACTCTGGTTGAAATATTTATTCGTACACCTGATGAGCAAATTTGATATTACTTTTGATTTCTGACACAGTGAAGTCTCTTAAGTATTCCTATGATTTTGCTATGAGTATTTTTCTATGTATATCTTGGTAAGAATCCACAATATGCCACAAAATAATAATATGACCGTTTCGAATATACTTATAGTCATAAGTATATTTTTTACTGCTTTGACGTTTTTCTTCCCAAATATATATATTTTTGGAATGAATAATTATTTTTTATCAGAGTGAAACTATCCACTCTGGTTTCTACAAATGTTTACATCACAATTTCTCCATGGCTGAGTATTGCATCTACTTATGAATAGTATTTTCATCTACTATTTTTGAAATATTCTAGAACTCATTATAGGGCAACGTAAAATGATACTATTTTTTATATTCAATAGTATTTTCCTTGGTCTTTTTCTTACTTTTATGTGAGCAGGAAACACAGTGTGAATAAGCTGATTTGCTCTTGCAATTCTTACTTACTATACGATTCAACTCTACAGTGTTAAGAATCCAGAATATACTGGCTGACTCACTGCCATTGCTCTCAATATCCTGATTGGACTGAGTCCTGGAATCAGTTTTCTTGGACATCTCGGTGGTATGATATTCTGAGTCATCTTTTGGTGTATAAATAGATACTTATTAAATTGACAAAAATAATTAGTTACTTATTATAATTTAACTATTTATTAAAATAATATATGCCTTCAGTCAATTCACATTGAATAGACTCTCTCAGTTCCCTCAGCTTAACAGATATATGAAAATATCTTAAAATATGAGCACTTTCTCTCGGGATTTCACTTCCAGCTGCACAGCTTGCAGCACAAACTCAGGAGTCAATCAATTTGACTCTTTGAGACAATAATAGATATATTTCATGAATGTGTCTTCCAAACATTGATGATATATCTCAATATAAAGTATCCCATATAATTCAGCCATGAGATACTATTTATGGGCTCGCATTGAGTATGTGAATACGATTTTCAGACTTTAGCCTATTTTTCAACGAATTTAATCCAGATAGAAGTATAGATGATGTTCTTAAACTTGGAGATGAAATATATATTTTATCTCCAGAAGTAAACCAAGAAACTATTGATAGCTATAGAAATGCTCTGGAACAAAAACAAGAATATGAGAATATACTTGCGCTATGGGAAGCATGAGAAATAGATCAAATAAAAGAATGATTAGAATTTCATATCACTCCTGCACTTCCTGTAAATCTCTGACTGAGAAACGCATATGAAGCATTATGATGAATGGTATCTCAATGACTCAGAATAGGTTCTCGATCTGTATACCCAGAATATGAAAATCAGGCTCAATGTACTCAAGCCATGAAAAACACGGTAAAATCATTTTTATGATTTACACCTACTCCAGAAACTCAGTGACTCTATGAATTAGTTCGAGCTGAGTGACAAGATGCATGGATTATTGGTGGATGACTGGAAGAGGTCTGATATGAGAGAATTGATAATCTAGATTTGCGTTATTTATTTCGAAAGGATAATTTTTCGTCTGCTACACAACCAATTCTAGGTTCCGAGAATAATGCTCTCTATGCTGAGGGACTCATCAGACAATTAGAGTTTTTGCGCTCCTGAGATGCGATAGGATGCTTTATCCCAACACTGTTTCAGTACACTGCTACTCGTTCAACGGTTTTTTGAATGTATAATGGAACTGAACCAAACTCTCATATGTTTGTATGTTCTTGAATAAATACGAGTGAGACCATGGCACTCAGAGATATCTGACTTGAAAATATTTCAGTGAATCATGAGGCATTTTTAGTTGCTCTCGTAAAAAAAGAATGACTCCTCTCAACCTATAAAAATCAATCTTCTTCAAGTATTCTGTGAGGGCTCAGGCAAATACATAATTTTATTTCTCTAGAAATAATGAATGATCAATGAGAATTTGAAGTAGTTCATTTTGATGAAAATCTTAATCCAGATAGAGAAATTATATTTGACGAACAAACAAGATTTCGTATTTGATGAAATGTACTTTTAGATGGATATCAAATTACCCCGTCAAATAACTATACTCGAAATAGCAGGTGAAATCTGGTAGTTGATAAAATCATGGAGCAACGTCTTAATTTTGATTGGATTATATATGCGTCACACTTTTTTAATACTACTATTTTTCATCCTACCAGTATTCTCCAGCCATCTGATAGTATTCTAGATGCAGCTCCAGAAGGAATTATTTGAAATTATTCACAAAGAGTACCTATTTGAAAATTTCTTGACGTCAATAGATGAGAAGAAGTAAATGCTATTTATTTTGAGCAGATAGCACAAAATATGTTTTGAATGTCTCTCACTTTGCTTAATGACGAACAACAAGCGTTAGTCCAAGAGAGATACCAAATTCACTCTCTGTGATTACAGCTCTTGTGATATCATTCTTTTTGAGGAAAAGCGTGGAATGATGGAGCTACAAATATAAATGCTCCTATACCATTTATTCAAATAGAGTCTCAGGATGATATAGATTATATAAAAAATCTGTACGCAGAGTATATAGCTGAAAAAAGAGCTGAGTACTACCAGCAACTTCAGGCAAGATGCGAGTGAGATAATTTTCAAGAGTATCCTTTTATACGAATTGCTGTCTTCCCTGGTGATTCCAAGTATTCAATTATATATCAAATTTTATTGCAACTACAAAAAACAAATCCAGAGGAAGCTAGAATATTCTCTAACCTATCTATTGTTGAAAAGGAAAGCATTATTTTACTACTCCTTTGAGAAAATATTTTTCAATGAAATCTTGAGTCATGATATCACAATTTGATTGGATATTCTGAACTGAGTAATGCTATAAATTTTCAAAAATCACAAAGTGTTGAATCACCATTGCTATTAGATGCTCAGGGAAATATAAGTCCTGATGCTGAAATAATCTGAATTATAGGAGAGTCACCTTTAGAAGAGTATCTTTTATCATGGTCACTCATTTTGGAGTCATATGTTGATATGTGCGAGAATTGTGATGAGTTTGAAAGAAATTATTTTTGGAATCTCATAGAAAATCATTTATTTTCACGAAGAGCCCTAAAAGACTATGTTCATAGAGCTGAGGTCTTAGGAGTTCAAGATTATTTTGACACGCAAGATGCTGAATTTTGGAGTAGAGTACCAAACTTCCTATTAGAAAAACTCATCAGTAAATGAGTCTTAGAACCTAGTTGAGAAAGCTATGAAATGATACGTGTCTCGTCTCTGAGTGATTTTCAAATACGAGTAGGATATAATTTATTTAATGGAAACGCACTTTATAAACAAACTTGGCCTGGGAAATATTTGGAAGAAGTATTGAATACTGTACTTGAAGTGAATGGAAAATACACAGAACTATTTGATATGTATCCCCAACATAGAGATCAAATAGCATCAGATTTACACATATTAAAACAAGTAAGAGACATAGTAGTTTCAGATACAGATTCTATGAGAGGTGGTGATATTGAAGAACTTCTGAGAAGTATATCAGTATTAGATGCCTGAAACCAAAGTAATATTGTCAGTAAAGTATTCTGGTGAGAACTTACAAGATTTTTGGATAGAGAAAATAGCCACAATATTTTTCAAAAAATACTCGTATCTGGACATGATATATCATGAGTTGAAAACCTCTGAAGAAGATTTTGACTCGCACTGTTATTAGACAGAAATCTCTGATGAGAAAAGACGCTCTATCTTTGGCTTGAAAACTACTTGAGTCGTATGGTTTCATTGTATGACAGTCGAATCTCACTACCACGTGTTGAAGTAACAGAATGAATAAGCAAGCAAACAGTGTATAATAGAAGTATATTCTTAGAAAATATTGAGCAATATAGATGAATTATTGCATGACTAGACTGATTAGAACAGCAAGAAAAACAGATGCTTTTAGATGCTTTAGCTCAAATTGATTATTTCTATACTGATAGTGATGTACTAGAGTTTTTTGCAAATGATGATATAGTGCAGATGTATAATGCTAAGAATTTAGATTCTTTTCTTATTCCGACTGTTGAAGAATTTGATAATACAAATTTATTTAGATATACAGCCCAAAGAAATATATTAGAAGAACGAAGAGTGTATAAACCAGAGCTGAGCTCTAAAGATATAGCCATACCAGTAATTGTGTGAGCTATCATAACACAGATCATATGATCTTTTTCTGCTGCTATGTTACAGCAATTCTATAGTCTTCTTATCCATAGCTGATCTGCCACAGGTGAATTAGCACATAATGTGTATAAACGCTCGAGAGAAAAGGCAAAAATACAAAGAGAAAATAGAAATATTTGAACAGCAAAAAGAAAACTTAACAAAGCTATAAAAAATATCAATGTTGATGATATTGATGCATATATAGCAGAAAATCAAGCTCGGAATAAAAGTGGAATATGAGAATTTCGTACATCACATTTTCACTGAATTCCACTTAATACTGAAATGTTAGATGGTGATTATAAAATTTGAGAAAATGGAATAGAATCATTTACTCCTTTTCAGCAATCAGGAAATATAGTTCTTACGAATGATACTTCTCATCCTGAGCATGTAAATTATGCAGATTGAAGCTATCAATTTTATGATCCACTGACGCAATTAGTCAGAGATGCTTATATGTCTGTTTTGATGAGTCAAGAAAATACTTCGACATTAAATTCAAATCAACAAACTTCTGGTAATGCGCAGCAACAACAAGATATATTTAAATGATATATTCGACAACTCCTAGCAGCAGAATAATAATAAAAATAATCCTCATTTTGAGGATTATTTTTATTATTATTCTGCTTCATTTTCTTCTGCTGATTGCTTTTCTGCAAGTCTTGCATTGAGCTCTTCCCATACATCTTTTGGAATATTTTTAGCTATTTTTACATCTGGGTAATTCTTCGCTGCGAGAAATGGTCAACGTCGTGATCATTTCACCACCATTTCTTCCCCAGTTTCTTCGTCTACAAGAAGTCATTTCTTTGCGAGTATTTCTTCAAGCAGTTCATCTTTTTCAGATTTAATCTTCCCTATCCACTTCACTTTTGGATATTCACTACTTGCTAAGAATGGTCCAAATCGTCCTGTTTTTACTACAATAGTTCATTCCACTCATTCTGGACACGGTTTTCATTCATATTTTTTTCTCAGGAAATCGAGCGCATCTTTTTCTTCTTTAGGTTGCTCGATATGTTTACATTCTGGATATCCGCTACATCCAATAAATTTTCAAGATTTAGAAAATTTATATACCAGCTCATTTCCACACTCTGGACATTTTTTTCATACGAGTTCCACTACCTTTTCTGCCTTATCTCCTGCTTCTTCTATATTTTTTTTGAGGGTTCATTCCCAAAATTTTTGAAGCATAGATTGATACTCTTCTTTTCATGATGCAATTTTATCAAAATCTTCTTCAACAGATTTAGTGAATTTATACTCCATCATCTGAGAAAAATATTTTTCAAGAAAGTCGGTTACCGTAAAGGCTGTTTCCGTTGGAGCAAGATATTTTTTATCTGCTTTTTCTACGTATCATCTATCTATAATGGTAGATATAGTTGGAGCGTAGGTAGAAGGTCTTCCGATTCATTCTCACTCAAGCTTTTTTACAAGACTGGCTTCTGTAAATCTAGCTGGTGGTCTCGAGAAATTTTGAATGGCAGTAAGTGATTTTGAAGTAGCGATACTTCCCTCCTCAATTGCGGGAAGCATTCCTTCAGCTGCAGAATCATCTTCTTCATCATCTGTTCCTTCTATATAGAGTTTCATAAAACCGTCAAAAGTTATAACCTCTCATTTTGAAGTCCAGGTTTGTTTTGGATTTTTTTCTGGTGAAAAATTATAGGTTGTAACTTCTACAACTGCGTCTGCCATTTGGCTTGCAAGGGTTCTTTTCCAAATAAGAGAGTAGAGTTTGAGTTGCTGCGCATCTAAATCTCACTTGAGACTTTCTGGTGTTCGTGATAAATCAGTTGGCCTAATAGCTTCATGAGCTTCTTGTGCTCCTGCTGATTTCGTAGTAAAACTTCTTTTTTTGTGATACTGTTTTCAAAATCCACTTGTTATTACTTTTTCAGCTTGATCAAGCGCAAGGTTTGAAAGATTGAGACTATCAGTTCTCATATAGGTAATGAGTCCTTCTCTTTCTCCATTTCCTAAATCTATTCACTCATAGAGTTTTTGAGCAATCATCATTGTTTGTTTTACTCAAAATCCAAATTTACGAGCTCATTCTTGTTGAAGTGTTGAGGTAGTAAATGGGGCACCTGGCTTTCTAATTGAGTCTTTTTTGATACTTTCTACGAGTTTGAAATCCAGAGATCAAGAATGAGAGAGACTCATTGTATCTTTTTTGGTTTTTCCCTCTTTTAAACTCTTTATATCATCTATAAGGGTTGAGAGAATTTTTTGTACATCTTGCTGAGATTTAAGCTTTTTTACTTTTCCATCTACTTTTGTAAATACGGCTTCAAAGATATTACCATCAAAATTAAGACTGACCGTAATTTTCCAACTCTCTTCGGGCTTAAATGCAAGAATTTCTCTTTCTTTTTCAACTATAAGCTTAACTGCTACAGATTGAACTCTTCAAGCAGAAAGTCCTTTTCTAATTTTTTGCCATAAAACTGGAGATACTTTGTATCATACCAGTCTATCGAGGAGTCGTCTTGCTTGCTGAGCATCTACTAAGTCTAAATCAATCGTTCTTGGGTTTTCTACCGCTTTGAGTATTGCTGTTTTTGTAATTTCATGGAATACAATTCTTTGAGTTGTTTTTGGGTCAAGATGCAAAGCATGACATAAATGCCATCCTATCGCTTCCCCTTCTCTATCCTCATCCGTTGCTATCCAAACTGTTTGAGCTCATTTCGCAAGTTTTAGGAGATTATTTACCGTTTTTTCTTTGTCTTCAGATATATTATATTCTGGAGCAAAATTATTATCAATATCAATTCACAGAGATTTTTTTGGGAGGTCTCTGATATGTCCCATAGAAGCGACTACTTTATAATCTTTTCATAAAAATTTTTCAATTGTTTTTCCTTTTGCCGGTGATTCGACGATAACTAAATTTTTTGCCATTCGTGTGTATTTTTTGTATATTATATTGACACTACTTTATAAGCTTTGATTTTTAAGTCAAAAAAAAATAGCTGAATGCTATTTTATAGTGATACTTCTAAGAATTCTCTTGTAAATCATTTTTCGTCTAAATCAGTATCTACAGTGACATTATTTACTAACCTTAGAGCTTGTAGTTTATAAAACAATGTTGCAACATAGGGATTATCCAGCTCTGCCGTCAAAATAATCTTATCATTTCCAGAAGATGTAATGTGTTTTATAAACTCTTGAAGCATGTATTCTCAGAGTCATGAAATTTTTACTTCTTTGAAATCTGATACATTCAGTCACTCATAATCAACCTGATATGCTTCAGCATCTTCTTCTGACATATTTATATTTCAAATGAAGTCTAGTGAAACAGCTCAATCATCAAGGGTATAATCGATATATCAAATTAATTCTCAGCGAAAAGCGAATTGTAACCTTTCTGATGTATCTTCAATTTGAATATCATTCCTGATAGCTGATACTGGAATATCGTCTCATAAACTTTCAAGGAAATCTTGTGCACCTAATTCTGCATAGTCATTTCAATTAGCATCAAATACATCTAAACTCATATAACATTTTTTACTAAATTTCTATTATCGTATGGAAATTTCATATTTTCAAGATATCTCACAAGAGCATAGTATGCTGACCAGTATGAAAAATCTTGATAGAGATATGCATTTCCCTCACCTCTCGCAGCACTGAACTCTGAAAGGATTTTTCAAAGGTAATTTTTTTCATTTACAATTGGGACAACTCACATTGACATTATTTTTTCTAATGATATATCCTTACAGTCACATACCAGAGCATCAATTCATTGCATATCTATTTCCTCAATTTTTTTGATATGCACTATATTTTTTGCTTCACTTGTGTCAATATTTCCACCAACAATAATAAAATTAGCTGGAAGAATATCCAGACCAGAGAGGATACTTTGAGTCATATCAGAATCCGAAAAATACAGAGCAATAAGCGTTTTCGATCTTTTAGGAAGATTAAACTTTGATTTTATTTTTTCTCGTATGAGTGTTTTTTCACTCATGATATCAGATGCTGTCATAAATCTGTTTATAGAATATATCAAGTTATATAACCATCATATCATATACCTGCAGCAATCTCCAAAAAAAAGTTATTGACAGAGTAAATAAAAAACTAGAAAAAATTTATTTATCCATATAATGCACAAAAATTTAATCAAACAATATGAATAAGAATTTCTGGCAAGAACAAATACAACTGCAAGAAAAGCTCTGTTTTCTCGCTCCTATGGACGGCTATGGAGACAGTGCTTATAGACAATCAATGAAGCGTATAGCTCCACATATTTATTGTATTAGCGAGTTTTATAGTGCTGATGGACTCGTTCATTCTAAATTTCTCGCAGATAGCGTACTTCCACATCAAAATATCGAAGACCCACTGATTATACAAATATTTTGAAAGGATCCTGCAATGTTTGCAAGGCTGCAAAAATTATTTCAGATTCAAAATATAATATTGCTGGAATCGATGTAAATATGGGTTGTCCAGCGAAAAAAGTCGTGAGATCTGGACATGGTTCAAGTTTGCTCATAAATGAGCAGACTGCTTTTGATATCGTAAAAGCACTTGATGAGGCTACGCATCTCCCCATTTCAGTAAAAACACGACTCAGCTTTGACGGAAATCAAGATCTCATACAATTTGCTCAATGACTCCAAAATGCAGGGGCAAAGCTCGTCACTATTCATGGAAGAACTGCAAAGCAAGCCTATACAGGAAGCGCTGATTTCACAAATATCTATGAACTCAAAAAGAATTTAGATATTCCTGTTATTTGAAACGGTGACGTTGAAAACTACAATGATGGGATGAGAAAGGTTCAGAACCTTGATGGGTTTATGATTGGAAGAAGGAGCTTTTGAAATCCTTGGTGTTTTCTCGGTGATAGACATTTTGCTCAGGAACCATGGAGTAAAAAGATTTCAGGATTCAAAGACGGAATATATTATCCTACTTTGGGTGAAATGCTGGAAGCAATGGAGTTTCATGCAGCGCAACTTGTTGCAACAAAATGAGAACGCAAATGATCACTAGAAATTAGAAAACATCTCGTACAATACATAAAATCATTTCCTGGAGTCAAAGACTATAGAAAACGACTTGTAACAACTGAATCAATTGAGCAAACAAGAGAAACACTTGCTGATATATCCTCTACGTTTTCAAATTTCCTTGATATGAGACCTGGACTATGAGAAATTGAATAACTTGACTCAGCTAATAATTTGCCTATATTTATTTTGCTTGTCATGACTGCAACTCGTTGTGGCAAACAAAGGAAGCTAGTAGTAGGGTAACAGCATGGCCCTGCGAATACTTCTTGTGAGAAGAAGCTGCATGCTTCGAGCTTGACTTTAAGTAAGCAGATCTTTTCACTGGCAGATGCACCCAAGACCTATTTCGGTAGGCTTGGGTAGCATCTGTTATCAATTAGCACCTCGCAGGAGGGCTTTTTTTATGATAAAAAATCTATTATAATTTTTTTGAGTTCATCTTGCATATCAGCAGGATCTGAACTTACAAATTTTCAGAATTTCATATTTTTATCGAATCCTAGTAAATTTTCATAGAGATTCTTTAAATCAGTTATTTTCGTATTATGTGATTTATTAATAAGAAATTGTCTATTTCATAATTTTAATATATCAGCTATTTCTTTTGATGATTTTCTCTGTGATTTCAGATATTCTATATAGAGAAATATTCGTATATTTGCGAGTATTGATTGATATACTGCATATACATCTGAAAAATGAAAGAGATTTTCCAAATCTATAAAAATATTTTTTTTATTTTTACTCAGCAATGTATCTATGAATACAAATATAGACTGTTCGTATTCAGCTATAATATTTTCATTTACAAGCCCAAGAGAGATATGTTCATGATTTATGAGGAGCTTATCAATTTCAGAAATACATTTATGAAGATCTCAGCCTTTTAAATAATTGACTTTACTCAGGGCATTTGCATCAATACAATTTTTGTACTTATTTCGTAAATAGGCTGACACATCCTCATCATTTGCGAGTGAGAACTCCTTTACTTCTGCTAATTTAGAAAGAGATTTGTATCAGGCTTTTCTTTTATCAGGATTTTCTGATAGAAATACAATTATAATTTCCTCACCTGCTTTTGGAAGTGATTCAAGTATAAAAGATTCTACATCACTGGCTCAAGAAAATTGTCTTTCTGAAGAATATGGAAAACCATCAATAATTACCATTCTCTTTTCAGAAAAGAGGCTTCGAGCAAAAAAAGCTTCAGAAAGCACATCTTTGCTGGCTGATTCGAGAGAAGAAATATGAATTATATTTTCTGCGCTAAACTTCTCAGAGAATGCTTTTTTCCATTTGAGTCATTCTTTTTGTATGAGGTATCGGTTATTTCCTGTAAAGAGATATATCATATTAACTATGTTTTATGAGTTTTTGAATAGCCTGATTATTACTTGACTCCAGCAAAGTAAATACTTCCCTTACAGCGATGAGTGATTTTTTAAATTGCACGATATCTTTTGGTCATACTCTTCCAACAGAAAGCCTGGTAAGAAACATATCAATATCTCATATATATTTCAAATTATGTCTTACTTTATCTAAAAGTATGCTGTCAGACTTAAAAGCTGCTATAAATTCTTGCCTGTTTTTTATTTCTTTTATATCTTTGAGAGGATGTAAAATTTGTTCTCTCAGATATCTTTTTCACATCGATGTTTTGCTGTGTGATAACACTCAAAAAAGTGTTCACTGAGTATATGAGTTGGTAGCGATATTATACACTAAATCGAGACTCTTGATAGTTGCTTCATCAAGGGTCATTCTCTCTCAAAAACTTTTGTAACTCAATGCTCTGAGTGATTCAAAATGTGTTTTTTGATTTTTTAAGAGATAATCATGCAGCAAAGCAGCAGCTGATTGCGCCGTTAATTTTTTTTCAATTCAGAAACTTATAAGATTTTTCACTCACAAGGCTTTTTGCAAATATATTTTACTGTCACCTCACATGTGAGAATAAAAAATATTTGTAGCATATTTTTTCGAAAGTATATCCGTGAATTCTTTTTCACTGGTAAGCTGTTTTTCCAGTATAATTTCTGATGGAAAAATCTTGTAGAGCTCATTGGATAGTAGAGTAAAATCAGAAAACTCACTACATATCCATGTTTGAGATGTGAGATCAATAGAAGAAAATCAATACGTATCTCATTTCTTCGATATTGATATCATAACACTATTCATATCTTGCATAGAATATGCTTCTCATTCTAGTGCTGCTGTTGCAGGAGTAACCACTCTTTGAACTTCCCTTTGTACAATTCATTTGGCGCTAGGATCACTGACCTGTTCTGCAATCGCAACTTTGTATCCAGCAGCAAGTAAAGCCGGAAGATATTTTTCTTTTGCATGATAAGGTATCCCTGCGAGAGCAATGGGATTTTCTGAATTTTTATTTCTCGATGTGAGAGATATTCCCAGCACTTTATGAGCAATTTGAGCATCCTGCTCGAACATTTCATAAAAATCTCACATCCGAAAAAAGAGTATAGCATCTGGATACTCTTTTTTCATATCGTAGTATTGCTGCATTGCAGGAGTTATATTCATAGTCTTTTTCTGAGTGGAGATTTATGTTTTTGTCAGACTCTATAATAGAGTTTTTCTCATCAATTTGAGTCTATATCTCTTGAAATAGATAAAAGTAATGCGAGTCAGAGTGAGAGAGAAAGAAGACTTGAACCACCATAACTGATAAATGGAAGGGTAATTCAGGTAAGTGGAACTATATTGAGATTTACTCCTATGTTAATAAAGGCTTGCAACACTATCCAACATGTGATTCAAAAAGCAGCATATTTTGCAAATAAATCGCTACTATGACGGGAAATATATATTCATCTAAATCATATGTACATATATATAGCGAGTAGTACTATGGTTCATAAAAATCACAGTTCTTCTACTATTACTGAAAAAATAAAGTCTCACTGTACTTCTGGAAGATATCAAAATTTTTGAACAGATGAACCAAATCCAAGTCCTGTAAATCCACCACTTCAAATTGCAATAAGCGCTTGTTCTGTTTGATAATTTATAGTTCTATTATTAATTGCATCTTCATTATCAGCAAGGAAATTATCAATACGCTGCGTCACATATCAGAGTGTATTGAGATTTTTTCAAGTATCAGGATCATAATCTCACATAGAATAAATAGTAAAAGCAAAAATTATTCATGACAAAAACATAAGTAATAAGTGCTTTATATTCGCTCAAGCAACAAAAAACATCATAAATGCGACTGGAATAACAACGAGAATCGTTCAAAAATCTGGCTGGGCTCATACTAAGAGTAATACAATACCGAGAACTCATGCAAATGGTAAGAATCATTTTTGAAAATTTTGAAGGTATTTTTTATTTTCCTTAAAAAATGAAGCGAGATACACAATAATCGCAAATTTTAAAAACTCCGTTGGTTGAATGGTAAATGGAATTCATGGAATAGAAAGCCATCATGTAGCTCACTTAATATTTATTCAAATTACTAGAACCGTGACAAGCAATATGATTGCAGCACCAAAAAAATATCGTGCATTTTTTTCAAAAAATGCATATGGAACTTTTACAAGCAGTCATATTATCCCGAGTGATATAATCACATGTATTATATTTCTCAGAACATAAAAGTAATTATATGGCGCTACTATTAGCCCAGCATCAGCCATAGATGATGTAACTCTATGAGATCACCAAATTGATACAGAGCTTATCATAATCATCCCGAAAACAATTAAGGCAATGACTGCAAAAAATATACTATAATCTACTGATTTTTTCATTATCTTCCAGTTATTTGACGTATCATTAAACTCACCTCAGGATTAGATATTATTATAAGATTTGTTACAAACATAATGATCAAAATAATTACGATAGGCGTAAAATCAAAGGCACCAAATCTTGTAGGTATATATTTTTTTACTTGGAAATAGAGAGGATCAAGTATATTTCTCATAAATCTAGGATTAAATCTCAACCCTAAGAGAGAAAGCCAACTTAAAATTATATCAAATATCACAAGATATTCTATAAGCTCTAGAAAAATTACGATTGCGAGGAGAAATATTGCCATGATATATATTTATTGAGTTAAATTTTTATACGCATCTTCTGCGGCTTGCTCTTGTCACTTTTTTTTACTGCTTCCATTCCCTTTTCAAATTTCTTTTTTTCACATATATACTCAAATAAGGAAATTTTTATCATGGTCTGGACCGGTATCTTCGAGTACTTCATAGTGAGGAGTAATATCAAATTTGGCCTGTGTATATTCTTGAAGGAGAGTTTTAAAGTCTTTGAATAATTTATTTTCTAGTATATGTGGAAGTGTTGTATATACGTGTTTGAGAATAAACTGTTTTGCAGCTTCAAATCATGAATCAAGATACAATGCTCAGATAAATGATTCGAGTGTATTTGCGAGAATATAATCTTTTTCTCTTCCGCCGGATTTCTCCTCACCTTTTCATAAAATTAAATACTCTTGGAAATGTAATTTTTTTGCGATTTCTGCCAAATTTCTTCATCGTACCAGAGCTGAGCGCATATCAGTCAATTCTCATTCTTGTTTGTCTGAATATTGATGATAGAGAGTATCTGTAATGACGAGTTCTAAAACTGCATCTCACAAAAACTCCAAACGTTCATTATGTTCTGGAGCGAAATCATTTCTCTCATTTACTATCGAGCGATGTATAAATGCGAGCACATATGTCCTAATATCCTGTGCTTGAATCTCTAAAGATTTGAGAAGCATTTGCAATTTTTCTTGGCACTGTTTTTTCTCAACAGCTTTTATTGTAATAACCAATGGAATTTTTCTAAAAAAAATAATATTCTTATAGGAGAAGAATATTATTTTTTTGCTATTTGTAAACCTTTATTTGTCTGAAAAAAAGTTAAATTTTTCTTCAGATTTGAAGTCATTTTGGTTAAAATCAGCAATGTTTTCATAAGCTGTATTGAGAATACCATTTACGATATTTTTACTCCCAGGATCTCAATAATATTTTGCGAGGTCAATTGCCTCATTCATAGATACTTTTGCAGGTATTTCCTGAGAATACCATAGCATTTCGGTAAGCGCTATTCAGATTGCTAAAATATTTGTTTTTAGCATAGTATCAATATCAAACTTCGGAGCGAAACGCTTGATTATACAAATAATCTCATCTTGTTTTAATACAACAAGATTATACATTTCGTCCAAATATTGTACGTCCACATCAAAATCCAGAATTCACTGGAAAAAAGAAGCCTGAAAGGGTGCTTCTGGAACTTCTCCATAGATTCTCGCGTATAATTTTTGTAATAGGAATTTTCTAGTTTTTTTTCTTGAAGCTTGCATTTATTTCAGGAGAAGAAAGAAATAAAGTAACATAAAAAATCTCTCATCATAAAAATATTAAGATAAGAGATTTTAATTGGTGGATTATATTCGAGTAACTTTTTGTTTCGATTTTTTTGCTGCTACTACTTGTTCACCTTTGTATACTCCATTTTCATCAGCGAAATGAGAAAGCCCATTTCCCTCAGCGTTAAGAGAAACTCTGTTAAATAGTTTTTTAGCAGAAAGCTTAATCCAGTTTGTTGTTCGTTGTTTACTTCTATGTTTTGAAGTCTTTTTCTTTGGACCAAATGCCATAATAATTCATTTAATTTATAAAGAACGTTTTTCGTTACGTGCGGGATTATATGAAGCTTTTAGCCAATTGCAAGCTTTTTTTATTAAAAATATTGCAATATATTTTCTATCTATAGAATAGGATGTACATATCCAGAGAGAACATGAGGGTAGAGGCCCGCCGACTGTTCCAGCAACCTAGTTTTGTCAAAGAAAAAAAGGTGCTAATTCCTCCCTATAGTATTGAATATTATGGGAAAGATATAGAAAGAAATTAATTTTTTCAAATAGCTTTTCCGAAAGGAAAGGCTATTTTCTATATATACTGGTGTGTGATATTTTAATTCTATAAATTATAGAAAAATATGAAACATTATATCTCTGCAGAATCAGTAACTGCAGGACATCCAGACAAGATCTGTGACCAAATATCTGACGCGATACTTGATGCATGTTTACAGCAAGATCCAGAATCTCGAGTTGCATGTGAATGTATGACAACGACAGGAACCATTATTGTTTCTTGAGAAATCACAACAAATGCCTGGGTAAATTTTCAGGATATTGCAAGAAAAGTCGTTTCAGATATTTGATATACAAGTCTTGAAGCAGGTTTTTCCGCTGATGATGTATCAGTACAGATACTTATCAATTCTCAGTCACCAGATATCGCTCAATGAGTCAATACAGGTGGTGCGTGAGATCAGTGAATCATGTTTGGGTATGCGAGTAATGAAAATGAAGCATATATGCCTACTCCAATTTATTTAGCACATAAACTAGCACGTAGACTAGAATTTGTACGAAGAGAATGAATACTTCCCTATTTACAACCAGATGGTAAAACGCAAGTAAGTTGTGAGTATGAAGATGGAAAAATAATACGAGTAGCAACGGTAGTTATTTCAAATCAACATATCGCAAGTGTGGATATGTCAGAACTGAGAGCTTGAATTGAAAAAGAAGTTATAAAACATGAATTATGAGATTTAATTGATGAGAATACTATTTTTCATATTAATCCAACTGGAAAATTTGTTATTTGAGGACCAAAAGGAGATGCTGGTCTCACTGGAAGAAAAATTATCATTGATACGTATGGATGAATAGGAAGACATGGAGGATGAGCATTTTCTGGAAAAGATCCATCAAAAGTAGATAGATCAGCTGCATATATGGCACGATATCTTGCAAAAAATATTGTTGCGGCATGACTCTGTGACATATGTGAAATACAACTTGCATATGCAATTTGAGTTGTAGAGCCAGTTAGTATTTATGTAGATATGGTAAATGGAAAAACAAATGAAGAAGATATTGTAAAACTTATCAAAGATAATTTTAATCTATCACAAGGAGGAATCATAAAATTCCTCGATCTCAAAAAACCAATTTATGCTAAAACAGCTACTTATGGTCACTTTGGGAGAGATGATGTAAGTTGGGAAGAATTATGAAGTGTTGAGTTATTTAAGTCAATTCTCTAATTTTCTATATTGATAAAAAAGTCTAGTCACACACTAGACTTTTTTATTTGATTATTTGAAAGAATACTTTACATTAATTATAATTAATTTAAAAATAAGATACTATGTTAGATTCATTTTCTAAAGATATTTCTCTTCGACTCGATGATGTACGTAGATTAATAAGGTCAAAAAATCCTAATCTCGTACTCTCTGCTTATTCTCTTATAGAATCTATTAAAAAGCAAGCAAGTAGCATAGTAGACTTCCCTTCAAATATTCTGAAAAGAATAGAGAGCATTCGTGAAGAAATCATAGAATTAGTACCAGAATGAATAGAAGAAATTGTTGCTGATTTTCTAGAAGTATGAGAAAGTGAAGTTTTTATAGAGGAGTGAGAAGTAATCATTTTTCACGGAGATAGTGCCTCTGTAATTACTTGTAATAAAACCGAAAAATATATTCTTTCAAAACTTATAGAGCAAAAAAATAAACTTTCTATTAATCCAGAGTCAATAAATAACCTCATTACTTACATTGATTCTCTCAATGCAAAGTTCAACGCATATTGATTATTTTTTGGTATACGCGATTGAATTTTCTCGTGTTCTGATTCTACTTTTGAAAATCAGGAAACAAGAATTATAGATGAGCATAATTTTACTGCTCAAGTTATATTTGAAACAAAAATATTTTTTTGAAGTGATAATAATCATCATGTATGAATTAAAATCTATACTCCTAAAAAAGTAAGAAACACAGCAGAAGTAAAAGTAGAAATATGAAAACAAGCCCTTATCTTTACCCCGGCTACTCTTGAGTATTTTTTGGATATTATTCAATCATGAGAAGTATGATCTAGAGCTCGTTCGTATGCAATTTCACAAAAATTGAATTCTATTCTTCGAGATACATGCTTAGAGCTTATCCGTACACCTTGAAAAAATGAAAGACTTTCACTCAGAACAAGTAAATTAACAGATATAAAATATCTTACACCGTCTGATTATATCGTCCCGACACTTGATGATATATTATCGCAGTCTCAAAAAGTAAAAACAACAAACATTCAAAATAATAGCGAAATAACAGAAACACATTGAGATGATATACCTGAAAAAGAAAAACTTTTTTGAGAAATATCATGAATGCAAGTAGCAACACTTAAGAGTGAATGAGCATGAAAATATATGAAATTTCATATTAAGGTTTGAGAGGAAATAGTACTTCTTTCTCCAAAGCAAAATGAATTATTTCTCATTTTTTTTCATGCTTTAGAATGAACTGTCAGTCTTACTCCAGCCGAGTATCAGACCTATATGGCTCTTAAGAAAATTATTGCTGAACTCTGACATGGTGAACAAATTCTTTGATTTGTAGAATCGAGAAGAAAATTTCAGAAATCAAAAAAACAAGTATGAGAAAAATCTAAGAGCACAAATCAGACTCACACGGTCAAGAAAATATCAGAAACAAAGAAAGCTGAAACAAAATGAAAACCTAATACAACTATAGAAGAACTCAGTGAGGATGAATGATGAGAGTTTTACGATAATTGAATTTTGTATAGGATGACTGGTAAATCTACGAGATGAGCTCATACAAGTTATTATCTGAGTAATATTACAAATCCTAAAACAGAATCAATCAAAATTTCAAGGGCAGAAAAAGATCTATTATCATTTTTAATATCAGCAAAATGAGTACCTAGAAAATTATGAAAATTACTTGCTCCAGCATTACCAACACTGAGAAAAAAGTTACCAGTGTGAATGATAAAAAATGAACGAGGAGAGTGATATTATATAGGTACGTATGCTCATCAAGAAATTAGTTGAGTTCCAAGATATTCTCAGTCTAGAATTATATGAAATCCACTAAATGAATCAGATTATGCAGTAGAAGAAAATATATGACTCAATACCAAACTCCAAGCTTTCTTCTGAAATAATCCAGGATCACTCTATACTATCGAAGAAATATCAAGAGCGCTAGGCAGTAATATTGAGCTACAAGAATTTCAAACTCAATTTCTCCTTGCTAAAGCACAAATTAATAATCCTCGTCCACGAATATTTGAATCTAATGATGGAAAATGGGGAACTATTCCGAATGATATTTCAAAATACACACAAAAAATATGAGATACAGAAGTAATTTATATAGATTATTTCTGATTATTTCTTAGAACTGATTGAGAATTTATTTTTCAGTCGAAACATATATGAGAATTTTTCACGGTAAAATACTGAAAATTACGAACTATTAGATTATGAAATGTGTCACTACAATGAAAACATCTTTGAAACTGTATTGATAAGATTAGGCTGTATTTCCCTCATCTCATATTTAAGTTAGATGGTAGCATTACTACAAGATTTGAACAAGAAAAAAATACATAATCTTCACTCATTCTCTGCAATAGCATTCTTGCAATATACAAAAAAATATCTAAAATACAGTTTAGATATTTTTTTGTATAACTCTATGAAAAAGATTTGTATCGTTGAAGATGATTTTGGTATATCTACTTCTCTGAAACTCTATTTAGAAAATTCAGATTTTGAGGTAGATATTTATGAAAGCTGAAAATGAGCTTATGAATTTATAACTAGTAGTAATCCTGACCTCATTATTTTAGATATAAATCTTCCTGAAGTTGATGGTATCGAAATATGTAGATTGGTAAGAACTGATATGTCTACTCCTATTATTATGCTTACAGCACGATGATCTGAACATGATAGGATTACTGGACTTGAAGTTGGAGCTGATGATTACATTTCTAAACCATTTTCACCAAGAGAATTGCTTGCCAGAATAAACAGTATTCTCAGAAGAATGAAAGATGAAAATGATATAATACCAGAAGACAATCAGGATATTATTACACTCGGAGAGATAGTAATAGATACTGAAAAAAATCAGGTATATGTTTCAAATGAAAAAATTTCAACCACAAAAAATGAATTTGATATTCTCGAAAAGATTGCAAAGGCAAAAGGAGCACTTGTAAGCCGAGAAACACTTATGAAAGAAGTAATTTGATATGATAATTATGTCTACGATAGAACTATCGATACACATATTAAAAATCTCAGAAAAAAATTATGAGATAAAGATCTCATACTCACTGTAAGGTGAAAATGATATAGACTCAATATATAACACATGTCTCTCTCAAGAAAATTTGTTCTCCTCTTAATAGCCAGCATAGGAAGTATAGCCATACTCAATATTGCTGCTTTTTATGTATTTTATAGTGCAAATATAAAAATATATCTCTCAGAAAAAATTGATCAGCGAGAAGATATTACCATAGAGTATATTAATAATATCATTGAGCGACAAACACTCGATGATATTGATGATATTTTTAGTGATGTTGAGTTTGAATTTTTTGATTTACTTGATATTAATGAATGAACAATTCCTCTTGAAAATGAAGAAAATGTAAATATTGTAGTAGATTATTTGAGGAAAAGTTGAGTTTCTCCACAATATATAGAGGAAATTATTCCGGAAAATAATTTAGAAAAGGTTCTCAGTGACCTGCAGCAGAAAGATTCTCCTGAGTCAAACTTTGTAGCAAGAATCTCTTCTTGGATGATACTCTTTAATATAGTTTTGCTTCTGAGCGTTGCGTGAATCGTATTTGTACTTGCAAGAAAAATAATTCGTCCAATAAAAAAAGCCACGCGTGATATTTCTAAACTTAGACCATGAAGAGATTCATGAGAAATTGAATATAAACACAAGGATGAAGTCTGATTACTCATTAATTCAATTAATGAATTAAGTACAAAACTCAGTGTTCAGGAAAAAATACGAAGTCGCTTACTTGCAGATATTTCACACGAACTCAAAACACCTATTACATCAATCCAATGTTATTTAGAGTGAATCTCAGATTGAGTGATTGAGCTATCAGAAAAAAATCTCGATGCGATTATTTCAGAAATGACCAGACTTGTTGACCTCGTAAATAAAATCATGGAGTATGAGAAATTTGAGAATTCAGAAATCTCAATAAAAAAGACTTCTCAAAATCCTTATAGTATTATCAGATGAGTTTCTGATACACTCTCCCCTATTCTTCATGATAAAAATCAAGCTGTAGATATTATTTGATCAGAAAATATTGAATTATATATAGATAAAGATTTGTTTACTCAACTGGTGTATAATGTAATAGGAAATTTTCATAAGTATGCGTGAGAAAATACTCTCCTTACTATATTTATATCTTCTGAGAAAATATTATTTTCTGATAATGGGAAATGAATACATAAAAAGGAAATAGATTTTCTTTTTGATAAGTTTTACCAAGGAAAAAAAGAAAAAAGTTGAAATATCAAAGAAAGATGAATTTGAGTAGGACTTTCCATCGTGAAAAAAATTATTGAGCTACATGACTGGAATGTAAAAATTCAGAGTGACACAGGAAAATGATTTAGTTTTGAAATATATTTTAAGTAAGCTTCACATAACTTTCACACTAGAAGCCTAGTAAAATAAATATAATATATAATTGCTGTATTAAAGAGTTCGTTTCATTTGTGGTTAAAGCCAAAAATTACTACTTATTTAAGAACTCTTTAATAATTTTTTATGAATAAAATGATACAAAAAATATTTCTCATACTCTGCGTATCTCTCATTTGGAGTGGACTTTCTCCAAATGTTTTTTGAGCGTCTTGAGAAATACTTTGAGAGCTTCCAAAGGTAGAGAGTATTAGAGATATGCAGGAAAATGCAGATGAACTCAAAAAACAACAAGAACAGCTAGATTTTAAATGGAATACATTTAAAATCAGAAATGATTCTCTCAGTAGCTTAGTGAAAGAACTTGATTCTATCTGAATTGGGGTAGTATCAAGTATTATAATTAATTATGAGGATCAAAGAACTATTCTTGAAAACAAACTTGATAATAATATCGAAAATGAAGAAAGATCTCATGAGATATACAAAAGCTTGGTCGAGCTCAAGAAAAACTTCTATACACAATTGCTCCCATATATTAAAACAGAAAAACTCACTTCATATAAAAATTATATCAGTAGTGATGTCATGTATAATGAAAAAAGTAAGGTGGTAGACGTAGAACTTCAGCAACTTGAAGTAAAAAAGAAAGAGAGAATAGAAGTCATAAAAGAAAAAATAGAAGATAACAATGAAGTACTGAGAAACTCAATCCACGAAAAAGTTACTCTCAAAGTTTCTACACTCTTACAAAATTTTACAATTCAAGAAAAATTTGCATCTCTCTCTAATGAGCAAAAAATTATTATTTTCCAAAGAATTAAAGACAAAATTCGCTGAGTCAAAGACTCATATAAAGATTCTCAAGCAGAAGTAACAAGTATAATAGATGAAAAGCTCCTTTTATTTACAATCGTCGAAGAATTGGTAGATGATTACATAAAGAAGTGGAAATAAAAAAATCAGCTCATGCTGATTTTTTTATGACAAAATTATTTTAGCTTTTCACTGAGATAGGCATTCAGTTCAGAAATTTTAATGATTTCTTGCTGCATAGTATCTCTATGTCTTACCGTTACGTTTCCTGCATCATAATTATCAGAATCGATGGTAACACAAAATGGAGTTCAAATTTCATCCATCCTTGCATATCTCTTCCCTACACTCCCAACATCATCATATTCACAAATAAAATCTTCTGAAAGCTGTGAGTATATTTCTTTTCATAAATCACTCAGTTTCTTTACAACTGGGAGAACTCATACTTTTATTGGCGCTACTCTTGGCTCTAATTTTAAGTAGGTTCTCTCTTCTTCTACAGTATATGCATCACATAAGGCTGCAAGTGTAATTCTCCCAAGTCCCATTGCAGGTTCTATAACGTATGGGAGAAATCGTTTATTATTTACCGCATCAAAATAACTCAGATTTTGACCAGATGCCTTCATATGAGCTGTGAGATCATAATCAGTTCTATTAGCAAGAGTTTCTATTTCTCACCACCCAAATGGATAATTATACTCAAAATCTCATGCCTTTTTTGAATAATGAGGGAGTTCTTCGTCACCTATTGGGACAAATTTTACATTTTCTTTCTTGAGACCGATTACCTGCGTAAGATATCTTTCTGACTCTGATTTCCAAAGCGTAAATGCTTCATCATCTTCACCAGGAGTGACAAAGTATTCTATTTCCATTTGTTCAAATTCTCTGGTTCGAAATATGAAATTTCCTGGAGTGATTTCATTTCTAAAGCTCTTCCCTACTTGAGCAATACCAAATGGGAGTTTTCTTCTACTGGTTCTCGCTACATTTGCAAAATCTACAAACTGACCTTGAGCTGTTTCAGGTCTGAGATAGGCTTGCGAAGCTCCATCTTCTGTGACTCACAAGAAAGTCTTGAGCATGAGATTAAACTTTTTGATATCTGAAAAATTTTTCTCTCCACAGTCAGGACAATGAATATCAAGCTCATCGATTATTTCTTTGAGTCTCGTAGGATCAGTCTTGTCTCCAGCATATCATTCCGGCTGACTACTTCAGTCTTCTAATTTTTTATCTACTAGTTTATCCGCTCTATGTCGAGTTTTACATGATTTACAGTCCATAAGTGGATCAGCAAAACCTCAAACGTGACCAGAAGCTTCCCAAACTTTAGGATTCATAATAAGAGATGCATCAAGCAGCATCGTATCCATTCGCTTTTGGATAAATTCTTTAAGCCAGAGATTTTTAATATTTTCTTTCAAAAGAGAACCATATGGTCCATAGTCCCAAGAATTTGCAAGTCATCCATAAATCTCACTTCATGGATATACAAATCATCGAGTTTGACAGAGATTTACAATGTCCTTCATTTCTACTTTATGTGTCATAATATTTTAGTTAAAAAAATCCCCAAAGATACTTATTTCTAAATATCTTTGGGGTCTAGAGATTAGACGGTTCCACCCAAATGTTTTACTTTTATCTTATATAAATTCTCTCTTCTCCGTTACCATTGGAGTTTTATCAAAAATTATATATAAGAACTGCTCCTATGATATGTAACTTCATTTTATTGTCAAAAATAAATACTGCTCTCACTCTAATAAGTTATTACTAATTAATACAAAATAGAAATAAAAAAAAGCTGCATAATAGCAGCTTTAGAGACTTATGTATATTAAAAAGCTTCATCACTCATAAGCTTTTCTGGAGCTGAATTAAATTTTACAGCCTCATTTTGTATTAATGTTGTAGCCGCAATATTAAATATCCATGCTCTGTTAGGCTGCGCATTATAATCTGTAAATACTTCATCTATAATTCCATATGCAAAAGCTGTTTCAACGTAATCTCTTTGCCAATTATCAGTTTCTATAATTTTTTCTATAGATTGAGATTTCAATACAAGTTTGAGTGCTTCAATTTTTGTAGTTGAATCGTCAGGTCTAAATACATCACTAGGAGATATATATCATAAACCTGCGGCAGTTTCTATATATTTGCATCCCCAGTCATTGGTATTTACATCACTGTAATCTCATCTACAACTGCTATTTATTGATTCTCAAGAAAGATTAAGAATAATCTTCATCATTTCTCTTCGAGTGAGTATATCTGCAAGCTTTGTTTTTTTAACAAAATCTTGTACATACAATAAATATGCTTCTGAATCTCTTTGAGATAAATTAGCAAGCTCGTCTTGTGACAAAGTGGATATTTGAGAGGCAATAATATTTTTATTTTGCAATAAAACTGTATTTTCAATTTGTTCAGCAGTCGGAGAAAATGAATATGCACTTTGAATCAAAAATAACCCAATGAGTGACATTACGATAATATCTTTTTTCATAAAAATAGAGGTAATAAAAAATAAATACCTCTATAATCTACTATACTATAAAATTATTGTCAAATAATATAAGTAATTGTCAAATATTTATATTATTAATAAGTTCTATCAATTATTTGAAAAATCTCTCCTCTTGTAATGTAGGTATTAAAGTTTGAAAATTTCTCATCTATATATCCTAGATAATATGCAGTGGAAACATAGTCTTGTTGCCAATAACCAGTATTGTAGCGTTTTGTGATATCTCTGGCTTTGAAAATCAATTTGAGAGCCTCTGTTTTTGTTACAAATGCTTCAGGTCTAAAAGCTTGATTTCACTCAATAAATCATTCATCAAGTGCTGTCTCAATATATTTGCAGCCCCAATCATTTTTTACATCTGTAAATATTTCTCTACAAAAATCATTTATTGTGGCTCATGAAACTCACATGATAATCTTCATTAATTCTTTTCTTGATATGTTTGCTTCTAAATTATATTTATCTGGTGAAAAACTATTCTTTTCAATATATCAGCGTCTTGCAAGCGATTCAGCTGCACTTCTTTCTTCTGATATATTTGAGACTCAAATGGGAACACCAGCAAATCTATATCACAATGCTTTACAGCATTTTCACACATCATCACCCGCACAGTCTAGTTTTTGAAATGAGCTTTCATATAATTTTTCATTTAAAAAAAGTGCTTCCCATCAGCTAGAAAGCCAATTAGGCTTTTCACTTGTTCATTTCATAAATTCTCAGCATAAATTTTCATTTTTTTCTAGGACAATATATGTATCTTCTGGAAGAGCAAAAACTCCCAAAAAAAATATTTGGGAGAAAATGAATCAAGTAATTATTTTAGATAGCATAAATTAGAGTTCTAATAGTTCTTTAAATAGTGCTTCGATTTCAGGATCCACATCTGTTTCACTTGTTGGCGCTGTATAATCAAAATCACTATATGATTTTGCAGCAGTACTAAATATCCATCCTCTTATTGCCGGAATATCATATTGAATAAAATTCTCATCTAGAAGATCATCAGAATATGCTTTTGATACATATCATGCTCTCCAATCTACATTTGCATCTCTTTCAATGCCTGCAGCTTGCATAATCATTTTTAAAGCCTCAATTTGTGTTACATTGTCATCTGGTCTAAAAGTATTGTTTGCAGCTATATAGTCATTTTGAAGTGCAGCTTCTGCATATTTACATCCCCAATCAGAGCTCTGTAAATCAGAAAATTCTCCAGTACATGAATCTGTAACCGTTTTTCAAGATACATTCATAAGTACTTTGAGCATTTCTCTACGAGTAATATTCATATCAAGATTATAATTCGCAGCAGAAAGTGAATTATCATTTATAATTCATTTTTCTGCAAGAAAGTTTGCAGATTCAAGATTATGTTTTGTATACGCAGATGCACTAGAAATTAAGAGAGTACTCATTATCAAGCTTCAAAGTATTTTTTTCATAATATATTTATAAAGAAATAGTAAATAATAAAACGATATACCAATAATAATGTGACAATTACACAAGTCTAAAATTTTCTAAGTTTTTTATTCTTTCTTCCAGTGGTGGATGAGACATAAAAAATCTTTTTATTCATCTACTCGTTTGGGTATTAATTTGCATAGTTGCAAGTTTTTCAGAATTACTTGGCGCTATATCTTTGAGTTTTTGGAGTGACTCGAGTGCAGCAATCATTTTTTCTTTTCCAACAAATTTTGCACTTCCTTCGTCGGCTTTGAATTCTCTATATCTTGAGAATCACATCACTACAATAGATGCGAGTATTCATAGAACTATCTGTAATCCAATATATACCGCAAAATATCCAAGTCCTCAAAGTTTTCCTTCTGTTCTACTATCTATAATCTGAGCAATAATTCTTGCAAAGAAAATGACAAATGTATTCATTACTCATTGAAGAAGGGTCATAGTCACCATATCTCCATTGAGAACATGCGCCATTTCATGGGCTACTACTCCCTCAATTTCTCTTTCACTCATATGATCAAGTAATCAAGTCGATACCGCTACAAGTGATTTATTTTTTGAAGGACCTGTTGCAAATGCATTTGGGTCTTTTGAATTATATATTCATACTTCTGGGGTAGAAATATTATTTCTTTCAGCAATTTCAGCAACCGTATCGTATACAAGTCTCGGTTTTCCAGAAAGCATTGCTATATCTTCCTGGGAAAATGGAGTGATACCATAGATTCTTTTTGCAGTCCATCTTGAAATCGCAAGAGAAAAAAATGAACCTATAAAACCAAAGAGCGCTGCATAAATCAATAGTCCTGTATAACTCTGACCAGAAGCAGCCATAATATTAATACCAAATATAACCTGTATCAAATATACAGCTACAGAGAATAAAAATATTACCGCAATATTTGTTAGGACAAATAAACCGATTCTTTTAAGTATTCACATAAATTTTAATTTTTTTAACTATAATAAATTGCATTATATTCACAATCCGAGCTGTCACAAATCTTGAAGCGTATTTTTCTCTTGCGCTTTAGAATCTTTGCGGAGAAACTCTTCTATAATTTGTAAATCATACTTCAAATTGTGTCCTATAATTATAAGATCAGTATCTAAAATATTTCTTAATAAAGTTTTGAGCCTATCCACGCTCACACATGGACCTCTATGTCAAAGATTGATATAATATATTTCATCTTGAAACAAGAGAGATACTCATATAAGCTCTGCCTGTCTAGAATTTAAACTCGTAGTTTCAGTATCTATAACTAATTCTTTTGAATCCGATGAGAGTATTTTTTTCTCTAATTCATTGATTCATATATCATCTCAAATAATATTCACTTTTTTGTTAAGATGATTCCATTTTTGATTTTCTGTGACTCTGTTTTCTAAAAGAGAGTAAAATTCCAGTTCTTCAAAAAATGAAAAAACCTCTGGAGTTTGAATCTCTTTTGGATGAAATTCAAAATCATGGAGATGAAAATCAGACAAGTCTACAGAGCAATCAAGTGTTGCAAGCTTTTGAGAGAGAAATGCATTTTCTTTTCAATCTATAAATTTCTCAAGAGTTTTTCATTTCAGTATTTTTTGTGATTCTGCAGAAATATTCTCAAATGAGTTCTCTATATCATCTATCGTTTTATAAATTTCTTCAAGACTCCTAAATTCATTGAGTAATACTTGGGCTTTTTTAGGGCCAATTCAGGCTATTCCTGGAATATTGTCACTCGTATCTCCGCAGATTGCGAGATAATCTCTTACACAGCTTGCGGGGACTCAAAATTTCTCAAAAGTTTCATCTGGACCAGATATTTTTTTTCGCTGCGTATCATAGATTTTTACTTGTTCATCTACCAGCGCATAGAGATCTTTATCTCAAGAAAGAATAAAAATCTCATTATCGCTTTCTTTTTTGAGTCTTTCTGAGAGAGTGCCAATTACATCATCAGCTTCATATCAAGAAATCTCAATAATATCAATTCACATTCTCACTATCATTTCTTCGATATCACTCATTTGGCTTCTGAGATTATCTGGCATTTTTTCTCTTGTTGCCTTATAATCACTGTATATTTTATGTCTGAAGTTCTCTCACTTTGCATCTTTAATAAAAATAAGAAAATCTGGTTTTTCTTTTACTAGTTGTCACATAAAAAATTTAGCCATTCAAAATGTTGCGTTTACAATTCTCCCATCTTTTGTGCTAAATTCAGGAAGTGCAAAAAACATTCGATAAATAAATGAGTTTCCATCAATAAGATATATTTTTTTAGACATGATATGTTTTATAAATATTGTAGTATGAGTATATAGAAAAAGACTATTTTAAAAAGTGTTTCTTTGACTTGCTAAATACACCTCAATCATTATAATCCAATGTTATCCACTCAAACTTTACCGAAGGAAAAACCTTACGGAAAGATGGGATGGATGTTCATCATGAAAATATCTGACAGGAGACTAGTCATGCAGGCCGCACTTTCCACTTCGCAAGCACGTAAGAAGATCAAACTTATTATGGGAGCTGATATCGAACCTGACCTAAAATTCATTCGAAAATGCTTTGACTGCATTCAGGGCAACCCGCATCAACCGCATACGCCTAAGTTTTGGGAACAAGCTGTTCCAGATGAAAAAATAGCAGAACTTGCAAGAGCAGAACTGCCACTAGGCTATACCAACTGACAATTTCTGATGAAAAATTAAAGCGTCCCATAAGGGGCGCTTTTGCTATTAATATTTTCTTTTAGAGTAGAAATCTATTGTTACTCAAAATTTTGTAAGCATTTCTTCTCAAAGCGTTCCGAGAGAAACATGATGATTCTGACTTCCTGGTGTATAAATACAATAGGATGCGAGTAATGTACCAAGCTGACAAGATGTTTTCATATTCCATCCCTCTATAATACCATACAGTACTCAAGCTCTGTATGCATCTCAAGCTCCTGTTGTATCATCGGCATCTTCCACTTCTATTGCAGGAATATGAAAATTTTCTCATTTATGAAAAATATTTGAGCCTTGCGCACCGTAGGTAATAATCACCGTTTCAAAAATATCATGAAGTTCATCTTCTTCATATCAAGATATATTTGAAATATCAGCTAATTCATAGTGGTTGGCTATAAGTATATTTCAATATGAAAGTAACACTCTCAGTTCTTCTCTACTCATTTGTGTTGTTTGTTGCGCTGGGTCAATGATGAGAGGAATATTTTTTTCTTGCAGTTTTCGTGCATGTTCAAGCATTGTTGGAATATGGTTTGCTGATACTATTGCAGCTCAGAGTGTTTCTTCTACGTACTCTATTTTAGAATCAGATGCTTCAAGCATTGCTCCAGCATAGAAAAACTCCATTTTAGTATTTGATGAATCGTGAATAATGATACTTGTAGGAGTCGGAAGAATCTGAGAAGTATGATAGTATTTAAGATTTATCTTTTCTTTTATAAGATCATTCTGATAAAAATCTTTTCCTGAAGCTGAAAGGAGAATAGCATTTTCTCACAATAATCAGAGATTATAGCTAATATTTGCTCACGTTCCCCCGTTATATTTTTCGTATATATCACTGGTTGTTGAGAGAGTTATTCCATCAGTATTTTCACCATTAAATACTTCAGAGATATCTCTATTACTTCTCATATGAATATCATACGCAGTAGAACCAGAAACGAGTATTTGTTTCATATATGTATTTTGAAAATTAATATATATGTATCATACTCACAAGTTTAGAAGAAAAAAGTTTTGTTTTTCTTAAGTCCTTGTTAAGTTACTCTTATACAATCTATACAAATATTACCTAAGCCTAACACTATGTGAATGATGCAAGCAACTCTTGTGAGAAAAGAGCAACTAACTGCTGATGTTTTTGAGCTCGAGTATGAGCTTTCTGAGGATAAAACTATGAAAGCAGGTCAATTTCTTACTTTTATACTGCCTTGAGTGTGAGGAAGATCGTACTCAATATTACAACTTGCATGAAAAAATGCTGTTCTCATTATAAAAAAATGGGAAACAAAAGATGGTGGAAGATGATGAAGTATTATGCTCTGCGATGCTGAGATTTGAGATGAATTTAAAACGGTTGGACCAGTGTGACACTTTGTTCTTCAAGAAAATCCTTGAAATAAACTTTTCCTAGGGACAGGAACCGGACTTGTACCGCTCTATAGTCAAATATTAGAATGACTTGAGAAAAAATCTTGAGACAAATATCAACTCGTATTTTGAGTGAGATATATGTCAGATATGTTTTATCTATGAAAATTTGAAAAACTCAAAGAACAATACCCAGATACTTTCTACTACCATTTAGTTGTAAGCCGTGATGAGCCTCATGATATAATTCATAGATGATATGTGACTGATTTTCTGAGCGAAAAAGTAGTTTCAGACTACACAGATTACTATATCTGTGGTGCTCCTGCGATGATAGAAGGATGCCAAAGCAAATTAGAAGAGTTATGAGTCAGTGAAGAAAATATATATTTTGAAAAATACGTATAAAAAAATCCCAACAAGGGATTTTTTTAAAGAGTGAAATCAAGTATTGCTACAGCATTTTTCATTGCGATATCTAAGTTACTAACATGATCTGTAGCAGCTGAATTATCTGCTCCATCACTTACGGATTTTATCACTACAGCTCTATCGAGTTTGTCATAATTTTTCAAAACAGTGAGGAAACTATATGCCTCCATATCAACTATGTCAGCTGAAAAATTTTCTTTTAGCTCCTGTTTTAAATCTTCATTGTCTATAAACTGATCTCCTGTCACACAAATTCCACTTAAGTGAATTTTAAATTTTTCTAGATCATACTCTTCTCCTATTGCATATTCTACAAAGATTGGATCTCTGAGATACGAAAGATTATCAATTTCTTTTGGAATATATACATCATGCTGCATAAAACAATTTGGGAGAATGACATCTCATATTGATAAAATACTTGGTGAGAGATTTCCTACGATTCAAATGTTAATAATTTTTTCTGGATCATAATTTTCTAGTAAATATGTCGTTGCCATTGCGCTATATATTTTTCAAACTCCACATAAAACTAACACAATATGTTCTTTTCCATCATCTTCACCAGCTCTTTCTCATTCAAAAATTTTAAGAGTTCAGAATTGTTCTTTTTCTTGTAAGTTGTATTTTTCTATTATAAGCTCCGCTTCTTCAGCCATAGCTGTTACGATAGCTTTTGTGATAATCATAATCTTCTGCTTAAAAATATATTGGGCAAAAGTATACCTAAGAGAAACAATTGTAAAGGATAAAATTTACTTTTTCTCATATTTTTATACTATCTCACTATCTTTTAAAAAATACTATGAACGCAAATCTTGTACAAATATTCGGTTTTTGACTCGCGACCTTTCTCGTGGGTTTTATCATAACTCCCTACTATATTCGTATGCTGAAGTATGCAAAAATGGGGAAACAAATCAGAGAAAATGCGACCATGTGAAAAGCATTTGAATTTTTTAAACTTCACTCAGCGAAAGCTGGAACACCTACTATGGGATGATGAGTCATTCTATGAACTGTATTCTTTATGGTTCTTGTAAGTATTATTCTGCAAAAAACATGATTTACAAATAACTCACTTCTTAACCAAAGAGAAACGTATCTCTCGCTTTTTACCCTTGCTGCAGTTGGATGACTTGGTGCAATTGATGATTGGATGAATATTAAGCAAATAGGAAAAACAAAATGACTTTCTGCAAAATTTAAACTTTTCTGGCTTACTATATTTTCTTGAGCTGGTGCATGGTGGTTTTATGACAAGCTTGAATGGTCTGAGGTATTACTTAAAATCCCATATATTCCTGGGATAGAGATGTGAATATTTTTTATTCCACTATTTATGCTTGTCATCATGACTGCAGCCAATAGTGTAAATTTTACTGATTGACTCGATGGACTTGCGTGAGGACTCCTGTTATTTAGTTATGGAGTCTATACATTTATCACCTATGATCAGGGCTTATTTTTGCTCTCAACACTCTGTTTAAGTATTTGTTGAGCTCTTGTTTCTTTTCTTTGGTTTAATATAAAACCAGCCAAGTTTTTTATGTGAGATGTTGGGAGTCTCGCCCTATGAGCCAATTTATGACTCATGGCTCTTCTAACAAATACGCTCGCTATACTCGTAATTATTGGAATTATTTTTCTTCTCGAAACACTTTCTGTCATTATACAACTGACAAGTAAAAAACTCAGAAATGGAAAAAAAGTATTCAAAATTGCTCCATTTCATCATCATCTTGAGGCTTGTGGATGGGCAGAAGAAACAGTAGTATTTAGACTCTGGCTTGTTGGGATTCTGCTCTCAGTTGTATGAGTAATATTTTATATGATTACAAAATAAGTATGAAATATTTTGCCAAAGAAGATAATATGCTCCAAGCAACTTTTGAATTCAAAAACTTTTCAAAGGCCTTAGAATTCGTAAATCTAGTATGAAATATAGCAGAAATATCAAACCATCATCCAGATATATATATCCATGATTATAAATTTGTTTCTGTGTGTACCACGACTCATGAACTATGAAATATAGTTGGTCCAAAAGATGAAGCAATAGCGAAACTTATTGAATCAAGTTATAAAAAATAGTATGGGTTTTATTATGAAGAATGAGTCATTTGAGTGTGAAAACTGCAAAAAGCAAGTGACAAAACATCCATCTTGAAGTGCAAGAAACCATTGTTCCTATTGTCTCTATTCAAAGCATCTCGATGAAGATTTTCCTTGAGATAGAGCAAGCGAGTGTTTTTGAGTTATGAAACCAAGCGGAAAAGACTATAAAAAAAATAAAGGCTGGATGATACAGCATACCTGCCAAAAATGCGACAAAAAAATTCTCAACAAACTTGCAGAGGATGATAATATAGAAGTATTTTGAAAATTATAATTCAAAACCTATACTTTTTACTGGAAAATTGTGTTTTAAATAAGATTTTTTTGAGGCAAATCTCTCTCCAGGAACCTGTTCATTTAGAAGTAGAGCTTCAGCCCTAGAGACTACAAAAGGTCTATGAGAAATTCAAGTAGTAGATATGACTCAGCGTTTTACATCAGCAGTGTTCCAATAGTACCTCATAACTTCACTGGGAAGTATATAAGCTATTTCTACAGAAATATTTCTCTTGAGCGTTGCAATAGGTCATATATTATTCTCAAGAGAAGTAAAATATGATGGTGGGAGATTTTTTGTTGTTCTATAAAATACAAATCACCAATAATTTGCATCAAACTGAAATAATTGATTTTCTTTTATAACTGCTGAATTCCCTACTCTTCAAACTTTTGCCTCAATTTTATGTCATGACGGTGTTACAATATCATGTCATCTATTATTTCATCGTTTTATTCTTTTTCAATCTGTTATATGTGCGATAATTCTTTCACACAATTCTGATGTTACGGATCTGGCTTGGTCTATCGCAAGCTGAGAATACATTGGTGGACTAAAACTTCCAGGTCTTACAATTCCTGAATTTGTCTCTTCTTCTAAAACAGACAATACTTCTCAAGTCTCTGGATCAACAGAAACTCAAGCTGCAATACTGTGTGTTTTAAATTCTTGATTCAAAAATAACTCTCATTAAATATTAGAGTTATTTATAATTTATATATATAAAATAGCAAGCTATTTATGTACTTCTTTTCTAAAATACGGAAAGACTGCATAAATCACTAGTAATACGGTACCTAATACGGCAAATAACCAATTTATTGCGATTGAATGAATTCAAAAATTAAAAACAACTTCCATGAGAAGCGCAATAATAGCAATTTCTACAAGGTCTTTTATCTCAATATGCTGATGTTTTGAATACCAAACTAAAATTTTAAATGATTTTACAAGTACAAGAATAATTGTAACAACTGAGAGAATTTCTTCTGTAAGCATGATACTCATTTTACTTGCTTGTTGTAGTCATTCTTGAGTATATACTCACAGATGTGTAACATGTATGACGACAGCTGTAATGACTTTGTAACAAAGAAATAGAGTCATATAAAAAATATAACTGGCTACTATGAACATATGTATGTACATAGATCCTGAGACAAAAAGTCTCATAATTTCTCTAAAAAGTTCCTTTTCTTTCGACATGTGAAAATATAGAAATAATATCTTGCCAATATACTACTATACTTTATACTCAATTTCAAATAATCAGATATTATGAGCCTCGATATACATACTTTCCTACAAAAATATTATCTGCAAGATGAAAAAATCATTCTTGCTTGTTCAGCATGAGCTGATAGTATGTATCTCCTGTATCATATACTTCAAACACCTTTTAAGTATAATCTAGTTGCCTGTTATTTTAATCACAACACAAGAGAGCAGTGTAAGGATGAAGAAGATTTTTTGCTGGAACTAGGAAAAAAAGAAGGATTTGAGGTTGAGATTTGAGAGTGTGATTTTGAGAAAATAAAAAAACTCTATCCAAGTAAAAGTTTTGAAGAACTTGCAAGAGAAAAAAGATATCAATTTTTTGATGCTGTCTGTCATATACATGACACAAATAAAGTTATAACAGCGCATCATCTGGATGACAAACTAGAGACGTTCTTTTTTAATATGCTCAGAGGAAGTAAGCTTACTGGACTTATAAATATGACTGAGGAATCAGGATGAATTATCAGACCACTTCTCAAAACAGAGAAATCAGAGATATATGAATATCTTGAGAAAAATAAGCTTAGATATTTTGAAGATGAAACAAACTCAGATTCGTCATATACGAGAAATTATCTGCGAAATGAAGTACTGCCACTCTTGTGAAAGGTACATCCAGAACATAAAAAAAATCTCAGTAATCTTTTAGGGTATTTTGAAGAAATAAAAGAAAACTTAGAGAATCAAGTAACACAGTTTCTATGAGATACATCATATTTTCTCAATTCAGAGTTTCAGTTGCTCTCCCCTCTTCTTCAAAAGGAAATAATCAGAAACATATATTTTGAATCTAATAATCACTCTACCATAGGACTGAGCGAATCAAATATTGCAGAGGTACTACGTTTTATTTCATGAAAAAATAATAAAACAAAAAAAGAGATTCGCAGTATGAAACTCTTCAAAGATGGTGATAAAATCTTGTTTTAGAGTCCAAGTTTAAACAAGTCCTTTCATGCCAGTTTTGGTCTATGAGCCGCCATAGCTTTAGCAGCATTCATTCTTGAATTTTCACTCGGTATTTCTCAATTTGTAACAAAATCTTTTGGGTGCAATAATTGAGTAATTTGTATTGCATATTGCTCACGTAAATCTTGCAAACATAAGTCAAACACATCAGCAGTATGTTCATGTTGTAAGTCCGTTTGAAACTGGAGTCAGTTTCAATTCCATCAATCTATGAGCGTATTATAGACCTCTTCATATGGTCAGTGTAAAAAATATTCTCTTGACTGAACTTCACTTTCTCATCATCTCATTATCCAATCCATTATTCGTACTGCGTGTAGAGGATCTTTTGCTGGATGTAATAATACTACCGATTGGATAAGTTCTGCTAATTCAGGATTTGTACCCAGTTCTTCAGTAAGTGCTTGAATTACTGGCCATGCTGAAAGAGAATATACAAACAATCTTGTAACAGTTTGTATTTCAGAGAGCTTTTCTGAAAATAATATTCTAGATTCAGTAAGTGAAAACTGAGTATCTTGATGACACTCAGGACTCCCTGGAAGTATAATTCTTGAAAAATGTATGTGAGTGCTTTGAGCAAAATCTCCTAACTTTCCTCAAGCCTCTTTGAGTGTATTTTCCTCTTTAAATCAAGAAAAATAGAGTATATTTTCCATTATATTAATATTTTAATGAACCTCTATTAAATATTTTATTCATAGGATGTCAATATAATTATATCGTGAAGAATCAGTGAAGTATGTTATAATAAACTTGCCTGTAAAATTTTTTCTATATAATCAGCAGGTTTTTACCACTAAAAATATTCTATGTGACCCACGAAGAGGCTCGTAATATTATGAGCCGCAATCGCGATGATATCACAATTTTTCCTTTTTGATATACAAGTATACGCGAACGAAGAAACGTATTTCGTAACAACAGCTTACTATTCTCCTCTTCCATGACAAAGTAGATATGTTACAGGAAGTTATGCTGGAGACGTAAGGCTCAATGGTGAATGAGTGAACACTGCATCAGGTTGATGAGTGTTTCAGTGATTACTTGCTGGACCAAGAAACTATCCATTTTGAACAAAAATATATTTTGAATGATATGGAATCTGAGAAATTGCAGATAGATGAGGTGCTATTGTAAAGGCTGGTGAGAGAGGACACAGCTATGATAGAATCGATATTTGGATGTGATACGGAGATGAGTGACTTGAAAGAGCCCTTAGATGGGGAAAAAGAACCATTAAGTGAAAAATAGTTGTTCCTAGTTCAGAGGTATCAATCTCATTTCCTGAATCAGCACTCGGTCCTCTTACGAAGCTAACTGTAAATCCAGAAGAGAGTCTTGCGCAAGACGTAAAAAAACTACAAGAAATTTTTACAAAAGCTGAACTTTATTCAGGTGAAATTAATGGAGAATTTGAAAGTATCAAAAATGAACTTATCGATTTTCAAATAAAAGCGTGAATTATTGATTCGCCAGAACATTCTCATGCAGGTTGGTATGGACAAAGAACTATAGCAGCCCTCAGAGAGCGATATTGAGCTGATACTACTATATTAAATGAAGAACCTATTGACTTATTTTCACAGTTTAATCATAAAGTTGCATCAGAAAAGTATAAAATTATCCTAGAATATTGAGACTTGATTGTTGAACCTGACTCTGATTCAGAAGATGTAGAAAACCTACAAAAACTTCTCACTGAACTTTGAGAATATAATGGTCCAATTGATGGAAATTACAGAAGCGTTGAAGATGAATTAATAGAGTTACAAATTAAGATTGGACTTATTAGATCTAAAAATGATACTTGGGCAGCTGGCTATTTTGGGAACAAAACTCGTTCAGCACTCTGGAATTACTATGAAAACAATCAGTGAAATGCAATCAATGCAGTTACAAAAGTTTGATTATCACAATCTGAAAAAGACAGAATGAAGCTTGCATTTGATAAGATTGTTATAAAACTTCAAAATGATGAAAAAAAATGAGCTCCAGCAGCTCTACTCAGATTACAAAATCTAGAAAAACAGGTGAATGAAGTTCTTCCAACGGTGAAAGATACACAATTAAAACTCAAATTAGAATACTTAAGAGAATTAATCTAATTTAAAAAATACAGAAAAAATATGTCAATAAGTTTTATTGACATATTTTTTGTTATCATAATGCTCACAAGCTCGATTCATGATACACTAAATACATATTATTTTTTAGTTAGCACGTTTTGAAACAAATATTTTCTTTGCTTGTACTTTTTTCTATATTTTTTCCTATGTTTCCAAGTTACGCTATGGATGAGGAAAGTTATTTTATAGTTACTGCCTATTATTCTCCCCTCCCAAATCAGCAGTATTACATTACTGGAAATTATGAGGATGAAGTTATCTTAAATGGACAAGGAATTGCATGAGCTTCTTGAAAATGAGTTTTTTCTTGAATGCTAGCAGCACCAAAAAGTTATAGTTTTGGTACAAAAATATATTTAGAGTGACTCGGTATTTGATCAGTTGAAGATAGAGGTGGAGCCATTGTACCAGCGGGACAAAGATGATATTCGCATGATAGAATTGATGTGTGGATGTGATTTGGAGATGAATGACTCAGAAGAGCAATGTACTGGGGAAAAAGAAAGGTAAAAGGAAATATAGTATCAAATATAAGCGCTACAAATCTTGACTATAATACAGTTCCTGCACCAACTTGGGCTGTACCAAAAGTCACAAAAATATATGGAAAAACAGTAACAGCCCTTCAAGCAATTGCTCCTGAAGAAATAGATATTTTTTCAGTATCTCTCTGAAAATGAAGTGACACAAAACTGGTCTCAAAACTACAAGAAATTTTAGAAGTACTCTGATATCTTGATAAAGATAGCTATGCTCTATGAGAGTATGACACAGCTACTATTGATTCAATTTATAATCTTCAAATAGAAACTCAAATTTTAAATACGCATACAGATGCTTGAGCTGGAAGTTATGGACCTAAAACGAGAAAAGAACTCCAAAATATATATGAAACCTACAGAGAAGAAGAAGAGAAAAAAGAAGCCTATATTGAAAATTATAAAAAACTGCAAGGAGAAGCAAAAGCTCAATCAGAAACTATAATAGAATCACTATGAAATATTTCCTATGGAGATATAAGTACTCAGGTTAGAGAGTTTCAAAAAATTATGTCTCAGCTATGATATTTTGATTATAAAGATACCGCTATATTTTGAGTAAAAACACAAAATTCACTGATTCATTATCAAACACAAAATAATATAATTAGTGATTCTGATGCTCAGTGAGCAGGAATATTTTGACCACAAACAAGAATCCAACTGGAACAAGATATCGCTTCTATGCTTCTTCTGGAAAAAATATTGCAGCTTGAATCAGAGGATTTGTATCTCCGATATATACTATGAGAAGAAGTAGTAGAAAATAATGACAGCGTGAGTGTAGAAGAAAAAATACAACTAATCTAACATATGGAACATCTAGAAAATATACTGAAAAAATTTTATCAAAATATTGATAATAAATGAATATTTATACCTCTATGTGTATCAAGCGCTATTATATGATACAAACTTGCACATAATGATGAAGTATTTTGGATGAATTTTACGAAACAGGCAGAAGAAAGAAAAATAGAAAGTGTTAAAGATATTTATTTATTCTATCTTGATTTTCTCCCTAAAACTAATGTCTTTGATAAAACATTTTTAAGACAGGTAGAACATTTAAAACAATTTCATATTTTTTTAGAGGAAATACTCTACAAACAAAAATTTTACTATAAAAATATTGATGCATTTGAAAAAAATCTCTTAAGGTGAGTAGAAAAAATACCAAATCCCATGCTTCCAAAATTTGCAAAAGAAATATTTATCGTTGCTGCAAAAATTAAATTTGAAGAATAAAAAAATCCCTTCAGGGATTTTTTTATTGACCATTTCAAACGACAACTTTTGCAACTCTCAGCACTCTTCCAGAAATCATATATCATTTTTCAAACTCATCTATTATGACTCACTCTTCTCCTGGAACTTGCGTCATAACTTCGTGTTTTTCTGGATCAACTTCATGTCATACACTTTCAAATGCTTCTACTCACAGCTTATTCAAATCTTTAAGGAGAGATTTTTGAAGTGTTACTACTCATTCAAAGAGTGCTCATTCTTGCATTTCTGCAGGAGTATTTTTGATGATTCTTTCTAAATCATCAAGTCTTGGAAGAATTTTTTTAAAGATGTCTGCTTTGAGAAAAAATACCATATCATCTTTATCTCTCTCTGTTCTTTTTTTGAAGTTATCAAAGTCTGCTTGGCTACGAGCAAGTGCGTCTTGAAGCTTTGCAATTTTGTTTTCATCTTTGGAAATTTCTTCTTGATACTCTTCGATAATCTCCTCTTGCGCTTCATATTCTTCTGCAGCTTCCTCAGCCTCCTGTATAAGCTCATCTTCTAGTAATTCTTCTTTTTCATGATGTTGTGACATATTTGTAGTATTAAATTGTATTTTGTAGGCGGCATTTTAACCTAATTCATTTTATTTGCAAGGCTTAAGCTTCAGGTAAATTATTCATTTTTCTAAGTATTTTAATGAGAGCCTGGGTTCACAAATCTTCGTCTCATAGAGCAACAAGAGAGGTATAGAGTTGATGAACTAAAGCGAGTCATGGAAGTGCAATATTCATTCTTTCACATTCTTCAAGTGCTATTCGCATATCTTTCACGAAATGTTTAATAAAAAAACATGTATCCAGTTCTCATCTTTGGATACGTGGAGCTAAGTTTGTCCACCCCCAACTTCCAGCAGCTCATCAAGATACTACAGAAATTGTCTTTTCTATATTAAGACCAGCTTTCTGAGCATATACCAGTGATTCACATAGAGCGATGGTATTTCCTGCTATAGAAATCTGATTTGCCATTTTTGTATGTTGACCATTTCAAGCAGATCAAGTATAGACAACTGTTTTTCCTAATATTTCAAATACAGGAAGCATCTGAGTATAATCACTTTCATCTCCTCCAACCATGATAGAAAGAGTTCCATTTTGTGCTCATACATCTCCTCAAGAAACAGGAGCGTCGAGCGCTCAGCAACCATGTTCGTTAGCACAATCATATATTTTTTGAGCAAGTGAAGGTTTAGTGGTAGTAAAATCGATTATCATTTTATCTGATGATATTTTTGAGAATACTCAAGAATCTCCGAAATATATTTTTTCAACACTGCTCGGATCTCATACAATCGTACATATAACGTCTGAGTTTTCTACGAGAGTAGAAATATCTTCACATAAATGAGCTCATAACTTTATGAGATTGTCAGCTTTTTTAGGAGTTCTGTTATAAACATTGAGTTCGTATCAGGCATTTATAAGATTTTCAGCCATTGGATTTCCCATAACACCAAGTCCTATCCATCATATTTTTTTCATCTTTTTTATAATTATTTTCTAATGTGAGCGAAACTTTACATTCCTGTGCCTGTCTATATTATTGGAGTAATATATTTATTCAATGTAAAATCTATGAAATATTTTTCCTGGAATGTAAATGGGATACGAGCTATTCTGAAAAAAGACTTTTTAGAAATACTCAAAAGTGAAAATCCTGATATCATTTGATTGCAAGAGACGAAGTGAAGTTTTGAGCAGCTTACGAAAAAAGACCAAGCTGCACTTGAAGATTTGTGATATCATATTTATTGGAATGCAGCTACAAGACCAGGATACTCTGGAACTGCTGCGCTCACTAAAATCGATCCAATCAGTTATTACTACGGTATTAATCCTGAAAGTTTTGATCATGAAAGTGTTGAGTTTGTAGATGAAACGCTTATAGAAAATCACGAATGAAGAGTGGTAACACTTGAATTTGAAGATCACTATTATGTGACAGTGTACACCCCAAATTCTAAAGATGACCTCTCAAGACTGAGTTATAGATATGAGGTATGGGATAAGGCTTTTCTCCAATATATGAATTGGCTGCAAGAAAAAAAACCAGTTATTGTTTGCTGAGATCTCAATGTTGCGCATAAAGAGATTGACCTTGCAAGACCAAAACAAAATACCATGAGTGCCTGATTTACCAAAGAAGAAAGAGAACGCATGAGCGACTATATAGATGCTTGATATATTGATACCTTCAGGGAAAAATATCCAGATAAGACTGATACGTATTCGTGGTGGAGTTATAGAGCTGGAGCAAGAGCTCGGAATGTAGGCTGGAGAATAGATTATTTTCTCATATCTGCTTCACTCAAGGATAATCTTATTGACGCACATGTTCGGGACGATGTACTATGAAGTGATCATTGTCCTGTGAGTATTGAAATAAAATTCTAAATGAACTATAAAAAATATATTCCTGAATCTCAAAAAATTGAGGTAATAATCCACCAACATTGGCTCACGGTCATGGATAGTTTTATTTTGTGGCTATGATTTTGAGCAGTAATTCCAGCGTTTATTTATTATCAATCCGAAAGACTCAGAGAACTCATTCCCTTTGTAGCACTGGAAACTCTGCTATTTTGTGTATTTCTCAAGATAGTCTATGAGCTCTTTAATTGGTACAATGACGTGTGGGTTATAACCGATGATGCTGTATACGATGTTGAGTGGTCACTGCTTAAAACCAGAGTGGAGAGTATTCACCATGCAAATATAGAATGAGTTGAAATAGATAAACACCGTATTTGGGATAATATATTTAATAAATGAGATATTATCATTCACAAGTTTTGAGAAGAAGAAATAGCTATGTATAACGCGTATTCTCCGTATAAAGCAGTTGATAGACTTGAGTATTATATTCATCCTATACAAGATGATGAGGAAACTGATAAATTTGATATGATTATGGATACGCTCTCATGAGTCGTAAGTGAGTATTTACAAAAACACTGAGTCCCAGACAAACATCATGAACACTCAAATGAAGATGATTCAAACGAAGAATACCATGATGAATATGCAATAGATCTAAGAAATTAATAACGTGAACAAAAAGTTACAAGATATACTTTCTTCCCTTCCCCATTCTCCTGGTATTTATCAGTTTTTTAATGCTGATTGAGAAATTATATATTTGTGAAAATCAAAGAATTTAAAATCACGAGTTAATAGCTATTTTTCTGGGCAACAAAAACTCAATTTTGCCAAGAAAAAAATGGTATGATATATCTGTGATATCAAATATATAGTCACCAATAATGAAACAGAATCACTCATACTTGAAAATGATCTCGTTAAGAAATATCAGCCAAAATATAATATTTTACTCAAAGATGATAAAAATTTTCTCTATATAAAAATAACAAAGGGAAACTATCCAAAAATTATCAAAACCCGTATTTCTCCCAGTAATATAAAAAAGTCTGATGGAAAATACTATGGCCCATATATTTCTGGATATCATGTCTCACAGATATTTAAAATTCTCAAAAAAATATTTTGATATTGAGTATGAAATCATAATTTTTTTATGAAAAAATGATCCTATAATCTTGATAAATATATTTTTTCAGGAAATATAAAAGCAGATGAGATAGAAACTCAAGCCTATTATATGCAAAAAATTTCAGAAATATGAAAATTTCTGAGTTGAGACACAAAATCTGTGAAAGAAAGTATCACGCAGCAAATGCACTTATATGCAAAAAATCTAGAATTTGAGCAAGCACAAAAATGTAAGATTTCACTTGAAGCCCTTGAATCGCTTGATACAAATCAAATAGTGAGAGATGGTGTAAAATGAAATTATTATATTCTCCAAGTGTTAGAAAAATATGACAAGATATTTATTGGATGAATCCATATCATAGAAGGAAAAATTTCAGCCTATGAGAATTTTGAGATTGAAAACAGACTCTGAGAAGAAAAGTCAGAAATCATGCAAAGTATCATAGAACAAAAATGGGCTGAAGATGAAAATAAACAGCAGATCACTTTTATCATTCCAGAGGCAATTAACACAATTCCAGAAGTTATCAGCTATGAAATACCTCAATTATGACCAAAATTTGAGCTTTTAAAGCTTTGTTATAAAAACATATATGAGTATGCTCACAAAAAATATATTGATGGACTCTCAACCAAAAGTTTTACAAAAGGAAATATGCAGCATATTTTAGAATTGCTCTGATATGATGCAATAAATAATGATATTGTGTTTGAATGTAATGATATTTCTCACCTCTCTGGAACTCATACAGTTGCTAGTAGAAGTGTTATAGAAAACGGAAAGAAAAATCCTAAAAAATATAAAAAATTTAGGGTAAAAACCCTAGAACAATGAAAAATAGATGATTTTAATTCTATGCGAGAAATCATGACGCGCAGAATTGCAGAATTACAAAAAATCTGAAACTATCCTGACTTAGTAGTCATAGATGGGTGAAAATGACAGCTCTGAGCCGTCATGGAAATCTTGGAGCAATATCCTGAAGTACAAGAAAAGCTCCAAATGGTATCACTTGCAAAACGAGATGAAGAGCTCTTTCTTCCATGAAATAGTATTCCAGTTATGCTTGAGAGAGATTCAGCAGAACTCAGACTCATCCAAGCTCTTCGTGATGAAGCACATAGATTTGCTATTAGTTTCAATAGAGACTCTCGAATCAAAAGCCAAAAAAAGAATGTTCTTGAATCTATTCCATGAGTCTGACCGGTCACTCGAAAAAAAATTCTCAAACATTTTTGAAGTGTTGCAAAGCTCTCAGAAAGTCCAAAAGAAGAAATAATAGAGATTCTATGAAAATCAGTTACTGAGAATCTCGAGAATCACGGCCTGATATAAGTTTTCTTTCTACTAATCAAATATCAATTTTTGGTTTCCATTCACTACGATTATGTCTTGCAAGAGTTACTATTTCTTCATGTCATTCATTTTCTAGTGGTTCTCTAAAAAGACATATCAATGCTCTATGATTTATATCATCTAATACGATATGTATTATTGGTTGAGTTTTATAATGTGAAAATATTGAATCTAAAGCTGTCATAATTTCTCATTGATTCTTCTTTGTAGATTCAACTATTTTACAACTTTCAAATTCTGATATATATTTCATATTTAACTAAAATTAAATAATATTATTAGTCAACTGTACTTCGTTGCATTGTAATAAAATTATCGTACAATCAAAGAAATAATTCTAAAAATAGAAATATGCATGACATTTTTCAAGATTATAAGAGACAAAAATTACTTACAAAAATGGGATTACTTTCTCTCAGTGTCGTGCTAGCTATAAGTATAAATACATTTATGTTTACATGAGAGAGCGGAAATATGCTTAAGGCAAGTATATTAGAAACTGCAGATACGAACTCTGATACAACTGATTTTTTTGCTCAAGTGAGCGACAGTAACATCGATTATTCGAGTAATAAAACTATGGAAAATATTACAGAATTCTCATATTCTCTCGCATATAATCCTGAGGAAATCACTCTATGAGAACTCAGTTCCAAAATATCTTGAGAAATTACAGAATTTTGAGATACTCCATGATTTGCAACTGTGCTATTTACTCCAAGCTCACCAGTCACTGTATCTGCTGGAGAAATATTACTACAGCAAGAAGTCAAAAAAGCGACTCAGGACACTACAGGAATTATCAATATCGTTAACGTAAACTTTAGTGATACAACTTGAAACATTTATCAACTCACAACACAAGGAATTATATTCTAATGCTCTACGATACTCACTGTCATCCCTATCTCGCACAAAAAAAATCTCAAAATGATATACTTGAGAATTTTTTTTCATGAGGTTGAGAATATTTAAATAGCATCTCTGTAGATTTAGATACATCTCGGAGCAATATAGAGCTTTCAAGACAGGATAAAAGGATACTGAGTGTCATAGGAATACATCCAACCCATATTTTAGAGTACAAAGATTGTATTGATGATGTGATGAAAGAGCTTGAAAGACTCTATAGAGAAAATCCCAAGAGCGTAGTTGGTATCTGAGAAACAGGTCTTGATTACTATTGGCTTGAAAAACTCTCAGAGCAATCATGAATTTCGCAAAGCAATATTCGTGAAATACAAAAAGAATTTTTCAAAGCGCATATACAATTAGCACAAAAACTCTGACTTCCTATTGTCATTCACAACAGAGACTCAAGTGAAGATGTATTTACCATCTTGAAGGAAGAAAATTGTACTCATTTTGTCTTTCACTGTTTTAGCGAGGATATACATTACGCAAAAAAATTACTTGAATTTGCTCCAAATTGCATGCTCTGATTTTGAGGCGTTCTGACATTTAAAAATGCTGAAACTACAAGAACAGTAGCATCAGAAATACCACTCACAAATATTATGATAGAAACGGATAGTCCATACCTAACCCCTATGCCCTTTCGATGAAAAGAGGAAAACGAACCCCTCTTTACTCGATATGTTTTGGATCATATCTCAGACATTCGAAGCGAGGATTTTGGGACTATTGAAAATCAGATATTTGAAAATTCTCTAAAATTTTTTGGAATAAAAAAAGAAGTCTAAGACTTCTTTTTTTTATTGATGTTCTTTTCAAAAAATTCTTTGTTTGAATTAAATGCCACTTTAAAACCTTCTGGATCTCAGTAGTCAGCAAAAAATTCTTCCCAATCGTGTCATCATTTTTTTCTTCTTGCTGCTTTTATTGGGCACCAATATTTTTCTGTCCTTCCTCATACTTCTACAGCATACGAAAATAATCAGTTCATATATGAGCAATACAAACAATTTATTTTTTGAATAAGGTTCAAATAGCTGAGATGCTTTCTATCAAAAAGTATATAATCAGAGCGCTTTACAAGTGGAATTCTATACAAGCGAAAAGCAGTTTGTTGATAGATAAATAAACAGATATCTAAAAACATACCTGGAAATATCATACCATAGATAAATGGCATGGAAAGAAAGTGACGCACACTTTTAGGAACTGCATATTTTTTAAGAGGTGTTTTGTATTCTTTTTGATGCTCTTTTGCTTTTTTTGAAAAAACTATTCTTCCTCACTTAAACGAAAAGTCATATTTTTTTCTGAGTTTTTCATACTCTCAATACAGTTCATCTTTTTTATTTTTTATCTCATCGAGAATCTCTGAAATTCTATCTCTCGGAGCCATAGATTACGAATTTATGAATTATTTTTTTCTATTTTCTACATATCATACGATAAAGTCTATTTTGTCTGAATTTAGATTTTTTGCAATCTTTTTGCATTCTTCGATACTCTCATGGAGTATTTTTTTAGTAGCCTCAACTCATATCAGATATACAAATCATTTTTCTTCACCTCAAACACTCTTCCCTGTTTCTTCCGCTGTTCATTCTACATCAAGTAAATCATCTTTAATTTGGAAAGCAAGTCATAGCTTTTTTCAAAAATCTCAAAAAATATCTATATTCGCTGTTTCTGAGGATAATATAACCCCACCGAGAACCGAGGCTTCAATAAGTTTTCCTGTCTTTTTACTATGAAGTCCTCTGAGTAATCCTAAATCTAAATCGTTGATATTGTTTTCATAATAAATATCTTCTACTTGTCCTCAAAGCATACCATAGTATCAAACTGCATGGGAAATAAGTTTTTGGATTTTTTGAGACTTATGAGCATCACGTATATCTGAAATCACTTCAAAACACAGTGAATTTAATAAGTCTCCAACTAAAACAGCATTAGATTCACCATATTTTTTCCAAACAGTAAGTTCTCATCGTCTGAGCTCATCATTATCCATACAGGGCAAATCATCATGAACAAGGGAATAGGCATGAACTGCTTCAAGAGCAATACACAGTCTGACAATATCACTATCAAAACGTAAATCAGAAAAGCTATCTCCTGAGAGTTGGAGATAGAACTCTAAAGCCAAAATAGAGCGAAGTTTTTTTCCTCAAGAAAAGGCATATCGTATCATTTCTTTGAACTGCTCAAGTGGAGCGGACATAGGAATTGCCAAATAAGTATCAAGGTATTTTTCAATAGAGCTTTCTATAAAGTCTTTATACTCATTATACCAATCTGGAGTTGTTTTATTATTCATAATGTATATTTATTTTCAAAAATTTCTTTTTGAATTATTAAAAAAATCAATTACTTTTTTTAGTTCATTTTTATCAAATTCAGGCCATCGTTTGTCTGTAAAATAATACTCAGAGTAAGCACTATCAAAGAGTAAAAATCAAGAGTGACGAATATCTCATCATGTTCGTACGATTACATCTGGATGAGGTAAGTGAGATGTATCTAGATATTTTCTAAACTCTTTTTCATCTAAGCTCTCAGGATCAATTCCTGCTTTTATTATCTTTTTTGTGGCTCTGACAATTTCATCTTGTCCCCCATATATTAGAGCCAAGGTTAGGACAATTCAATTATTATCTTTTGTATCAGAGATAACTCGATGTAGAACAATTTGAGATTCTTCAGGAAGTCTTGAAATATCTCCTATCACTGAAAATTTTAAATTCTCGAGTTTCATTTTTTTGAGATATTTTTCTATAGAGTTTACCAGCTTTATAATTCACTCTATTTCATCTGGATCTCTTTTTTGAAGATTCTCAGTAGATAAAGCCCAAAGTGTGAGATGCGATATTCCATAGTCAGAGCAAAGTTGTGTTATAGAAACAACATTATCTGCTCATGCCTTATGACCAGCTATTGCTGGAAGCATTTTAGAGCGAGCCCAGCGTCTGTTTCCATCCATTATTATTCAGAGATGTTGTATGTTCGTTTTTATCATAATACAAGTTTATCAGGATTTGCTAAAGTATAAAATTTTCATTTCTTTTTTATAAGTTCTTCATAGTTTCATGATTCGATTATCCTCCCTTGTTCAAGAACAAAAATGGTATCCACATTTTTTATTGTCGAGAGCCTATGAGCAATTATTATACTTGTTTTTCACTTCATCAGTTTTCTGAGAGCTCATTCAATCTTTTTTTCTGTTACATTATCCAGCGCAGATGTAGCTTCATCAAGTATTAAAATAGAAGGATTCTTCAGGAAGAGTCTTGCTATTGAGACTCTCTGCTTTTCTCATCATGAGAGCTTTAATCAACGTTCTCAAATAACTGTTTTAATTCCGTTTGGCAAATTATAAACAAATTCTGCTTCAGCATTTTTAAGCGCAGCTTCTATATCACTCTTTGTTGCTTTCGGATTTGCCAGCTTAAGATTCTCTTCTATTGAAAGATTAAATAAACTGTTATCTTGAGATACCATTCATATATGCTTTCTTAGTGAAGATTTTTTGAGAGTTGTTATATCTACCCCATCTAGGAGGATTTCTCATTTTGTGACATCCCAGAAACGAAGAAGTAGATTTACTATAGTACTCTTCCCTGCTCAGGTATTACCTACAAATGCAATTTTTTGTCATGGTTTTATTTCAAAATCCACCTCTCTGAGAATTTTATTTCAATCTCAATAATCAAAGGAGATATTGCTGAATTGTATATTTCACGTAACTGTAGTTAGATTTTTTCATTCATTTGTATTTTCAAATTCTATGGCATCTACCTCATCATACATAACCTCTACTGCACTCAAATATTTTTGAAATTGCCTGAGTTGCTCAAATATAAACCCAATTGGAAAATATATCCAACCAATATAACTAAAAAATAAAAAGAGGGTAGCAAAATCTATTTCTCCTTTTACAATCAAACTCAGTCATACTCAAATAACTATAATTCGTGCAATAATTACAATGGCCGCTGTATAGCCATGACCAATACTCCATCATCTATTAATTTTGAGTTGTTTAGTATATGCAGTATCAAATACATTTTTTATTTTTTTATAAAAAGCATCTTCAAGATGAAGAGTTTTTGTGAGTCAAAAATTAGTAAGGGAATTTCATAAAATTCAAAATCCTTTAATATATTCTAAATCCAAATTCTTTTGCGTCTCAGCAAGCTTTGCGTAAATATAATATCCTATCGATATAGCAACTGGAACTAGAATTAAGGTAGCAATTGCCATTCTCCAATCTACTATGAACAGTATAGTAGAAATAAATATGATACTTACAAAGCTTCTCAATACTCCTAAGAGAGTAGAATATAAGAAAAATAATTGGCTTTCTGTACCTCTGTCCAAGACTTTATATAAAGATCATATTTGTCTTCATAAATAATTCCCATAGGACATATGGGAAATTCTTTCAACAAGTATGAGTGTATTTTTGTGATAATGTGCAATAATAGTCTTTGCAAGAAAAAAATAATCAAAGCAGTATGAACCGATAATATATACCACTGCAAATACTCACCATATGAGAGATAGTGATATGATTTCATTCATATCTATCGTTCCAGTTGAGATATAGATCTCAATTTTTTTAATAAATTCTGTGAAAATTAGTGGCTCAATAGATGCAAGGATTGCAATGAATATTCAAAAAATAACAACACAAATACTTTTCAATATTCATGTTGTTCTAAAGTAGCTGCTGAAAATTCTTTTTATAGTCTTATTCATCAAATATTGTGATGTTATACAACCATTTTATCTTCATCACTTCTATCTTCTTTTTTCTGATACACTGTAAGAACTGTTTTTTTATGTAATTCGTAGAGGAGTGGAGATGCTATAAATATTGAAGAAAATGTACCTATAATTGTTCCATAGAGCATAGTAAGCGTAAATCCAGTAATACTCTTCGGACCAAATACGATAATACACATCAGTACAAATGCAATCGTCATACTTGTATAAATACTACGAGTCATGGTTTCGTTCACTGAATTATTTATGATTTGAGTCAATGATTGAGTTTTTCATCCAAATTCTTGCAAGTTAGAGCGAATTCTATCAAATATTACAATCGTATCATTGATTGAGTATCACAGAATTGTAAGCAGCGCTGTGATAAAGAATGTATCAATCTGGAATTGAGGAAAAACCATAGAAGTGAGAATAAAGAGTCCCGCAGAAATCACTACATCATGGAAAAGTGTCACAATAGTAATAAGTGCAAAACTCACTGAACTAATTCATCCTACTGAACCAGAGAATGCATATGCAATATAAAATGCAATACCAATAATCGCAAGTAAAAGCGTAAGTCTCGCTGTGCTTTTAATATAGTCACCAAAACTTGCCCCAATATTTGTATACTGAGTGAGTTCTATATCCCCCATACTAGCATACTCTGACTCTAGAGCATCTCTATACTGTGTTTTATATCCTTCTAATTGAGCTTCATCGATATTTCTTGTAAAACCTGCTTCCACAACAAATATACTTTCTCATGTAACTTTATACGTTGAAATCGTATTTATAATACTTCAAGAACTATTAATTTGCTGTGAGATTTCCTCTGCTGTTTGCTGTACTTCCTCAGCATTATATGTATATTCATCGTATCCAAATTCCATCTGTGTTCCTCCAGTCATATCGATACCAAGATTCAGTTGACCAAAGAAAATAAACACTAAAGAAATAAGAAATAAAATTCCAGAAATAACAAAATATACACTTCTGTTTTTTATAATATCTAATTGCATAATTTTCTAAAAAAAATAATGCAGTAAGTGTATAGAAAATGTCTGAATTTCAAAATAAACTTGTAATTCTCATCCTGCGTTTATACTTTTGTCACACATATTTACTGGCAAAAAAAATTATGAAAAAAATTTTTCACTATCTCATACTATGACTTCTCAGTCTGATGATGTTATTTCTTATTGTTACACTCTTTAAGCCTGATATACTTCTTCCAGTTATTGAATGGATTAAAGTTCAAATTGAAAACCTCTGAAAATGGAACTATCTGCTTGCATTTGTATCAGCTCTCGCAGAATCTCTTCCGATTATTGGAACAATCATACCATGACAAGTAGTGATGCTATCTGTATGAGGATTCTATGGATGACTAGGATACAGTGAATTTTTTGGAGTTCTCACGTGCGCTATTGCTGGGTCAGTATTATCAAATGCTATTGGGTATTATCTATGAAAATACTATGGAGAATGATTTTTTTCTACGTATTGAGTATGGGTATGAATAGAAAAAACAGAACTAAAATATCTTAAAAAATGAGTAAATACTTGGTGAGCATGGTGAATAATCCTCTCAAAATTTCATCCACATTTCAGAGCATTTCTTCCGTTTATTGCTGGAAGTATGGGATTTACCAATAAAAAATTCTGGTTTTATAACATTATCGCTTCTTCTCTTTGGGCTATAGTATTTATTACTATCGGTATATTTTTTGCAGAGTATTATGAAACAATTCTTAAATATATTGGTTGGTTTATCACTGGTATTCTTCTTCTGGTTCTCGCATATTTCTGGTTTTTCAAAAGAGAAAAACTTATGGAATATTGGAATGAAAAAAACCTAGAAATGCAAGAAAAATACAACGCACGAAAATAATATGTAAAATCTTTTAGACTTTAAATAAAGTAATATAATGAAAAAATATAGTATTGAAGCTTGAGTACACTCTGCAGATAAAGACCATACAAATATGACATGAGGAACACTCAGTGTAGATAAGATAGTTCACTGTGATGATGGAATTACATTTTTCCAGTATAGCATTCCACTCTATACATGAATCTTTGATGAAACGTTTCATAAATGAGTCCATACAGCCGAGCATTTGCTTGCGTATAAAAAAGATACTGGAAGTGTTAGAAATTCTTTGGAGGAAGTTTCAAACTCAGAAATAGATTGAAAGGTCATCCTTGATATCTCACCATATAAAACAGGAAGTGAAACCTTTTGATTTAGAATTACCTCAATGATTCAACTAGACATAAATCAAGTTGAAAAATTTGTACAATTATCAATTTCTAGAGCTATAGATTTTTTAGAACATTGAGTTGCAGAAAATACAGATGATTATATGGGAATTCCTTTTGCAAGAGCAATATCATGTGGTCAATTTGATTTTCACGATAAACAAAAAGCTATACGAGATCTGAGGGCATCACAAGACAGAAAATTAAATATCTATGAGACAAAAATTTCTACAACACATACCAGCGCATATGTATGTGATTTGAGGTTTTTAAAACCAAAAGTTAGCTCAAATGATTGACTCATTATGTTTACTCCAAATTTTAGTTATAAGATATCACATATCATAGAAGAAAAGCTCCCTTTAAAACTTGAAAATTCTATCGTTATAGTTGGTACCTTTGGTTGTATGACTGGAATGTATCTTTGCATAAGTTCTCCTGTATGAGATGCAAGTGATATTCATAATATACACGCAAAAATAATTGAAGTAGTACATGAAAATATTGCTCCAAAAAATTTATCAAAAGAAGAAAATGAACAACTAAAGCAGCTGCTTTATAATTATGAACAATACTGAAAAACAACTTAAATATTTACAGTATATTCCAGGTGTTTTAAAGAAAAAAAATATAAATTTTGAGAAGTTTATATTTTTTTTATACTTCAAAAAAAAATTTATTCATTTTTCACATATATATGGAGCTTATTTCTTCAATCCTGAATGGGATTGTTTCTTTATTTTTAGAAAATCCAATAGGACAATTATTTGGTTTTATTGCCATGTTTGTGTGAATTTCTGGATTTATCGTTACAGATGATACTAAAACCATAAAAATATTTATTGCATCCACACTTTTTTGGTTGTTGCATTTTATTTTTATGTGAAATTATTGAGCACTTCTCGCTACAATAATATGACTTATTAGGCTCATACTCTCTCTTAAATATAAGAAAAGTGTTTCTGTTTTCGTAGCTATTTTGGCTATAAGCATTGCATTTTGAATATATAGTTTTGATGGAAAACTCCTCTCGACCCTTCCACTTATTGCAACGGCAATTTCAAGTTACTGATTTTTCTTTTTAGAGAAAGTAAGACTCAGAATACTTCTCGCAGGAGTATCGCTTATATGGCTCTTTTACCACTTAAATACGGGGTCAATGAGTGGAGTAACAAATGAAATTATTGTTCAAGGAACTATAATTTACTCTATCTATAAATTTATGATTTGAGCAGAAAAGAAAGAAAAAATTCTTATCAGACTCAAAAGAAAAATATGAAAAGCTCCTGCAAGACTCAATTTTTGACGATATATCTTCTACAGAGACAAAGATAGATTTGAATAATATTTGACTATTAATAAATAGTGTGTTTTAATTATATTGATTTATATTTAAAAAGTTACTATTTTTATGTTATTTGATGATATCTTCCAAATCTTAATCAAGTATTTTACGCAAGATAATTTTGCGCAAATTTATTGATTTCTTGGTATGATTACCATTATCACTGCATATATGCAGAAAGATGATAATAATGTCAAGAAACTCATGCTTTTATCTGCATTTTTTTGGGGAACTCATTTTTACTTTTTATGAGTTTACTCTGGTCTAGCTGCGACAGTAATTTCTGTAATGAGAGTGATACTCTCAATTAAATTTCAAAAAAATATAAAAGCATTTATGCTAATTATTGGTATTACCATGATTACATGAGTATTTACGTTTGATGGATTGTATTCACTCATTCCTATTCTCACTTCTATGAGTGGTGCCTATTCATATTTTTTCCTAGAAAAAATTAAACTCAGACTCATGATGATGCTCAATTCTTCACTGTGGCTTGTGTATAATATTTTTATTTGATCAATAAGTGGTATAACCAATGAAATATTCATTCAGGTCATTCTCATAATGACGGTATACAGAATGATACATCCAGAATGAGGAACGAGGTATTATGCCAATAAAATTAAAGATATTCTTTGGAAAAGAAGCAGACCTGACTATGATAGGTTCATCTTTATCCATGATAGAGTTATCCATTACCGACAAATTATATGAACGCACTTCCTAAAGATCTTACATTACGACTTGAGAGAATTTTTACCAAAGAAGAAATCACTCTTCTCAAAACTTCGATTTCACAAGAAAAAAGAAATGTCAGCTGTAGAGTTAATACACTAAAATCAACACAGAACGAAATAGAAGAAGCTTTTCAGAAAGCTTCTTTATGATATACAAAGCTAGATTCTCCAGCTTGAGCTTATATATTTGATACATGAGTCAGCGAAAAAGATCTTTGGAAACTTAAAATATATAAAGCTGGAAAAATTTATCTTCAAGGAATTTCGAGTCAGATTCCTGCAAATTTTTTCTCGATGGAAAAAGAGTCAGAAAATCTAAGAATTTTAGATGCTTGCGCAGCTCCTGGATGAAAGACAGGTCAACTCAGAGAGCTCTATCCAAATGCTGAGATATGGGCTTTTGAGCCATCGAAAATACGTCATGAAAAAATGCAGCATAATTTTTCAAAGTTGTGATACGAAAATATACAGACTATTCATGATGATGTGCGAAATATTTCATCCTATGTTCCAGATGAATCGTACTTTGATATGATACTCATAGATGCTCCCTGTAGTGGAGAAGGCTCTATCACCCTTTGAAATGAAAAATATTTACAAAATTGGTCTCTCTGACAAATAAAGAAGTACTATAGCCTGCAAAAATCAATTTGTGCAGCCCTCATTCCCTATTTGAAGCAATGAGGTGAGCTTATATATTCTACCTGCACTATAGCTCCAGAAGAAAATGAATGAATCGTTCACTATCTCTTATGTAATAATCAAAATTTACAACTCAAAAATATTGACTTAGAAGAAAATAAATATATAAAGATAAAAAAATGACTCAAGCAATTTGAAAAATATCATTTTAAAAATGAAATTTCAGAGCATTGTATCAGAGTTATCCCTTCTGAATATTCAGAATGATTCTTTATCAGTAAATTAATAAAATGAGCTCTATAGGACATAACAGATGACCAGAAATAGATGATTTTCAAGTAATACCATTAAAAACTGAACCAAAGCTAGCGGCTAAAATATTAGAATTTGTATCAAAGGTTTCAAATTGAGTATATGATGTGATAGTCCCTCAAGTATATATTGATAGATGAGATGCACTACTGTTTCAAATAAAGCCAGATGCATTCGTAACGTTTGAGTGAAATGCTGAGAGTTTTAGAGTTACTTGAATTGAAGAATGTGTTCCAAGTGGATTTTATGAAAAAAAAGCAGCCTAGGCTGCTTTTTTTTATGTCTTATTATTTACTGAATTTAAAGAGCATAACATCTCCGTCTTGTACGATATAGTCTTTTCCTTCAAGTTTTACTTTTCCAGCTTCTCTTGCTTTTGACCATCCTCCTTGCTCTATTATGTCAGAAGCTTTTACAACATCTGCTTTAATAAATCATTTTTCAAAATCTGTATGAATAACACCAGCTGCTTGAGGAGCACTCGATCATTTTTTGATAGTCCATGCTCGCACTTCTTGCTCACCTGCGGTGAAATAATACTGAAGTCCAAGTGCATCATAGCTAGCTTTGATAAGATTATCAAGCCCGGTTGAAGTGAGTCACATCTCATCGAGAAATTCTTTCTTTTCGTCATCTGACATTTCAAGCATATCTTCTTCAAGTTTTGCGCAGATAGGAACAACCTGAGTATGAGTATCTTCTACTCAGATAATTTTTTTCAGTTCATCAGACGTTGCGTCCATCATTTCTTCTGAGACATTACATGCATAGACAAACTTTTTATTTGTAAGCAGGTGTGAATCTCGCAAGTGACTTTTTTGCTCATCGCTCCAATCCATTGAAGAAACGAGTTTTCAAGATTCAAGTCATTCGAGTGCAAGTTCGAGTGTTTTTACCTTTTCCAATAAGTCTTTATCAGATCGAGCTTTTTTTGCTTCATTTTGAATTCGTTTTGTGAGTGTTTCAAGATCAGCAATAATCAGCTCAGCATTTATAACTTCAATATCACTTTTTGGATCAACTTGTCCATGTACGTGTATAATATCAGAATTTTCAAAAATTCGGACTACTTGCAAGATAGCATCAGCTTCTCTGATATTTGCGAGAAATTTATTCCCCATTCACTCCCCTTCACTGGCTCATTTTACGATACCAGCAATATCAGTAAATTCGCAGCTTGCAGGAATAATTTTTGCTCCATTTACCGCTGCTCTAATTTTTTCAAGCCTTTCATCGTTTACATTTACAATTCAGACATTTGGTTCAATAGTACAAAATGGAAAGTTTTGTGCATCTGCTCCATAGTTCTTCGTGAGAGCATTAAAGAGTGTAGATTTTCCAACATTTGGCAGTCATACGATACCTATTTTCATGCGTTTTAAATAATGGTAATAATTGCGCGGAGTATAGTGATTTTTACAACATAATAAAGTAAAAAAACAATATTCTCTATTTTATATCGTCACTCTGAGTATTTCAGAGCTTAATAAGATTCTTTCTATTTATAATTGTATCAGTCGTAAAAAAACTATTATTTTTATCATTTCCAGTTGCCAGCTGGTATCACTGCATAGAAAGATCATCTGTGAGAATATAGTCAGCAGTATCGAGAATTCGATTAAATGCTTCTAAAAAATCATCTCAGACATACATATGTCCTACCATGATTCATTTTTTTACCGAACTTACTCGTCAGAGAAAATACTCAAACAAGTTCATATTTGCTTGTGTATATTCAGGAAATGAAGAAATATCTAGTACTGCTTTATGAGAGTCTACCGCTCATTTTCAATGTCACGGAAAATGTTTTGCGTATACACTTACGCTCGTTACTTCACTTGCCAGAATAAAGGCATCTACAAGCTTTTGATACTCTCAGAGATCCTTACTAAAACTTCTTGCATATCAGGAAATAACAGGATTTCCATAATCCAAATCTAAAATGAGGCCATAAGTATTCAGTCAAACACTTCTTATTGATGCGAGTCTAATATATGCAGATATTTCTAAAAAATACTTTTTAGAGTCCTCATCACTTATAGAGTTATATGCGTTTCAAATAGACTCTAAACTTGGGTAATAATATAGTTTATATGTATCAAAAACTGAAAACAAAACTTTTCTACTCTCTCAGGACATCGATTGAAGTCGATATGTTACAAAATCACTTTCTAGTAAACTCTGAAGCTCATCCATAGTAGGAAAGTCTACATATCTTGTTATCTCTCCTCCTTCTTGGTCTGTAAATAATAAAATATTGCTATTTATTTTTTTAATCTCCTTGGTAATGCTCATCATTTCGTCTCCCAAAAGATTCTCAGTTCATCGAAAGAGAAATACACTCCTAGTATTTCTTATTCTCTCAGCATTATTCCGAATAATTGGAAGTGGATCTTGCCCATGTATAAAAGTCAGTGAGAGAGTATTATGAGTCGATACTTCGATTCATGTATTCTCTGTAAAATACTGAGATTTTTGATTCTCTAATTCTTTCTTGAACTCCAAAAGAGTATCTATATTTTTACCAGTAATATCTCCAATAAGCTGCGAGTGAATCTGTGAAAATAAGAAATCATAATTTATTCTCTTTTCTTCATCAGTTTTTTGAGAAATAAGAGAGTCGATTCTATTTAGGATAGAATCGACTCTCTGAGTATCTGCATAACTTATTTGAAAAAATGAAAAAAATAGTATGAGCGTAGATATAACTTTGAGAAACATCATATTTTACCAATTATTTTAAGCTTTTATATTTTTCTTCGAGTTTTTTGAGTTTTTGTTTTGCTTGCTCTTTTTTCGCCATTTCAGCATGTACGAGATCTTTTGGTGCATTTCTTACAAATGATTCATTGAGAAGTTTCTTATCAAGGATTGAAATATATTCTCTTGTATCACTGATTTGTTCTTTGAGACGCAATTTCTCAGATTCTACATCGATTGCATTTGAAGTATCAATGTATACCTCAACACCAGATTTTATCACAGAATATACGAGATTAGGGTCTGTAAGTTTCTTATCTATAATGATAGTTTCTTCTGATTTAACGATTCAAGAAATAAGTTCTAATGCTCAAGAGAGTATTTCAGCATTATTATTTTTTGCATAAATTTGAAGCTTGATGGTCTTATTTGGCATGATATTATTTTCAGCTCTGAGTTTTCTGATTTCTTTTACAACTTCTACAAAAAGTGTATGAGCTTTTTCAGCTTCTTTATCTACGTCTATATGTTTTTCTGGCCAAGATGAGACAATAAGCTCTCCTGTGAATCAAAGTTTATTATACAGCTGCTCTGTCACAAATGGAATATATGGATGCCAGAGTCTAAGCAGTACATTCATTCAGTAGAGAATTACTTGCTCTCCATACTCAGACACATCTTTTGAAAGCTTAAATTCTTCTATGTAATAATCACAGAATCTATTTTTTGTAAATACATAGAGTTCTTGCCCTGCTTCTGAAAAACTATAGTTTTCCATAGATTCAGTTACAAGACCAATGAGCCCTGAGAGTTTAGATAAAATCCATTTCTCATGAAGCAGTAAACTGTCGTAGTTTTCTACAAGTACCTTTTGTGTTTCTTCAAAAGAAAAATCTTGAGGCGCTGTATTTGCATGTACAAATCGTGAAGCATTCCACAGTTTGTTTACAAAGAGCATATTATTTTTTACATTCTCTTCATCAAACTTGAGATCATTTCATGGTGTATTTCCAATTGAGAGAGTCATTCTCAGAGCATCTGTTCCATACATATCAATCATATCTATTGGATTTACACCGTTTCAGAGAGACTTACTCATTTTTCTCCCAATTTTGTCTTTTACGAGTCCATGAAGATACACTGTTTTAAATGGTGTTTGCTCTGTAAATTCGTATCAGAAAAGAAGCATTCTGATCACCCAGAAAAATATGATATCATGTCCTGTTTCTAAAACTTGAGCTGGATAAAACTCTTTAAATAAATCTGGTTGTTCTCCTCACCACATATCAAATCAGAGAGTAGCAAATGGCCATAAAGCGCTTGAAAACCAAGTATCAAGTACATCAGCATCTTGTGTCAGAGTGACTCATTTTCATGCTCTTTCTTGCGCCTCGTCTGCATTTTCAGCTACAATTATATCTCCATCTGGAGTATACCATACTGGAATTTGATGTCCCCATTGGAGTTGGCGAGAAATACACCAATCTCTGAGGTTATAAATCCAATCTTCAAATGTTTTGTTATACCGTGAAGGAATAATTTCAAATTCTTTCTTCTTGTATCCTGATATTACTTTTTTCGCAATTGGATCAATCTTCACAAACCACTGTTTTGAAATGATGGTTTCTATTTTTGCTCCCGTTCTTTCACCATATCATACTTTTGATACATGATCCTCTATTTTAAGAAGATTTCATTTTGTTTTTAAAAGTTCAACGATATTTGACCTTGCTGTCATAAAGTCTTGACCAGCGAATATTCCAGCAACGTTGCTCATAGTACCATCTTTTTCAACAACTATATAATCAAGTGGTAATTCATGGCGTTTTGCTACTTCAAAATCATTTGCATCATGAGCTGGAGTAATTTTTACAGCTCAAGTTCCAAACTCCATATCACACATTTCATCAGCTATAAGAGGAATCTCTCTATTTACTATAGGGAGAATAAGCTTTTTGCCTGCTTTCAGGAGTTTTTTGTATCTTTTATCTTTTGGATGCACTGCAACAGCTACATCTCATAGAAGTGTTTCTGGTCTTGTAGTTGCAACTACTACTTCACTATCACTTCCAGAAACAAAATAGGTAACATGATAGAGTTTTCATTTCTCTTCCCTATGAACGACTTCTTGGTCTGATACAACGGTTTTGAGAACAGGATCATAGTTTACCATATATTCACCTTGATAAATCAGTCCGCGCTCATACAGCATATTAAATGCCTTAATAACACGCTTGTTCATATCCTCATCGAGAGTAAATTTTTCTTTTGACCAATCGCAGCTCGTTCACATTTTACGAAATTGGTCTTGGATTTTTCCTCCAAATTCTGTATTCCATTTCCAGCACTCAGCAAGAAATTCATCTCTTGAAAGATCAGACTTATTGATTCATGCTTTTGCGAGTCTTTCTTCTACTTTTACCTGTGTCGAAATTCCCGCATGATCAGTTCCAGGAAGCAGAAGCGTTGCATCTCACTTCATTCTGTGATACCTTGTCATGAGATCTTCAAGCGTCAACATTACAGAGTGCCCTACATGTAAAACACTGGTGACATTCGGTGGTGGCATAGGAATATAAAAACTCTTTCAAGTGGTTGATTCTTGAGGTTTGAAACATCCCTTATCTTCCCACGACTTGTAAATCGATGATTCAAAGTCTTTTGGATTATATTTTTTTGGAAAATCCGACATAGTGTATACATAAAAAAATAACTTCACTCTAATATACGAGCAAAGTTATTATTTCAAAGAAATTTTTAAGATATTTTCTTAAAACATTCCCGTTACAAGCCAAGAATTTGATGCAATTTCTGGATTTGCAACTATAAGAGCGTAAGATGCTGCTGCAGCACCTGAAACAGTCCCCATTACGTACATAAGACCACAAGCAAGAAAGAGTACCCAGTAAGTCAATTGTCTCATAGGTTGCATTTCTTTTTTTACAGCTCTATGAAAGGCATTTTTCCAAGTCATATTCGATTGGTTAAAAATAAAGTACAAGAATATCGTAACATAAAAAAAATCTCTTGGCAAAAAAATGACTTTGACAAGAGATTATTTTTTTTGGCGGATATTAATATTTAAAATTTTTCAAGTTTTATATCATCAATATCTAATTCCATTAATGCATTTTTCCAATGATTTGGATCATCAGATGTTGAGTTTGCATGATTTGCAAGAATAAGCGGTTTTATAAAACGAGTTCCCCTACGAAAATTTAAGTTACTAATACCATAGAGTGACTCTCAAGACACTCATCATTCATATAATGTCCATTGATTCGGTACCGTTACTCATCCATTTGTTGCTCTATAATTAAATCAGCCTCCTGGAAGATGCATTCTAATATTAGTTCATGCTGGATATTCCTGTCAGATTTCTCATCAGAAAAATAATATGCAAGTATCACCATTATTTTCTAATCCAGTAAAGTTCATTCAGATAGTATTATTTGGATTTTCAGTACTTGATTGAGGTATATTTTTAGAGAGATTTCTATTCGGTAAATCATTGTAACTTCCACTGATGTCAACATCAAAAGCTACTTTTCCATGTGTCAGAAATCTAGAATGATTTTCCCATACTTCACACATTTGAGAATCAATATTATTAAATACCAAAGAAGTATCATTTGAATTTACATCTTGCATGAGTTGCGTTTCAGTATTTGGTACGGCTCATACATCATAGGGTCTTATTTGTACAAAATTTTTATCATACTCTATAAATCAAACATGTGCACTGCTAAGCTCTTCTCACGAAGAACGTAACCAAACAGATATATTATAATTCTTAGATGGATCCACGTAAGTATAATTATTTGATGTTATAACTAACCTACTTACCTGGCGAAAACCATAATCACCAGTCATTGCTGCATCAGAAATTATTTTTGTAGTATCCCAATTCTCAGATGTATTCACTTCAAAATCTCAATCTACAATATAATCATAAAAATTTGTTTCAAGAAAATCACTATGACAATAAACATATTGATCTTCTCAGCGTGGATTTATTATGTATTCTCCATTTCAAGAATAATTACTTGTGGTTTCAAAAATTCTTTTGCAACTTGCTGTTGGACTAGCAAACATAAGTTGTTCTTTATCTCACTCCAAATAATTATTAGTGCTAAAATAAACTTTATAATTTTCAGAAGTATGGACTATATCAATATTTTCAACTCATACTTGTTGAACTGGAACATCTTCTCCATTAAAATAAATTCATACTTTATCTCACTTAATATATACATTTCTATTATCTGCATATGTTTGAGGAAATATGGATTTATTTCAAGATACTGGAGATTCAGTGAGTCATCCTATTGCAAATTTTAATCTATTTCTAGAAACAGTATAGGTAAAAAAATTATTATCTAAAGGATCTTGAAGATCTCAAAACACGCGTGAATTATTTCAGAGATGCTCAGTAAAATCTCATTGTATTGATACTAATGTTCAGCTAGAATATATTTCTGTCATATTTCACTCAGGCAATGGAAGTTGTTGTCATGATTCTACAATAAATAATAGACTTTTTTGTATCATATTTATATCTCAAAGTCGCTTTGAATCTCGTGCTGACATTGAAAATCATTGAAAACTTATAAATCAAATAGTTCAAAGAATAGCCAGAATAGTCACTACTACAATTAATTCTACTAAAGTGAATCAGGAACAGATATATTTATTTTTATTTTCTAAGAAATATAATCATCGAAAATAAATAAAATAAGTATGAAACTGTGAAATTATAGAAAAGACATTTTTCATACGGTCAACTTATGAATAATAAAATATATTTCAAAGTATAAAAGAAAAAGTATTTTATAAAAGAAAGAAATTAGAAACTTAATTTCCTAGCTTTGTATAATATTAATAATCATCATCTGACTGGAGATTTGTTTCAATCTCAACAAATTTTTGATTATTCTTTTGAAACATAAGTTGCACTGAACCAATTGGACCATTACGGTTTTTACGAATAAAGATATCTGTAATTCATTTTCGCTCTGTAAATTCATCATAATAATCTTCACGATAAATCATCATAACAATATCTGCATCTTGTTCAATAGACCCTGATTCACGAAGATCTGAGAGAACTGGTCTCTTATCAGGACGCGATTCAACGGCGCGAGAGAGCTGTGAAAGCGCAATTATAGGAACATTAAGTTCACGAGCAAGTGATTTTATACCTCGAGAAATTTCAGATACTTCTTGAACACGATTCATAGAGTTCCCATTAGACATCAATTGGAGATAATCAATAATAATTAAATCCAATCCATTCTCCATTTTAAGCCTACGAGCTTTACTTTTTAAATCAACAAGATTTCCCCCAGCACTATCATCAATATAAATATCTGCATCTGAAAGCATTTCCATTGCTTCACCAATTTTTGCAAATTCATTATCTTCAAGCTCTCATTTTTGTAGTTTCCAACTATCAATTCCCATAGCTGATGCTATCATACGATCAGTAAGCTGCTCTTTACTCATTTCCAGAGAAAAAATAGCAACTGACTTTTTATTAAATCAAATATTCTGAGCAAGATTCATCGCGAGAGCTGTTTTACCCATAGATGGTCTTGCCGCAACTATCACCATATCTCATCATTTGAGACCTGTGAGTTTATTGTCCATATTTTTGAATCCTGTTTGAAGTCTATGCTGTGTTACGAGTTCTGGATTTTCATGAATCTCTGCAAATTCTTCATACCTTTGAGTCAATATATCGTTAATATGAACGAGCTTATTTTTGATAAATGTCTGAGTAACTCAAAAAAGTGATTTCTCTGATTTTTCGAGTAAATCATTTATTGGAGCATCTTCTTGATATCACAGTGAAATGATTTCATTTCCTGACTTAATAAGTTTTCTCAGAACTGCTTTGTTTTTTACTATTTGAGCGTATTCAAAGATGTTTGAGGAAGTTGGAACTATCTCTGTTAATTCAGCAAGATAGGTAATTCATCAAACACTATCAAGGAGCTTCCTATCATCAAGTTTTTCCCTTACTGTGATAAGATCTATTGGTTTATTTTGTTTGAATAAATCAAAAATCACATCAAATATTTTTGCATTAGCTTCCTCATAAAAGTCTTCAGACGTCAAAATATCACCTATTATGATAAATCCATCCTTATCGATAAGCAAACTTCAAAGCACAGATTGCTCTGCTTCTAAACTATATGGAGGAATTTTTAACATACTCATACAAAATGGACTAAAATATTAAAAATAGCTTAAAAAAAAATATTCTTTTACCAAAAAAATATTTTTTTTTATGTCAGAAAGTTTTTTCCTGTCAATAACTTGTTAATTACTGATATTTTTCGAGACTCTTTATGCGCTCTTGTATTTCAGTATTATAGGGTTGAAGATCCAGAACAGAAGAATATGCCTTATGTGCATCTGAATATTTTCATAATTTCTCTAAAGCATATCATTTTATAGAAAGTTTTTCTGCATTTCTTGGTTTTTCTTTCAAAAAGAGCATAGCATATTTTAATGCTTTTTTATAATCTTGAACTTCAATAGACAAATGAGATAATATATCTAATATTTCTGAATTATTTCTGTCATATTTCAGAGCTTCACTATAACATTCAAGAGATTTTTCTGTTTTTCCTCTCAGGGTATATATATTTCACAGTCTTTGTAGAATATAATCATCGTCGCTATGCTCATCAAGCAAATCTCTATATATATACTCAGCATTTTGATATTTTTTCTCTCTTTCGTAAATATCCGCAAGTAAAAGGTTTAAATCTTTATTATTCTTACTCATCGCAAGTCACTCAATTATCAGTGTTCTCGCGCTATCAAGATATCATCTCGAAATATTTATTTGTACCCTTTTTACAATTTCTCTAAGTTTCTCAGATTCTACTGGAGAATATTTTGAAACTTCTTTTTCTTTTTTTTGTTCAGTTACTGTTTCTTCAGCTGATGCTTTGGCTCTTTTTTCTATTCGCGATTTAATAATCTCTTGTTTTTCTTGCTTTTGTTTCTGTTTTTTCAGATACAGTAATAAGAAGCGTTCACTGACATAATAAATCATATACGCTCAAGTAAGCAGGAAAAAAAGAATTTCTATTTGAAGTAGCATTCTGCGGGCAATAAAAAATAGAGTTTTTAAAAAACTTTCAGAGAATTGTATAGAAAAATTCAAAAATAGAAAGAAAATTTAAGAGATTCTATATTTTCATGAAATATCTTTTTTAATCAGGCCCTTGAGCTCAAGAAGTGATATTTTTTGAACCGTATGTTTACTTTCTATTCATATATTTTTTATGATTGATTCAAGGTCAAAATTATTCTCAGATATAAGAGTGTAGAGCATGAATTCTTCATCTGAGAGATTTGGAAGAATATTTTTATGTGCTGATGATTTTACTACTACATCATACTCTTCTAAAATATCACCCGGGTGCATTACAAGTTTTGCAGCACCAATTTGAATTAATTTATTCGTTCCAGTACTCGCACTGTGCATAATATCTCAAGGTACTGCAAAAACATCTTTTCAGATATCTAAACATAAATTAGCTGTAATAAGACTTCATGACTTTTCTTTTGCCTCTATCAGGAGAATTCCCTCTGATAATCCTGCAACTATTTCATTTCTCACAGGAAAATTATAAGGATTTCAAGGTTCTCAAATTCTAAATATAGAAACTACCGCTCAACCTGCTAGAACGATTTTACTGTAGAGTTTTTCGTTTGTTACTGGATAATGTAGGTTAATACCAGTTCAAATAACGGCAATTGTCTTAGCTCACGAATCAAGAGCTGAAATATGCGCTCTCGTATCACAGCCAGCAGCTCATCCTGAAACAATAGGAAAAATTTTGGAAATTTCAGGAACCAAACAGTCAATAGCTTTATTTCAATAGGAAGTAATATTTCTACTTCCCACAACTCAAAACATTTTCTCTTTAGGCAATTCTCAACGCACATACAGGAGAAAAGGAGTATGAGGTATATGTAATAAATTCTCAGGATAATCACTATCATGTACACATATAAGCTTTACCTCATATTTTTTTATTACTGCATCAATTAGGTCAGTATTAATTTTAGCAAAATTCTCAAGTATTTGATTTTGTCTGGTCGAATTTTTTACAAATTTTGAGATTTTTTCTCTATCAAGAGATATAAAAAAATCTTTCGGACTTGCATCATCTTTGAAAATCTCACATAATTCTTTTTGAGAAAATCAACATGAATGCAAATATGCGTAGTAAATATTTTTCATATATTTATTATAATTTATATACTCGAAATATATACAATATATTTGATTATCAAAATTTATTTTTTAATTAAACAAAGTTCAGCTTAATAAATTAACAAAAAAGATTCATAAACTTCCTTTGCATTTTACTAAATCCTGAGCATACTTGTCTTGATTATTTTTTCATATAATACATGACTCAAACAGAAAAACAGATTCAAGTACGAGACTGATTTTGGCAAGAAATCAGATCAAATCCAAAAAGATATGCTCACATTATCATGATTGCAACAAAACCAGATATCATTAAGCAAGCTCCTTTATATCTAGAACTTAAAAAAAGAGGAGAACTTGTGGTATTAATTCATACAGGCCAACATTATGATTACAACTTATCTCAATGAGTTCTTGATGAGTTTTGAATGAATGTTGATATAAACCTCAATATTTTTTGAAAACTACATCAAAAATATTCTCTCATTATAGAAAGACTTGGAAATATATTGTTAGAATTCAATGAAGAATATAAAAAAATTCCTGTTCCTTATGTTCACGGAGATACCCTTACTGCAACTACAGCAGATAAAGCAGCATTTTTGAATAAAATATCAGTGGTTCATGTAGAAGCATGAATACGAACATTTACTCCAAAAAGAGAATTTTTTCATACCTTATTCCAAGACTATGAAAAATGAAAATTTGATTGGAACGCCTATTATAGTTCACTACAAAATCATAATATTTACGAGTTAGGAAGTATTGAGCCATATCCAGAGCAATTCGATACAAGGGGAGTAGAGCCTTCAGCATGATATTTTGCGCTTCCTCATGACTTATATCTCAAGACGCTCAAAAAAGAAGGATTTCCAAAAGAAAATATGGAAGTAACTTGAAATACTATAGCAGATGCTATTGCAATTTCTCAAACAAAAATTCATAGTTCAAAAGCTTTTGAACAATTCCCTAGTATGAAAGGAAAAGATTTTATTTTTATCACCATTCATAGAAGAGAAAACTGTGAGAAAAAAGAGCGTTTTCTTGCAATATATCACGGAATAAAAAAACTTATTGAAGATTGAGTGCATGTTTGTTTTCTTGGACTTTATGCAAGTGAATTTGCAATAGATAATTTTTGACTTCGAGAAGATATAGAAACTCTAACAAAAAAATATCCTGAGAATTTTGCATATGGAAAGGCTCTTGCACATCATCATGAAGTAATTGATATGATATCACAGGCTTGAGCTGTAGTTACTGATAGCGGATCTATGCAAGAAGAAGCTAATATTGTTGGGACTCCTTGCGTCACAGTACGATTTGGATCCGACCGAACAGAAACAATTCTTGAATGAGCAAATATTATAGCGCCACCAATAAATGCCTGACTCATAGCAGATATAGTGAAAGGAGCTATTTGAAATAAAAAAATGAAGAAGAAAAATATATATTGAAGTAATGTTTCTCAAAAAATAGTTGATGGTGTATTAAGTAGATTACATACGCAAGGGAAACTTTTCCAATACGATGATGAAAGGCTCTGACTTGAAAGCTATTTCAATTGGAAATAAAAATAAAACTTCAGAGAACCACTTCTGAAGTTTTATTTTTATAATATCTGACATAATTGTTTTTGCTCATCATATGTGAGATATCCCACATATTTCAAGAAACTCAATTTTTGTTTTTCAGATATTTCTCATGAATCTGCAATCGTATCAAGCACTTTTGCAGAAATCTGTATTTTACTTTTTTTCATGGAAACATATATTAAGTATAAATATATTCTCCAGAAACAATTTACGTACACATATGAAGTTGCCTTCATATATATAGTATTACATAGTTACATATTATTGTCAAATAAATTAATAAATTGTCAAATATGAAGATTCTTTGAATAGATCCATGAACTACTACGATATGATTTGCTATAATAGAAAAACTAGACAGAGAGTTTAAGCTCATAGATTTTTGAGTCATAGAAACGACTCCAAAAATAGACTTAGAACATAAGCTCTTAGAAATTTGAACTGATATCTCAGAGTTGATATCGCTCCATAAACCTGAGAGAATTTGAATCGAAAAATTGTTTTTTAATACCAATATTACTACTGGAATAGCTGTAGCACATGCGAGAGGAGTTATAATATATGAAAGTATGAAATCTCGTATTATACCTCATGAGTATACTCCACTTCAAATAAAAAAAGCAATCACGGGTTCATGATCTGCAAAAAAAGCTCAGCTGCAAAAAGCTATTCAGATGATATTTAAACTTGATGAAATACCAAAACCTGATGACGCTGCAGATGCTATTGCAATTGCCTATATTACTTGACTTGAAAGAGAATAATAAAAAAAAAGACCTCCGGTCTTTTTTTTTATTATTCTGCAAATAAATCTGCATCTTTTTCAATTTCATCTTTGAGAATATCAAGTTTTTGTTCTGCTGAAATAACTATTTTTTTATCATATTCAAGTTCCTTTTTAGAAATTTTTTCTGGATAATCAAACTGTGAAAGGACATATTTAATAGAATTAATTCGAGACTCTTTTTTATCATCAGAATTGATAATAGTCCAAGGAGAATTTTTTGTTGAAGTATTCTTAAAGTTATGGTATTCAGCAAGTGTATATTTTTTCCAGAGTTGTTGAGAAAACTGATCAATCGGTGAAAGTTTGTATTGTTTGAGTGGATTTCTTCTTCTTTCGTCAAATCGTTTCGCTTGTTCAGATTTAGAAACTGAGTAATAGAGTTTAATTACTTTTACTCCAGAAGAAATAAGCATGTCCTCGAGTTTTGGAACGTCATGCATAAATTTCTCATAATTTTTTTTGTTTACAAACCCCATTACAGGTTCAACTCCTCCTCGATTATACCAAGATCTATCGAAAAGTGCCATCTCACCTCCATTTGGAAGATGTTTGAGATATCTTTGAAAATACCATTGAGATTGTTCTTGTTCAGTTGGTTTTTGAAGGGCTACTACTTTTGCATTTCTTGGATTGAGATATTCCATAAATCGTTTGATATTCCCCCCCTTCCCTGCAGCATCTCTTCCTTCAAAAATAATGAGAACTTTTTGACCAGTTTCTTCAATATGTCTTTGAAGTTTTACAAGTTCAAGCTGCATTTTTATAATCTCTTTTTCGTATGAGATATTTTTCTTTTTGATGGCTACTTCTTTATATTTGTCTCTTTTCTCTTCTTTAATTTTTGAGATATTTCTATATTTTTTTTCGACTTTTTTTATTACATCAATCAGATCAAGTTTTTCTTTTCCTTCTTCCATTTCATGAATAATTTCATCAATTTCATGAAGAAATTTTTTGAGATCTTTGAGATGACTCTTAATTGGCTTATGTTGCTTGTCAGTAATTTTATATTCACCAAGAAGCATTTCTAGTTTATTTCTGAGGACTTTGATGTTATCAACATCATTATTGTCTTCAAATCATTTTAGTAATTCTACAAGTTTTCTCTTGAACTCTTTATAATTTTTATGAGTAATTTTCTCAATATTGTTTATAATTTGATAAAATAAAGCCGTCATATCCAAAAGTGATTAATTTATAAGTACTAAAAAATTATCACATACTTTAAAAAAATAGTCAAATATTTTCTTCACAAAAAACACACAAAACAAAAAAACCTCATAATTGAGGTGTTTTTGTGTAATATTTTATAGATTTTTTTCGATTTTTAGAGCTTTTAATTCACCGCTTTCATGCATTTCCATAAGTATATCAATTCATCAAACGAGTTCTCCATCAATATATAACTGAGGATATGTTGGCCAAGAACTATACTCCTTTAATCATTGACGAATATCTTCATCACTATATACATCAAAGCTTTCAAAATAGATATCATTATCTACGAGAAGTGCCACAGCATTTGCAGAAAATCCACATGCAGGGAGCTCAGGAGTTCACTTCATGAAAAGCATCACTCTGTAGCTTCATAGAATTTCTTCTATTCTTTGTTGTAACTCACCAGTTAACATAGTATATTATTAAGAATTATTTTCTGGAACTCTACATCGCATTCTTAGAGCATGAATATATCAAGTTTGCATATATGAATCAAGACAAGTATACACAAGTTTTGATTGTTCTATTCTACTGAGGTTTCTAAATTTCTCACTACAAATATCAAGAAAAAAATGTTTTCCATCTCATTTTTCGTCATGAAAATCAATTTCAACATCTTGTCCAAATTCATTTTTTAGCACTGTATAAATTTCTTGATTAAGTTTCATATATTAGGACTGTGAATTATCTTGTACAATAGTTTCTATTTCTCCACTAAGATTTTCGAAAACAGGGTTCTCTAATAGTTCTTCTTTCATTGATGGGTTCAGTCATAAAATATGTGTTAACACCATAATTGCACTATCTGTATCCTCTAACATAACCAGAGATTGAGCTTTGTAATACAAGAATGTAGCATTTTCTGGTTCTATCTCAAGTCACTTCTCACTCATTTCAAGTGCTTTATCCCAGATACCTAAATCTATATATATACCTGCTTTTTCAGATAATATGTCAGAAACATCTTTTTCAAACTCATAGGCTGCGATTCTATCAAGAAGCTCAATCTTATGTGCTGGATTGTCTTCCCTATTATATTGGCTCCAAAGATATGCTGCTTCTTGTTTAAACTGAATAATTTCTTGGTTTTTGATAATTTCTTGAGATTGAGCAAGTTGTTCTTCTTCAAATTTCTGCATAAATTCTTCCAATTTTTTTTGATGTACACTCACTCTTTTTTGTACTTCTTTTTCAAAATTTGCCGTCAAATTTTCTCTCACATCTTTCATCGTTCTCCATCCAACAAGTCAAAATCAAGTTACTGCCATAGTAAGAATCAGCCACAGAAAATTGACCATATTTCCACTATATGCAAGTGCTCTATCTACTGTTCTAAGCTCACGTTCATTGAGCTGCTGATTCAGTTCTCTTTTTTGGGCTTCAAGATCTATTCTAAGCTCTTTGAGTTCTGTGAGAATAAATCTCTGTGTCCAATCAATATCCTCTGGTATGATTACCTGCGTCCCTGAAGCAGTATCCACCTCACTTGCTAATCCAAAATCACTCGGATTTTCTACGGCTGCAAAAAGAGAAGAAAATGTCAGAATAAAAACGAACAAAGAGAAAAATATTTTCATAACTGTTTGGACTAAAGAATATAGAGCTAGAGTATAAAAATAAGCACCTAATTGCAAGAGATTTTTCAAGTTTTTTTTTACTCAAATAAAAAAGTAAGTACTATAGAGCTATCAATGTTTTTAATTTTATAAAATATAAAAATATGCTGAGATATATTGTCCCATTGCTCATTGTTATAATCCCAATTATATGAGCATTTCTTTGAGCAGAATGGATTATAGGAGCGATTGTTCTAGATATTATTCTTATTGCGCTTTCAGTGAGAATTGTTTCTCCAAATAACGTAAAGACTGTTGAATTTTTAGGTCGTTATGATAGAGTCCTCAGGCAAGGTCTGAATTTTATTATTCCGTTTCTTGAAACGACAAAATCACAAGCACTCTACAGAAGAAACTTCCCAGTTGAAGTAGAATGAATTACCTCAGATAATGTAACTGCATATATTGGTCTCAATGTCATCTATTATGTAGAAGACGATAATGATAATTCTCGAGATGGAGCCATCTATAAATCAGTATATTCTATTGACGATGCGAGAACTATGATGCGATCAACAATTGATGAACAACTCAGAGGTATGATTGTTGCGTTTACGCATAAAGAAATATTTGCAAAAAGAGAAGAAATTGGTGAAACTATAGAAGAAAGACTCCGAGTACGACTTGCAAGTTTTGGATATAAACTTGATAGTATCCAAGTTCGAGATGTAAGACTTGATAGTACGGTTATGATGGCTATGAATAAAGTTGTTGAAACACAAAAATTCAAAGAGGCAGCTATGAATGAATGAGAAGCTGAAAAAATCATGAAAGTAAAACAAGCAGAAGCTGAAAAAGAATCAAAAATCCTTCTCTGAGAAGGTATGGCAGGGCAAAGAACAAAAATTGCAGAATGATTTAAAGAAGCGGTTGATATGATTAAACAAGCAGATAAATCACTCAATGCTGAAAAAGTTCTCCAATTTCTTCTTGATTCATCAAGAATAGAAACTCTTGGAAATATTGGAAGTGAAGGACAAAATGCAAAAATTATATATCTCAATGAAGACCTTGAATGAAGAGGAATGAGAGGAGATAAGCTTATTGCTGGAAGCGAATTAATGTAATAAAACACATTTTATTATAAAAAGACTCTTTTCAGAGTCTTTTTATGTATTATATCAAAATGTATTCTCATAAGAGTTTAGTATATCAAACATATTTGTATTATGACAGATTTCTTTCTTCAAACATCTTCTCTAGTTAGTCTCTTATTTATTGGTTCTGGCTTATACTATGCTGCCAAAAAATACAGACTTCCACTTTCTGCAACTCTGGTTGGAGGAGGTATTCTTATAGCTTATCTCAGTAAAATTCCTGTAATATCCTTTCTTGATGATTTTTCTCTTACTAGTGAGATACTTTTTTATGCGCTCCTTCCAGTGCTCCTCTTTGATTCCGCGTATAATATGAAGTTTCGAGATTTAGTGGACAATAGATATTCAATTGCCAGTTTATCCATTATATCACTGCTCATCTCTGCATTGTGTATCAGTATAGCACTTTACTATGGTTCTATGCTCATTGGATTTCCTATTCCATATATGGTCTGTCTTTTATTTGCTTCGCTTATCTCTGCAACTGATACCGCAGCGGCACTCTCCGCTTTTAAGGAGATTTGAGTACGCCGTAGACTCACTACTATTTTTGAATGAGAAAGTCTTTTTAATGATGGGACGGCTATTGCTTTATTTTTGGTAGTTCTATGAATCCTGCAGTGACAAAATCTTTCTCAAGACCTATCGCAGCATACGAGTCTATTTTGAGTATTTTTAGAGCAATTTTCTGTATATCTCTGAGGATTTGCGCCTGTATTCTCTGGAAGTATAACGCTCATTGCTATGATTCTTGCATGATGAGTTATCTGAATCATTGTTGGAATTATATTTTCAAAGATTATAGAGCGAATAGAAAATGAAAGTTTTATGGAAATCACTCTAACAATTACACTTGCTCATGCGACATTTTTGATTGCTGAAGCCATAAACTATTATATATTCCCTGTCTCAGCAATTATTGCTACCGTTGTAAGTGCTCTGTTTATAGGGAATTATGGACGATACAAAATTTCTCCAAAAGTAGAAGCAGTCATGGAAAAATATTGGGGATTTTTTAGCTATGTCGCTAATATTCTTATTTTTATAGGAGTTTGAATGCTCCTTATACAGCTAGAAATTAGATGGAAACCTCTCTTTACACTCATGCTTATTAGTATTCCAATTGTCGTACTTGCAAGATTTATATCTGTATTCCCTGTTTTTTGAGTTCTGAATAAACTCAAAAAAGAAGCTCACATTTCTTTACAGTGGCAATTTATTCTTTCTTGGTGAGCACTCAGATGAGTTATGGCACTTATGATGGTATTACTTATTCCCCAGGATATGACACTCGCTTCATGGAATTATCCTGATATGTCTATTCGTGATATGCTCCTTGCCATAACGGTTGGAATAATCGCATTTAGTGTCTTTGTAAAAACACTCAGTCTGCCGTATTTTATAAAAGCTACAAAAGTAAATGAACTTTCACTCACTGAAAAAATATTGTTTCTCTTTGAAAAAATATTACTGCTTGAAACCTCAATACACAAAATCCAGCGAACTATAGCTGGAAGGTATATCGATCAAGAAGAAGGAAAAATATTACTCTCTGAATATCAAGCGATTCTGTGAGAAACAAAAAAAAGACTAGAACTCGAAAAGAAAAATAAGGATTTTACTTCCAGTATACAAAAAGTATTCATTATACATGCCTTGTGACACCAACAAAAACATCTAAAAAGACTCTATACTAGATGAGAAATAGACGAAAAAACCTTTAAGCATATTCTAAAACGAATCGAATATGGACTGAGAGATATAAAGCGTTGAAACCTCAAAATTCTCAATACTCAAAATATTATTATTCCAAAGAATAAAATTGAGAATATTGCAAAGAAAATAAGAGAAAGCATAGATATGCAGTATGAAAATACCATTGAAAAAAAATATTATGAAATGAGAAGTTTTCATAATATTTTGGCAAGATCGCTTGAAGAACTTATTATTTTAAAAAAGAACCCGACTCTTGCATGATATACAGAGCTTGATACGCTCATTGAGAAATATAGAGATTTTGATAAACAAGCAGAGGAAAAACGAAGATCATTTTTTGCAATTCACCGAAATAAACTCAAAAAACTTTCTTGAAATCTTACAAAAAAAGCACTTCATACCACAGAGGAAGAAATCATAGAAGACAAAAAAGATAGCTTTATGCTCAGTGATAGACTTGCAAAAGAGTTACTTGAAGAGATGGATATACATATGAAGTATATAAATAGAAAAGACTCAAAATAAGGTTTTTATTGTTTATAGAGGAAAATGTTTCAGTAATATGTTTTTATAATGCAGGTTATTTTTTCAAGGAGAAACAGATTGAGATTGAAAAGCAAGTTTATTTTTTCAAATATTACATTGGAGATATGTGGATTCAAAGTTCTCTTTTTCAATATCACTTAGAGCGGAAATATGAATATGTCAATGAAATTCTTGAAGCATAGTAATTATTTCTTTTGTTATATGTGCAGCTTTTAGATTATTATTTCTTAAAAAATATGAATACAATTCTTGATAATATTTTTTGGGGTGAGCAATTTGGAAAATATCAATAATAAGCAGACGTTTTGTGATACTCTCTATCTGTATGTTTGAAATTATTTTTTCAACTAATTTATGTTGCTCTATCAGTTTTTTATAGATATCTTCTTGTTTTGTAGTATTTATAAAATATAAATACTCTACATGTGTAAGCAAAGAATTATACTGAATGACGAATGATTCAGAAATCAAAAAATTTTCTATATATTCGTCGTGTAATACTCCATCTAAATTGACCTCTCTATTATTTTTTATATCTGAAATAATATCGTTAATAAAAGTAATAATTTGACGTCCTATAGGTGACGTATCAGCAGAGATTTCACTTCGAACTAATTCAAGTTCATGAAGAATTTTCTTTGAACTTGATGAAGATATTTTTCATTTTTTTCAAGAAAAAATAAGTATCTTTTTCGCAAGTTCAAAAAGAGATTTTTGGGAATAGGCCATAAATATACTTTTTTTTTAAATTATTATATATGCATTATAGTGTATTAGTTATTTTTTTAAAATTCTTTACTTTTGATTGCAAAGCTCTCCCTCTTCCCTATACTAAACACTAATAATTTTTTAGTAATTTTCTATGAATATCTGAGTAATTTTTGGTTCAAGAAGTGCAGAGCATGATGTCAGTATTACGAGCGGGTATGCTGTAATGATGGGACTTAAAAAAAATACGAATCATCAGGTTTTTCCAATTTATATTGCCAGAAATGGAAAATGGATTTATGATGAAAAGTTTTTAAACATAAATAGCTTTACCACGTTTCAAGAAGAAAATTACTCAAATACTGACTTTCAGATAGATTTTTCAAAATCCGGAAAATTTTGCTTTACACAAAGTTCAGGTGGAATGTTTGGAAAGAAAACAACTCTTGAGCTCGACTTTATGTTTCCTGTACTTCATGGGATGAACTGAGAAGACGGGACGATTCAAGGAATATTTGATATGCTTCAAGTTCCCTATATGGGTCCAAGTGTACAGGCTAGTGCAGTTGGAATGAATAAAATAGTGATGAAATCTGTATTTAAAAGTATATGAATTCCCCTTGTTCCTTTTATTACGGCAACGAAAGATACATATGATAAAGATTTTATCGTGAAGGAACTTGGCTTTCCCCTTATCGTAAAACCAGCAAATCTCTGAAGTTCTATTGGAATATCTAAAGTGGAATCTCAGGAAGATCTCGACAATGCGATTGAAATAGCTTTTCACTACGATTCTTACATCATGATAGAACAATGTGTACAAAACCTCATGGAGCTCAACTGTAGTGTCTCAGAAGTACAATGAGAAGTTGTAACTACGGTCGTTGAACAGCCAATTGGATCAACAGAATTTCTCAGCTTTGAAGAAAAATATGTATCTCAAGATGGTGGAACGATGCAATGACTGAAAAATAGAGTAAAAATACCAGCTGATATTCCAGAGGAGCTTGCTGAGAGAATACAAAACTATTGTAAAATCATATATGAAAACTTGTTCTGTAAGTGAGGAGCCCCAAGAGTAGACTTCCTGTATAACAAAGTTTCTTGAGATCTATTCGTCAATGAAATTAATACGATTCCTGGAGCTATGCAAATGCATCTCTGGCAAAAGTCTTGATATCCTGTTGGAGATTTTCTTCAGAATCTCATAGATACTTGAATCAAAACTTCAAAAGCAAGAAAAGTAAACATAGATTTTGACTCAAATATTATCTGACACACTATCGCATTTACGAAATAATTATGGAGCAAAAACAAATTCTCATTGATAGAAAAATACTTCATTATTATAGGTCAAGAAACTCAGAAAACTCTGGGGTTCTTGTTTTTTTACATGGATGGATGCAAGACGGAACATCTTTTCGGGACATTTTTACCATTCTGGAAAAAAACTCTATCCCATATGTTTCCCTTGATTTTCCGGGTTTTTGAAAATCAGGTCTGTATAGTGAAAACATGAATATCTCAGATTATACACGCATAACCGAACACTTTATAGAAAAACTCTGACTGATAAAACCTATCTTAGTATGACATAGTTTCTGAGGAAGAATCTGCGTGAGTCTCGGAAGTTACTATACAAATATATCCCAGATTGTTCTCATCTGAGCAGCCTGAGTGCAACGATGAATTTCAAGCTATAAAAAAGCAGTTATCAAAAGCTGAAAAATGCTTCTCTCAATTCCATGACTCGCAAAAGTCGAGGCTCTTATCAAAAATAAAGTTTCCTCTGCAGATTTAAAATCAGCTTGAAAACTCGAAACTGTATTTAGAAATGTGATAGCTGAAGATTTACAAGATAAGATGAAGCAAGTGAAGTATCCAACTCTGATGATTTGGGGAAAAGATGATGACCAAACACCTGTATCAGACGCGCAGATTATACACTCACATATACAAAACTCTCAGCTACATATACTTGAGTGAACGCATTTCGTCCACCAAGAACAAGCAGAAAAGGTTTCAAAGCTTATTTTAGATTTTATAGCAGCATAAATGATATTTACAAATATACTTCTTGCCTACCAACTAGAAAATTATTACAATCTCAGATTTTTGAAGTTTATCTATTCTCATCCAAAATTTTGGATATACGGATCAAAAAGACAAAGTATTGAGTATACAAGCAAAGCAAAACTTATTCTTTTTCTTGCAATCATTATTCTCATATGTGATATTCTCGGAAGTATTTGGCTGCTTGATGGTGTTATGGTACTGCTATCTCTCATTGTCATTGCACTGTTACTTCCAGTATACTATGTTATTGCAAGTTTTATTATTTTCCCTCTTGATAGCTTTCTAAAAAATAGAATAGTGCGAGCTGCTACAAACAAAATGCAGAAGCATAAAAACCTCACAGTTATAGCGATAACGTGAAGCTATGGAAAAACGACAACGAAAGAAATACTTCATACTATTCTCTCTGAGAGCTTTCATGTTCTTTCTACAGAAGGCACAAAAAACACTCCACTGTGAATTTCAAAAGTGATAAACGAAAAACTCAGTGATACTCACGAAATTTTCATAGTAGAAATGTGAGCTTACAGCAAGTGAAATATCGCTGAACTCTGCAGCATTGTTTGACCAAATATATCTATAATTACAGGAATCACTCTCCAACATCTCGAACGATTTAAGTCGCTTGATAATATCATCGATGCAAAATTTGAAATTCTAGAGTCACTATGAAAAGATGACTTCGCAGTCGTAGACAGTAGTAGCCAAGGAGTGCAAAAATGACTCGCTACGAAAAATCTTGCAGTACAAAATATCTTCAAAATAGAGCAAAATATCCCCATGCAGTATCTTGATAATCTCTCGGGGATTGAGTTTGATTTTCAGTGAGAAAAAATAAAAACAAAGCTTCTGGCAGACTATATTGGAAAGACTCTTCAAATCTGCTATGCTGTATCACAAAAGTTGTGACAAGATATTTCTCAGTTTAGAGCAGGAGTTTCAAAAATCGACTTTGTAGAGCACAGAATGCAGCTGATACATAATCCATCCAATAACGTCTATATTTTAGATGATAGTTTTAATGGAAACTTAGAAGGAGTGAATTCTATTATATCTCTTTTGGAAAAAGCTCCATTCACAGGAAAGAAAATACTGGTAGCTTGAGGAATTGTCGAGCTTGGTGATAAACTTGAGAGTGAAAATAAGCTCCTATGAGAAAAATTTTCTCATGTATGTGATCTGGTCTTACTTGTTGAGTGACCTGTTTGAAATGCTATTGAATCTGGTCTCAAGTCTCAAAACTATCCAGCAGAAAAAATAAAAAAATATACAGGAGCTTTAGAACTTCATGCTGATATTAAAAATATTCTAACTTCATGAGACCTTATTATTTTTCAGAATGATCTTCCTGATCATTACTTATAAGCTTGTGAGAAGTTTTCAAAATCGCAGCAGGTATAAAATATATGAAATTTGCACATAATGCTATAAGTATATAGAGATACGTCAGAGAAGGATTAAACCCTAATATAAACCATCAGGTAACAATAAATACGAGTATAGCGAATGCTGTTCAAAGTTTGAAAGTAAAAGAATGCTTTTTTCGGAATATTTTACCTATAACAAAAACATTATAGAGCAGCAAAAAGTAAAACATCATGTTATACAAAAATATCTCAAAAAGTGGATTATAGAATGAAATTATCGCCAATATAATAAGTGGCAGCTCTATAAAAATCCAAAAATGAAATATTTGAGAATATAAATCATCTATTTTAAATTTTTTTAGAAAACTGCCCCAATAGGTAAATTGGTACAGAAGCGGTAAAATACTCACCATTAATAGTAAAATATACTCAAATCTCATCGAAATAATAAAAAAATATCATGCATTAGTATGATATTTTTTTGCTTGTTTGCAAGCTTAGATTTCCTACTCTGTTATAAGCTTTACTGGAGCTATTCTGATATTCATTTTTTTCACTCACTCTCTAAATCGTATTTCGGCTATTTCTCCTATGAGACCATCAATGATTCAGATTCAGAACTTATGGTGTGATACTTGCATTCAAGCTCTAAAATCTGCAACATTGTTTTCTACAACCACCTTCTTTGCAACTCTCATTGTAGATTCTCATCATATTTGAGAAAATGCACTGTCAAAGCTGAATCAACCTCCAAGTTCTACATTTTCTATGAGCTCAGCAGGTATTTCTGCAATAAATCTACTTTCAGGATTTCTTACGTAATCTCAGAAATATAGACGTTCTTTTGCACGAGTAATAAAGAGCTCATCTCTTGCTCTGGTCATTGCTACATACATAAGTCTTCTTTCTTCTTCGAGTTCTTTTGGATTACTATGTGTACGACTATGAGGAAATATTCCATCTTCAAGTCCTGTCACAAAAACTCGTTTTTGCTCTAATCACTTAGAGGTATGAATTGTCATTAGTATAACAAAATCATCTTGTGTGTCTGCACTATCTAAGTCAGATATGAGTGCTACTTCTTCTAAGAAAAGTGAGAGACTTTCTCTCGGTTCTAACCCGTCATATTCACTGGCAACATTTTTGAGCTCTGAGAGGTTTTCTTTTTTTGATTCATATTCATCAGTAGAAAATTGAGATTTCAAAAAATCTTCATATTGTGTTTGTGAAATGATTTCTCAAATAAGGTCAGATACATTGAGTTTATTGCTTTTTTCTGATATATTTTTAATAATCTCAGTAAATTCACTCAGTGCTAGCTTAGCTGCGGGGCGGAGCTCATCAAGTTCAGAAATATTATCGAGAACTTCAAAATACCCAATTCAAAAGCTTTCTCTATAAGAATCGAGTGACTCAATAGTCTTATTCCCTATTTTACGAGCAGGAACATTTACAATGCGCTTAAAAGCTACTGGATCACTAGGATTTAAAATAATTCTCAAATAGGCTAAGATATCCTTGATTTCCTTTCTGTCATAAAACTTCATACCTCAAATAACCTTATATGGAATTGCTTTTTTTAGAAGTGCTTCCTCTATTCCACGTGACTGAGCATTTGTTCGATAGAGAATCAAATTGTCACCATATTTCCCATCTCATTTTACATATGATTCGATATTTTCTGCTATCCAATTTGATTCTCCTCTATCATCCTGAGCTGAAACGTAGTGAATTTTTTCTCACTCAATATTATCTGTCCAGAGCTCTTTATCGAGAGCTTCCTTATTATTTTTTATGACCGTATTTGCTGCACTAATAATAGTTTTTGTACTTCTATAGTTCTGTTCTAATTTCACTATTTTGGCATTTGGATAATCTTTTTTAAACTCAAGAATATTTCTCATATCAGCTCCTCGCCAAGAATATATAGACTGCCAGTCATCTCCTACTACTGCTAAGTTTCCATATTTTGAAGCAAGCAGCTGCACAATCTTATATTGAACCAAATTGGTATCTTGATACTCATCAACCATGATGTATTTGTATTTTTCTTGATATGCTGCAAGAATCTCTGGAATTTCAAAAACTTGAAGCAATTTTCACAGAATATCATCAAAATCAATTGCATTATTTTCTCAAAGTCTCTCTTGATAGCGTTTATAGACCTTTGAAACGACTTCTTTCAAATTAGAGTCTACAAAATTATCATAGGCTTCTGGTGTGATAGATTTATTTTTTGCATCTGAAATAAAGTAGGCTATTTGTCTTGGTGGATATTCTTTTTCAATCAGTCAGAGCTCATTTTTTACGATATCTCTCATAACTGAGAGTTTATCTGCTTCATCATAAATTATAAAATCTTTTCTGAGAGCTATTTTATCTGTTACACTTTGGCTGTATTTACTTGCAAGAACTTCTTTGAGAATATAAATTCAAAAACTGTGAAACGTTCCCATATAGGGAAGATGTCTATTTTTCATCATATGTGGATGATAGGTGCTCCCAATAGCTTGACCTGTTCGCTCCTTCATCTCTCCAGCAGCCTTATTGGTAAATGTAAGAGCTAAAATACTATTTGGAATAATATTGTTTTCAGAAATCATATGAGCAATTCTCTTCGTAAGAGTTGCTGTTTTTCATGAACCTGCACCAGCAATAATGAGCAGCGCTCCATGAACTGATTCAATAGCTTCTTGTTGTTTTGGGTTTGCTTTCATTTTGTTTACAATTGACGAGTATTTTTTAGGTATTCAGAATATTTAGAAAAGAGTAAATTGGAAACTTTCTTTTTGAAAAAAACGAAATATACTCATAGAAATAAATAATAGTCAAACTCATGAAAGAATTCTCCCTCATTGTTGCAGTAGATAACGAAAATGGAATATGAAAAGATAATATGCTTCAATGGAATATTCCTGAGGATATGAGATTTTTCAAGGATTCTACAACAAAAACTAAAAACCCTGAAAAAATCAATGCTGTAATTATGGGGCGCAAAACATGGGAATCGCTCCCAGAAAAATTTAGACCTCTTCCAAATAGACTCAACATAGTTTTATCATCGAAATTTGCAGATGAATCAGATTTATGAGACGGAGCACTTTGATTTTCAGATTTTAAAAGTGCTCATAGATATGTATCACAAAAAGAAAATATAGAAAATATTTTTATAATATGATGAGCACAATTGTATAACTGCGTAGTAAATATGCCATGTCTCAAAAAAGCATTTATCACGAGAGTGTATGAAAAATACCATTGTGATGTATTTTTTGATGGCTTACCATTGAGCTTTGATGAAGTACAAAGATCTTGAGTGAAAGAGCATAATGGAATAGAATATGAAATGTTTGTCTATGAACGTAAAACCTCTTTTATAGATAGATTTAAAAGTATATTTAAAAAATAATGAGCCTAGCTCATTATTTTTTTCATAAATATTCTCTCCAAAATGAAATACTTGTCATTTTTTCATATGTCTCTTTTAGAAGACTTTTGAAATCTTGATATTCTTCATCTGTAAATTCAACCTCTAACTTTTTATATTTTCACTGTTTTCCTTCACAAAAATCAAGCTCTAATTTTTCTAAATTATATTGAGCAGATAATTCATGATCATTTTCAAATAAGAGTTTATAAAACATAAGTTGGCGTCCATATCTCCCTCGTTCGTATCCTTCATCAGGATTTCAATTTTTGTCCTGTCATTTTACTTCTCATATATACTTAGTAGAACCGGTCTTGTAGTCGGTAATTTTTATATTTTGGCTAAAGAGTGCTCATCAGCTTGTATTAGCACTAAATTCATCACTGAGAAGCTCAATTTTATCGATAATTCCTGTCAGAGGAATTCCATCAAAAAAAATATTTCTCCTACTAAACTTATATTCTGTTTTGAGCGGAGCCTCAAATGATCAGTTATAACAGTCATAGTATCCCTTCAGCGCTTCAAGTCATCTTTTTTTGAGTCTCATACGCTCTTCACTACTCAGATACTCTTTCTCAAGTTGTCTTAGGAAAACAAATTCCATATATTCATAATTTTGTACCTCTCATGTTTCCAGTATTTTTTTATAAAATAACTCAAGCGTTCTGTGATACATTGTCCCAAAAATTGAATTTTCATTTTCTTCAAATGGATACTTAAAAATACTTCTATACAAGAAATCTTTTGGATTTAGGAGAAATGTATTCAAATCACTGGCAGAGAGCTTATATCAGCTTAAAAAGCTCTTAATATACTCAAGTTCGCTTTCACTGTAAGAAATATATTTTGATTCTAGGAGCATTTCTTGCTTCATATCTGATTCGTGCAAATCAGGATTGTAGTTACTTGGAATATGAGAGAGTTCTCATAATTCTGATAGAAAGCTGGAAATGATTTTTACCTTTCCAGTAATACTTGCTGGAAAACTGAGGCTGAGAGATTTCTTAGCCCTGGTAAGAGCTACAAAAAAGAGTCTTCTATCTTCTTCAAGTTGTCTTTGCTTTTCATATTCTTTTCGCTTTGCATCTGACATTTCCTCAAGCTCTAAAAATTGAAGACCATCTCAAGCAATTCACTCTGGAAGTTTAATAAGTTCACGCACACTTTTCGATTCCCAGTTACCACTATATAGTCCTGGAATAAACACATACGCGTACTCAAGTCATTTTGAACCATGTGCTGTCATAACTTGAACTCACGAACTCTCACCAGAATTTCGAATACGCTCTATTCTATATCCATATTTTTTATAGAGATCTATTTTATATAATACTTTTGCCAGAGAAATATCTTGCTGAAAAGCTGACCATCACTTAATAACATGAAAAAGTGTATAGATATCTTGCACATCACTAAAATTCATACCATCACTTTTTTCCAGCATCTGAAAATCTCTGAGAAGTTTAGAAAATGCAAAAATAAAATTATGATCTGAAAAAGTCTTTACTTGCTCTGTAAACATGTCCACAAATTCGCTGATTTTTGAACTATCCTCAATTCATATGATATCAAGTGCTGCATGATCTCTCAGGACATCAAAAATTTTAAGTTTATTTCCTCTTCGAACATAATTCTCTCTATGAAGATAATTTGAAATTCTCAGTATATCCAGCATAGCTATTCATGAGAGAGAACTTCGCAAGATATTTAAAAACTCTGTTTCGGACTCATAGGGATTTTCTAGTACTTTAAAATAAGACAGGAGCAATGAAATAATATCTGATTGCAAAATGTTTGATTCCAATTTTGAAAATACTGGGATACCTTTTTCTCCTAATAATTCACTCCATACTCATACTTCATTGTTCCCTCTCACAATTATCGCAATTTCATCTGGAGCAATTCATTTTTGAAGAAGAGCTTCTATTTGTGAAATTATATAATGCTGCTCATCAAGATCACTTTGCGCAAGATATAAACTTGGCGTGACAAGGTCAAAGTCTCTCTGAGAATGCAAATTTTTTTCTAGTTTGGGAATTCGAGAAATAAGTCTCTCAGTATTATGCTCAATAAGTGAAGCTGCTGCATCTAAGATTGCTTGCTGACTTCTGTAATTTTTATCTAATACTATTATTTTCGCATCTGGGTACTGCGAGGTGAAATCGAGCATATTTTCAATATTTGCTCCCTGAAATCTATAGATAGACTGATCGTCATCTCATACAACCATAATATTTCCTCCGTCTGAATACGAGAGAATAAGGTTAATTATCTCATTTTGTGGATTATTTGTATCCTGATATTCATCCAGCATGATATACTGGTAGGTTTCAGCAAAGAAAGCTCTCAGGTCTTCGTCGCAGCGAAATTTTTCAAGTACGAAGTTAATCATATCGTTAAAATCATAGAGATGTCTTGATCTCAGGGTTTGGTTGTATAATTCAAAAATAGTATGAAGCTCTGTAAGTTTTCCTATTTTTTCTTCGTGCTGCTTTTCGTAATTCTCTATTTTTTTGATTCTCTTGTTGTTTCTTTTTTCTTCAAGCCATTCGAGTGATTTCTGTGTTTCTTCTTCTATAGAAATCATAAATTTTTGTGGGGAAACCCCTTCTCTTTTTAGATTACTGATTGCTGACTTTATTGCGCGAACATAAAAGAGTGTATCACCATAACTTGTCAGATACTCCAGTTTTTGCTGTGAGAGTAAATCTGAAACAATCTCAGAAATAATCTCCATACTCTCAATATCATCTATTGGAGTATCAAGCTTTTCCTGAGTGAATTTTTCAGGAAATGATTTTATAACATCTTGGGCAAAACTATGGATTGTTGAAACTTGTACTTTATATGCTTCACTTCCTATCATAGAAATAAGTCGCTCACGTATTGCAATGACTCATGCTTCCGTAAAAGTGGTAATGAGAATGTTTTGTGGTTCAACTCAGGCAGTGAGTATTATATTTGCCGTACGCATTCCAATTATCTGAGTCTTCCCTGTTCCCGGTCAAGCTATCACCATCACAGCTCAATTCACAGTTTCAACCGCTTGACGTTGCTCTGGATTGAGCATTTCTAGATTTTTTTGAAAAGTTTCAGTATTCACAGTTTTGTTACAAAAAAAGTATTTCTTATAGTCTAAAGAAATACTCAGAAAAGACAATTATTTTTTATATACTTTTTATATACAATATAAAAACGTGCTACTTAAAAGATTTTGTATTTAGAAAAGAAAAGGGCCGCGCAATGCGCGGCCCAGAATTCGGTACTGCTCGGTACCATTTATGGATGTTATGCCGGAACGGTAAGTTCAGCGATAGCATCCATGAGAGCTTTCTTCGCCTGAGCTTTCCTGATCTTGTTCTGCCGAGAAGAATCTTGCTGAGCAGCAAGATGTGCCTGATCGAACCTGTTTGCCAAAGTTTCGATATGCGGGTGCGAGGCAACCGCGGCTTTGACTTCAGCAGTTCTCAGGTAGTCAGAACCAGACGAAATTTTCATATTTGTCCCCCTTGGACGATTGGGCATTTCTGCCATTTCATAAGCGAGTCTCGCTCGCTACCATCTCCCTGTCAGAAGAGGTATTTATGAGTCTAAGAGTTTAATAGTAATTTGTCAAATATTTTTCTTACACTTTTCTTACAATTACTTTAAATCAATTTCATAGGCAAGTCTCCACTCTCTTCCTCCTCACTCTGTTTCCCAATCAAAAAGAAACAAATCATTAGTATCATATGCAAGCTGAGAGAGTACGACTTCTGTATTTTCTGGAGTCAGTACAAAATACCTAAATCATTGTATGATTTTTACCTTATCTCCTCTTGTAAATCTAAAACTATTATTCTGGACACTATAGCTTCAAATTTTATTTGCAAGTATTTGTGGAGTTATCATAGTTTCAATATCAAGATTGTATTTTTCTCTAAATACAACTGGACCAAATACTGGATAGTCAGTCAGTGACGATTGATACTTAGGAATAAGCCGTACAAGTCTATCATAAATATGTTCTTGTATTTCTTGGTCAGTAGCAAGTTTGAGCCCAACTGGGAGATCTTCATATTCGTACCTATTTGCGTAAAATATATCTCTTGGAAGTCAGAAGTATTTATATTCATCACGCTGCTTTACTTGCATATTACCAAGAGGATCATCAAAGGTAGGATCATAATATGTATCTCCAATTCTTACCCATGCGTGACCAATTTGCGGAAAATCAGCAGCGTCAATGACATTTCCTTTTATCATCTGAGCATCTGATATTCCTCAAAAATACAGAAAGTAGCTCATAAGCTTAGAATACGCTGTACATACACCACTTTTTGAGTTAAAAGCTTCGAGTGCTGAAAATATTTCTTGATTCTCTAAGTTTATATTTTCTGTATAAGATATATTTTCTAGTATCCAGTTGTATACTTTTTCAATGTATTCGTCTTCTGAATTACTATTATTCATAAAACCTGCTGAAAGAATCTTCATCTTTCCAAGTGCTGCAGAATTATTTGAAGAGTTAAACTTCATATCATCGGCAAGATAATCTAGAAAATGCCATTTTCAAGAAATTCAATATACATCTGAGTCATTTATAATAAATCTTTTTGAATAATCTGTTACAAAATTATATCTTCACGTTTCATCTACGTAAATCAGTGTTCCATTTTTTGGAAATCCTGAGTTTTGGAGTTGTGATTCATATGCTCAGTAATCATCTTGATAGTATTTAAAAGTCGTAAAAATATATGTATAATATTTCCCACTTTCAAGAACTACTTTTTGCTCAGGAGTTAAGAGGGTTGATGAAAAATACTCTCCCATTTCTGAGTACGGGATTTTTTCACTGAGACTATACTCTTCAATAAATCTATACTCTTGATCTTCATAAATAATTATTCCTTTTTTACTCTGGAGTTGTCTCTTGGTAGAGCTATCAACAGGAAAATATTTTGTATACTCTACTCTTTGAATTGAATTATTTTTAACCGTCTCTCTCTTAGCATTTGTAGAAATAAATTCTACTCCACTATTAGTAGAAAGCTCTCTCACAATCTGACTTTGTGGAACGCTAGAAAGTTCCTTTTGAAGATTCTTACGAAGTGATAATTCTGTGATTTTTTGCTGCGTTTGTGATCATTCATTCTTGAGCCATACATCATAGAGATACTCATTATTAAGTATTCTTAAATCATCAAAAATACTTTGAGATCAAGAGGAAATATTCGTCCATCTGATATCTTGCGCCCTATCTTGTAGCTTTTCAAGAATTATTTGTTTTTCTCATCATGAATACTTACTATCCAGTATATCAATAAAATCACCGTATATTCTTTCTACCCTCGAATCGAGAGCATAACTATTTGGGATAATACAAAAGAGTAAAAAAAGTGCTCCTAATAATTTTTTCATCTATTCATACTTATAAATAATATAAATTCTACAACATGTATCCTAAGTAAACCTCAACTTTACAATAAAAATCTCTATAGAAACTATAGAGATTTTTATAATATATCAATGTTTTATGAAAGTGTTCCTTGGTACATAAAATATACAGCAACTGTTGCTAATGCAACTTGTAGAATCATCAGTGGGAAACCAATCTTAAAGTATTCCATAAATGATAAATGAAATTTCTTTTTTTCAAGTAAACCTGCAGCAACAAGATTTGCACTTGCACCAATCAGGGTTCCGTTTCCTCCAAGACATGCACCAAATGCAAGACTCCACCATAAGAAGTGAGCATCGATTCACTGCCCAGAGTAGAATGCTATTAGATTCGCAACAACAGGAAGCATAACTGCTGTAAATGGGATATTATCAAGGAAAGCTGAGAATATAGCAGATATCCAGAGAATAGCTATTGCACAAATAAGAAGATTTTCACCAAAAGTTAATTGGATTTGATTCGCAATTACGTCAAGAAGACCAGTATGTTCAACAGCTCCTACAATCATAAATAGGAATATGAAAAATCCTATTACGAGCCACTCAACATCACGTGAAAATGTCTCATGAATTCGTTCTTCCATAATCTCTTTACTTGCGTGACCTCGACCAAACTTACGGCGAATAAGTCTATCTCTAATAAGCATCAGTAGAGCAGCACCCATGATTGCTGGGACAGCTGCAGGCATATGAAAGAAACCATGGAGAAAGAAAAATACAATAACAAGAGCAAGAACAATAAGAGAAGAAATCAATAATTTTCTGTGTTTGAGTTTGTATTTAGATTTCATATCAGCAAGTGTTGCATCAAAATCTTTGATTTTTTTCACTCTACTTAGCTCTCATTTCATCATTATAAAGAGTGTTCCAGCTATTATTACTGAAATAACTACAACTGGAAATCCAAGATTTACAATAAATTCATTAAATGAAAGTCCTGCATATGAACCAATCATGATATTTGGTGGATCTCATATAAGAGTTGCAGTTCCTCAGAGATTCGAAGCAATAATCATTGGAATAATGAATCTCGTTGGATTTATTTCAAATATCTTTGCGATAGATATTGCAACAGGAGTTATAAGGAATATGGTTGTAACATTATCGAGAAAAGCAGAAAGTACTGCCGTAATGAAGAAAAATGAGAAAAATAAAACAATTATATTTCCTCGAGAAAGTTCGAATAGCTTTACCGCAAGCCATTCAAATACTTGAGTTTGAGAGAGAACTCCCACAATGATCATCATCCCAACAAGTAGAGCAATAACCTCACCATCAATTGCTTTAAATGCTTGTTCTAAACTTAAAAATTGTAAGTCAGGAAAAAAATGACCAAAAGTATAATTAAGAAAGAGAAGTGCTGCAGCGATAAAAAATACAACAAGGGTTCTGTGTACTTTTTCTGTTGCAACTAAAGTAATAACAAGAAACATTACAAGTGTCATAAACACTCAAGAAGCAATACTAAATGCTGATGAAGCATGTTCAGCTGTAAGAATTACCTCAGAAGCAGAAACTCAACATATAGCTGCTCATCATAAAATAGTTCATAACAAGACTTTTTTTATGATTGATAATCACTGTGTCTTCTCTTCCATAATTCAGGAAATAAAAAAATAATGCGTAAGAGTTTTAGTCAGAAGAAAACAAATGTCAATTTTAATACCTTAAAACAACCTTGACAATTAAAATATTTGTCAAGGTTGAGAAATTTTATTTATAACATTTATCCTATTTTTCTAAAATCTTTGAGAATTTCATGTTCTATATCTCATAAGAATCTCAGATACAGTTTTGGAGTAATAATTTCTTTTTTAAAAAGGTCTTCTATAACTTTTTCTTCAATTTTAAGAAGTGATTTATCTGCCAGTTTTGCCTCTAAAGAGAGAATAGACATATTATGTACTTTCTTAATTTCATCTTTTTTAGCATTCGCTGAGTGATGAAACTCTTCATAAAGTGATATCACATCATCAAAAAGGCAAGAATCAAATCAAAATTGTATATTTTTTAAATTTTTGAGCTCTTTTACCACTTTTCGAGTTATAATAACTCTTGTACGACTTCTCATATATTTATCTGTAAAGTCATCCTTGTTTCATCGTATAAGTACAAGGGCTCTCTCAAAAATATTTAATTCGTGCTGAATATCAGCATGATCTCGTAATTGTTTTTTTCACATTTCGATTCTTTCAATTTGACGAGTAATTTTTCAAAGAATAATTTTGAAATTATACTCATCAACTTCATGATAATGAAAGAGGTCTTTTAAATATTGTTTTTCTATTCAAAGCGCATGGAGTGTAATCGCTTTTTTAATAATATATTTTGCATTATCAGGATTACCAGCTTGGAGATTTTGAATATTTTTTATTGAAGTTTCAAGTATTGTCTCATATTTATATCGAAGTTCATGATGTTCGGCCTTATTTATATATCATTTTTCCTCTATTTGTGTGAGTTTATCAAGGACTTTAAGGTTCATGAGTACTTTTCCCTCTTCATACTCAAATTCTTCTATTTCATGGAGTTTATCAAGTTTCATTTTTCTCATAAATAGCCCAATAGTTGTAGCCTTTATAAAGAGCGTAAACATAATACTTCAAATGGTAATAATGATAACAAAATCTTTAATAGAAAAATCATACTGCCAACCTATACTTTCTTGATACGCGAGAAGTTGCTCGTATCATTTTTGACCAGGCCCTGGGATAAGATATACCATCATTACCGCAAGTGCTCATCTGAGTGATCACCAAGAAAGCAAATGCTGCCAACTCATTGGAATATGTTCCTCAATCTTAAATTTGTTTATAATCCCAATTGGTATATATATACTGATAGCTCTTGCAAGCATAACAATGATGATTGAAGCAAAAATTGGAAGAATAAAAAACGAGAAGTTAATATTTATATCAGATAAGACAAGACCAAGCAAAATAAACACGAGTGAGTTAGCAACAAAGGCAAAGAACACCCAAAATTTTTCAATTGATTCTTCTACTTTTGGACTGATTTTATATCGTCCATAGTTTCAAATGGTAATACCAGCAATCGCAGTAGCAATTACTCCAGATATTTTGATGTTAAAATCTCAAATATACAGATGATGACCAATCAGCTCTGAAAGCAAAAATGTTAAATGTGCCATTACAATAGTAAGTCATATTTCTACTGATTCATCGTTTTTAATTTTTTCTAAGATTTTAGAAAAGAGAATCCCCATAACGACTCAAAAAATCAGTCCTCAGATTACCATTCATAAAAATGAGAGAAATCCAAATCCTATACTTGCTCCTGTGAGATCTCAGCTCAGTATAATTCCAAGGACAACAAGGAAAAATGCAAGCGCCGTCCCATCATTAAATATACTTTCTCACTCAAAGATAAGTGCAAGTCTACGAGGCGCACCAACTGACTTAAATATTGAGAGAACTGCGACAGGATCAGTAGCAGAAATAACTCCACCAAACAAAAGACACACAAGAAAAGGAATCTGTAATCCAAGAAGAGGAAATATAAAATACAATCCAAAAGCAACTAAAAAAGCAGAGATAAGAAGACCAATCACTGCGAGACTTCCTATAGATCTCCAATTGGCAAGAAGCTGTTTATAATTTATATTATATGCAGATTCAAATAGAAGAATAGGCAAGAATATATAAAAAAGTATATCTGGCGTGAGTTTGAAATCATCTATAAAATGAAAAAATGGGAGATGTGAAATTGGGACTAAGAGAAGCCCAACAAATACCAGAAGTACCGTATAAGGAAATTTTACTCTTTTAGATACTAAATATGTAAAAATAGAGATAAGAAGGAGCGTCAAAAGAGACAATGTAGAACTAATAAAGTTCATTTCTAATCATTCCATAGAATACTGTTATAATTAAGATGCATAGTTGTAGTCAGAACAAAAAAAAAGTCAACAATATATTTCACATAGATTATTGACTTTTTTTTGTTCTGTTTTTCATTTTATTTTTGAGTAGAAATACTGTTTATCGACTCTACCATAACATTAATATCATTTATAGTTTGTGTTGCTCAGCTAAGCGTATTTTTTACTCAATCAATAGTATCTTTCGCATTATTATATGTATCACCTGCTTTTTGAGCTCAAGAGCGAATAGTATCAATCGTTTCTTTTGTGGTATCTATTCCATCAGAAATTTTTATTCACATATCAGTAGCTCAGCTTCTAATTTGTTGCAGGTTTGGTATATCCGTAATAGCTGTATCAAAATTCAGCTTTGATCAACGAATAGTATCAGAAAGTCATGGTACACCAATAAGAGAATCAATACTTGCAGCCACTTCAGGCAATACAAATACGCTTAAACCATATCACGATACTCAGATTAATAATATAAGAAAAATCTTCGTTATTATTCAGCTCATAGATTATCTCAAGAAAATAAGTCTTCAACTTTTACTCCACGATGTTTCATTGTTTCTCTAATTTCTAGAATATTTTCCTCTTCAATAACATCTTCTAGAACTTCTGAGTCAGTTTCAAGGTTTCATAGCTCAGCAGAAATATCTATATTTCATCCTAATCTCCCTTTTAGTGCCATGAGAGAATTTTGTATTTTTTCGAGTTTTTCAGCAGACATGTTTCCTAGTTCCATATGCATTACTTCTGTCTTCGCCATAAAATGTTTATTACAGTTTGGACAATGCATATCAATATTTACTGTATTACCAGCAGCTCAAACAATATCAATGTTCTTTTCAGCAATATCTGTGCTGCCGCAAAAAGGACACTTGTACCCCTTTACGAGATTTTCTACCATATTTTTTAACATTCCAAAGTTCATATTTCTTTATTTACAAAAGTATCAAATCTCAATTATACTGGACATCTGTGAGAATTCTGTAAAAATTTTACCATAATACTATATTTGTTTCAATGTTTTTTGTATTCTTTCTATTGACATTTCTTTTCCAAATATGTAAATAAGTTCAAGGGCTCAAGGAGAAAATTGCTGCATTGAGAGAGCAACTCGAACTGGCCAAAGGACTTGTCCGTTTTTCATATCTTTCTCAGCAATTCATTCCAAGAATGCTTCTTTAATATATTCTGGATTCATTTCTCATTCAGGAATATTTTGAATAACATCGAGAGCTAATTCTAGAGCACATTTCACTTGCTCAAGTGACTCGATTTTCATTTTTGTATTTACAATAAGCTCTGCATCTAAATCTGCTACATCATGATAAAATAAAGATGTGAGGTCCTTATAATCTCATAGTTTTTTGAGTCTTGTTTGGAGCTCTGCGAGTATTTTTAGATTATATTCTTTCGGAAATGTAGAAATTTTATCTAAATACTCTTTGTCATATCTTCTCAAGTATGTTTCTAACTTATTCCAGAGTTTTTCTGTGTCATAATTTTTAATGTAATGTGCATTAAATCACTCCATTCTTTCTTCCTCAAATACAGCACCCGCTCTATGTACATCAGAGAGTTTAAATCTATCAATAAGCTCTGAAAGGGTAAAATATTCTTCAGTGGTTTTTGGGTTCCATCAGAGAAGCGCAATATAGTTGAGTATAGCTTCTGTGAGAAAACCTTTTTCAAGAAATTTTTCAACTGCAACGTCTCATGTTCTTTTTGAGAGTTTTTTTCAACCTGCTCACAAGAGTGGAGGTACGTGTGAAAACTTTGGCATTTCCCATCCGAATGCCTGATAGAGTAAAACATGCTTTGGAGTACTTGGAATCCACTCATCCCCTCTAATAATATCTGTAATTTCCATCAGGTGATCATCAACCACCACGGCAAAGTGATAGGTCGGAAAACCATCTGTTTTCATCAAAACCTGATCATCAACATCTTTACTTGGAATCGTAATCTTTCCCCTTATACCATCAATAAATGATATTTCCTGATTATCAGGCACTGCTAATCGTATAGTAAATGCTTCTCCTGAATCAAGTTTTGCTTGTCTTTCTTCCTTGGTAAGGTATCTGCATTTTTTATCGTATTTTGTAGGAAGACCGAGGGATTGTTGCTCCTCACGAAGCTCAGTGAGCCTGTCACTCGAACAAAAACAATGATATGCCTTGTTATCATCTATGAGTTTTTCTATATACTTCTGATATATATCAAGTCTTTCTGATTGAAGATATGGTCACTTATCTCATGGATTATTTGGTCCTTCATCAGCAATAAGACCTACCGAAGCAAGTACATGCATCAAGTTTTCGATACTCCCCTCTACATATCTTGTTCTATCTGTATCCTCTATTCTCAGCATAAATTTTCCATCATTTTGCTTTGTATACAAATAATTATATAAAACCGTTCTCAGGCTTCAAATATGTAAATATCAGGTTGGGCTCGGCGCAAATCTCGTAACTATGGTCATCTGTCTTTTTTATATTGTATTAATTATTTTAAAGTATAAAAAAAAGCAGCTAAAGTGCAAGAATCTTTGCTGAAATCTCACTTCATAAAAATATAAAACTCATATTTATGTTACATATTAGATATAAAAATTATATATTAATATTGTCAAACATATTTATATGAACTCTTTCTTGAGAATTATATTTTTATGATATACTAGAAATACTTAAAAAATTACATTTATCTCATGCCAAAACAAATAAAATCAGAATTAAAACAAAAAGATATTCTCTCAACTCTTATTCCTACTGTTATTGATAAAGTATGAGGGCAAGAAAGAGCCTATGACATCTATTCACGGCTTCTCGAAGATAGAGTGATTTTTCTTGGAGAATGAATTGATAGCGCAGTAGCGAATACCGTTATTGCTCAACTACTCTTTCTGGAAAAACAAGATCCAAAAGCTCCAATTACAATGTATGTTAATTCACCAGGAGGACACGTAACTGCGGGACTTGCAATATATGATACGATGCAATATATTAAATGTCCTGTCATAACTGTTGCCATGGGACTTGCCGCAAGTATGGGTTCTATTATTCTTGCTGGAGGAGAAACTGGGAAAAGATATGCGCTTCCACATGCTGAAATAATGATTCATCAACCACTTGGTGGAGCAGAATGACAAGCAACTGATATTATGCTTGCGGCAAGACATATTGAAAAAACTGGGAAGATTCTCTACAAAATTCTCGCAAAACATACAGGACAAACGCTGGAACAAATAGAAAAAGATTGTGATCGTGATAACTTTATGACTGCAGAAGATGCCCTCAAATATGGTCTGATTGATAAAATTATTAAAAACTAAAAAAACAGCAGTATGCTGTTTTTTTTAATTATATTTTTCAAGGAGCTGAAGAAGGGTGAAATCACCTTTGAGTCACCTATACATGCTCGTCACTTTAGGAGTTCATGAGGCTAAAAGCAAAGGAATATCATATAATTCGCTCATCTTTTCCGCAGACTGCACTGCATTATATCGAGGAGCATTGTCTGAAACATAACTATTATCATGCTCTTCGTCTACAATAATACTTCATAAATTATTGTAGGGATAAAAGAGACTACTACGAGTCCCTACTATAATTTTTGCATTTCAGCTATAAATATCTATCCAAAGCTGCGATTTTTTTGCAGCAGAAATTCCTGAATGGAGAATAATAATTTGGTCTCAAAATGCGGTTTCAAGTCTCTGAGCTATCTGACTGGTTAAAATAATTTCTGGAATAAGAAGCAAGGTCTGTTTCTCTCGCTTCAAGTTTTCTTCGATAAGCTTTATATATACCTCCGTTTTTCAGCTCCCAGTCACTCAATATAAAAGAAATTTCTTATTTGTATCTGTGAGAATAGTATCAAAAACTTTTTGTTGAGCAGAGGAAAGCGTGATTTCAGGAGAATTATAGCTATAGTCTCTGATTTTTAACTTTCACAGAGTATTTTTAGAGATTTTTTCTTTGAGATTTTTCGGAAAATATAAGCAGGCACTATGATGTATAGGGACTATATAATGAGTGGATATAAAGTCTATCATTTGAACCTGCTGAGCGCTGAGAGAGATAGAATCTACTGCTTTTCCTTCAATAGATTTGAGCTCAGAAGGAACTTGAATCCTCGTATCCATAATTTCCCCAGCAAATACTCATAAATCAAATCAAGTACGAAAAGGTATGACAACTATATCTCCACACCGTAAATCCTGAACAAGTTCGTCAGAGCATGTATAGCTCAATCCATACATATCAAAGCTCTGAGAGAGAGGAATAACTCTGTAGTACTTCATTAAACTATTTTGATATCAGATACCTGTATTCACATCTCTGAGAGCGCCTGCATGATATAATCTCTATTTTCAGTTTTTTCAATCGTTGCAGCGGAAATTTTTGTTTTTGTTTGTATGACCAAGATATTATTTTCGAGCGAAATCATTGATCATTTTATACTCATTGTCAAAGCGGCCTTTCAACCATGTTTTTTTACTGTTTTTATAAGCTCATCGGAATCAATAGTGTTTTGAGAGCTATTGTCTCCTGAAGCGATTTCAGGTTCATGCAGAGCAAATATATCCTCAACTATATCTGGATGAACCTCTGTAGGAGTCGAAATCTGAGAAGATGTATTATTTTTTACTTCTTGTGGTTGCACCTGAGCTGGTTTGGATTTCTGCTCTGGAACTTGAGAACTTGACGCTATGATCGAATTATTATCTATCCTTCACAATATTTTGAGCAAGCCAATCTCTATGGTGAGATTTTCATCAAAACTATTTTTGGTTTTCATGAGTATATCATGCAATCTATCGAGAAGAATGATTTCTTTAGTTGCATCTTTTCCAGCAGATAGCTCAGCAATAGCTGATACTCTGAGTGAATCAAGAAGGCTCTTGCAAAAATTCTTCATATTTTTTCACTCAGAGAGCATTTCTTTGAAATCATCAAGCAGCGAAGTATCAGCATTTTTAAGCTTCAAAAGAAAATTTTGTTTTTCATCATCACTTGCTATTCAGAGTGTTTCCACAATATGAGAATACTCAATAGCGTTATTATGAATTAATTGCTCAAAAAGACTCACGGCATTTCTCATTCACCCTTCTGCATTTTTTACGATGTAGCTGTAACTCATCTCATCTACTTTTACTCCTTCTTGCTCTGCGATATACGCTAGTCTTGAGCTAATATCTTCATCTGAAAAATTTCGGAAATCGTATCGCTGACATCTTGAAAGTATAGTATCAGGAACTTTATGAATTTCTGTAGTAGCGAGTATAAATTTTACGTGTGCAGGTGGCTCCTCTAGTATTTTTAACAGCGCATTAAATGCTCCTTTTGAGAGCATATGTACTTCATCAATAATATATATTTTATATTTTGTCTGGGTTGGCTGGAATTGCGCTTTTTCGATGATATCTCTAATATTATCGACTCAGGTATGACTTGCAGCATCTATTTCTATGATATCAACCAAATTGTTGTTCGCAAAAGACTGACAAACACCACATTCCCCGCAAGGATTTCCATCCTGTGGATTCTGACAATTTATAGCTTTTGCAAAAATACGAGCCGTAGAGGTCTTCCCTGTTCCCCTTGGTCCTGTAAACATATAGGCTCCAACTGTTTTATCCTGAGCAACTGCAGTGCTAAGTGTGTTTTTTATAAATGTTTGTCCGACCAGTCATGCAAAATCTTGAGGTCTATATTTGAGGTAAAGTGCCATAGGGTTTTATTTTCTATTAATAGTTATTGATTACTTCATTACGGTGTTATCTTCTATTTCTTTGAGCATTCATTCTACAATGGTTTTTTCATGCCACTGTACTGGTCATCTATTGGTGATAAGTGCGTGTTCATCTCATTTTCATGCAATCAGAATCAAATCATCTTTTTTTGCTGTAATGAGTGAGGTTCTAATTGCCTCTCTCCTATCTGGAATAATCCAAAAATCTTCTCACTGTTTTCTATCAATTCAAGGAAGAATATCCTTAATAATTTTTCCTGTGTTTTCACTGTAATCATCATCTTGCGTCACAATCACGACATCTGATAATTTAGAAACAACTTGTCACATAATAGGTCTCTTGCTCGTGTCTCTGTCTCCAGTACATCCAAATACGGTGATAATTCTTCCGTTTCATTTCATTTCTTGAAGAGTAGTGAGCACATTTTCAAGCGCGTCAGCAGTATGTGCGTAATCTATGAAAACAGAGAATCCATCTGGAGAGACTATTTCCTCCATTCTTCCTGCAACTCACTCAACCTGAGTAATAGAAGATTCAATGACTTTTTTATCAATTCCAAGAGCGGCAAAAACTGATATAGCAGCAAGAATATTAAATACATTGAAATTCCCTCTGAGCTTGGTCTCAACATCAATGTCTTTTCCTGGCATTCTCACCGTAAAAGTCATTTTATTTTTGAGATTCTTTATATTGCTTGCTCTGACATTTGCTTCTGGAGTAGTTCCATAGGTATAAAGTGAGTCATAGGTCTGATCTAAAAATCTTTCTTTATAGTCACTATGCATATTTATAACTCATGCTTTTTTGATTCATGGCTTTCTCTTATAAAACATAAGTCTGGAGAAAAGTTTTAGCTTGGTATTTACATAATCATCCATCGTCCTATGTAAATCTAGATGATCTTGGGTAATATTTGTCAGGACAGAAATATCATAATCAATCCCCCAGTTTCTATGCATTTTTATTCCATGACTTGCAGTTTCAACGACTGCAATCTCGCAGCCTTGTTTTTTTGCCTGTGCAAACCATTTTTGGAGTTCAAAAGCATCTGGAGAAGTCATTTTTGTATGGTTGGTAAACATCTCATCATTTATCATGATATTCACCGTTGTAAACATAAATACTTTCTTTCCACTCGCCCTGAGTCCTTGAGCAATAATATTAGAAGTAGTTGTTTTTCCATTCGTTCACGTTACTCCAATTATGATCATTCCCCTACTTGGAAAACCATATACGATATTTGCGATTATAGCGCGCACTAGATGATAAAATAAACGAAATGGATTATCTAGCGCTACAAGATGTTTTATTTTATCAAGCATATCTTTGCAATAATGAGTAAAATCTCTGACAATTATAGAATAAATACTGATTTACTCAAATCTTATTCTTGCTAAAATCAGCTCTGTAAATCCAGCATTTCTTTATAGAATCATTTTTGTTTTACAAGCTCCTTATGTGTTCATCGCTCGAGAAGCTCTCAATTTTGTATCACGACGATATCATCCGCATGTTTTACCGTTTGCAGTCTGTGAGCTATCACGAGAACCGTTCTCTCTTGAAATAAGTTATGCATCGCTTGTGTTATCTTTTTTTCTGAAATACTATCAAGCGCACTGGTTGGTTCATCGAGAATGATAATTTTAGGATTCTTGAGAAATATTTTTGCAATAGCTAACCTCTGTTTTTGTCCTCCTGAGAGTTTGACTCAGCGTTCTCCTATCTGGGTATCCAGTCCTTCTGGGAGTTCATAGATAAAATCTGCATGAGCCTGCGTAATAATCTCTCTGAGTTTTGATTCATCGACATTCTCCTTGACTGCATAGAGGAGATTCTCTCTCACACTTCCATCAAAGACGCTTGGTTCCTGAGTAAGATATCATATATCTTTATAGTAACTTTTAAGCGAAGTCTCTGAGAGTTTTTGACCGTCCACCATAATCTCTCAAGAGCTCGCTCTGATATATCCTGCAATAAGTTTCACGAGAGTAGATTTCCCTCATCAGCTTGGTCCTACAAAAGCTGTTACTTTTTCTCAGAGTATTTTTAGAGAGAAGTCTTTGAAAACAAGGTTCTCATCATCATAGCCAAAACTCAAGTTTTTAATCTGTATCTTTCATTTTTTATGCTCAAAAGTATTTCCTTCTTCATAGCCAACTATTTGTGGGGTTGAATCGAAAAAGTCCCAAAGATTTTGTACTTCTGCAAACTCTTTTGTGAAATTTTTCAAAAAATCAAGAGTATTCATAAATACATTTTGCATCATGATAATTGCTCAAGAGAGTCAAACAATTACTGAGATAGAAATATCTCATGCGAAATACAGCTGTCAAAAATATATGAAAATTATATAGAGTAACACGATAACGATAATTGGACCAAGAGCAAAAAATGGAACCATATACACCGACATTTTTTGATTGTAATATATTTGCCCTTCATGGAGCTCTGCAAGTTTTCCTATTTCAGTAGATATTTTTTTACTTTGAAGAATCTCATTTTTTGCCATAATAATTTTCACCATGTTCTTCGACCAAATATTATCGAGCTCTATACGGTTTCTTCTGAGTTCAACTACAAATCAGTTCAAAAATAATCCGAGAAAAATAGTAATAATTAATAGTATCACCAAAGCTCATACTAAAAATGAATGTACTTGAAATAAGAGATAAATTGTAATAAAAAGTGAGAGAAATACATTTACTCATTCCATAAGTAGTCTATCTATGAGTCATGCCCACATTTTTATTCACTTTGAAATAATTGCTACTGATTTTCAAGTACCAATTTTCTCCTGCATATTCATATCAAAAGTCACATACTGCGTGAGATACTTATTTTCAATTGATTTTCGATATCTATTGTAGGTCATGGTCCACCACGTATAAACCCAGAAGAGGAGAAAAAAGAGAAATCAGAAAATAAGCGCAAATTTTACTAAGACAGGAAAAAATAAATCTTGCCTAAGGGTTTCAAATACGCTCGTAGTTTCTTGAATAAAAAATATAAAAACAACACCAAATAATCACTCAATGAGAAAATAGGATATTATCCTACATGTATCTGCTTTATTATAAGTTATTGGATCTAAAAAACGCTTTGTTTTTTGCCAAAAGCCTTGCTTATGTATCTCCATATTTATCTCATTTCAAAATAAAAATCTTCTTGTTTTCTTTCAAAGTTATAGTTTTGATTTTCAATCATTATATTCACATCATATGATTGTATTCCAGGTTGTTTGTAGTACATAGTATTGTACTGCTTACACTCAGGATTCTTGAGAGTGTAGGAAAAATCAAAGAATTCTGCTTGCTGAACTGGGGTTGTGAGAAAAAATTCTATTCATTTCCTACTTCCATAATCCACAATCTCCATCGCGTCTTTCGGTGTTATTTCTGCTCCTGCGGGAAGTAGAACACGCACATACTGTCTATTTCTTGCATTTCACTGGATTTGAAGGAGATCATCTCATGTTAAATCATATTTTTCAATGAGATCTGTAATCGTTCGTTTTTCATTTGTCCCCATGTTATGAGATGACTTAATTTGCTGCGTAACGAAGAAATCACAACTTTCTGAGTCTTGTGTAACGCTTGTTGAATATTCTCTGCTAATGTATCTATCTGATTTATTTCATGAGAGCGAAGTATACACTGGATAGATGAAATCTAAAGTCTTATTATAATCTATTTCACCATTTATTCAGAGCTTGGTTAAAAAGTCATTTTCTTCAGGATAAAAGCTCCACATCATTATATCTCTACTTTTCGCTTCATGAATAAGTACTTGAAGATATTCAAAGTATTTTCCATCCTCAATGAGTTTTGCTGTAAAAAGCTCAATAAAATCAAAAAGTACTTGTTTCGGAGTTCAGAGGGTTCATTGTTTTGAAATCTTTGATTCAACCAGGAGAGACATAACATAAGAAAAATTCTCACTGTTTACCTCCTGATTCATATCATCAAAATATATTGGCCCTGTAAGCTCAAGAAGCTTAATGAGTATATTTTGATTAATATAGATAACTCCATCTATATCAATATTTGCATTATCAGTAAAAAACTTGATTGTTTTCGATGAGTCCTCAATATTTACAAAATAATTTGCGTCCCTGAGGCCAAAAGTATCTGTAAGTTCGGAGAGTCATTTTGGAGCTGGAAGCCTCTCGTAATTTGCACTTTTTAAATCCCACTCAATTGCATAGACATCCTTTTTTTGAAAGAGTTTGATTTGTCATTTAAACATTTCTACTAAAGCCATACTTCCCATAAAACCACCTGTTGGTCGTATTTCATCTGAGTTTTGAAATACTATGAGATACCTTCTTCTCTCTTCATGTCCGAGTATATTTACAAAATTTTGAAATTCATCCAAGAATATATCGAGATAATTATTTCAAACTTCGAGTACTTCAAGAGCTTGTAATCTCTGCTCTTCCAGTCACTGGGTTGGAAGCCATGAAATTTTACTATATTCATCTGCTGCCTTTAAAAAACTTTTTCTCACATCATAGACATCATTATAGATATTTAAAAATAGCTGCGTAAAGTAAATCTGACTTATTTCTTTTTGATAGGTATACGCATATATTTTTTCATAGAGTGATAATACTTGGTCAAGTCATCAAGAAATATTTTTTCATCCAGCAATTGCATAATCTACTGAGTTAATTTTTTCTGAAGGAATAAGGGAAAACGGTGCAAAAAGTATGTCAGAGAGAATAAAATCAAATCTGGCATTATTAATATTCTCATGTATTTCTGTAAAGCCTATATTCCCCTCTTTTACCTGCATGAGTTTTTCATACCCAGAATTCACTCTATTTTCTACTATAATTTTTGCAAAAATACCATAGGCAATTGAAAAAATTAAAATTCAGATTCACAGTGAAATATATCAAATATTTTTAATACGTTTGATTTTTTTTGAAATATAGACTTCCACTTGTTGCATCGTAGAATCTTGCTTTTTTTGAAGAGAAATATTTTTTTGTTTTCAAAATATATTTCTCTTTTTTATTTGCAGTGCATCAAAATTTCGAGTTGTATTCTTATCTACTCGAATAGTGGAAATATAGTGCATATCTATATCTCTGTTTTTTTTCGCATGTAAGTCATTTAGATTCTCAGAATCTAAACTCTCTATGAGAACTTCACGTATCCTATCACCAAAAACTTCAACATTCATATCAAGATCTCATACACTTATATCTCGAACTTTTTTCAAAAGGGCTGAAACTAATAATTATTGCTCATAATGTACAGTTTTTTTTATTTTTTGAAAGATTTTTATAGTTATTGCTATATTTTAAAAATAATACAGTAAAAAAAATGATTTTTTCTTATTAATATGATATTATTTTCGTATATATAATTATTTTTTTCTATGAGCATACTTGAAATTTTTGAAATAGTTCTTGATATTGCGCACAAGAAGCAGTATTCCGATATTCATCTCAATACATGAAGTTATCCTATTATTCGTGATAATGGAGGGGATATTATAGAAGTATCAAATATTCAAAAAAATTGAGAAAATATAGAAATACAAATGCTCACAAAAAAAGATATCGAAGAAATATGTCGACTGGTTCTTACTCCAGAAAAACATGCTGAATTCCTCGTAAGTTATGAAATGGATAGCTCATACCATTATGACAAATATGAAACTCGTTACCGAATTAACTGTTATAAAGATACCAGAGGAGATTGTATTGCTATGAGAACTATTCCTCAAGATATCCCTACACTTGAATCACTGGGTTTATGAGAGAGTATTAAAGAACTCTGTAGAAAATCAAAATGACTGATTCTTATGACCGGTCCTACAGGAACTTGAAAATCTACGAATCTTGCGGGTATGATAGACTATATTAATACAAATTTTAGAAAACATATCATTACTATTGAAGATCCTGTTGAATTTGTTTTTCAAAATAAAAAATCTCAAATCAATCAGCGAGAAGTATGAATACATACAAAGAGTTTTGCAACGGCTATGAAGGCCTGTCTTCGTGAAGACCCAGATGTTATTATGGTATGAGAGATGAGAGATCCCGAGACTATTAAAGCAGCTATTACCTTAGCTGAAACATGACATCTTGTATTCTCTACCCTTCATACAAACGATACGGTACAAAGTATTGATAGAATTGTAGACGTCTTCCCATCTGGTCAACAAGAACAAATTAGAATGCAATTAGCGATGAGTTTGATAGGAGTAATTGCGCAGAGACTCGTGCCAAAAGCATGAGTAGATGAGAGAATCGCAGCGCGAGAAGTACTGCTGAATAATGATGCGGTCAGAAATCTCATCATAACATGAAATACTCATCAGCTCTACTCTGTAATAGAAGTGGGTCAAAAACAATGAATGATTCTCATGGATAACTACCTCATTGCGCTCTATAAAAAATGACTTATCACAGAGGATGTACTGATGAGTTTTGTCAGGGATAAAGAAAATATTTGAGCTCTAATGCAATAATTATGTTAGAATTAGAAAAAATTAAATCGTCCGGATACTTTGAAGAAATTATAGTACATGAATGAGATATAATATTTAAAGAGTGAGAAACAGATAATCATCTCTATATTATATACGATGGGGAACTTATTGTGGAAAAATCTATTCATACTCTCCAAAATACTTTTAAAGTATTAGGACATCTGTGAGTTTGAAATATTTTTTGAGAAGGTTCTTTGTCTGAAAATGAACCTAAACAAGTTCAAATCAAAGCAAACAGAAAAACTATTCTTCTGAGAATAGAAGCAAAAAATGAATTTAAAAAATTCGTAACTCATTTCCCAGATCTATGATATGGAGTGCTCATTTCTGTTATCCATCTTACGAATTCAAGACTCCTACGATCAAATAGAGAAATTACTGCAAATTATGAAGTAAATATAGCAATTTCAAAAATTAAAGACTTCTCAATTTCATCTATATATAAGCTATTACTTATATTTGAATGAATTCTCTGAGTAGATCAAATCATGTATTTTGAAAAAAATATTGTTATGGATGATTATTACAAACTTAAATATGACTCTAGAAATGAAAGAAGTCTGCAGAATGTAATAATCAAATTTAAAAATGAAGCCTTTGATGAGAATATTCTCAAAGAAGAATGAATTGAAGTCGCGAAATTTTCAAGGCATACAAAACTCTCTCTTGGCGATATGAATTACGGCTTTCTCTTGATCGGAAAAGAAAAAAAAGATTTTCATGAAAATGAAGAAAAGCTCTTGCAAAACACTGCTTGAAGTTTTGTTGGGATAATCCATCAAAAGAAACTCATTGACGATCAAAAAAATAAAAATTATATGAGAAACTCGTAAAATGAAGAAAAGCTAAAAAAAAGTAAAAAAAGCTTTGCATTTTCGCCAATATCACACATAATCAGAGAAGAGATATTCAGTGCTACTCATATGACTCATGGTACAAGTGTGGAATGTGAAGTTAGGAGATTTCTCTTTTTTACATTTTTACCATACAAAAATATGGAAGCAACAAAAAAATTGTTTGTTGGAAGCCTCTCATGGGGACTCTCTTGGCAAGATCTTAAAGAAGCATTTAACGAACATGCTGAAGTAGTTTATGCTAAAATTATTACTGACAGAGAAACAGGAAGATCAAAAGGTTTTGGATTCGTAGAATTCGCTACAGTAGAAGATGCTACTGCTGCAAAAGAAGCTATGGACGGAAAAGAACTTGACGGAAGAGCTATTAAAGTTGATTTCGCTGAAGAAAAACCTAGAGACTAATTTCTAGAAATAAAAAAACACAGGATGTTCCTGTGTTTTTTTTATTGTACTAAAAACTTTATATAAAAAAATAGAGACTGTATACAAACTACTTACACCTAACTATTATACTTGCACTTGTATTTTATTTTTTCTAAATATATAAAATTATGAATACAAGAAAGAAAATTACCTCAGGAATCCTTGCCGCAGCATTTATGCTCTCAATGACTCCAAATATAAGTTTTGCGGACCGTGATGCCGGACTAAGTTCACAATATATATCTATCGCAGATACATTCATTACGAAATATGAAATGATGGATACTGAAAAAAGAGAAATGATGAGTGAGAGAATTTCCATGATTTTAAATAATATAGATAGAACCACTAATGGGAAAAAAGCTATTAAGTTTAAAAATTCAAATGGACAATGAAGAGAAGTTTCAGCGACAAAGAGTCAAAGAAATAAACTCTATGACATACTGAACTATATAAATATTGAAATTAATGAATTTGACTGAAAAGTAAATGTAGCATTTTCAGATGCAACAGATTTAAATCTCACACTTCAAAGTTTACTCAAACAGCATGTAAATGTAGCGCTTGATACACTCAGACTCGCATATGATGGGGATGCTGGATTTGATGCATCTTTTGATGAATTAGACAAAAATAGTGTTGCATTAGCTGAAACTATTGGTTCAGTTTATGGTGAAGATGCGCAAGAAGAATTCTTAGAGCTTTGGAGAGCACATATAGGATTCTTTGCTGACCTTACTATAGGAGCGAAAACATGAGATGATGATATGGTTCAAGAAGCTATGGATAATCTTGATGACTACAAAATAGATGCAGCAAATTTCTTTTCTGGAGCTATCCCATCTGTAAAATATGATCAAGTATTTGCCGGTGCAAAAGAACATGGAAAATTATTAACGGATTCTATGCTTGCTTATATAGACTGAGATTATGAAGAGGCTTATAGTCTACAAGAACAAGCAGACACTCAAATTGAATGACTTGCAAATCTTCTATCTGGATGAATTGTAGAACAATTTCCAAATCTCTTTAGCAATAGTAATATAGATGATCAAAATGAAGCAAGAATGAGTCCTGCTTCAAGCTTGAGATTAGAACTTAATGATATACTTCGTGAACATGTAAATATTGCACTTAATACACTCAGAAATGCCTATGATGGGAAAGAAGATTTTGACGCATCTTTTGAACTCCTTGATGATAATAGTGTAGATCTTGCGAATTTAATTGGTTCTGTATATGGAGATGAAGCAGAAGAAACATTTCTTAAACTATGGAGAGACCATATTAACTTCTTTGCCAATCTTACGATAGGAGCTAAAACATGAGATGATGATATGGTTCAAGAAGCTATGGATAATCTAGATGAGTACAAAATTGATGCAGCTAACTTCTTTTCTGGAGCTATCCCATCTGTAAAATATGACCAAGTATTTGAAGGAGCAAAAGTACATGGAAAACTATTAACAGACTCTATGCTTGCATTTATTGATGAAGATTATGATGAAGCATATGAACTTCAAACTCAGGCAGATGCACAGATTCAAGGACTTGCAGATTTACTCACAAAATGAATAACTTCTCAATTTCCTGATGAATTTTCAGTGCAATAATTGGAATCAAGATACAAAAAAAGAAGCTTTTAGCTTCTTTTTTTGTATCAAAAATGTATGAAATTCTCAGATAGTTTTTTTTATCATTTCTTTATTTTTAAATTTAGGATATATTAATTATATATTATTTATATTCATTTTTTGTTTACAATGCACAAGTTTACCATATGTATACTCATTATTTTTTGCAGCTTATTTTGCATGTATTGAAGCGCAAGTGCGAAGAATATGAGCTGAGTTTTTGAACTACATGATTCAGAAAAAACTTTTATAGATTTTACAAACTTTATTTCAGTACATAATTTATATACTCAGTGATTCTTAAAGATTGAACTTGAAACAAGTACAAATACAAAGCTCGTCAAAAACTGAAATAAACTACAATTCCAAACAACATGAGCACAAAGCTGAACAGGAATTATTCACGTTGCATATAAAAACATTACAAGAGATATTTCTATTATAATTGATGTGCCAGATGAAATACATACTGTAGATTATAATATCTTCTCTGATATGCCATATCATAGACTACAGGAGAGATCACTCTCATGTGAATCATCGGCTACATCAGATATACTCTCATATTTAGAATGAAGAAATATTACAGAAAATGATATTTTATACTATCTGCCAAAATCAAATTACTATAACATACTTCCTTGAAATAATGAAAATGGAAAAGTTTGGTGAGATCCTCATAAATGATTTGTAGGATATATTAATTCAAAAAATTGAGTTATAGCAAAGCAAAATCTGATGACATGATATTGAGTATATGAAGAGCCTATTGCTGAAGTGTACAATCAATATTGATATGAAACTGAAATTATAAATCTCAATACACATAATTCTGATTTTACAGCAAAACAGCATTTAAGAAAAATTCTATGAGCACTTTCATCAGGAGATATGGTACAGCTTTGGGGTGATTGGTGTACGGTTTGGAAGTATGATGATGGTGATATTTCAAATCTCAACATCACCACTGAAAAAGCTAAAGATGGAAGCATTAGTGCTCGAAACGAATGCTATAATGTACTGCAAGATAGAACCCTCTATTGGCAATACAAAGATAATAATTGAAATATGGTAGACCATGAGTGACTAGATGGACAACACGCATTTATTTTGCTGGGATGGAAATGAGACATAGATAGACCAACTCATATTAGAGTTTGGGATACCAATACCTGATATCACGAATATGCTACCAATGAATGGATGAGGAAATGGGAAGCTATGGATTACAGAAGTATCATTATTAGAAAATAAAAAAAACCGAATATAGTTCGGTTTTTTTTATTGTAATTCGTTTAGAATGGAAGGTCTTCAATAGATATATCATCTCCACCACCTGAAGAATTATTTGAGCTATTATTCTGATCAGAGTTATTATTCCCTTCTGGTTTCCATTCATTGAGCACAAAATAGTGAGTATCTCCATATTGTCCTGGCTCTTTTCTCTTACTCATTGTCATATTTACATATCCTTTTTCGTTTGCATATTGTTGGAGTTTTTCGAGGTTGAAACTCATATTAAAAAATTCTCCAAATTGTCCGTTGATTGCTTTTGCGCTTGTTCCATCAATATATGTTTTTGCCATATGAATTATATAAGTTTTTAAGTGTCACTAGAGTAAAGATTTTTTTTTATTTCTCAAATAAATATTTCTTATTTGTAGTCGTGAAAAAATGTTTTTTCAATAATTTTAAATTTTTTCTTTTTGTAGAGCTCAAAATTCTCATCATCCATTTCCAATATATAATCAAGTTTCGTGCTTTGTTCTCTATAAAATGGGAAGAAATTATATCATTTTGAGTATTTTACATAAAACTCAATTTTCAGTATTTTAATTCAAAATTCACGTAAGAGAAAATCTTTTAAAAACACTGAAAATGAAGTTTCAAAAATATTTCATGTTTTTTTTAGGACATCAATATAGTTTGTCGTATCTACAAAACTCGTTTTTACTCGGACAATATTGAGATTATGCTCTTGTTCTTTAAAGCATAAAATATTTCATTTGAGTGTTTTAAATCGAGAAAAATCCTTTTCAACTAGTAGGTAGTATGGAATACGCCGTACATCTGTATGATATATTTCCTTTATAAAGTTTTTTCTATATCCACCATATCTCGCTCCCCACTCGAGAAATCATATCTTTTTCTGAGCTTTATCGTATTTATATTCGAGATGAATTGCCCCAGTATAGTCAATTGATTCGAGCTTTGCTCTGAGTTTTTCTAAGAGTCACATCTCAATTTTTGAAATCTGAGAAAAATCTATGTGATAGGCAATAGGAAGAATAAAATTAAAATGTTTCGATATTTCTTCACCGTATTTTGCAAGAAATGGAGCAGAAAACTTCTTTTTATCAGCAAGTTCTATCATCGCAATTTCACGAGCGTAGGTGAGAAGAAACATTTTTCCTTCAGCAAAAAATACATCGACGGAATAGAGTTCTCAGCCTATATATTCTTCTATAAGGTATTCAAAATTTCGAGAAAGTTTATTTTCCTGAATATTTTCAAAATCTTCTTTTGAGGTGATTTTAAATGTCCCTCTTGAAGAGCTAGCATTCGTTGGCTTGATGATACTTGTCTCTCCGACACTATCGAGAATTTCCTGATATTCCATATGAGCTGCTTCTCTATATGTTTTTCTGATAAGTCTTTTTTCTCAGAGTTCTCAGAGAAACTTCTGCATCACATCTTTTTCCTTAAATATCTTTGGATTAATTTTACTTCCAAATGTTTTATTATAGACCTTTATAGCATGACGAGAGTTTTCATCACCAGAAAAATACGGCAATATCTTGTATCACTTATAGCTTTCAAAAATACTGTTAATGGCTCTTGAAAGAGTATTGAGATTTGTATAGCTTATTATTTCAATATTTGATGGAAGTTTTACTTTTTCTGTATCTCTATGTCCCGTATACAGAAGACATATTTTTGTATATGGAAGAGTTGTATACTGCAGTATGGTATCTTTTGAGATATTTCAGACTTGAGCCAGGAGAAGTGTTTTTATTTTTTTCATAGCGATATTTAAAAATACGCAGAAAATTGTAAGGTTTTCTATTAAATAGCAAATGATATCTTAAAAATTCATATATCTTACATCAAATTTACAGCTTATATATATAATTACGAAAATAAAAACACATATATTACTTCTTTACATACTTAATTACATGAAAAAATTTCAATATTTACTATGACTTTTACTCGTACTATTGCTCCTAGGGTCTTGTGAATCGCAAGATTTTGGAGAAACTCCTAATAATACAGCTCAAGAAGAAATTCCTGAAAATAATACAGTAGAAGAAGAAACTCCTGATAACACTCAAGAGAATACTGTTGAAGATACAGAAATATCGAGAGAAGATATCGAAGTAAGCACTTGGGTAGAGTGACTTGATACTCCGTGGGAACTCGTTTTTTTAGATGAAAATAGAGCTCTTGTGACGCAAAGACCTTGAATTATTTCACTCATAGAAAACGGGATTGTGAGAGAAGAACCATATTGGGAAGCTCCAAGTACTGAGTTTGGAGAAGAAGGACTTATGGGACTTGAAAAAGATCCAAATTTTACTGAAAATTGATACCTCTATGCGATGTATGGAACAGATGATACAAATAGAGAAGAATGATATATCACAAAGGTCGTGCGACTCAGTACCAATGAAGATGGTGTTGTATGAATTAACAGAGTATTAATAAATAATATCCCGGCTGCAAAATATCATGATGGAGGAAGAATCAAATTTTGACCAGATGGAAAACTCTATATCACGACTGGTGATGCAACTGATCCAAATCTGGCTCAGAGTCTTGATTCACTCGCTGGAAAAATACTTCGAATAAATTCCGATGGTACTACTCCGCTTGATAATCCTATAGAAGGTTCTCTCATCTATTCCTACGGACATAGAAATCCTCAGTGAATTGCGTGGAATCAAGCTGGAGATTTATTTATGTCGACTCATGGTCCAAGCTGAGAGTTTGGTCTTACAGCAAAAGATAGAGTCGATTATATCATTCCTGGAACAAACTATGGTTGGCCAGAGGTTTATGGACCTAATGAAGAGTGATACCCAAATCCTATCGCATATTGGCCAGATACTCCAACGCCTCCTGGATGAATAGTATTTTGGAATGGAAGCCTCTTTGTTCCAACGATGAAGTCAGAGGTACTCATAAAACTGAATCTTGAAAAAAATGAGGATTCCTATCAGCTAGGCAGCGAAGAGAGATGGTTTGAATGAGAATATGGAAGACTCAGAAATATTGTTGAGTGACCAGATGGAAATCTCTATCTTATGACCACAAATGATGATGGGAGAGGATGAAGTAACGCTGGAGATGATATCATACTTCAAATAAAACGAAAATAGATTGCTACTTACATACAATAGTATTCTATAATATTAATACTTTAATTTAATAATTACAGAATTATGCAACAAGATACTATACTAAGAAAATGGAATGACTATAAAACTCGTTTATCTCAAGATTATCCAGACTTGAGTGAAGAAGAGCTTCATGGAACAGAAGGTTGGTTTGAAAAAATGGCTCTCTTACTCCAAGAAAAATATGGAATAACCTATGATGAAGCTATGGAAAAAACAAAAGAAATCGCAGAGGAAGTAGATTATGATGAAAACGCAGTCAATGAAGATAAAATCAGATCATTTCACCTCGATACAAACTCTGATCATAGCGGAAAAATGACCGATATACTATAGATAATAAAAAAAGAGCTATTTGCTCTTTTTTTATTGTCTTTTTATTTCACTGTGAGACTTGAGTACTTCACTCCCATCTCATTGCTCTATCAGATATGCAGGACACACATCAGAAGCTTCTCTTTTTACCTGTGTTCCTTCAATTGTTTTTTCTATATCTCCTTTGTATATTTTTGTTATTTTCCCACTTGTCGTAGAATCTCACCAGTTCCATTCAACTCTATCTCATATACCGTATGCTTTGCTCATTGCTTCAAATTTAATAAGTATGTTTTTTGTCTTTCATTCGTACATGTGCGTTGTCACTTTCATGAGCATCTGGATGCTCGGATTTTTGAAGCTCATTGTAAGAAAGTATAAATTCACTCCCATCACTTTGTTCAATAAGATATGCAGGTTCATCAATGCTTGGAGTTCTATGAAACTCTTTTCACTCTATAGTGCGTGTAAACTCCTGAATAAACTTATCTACAATTCTTCCTTTCATTTGATTATTATCATGTCGCATCCATGTTACATAATCTCCTTTCTGCAAATTTTTCATATATATCAGATTAAAAAATAATATATATATGCTATAGCTATCACGTAAGAAAATTGAAAAACAATTATGAGGCAAAATAATTACTTCAGTACAATTTTAAATATTTCACTATAACTCACTTCCCCACTATCAGCATAGATATATTTTTCTATTTTTTTTGCTAGCAGAACATCATGTTTCGCCATCTGAATAAAAGCTATTTCTGGAGAATCGTATTTCTGCATAAGAAGAAACAATATTTTTTCTTGTTTTGAGAGCAGTACAAAGCTTACCATGAGAACAAGTTTTCGATAGAAAAACGCAATGCAGAAAAGCATGAAAATCAAAATAGCGATATATCAGATTTTTCCTAGGAGATACACATATACTTTTTGCTGCTCTTCTCTGGTATAATTTACAATATAGGTATACCACTTAATATCTATAAAATCATATATTTCTATCAGTTGCTCGAGACTCGAATCAATGAGTTGTCTCGCAGAGAGACTGGCTCATGGAGTTGGGTCATATATGGTCCAAGATTTTGTTTCTTCATCATAGAGCTCAACCCATGTATGTGCACTGCTGGCTCGCACGATATAGCTATCAGCGAGAGAATTATATTCTCCATATCAAAACCCACTTACAAATGTTGGCTTAAATCAAAAGTGCTGCAGCACAATAGTGAGAACCGTTGCATAATATTCACAGTGTCAGACTTTTTTTCCGTAGAGAAAATCTGAAATATTTTCAGCAACATCAAAGGTATCATATTCAAATCCAGACTCATTTTGTACATACTCACTCAGCGCTGCTGGGGAGTCCGTAATTTCTTCAGGAATTTGAGAAATATACTGCGCAAAAATATCAGCTACATTATTTTCTATGTAGGACGGAACAGTAATCTCAGCATTTTGTGCATCACGTATTCTCCCCTCTTGCGTGGTTTTGAATCATACTTGCAAGCTCAGTGGCTCATTGATTCATAAATAACTTCTCAGAATAGTTGCGTCACTGGAAGTATTTCAAAACCTAATATTTGTTCACGTAATAAAGCTCGGAGAAGCTGGCATATAAATATATCGACTTCCATTGAGATAGTACTTCATCGAGAGCGTGATATCTGTATTTTTGAGATCATTTTCTAGGACATAGTTTTCTCAAGAAAATGCTCCTCACCATCTTTTCCCATCAAAATAATGATACCTTCTTCCTCTAAAATAATCCAGTCATAGTCGCTCTACGTCATCCAGCTGCAAATCCTCTACAACAATTACTTTTCGTCTGTCTTCTTTGATATTTTGGATATTTTCGAGTGAAATTTCTTCATTGAATCATGAGATATTTCATTCATTATCTCTATTTCCAATATTTGTACGGCTCTCAGAGGCTGTTCCGTGTGGAAGGAGAATAAAAAATACTATCATAAGAGAAACAACACTGATGTAGGCCGAGAAAAAATTTTTCTTTGAAATTTTATTTCCCAGTTTATATTGTGCTGACTCAAATGATTCTGTCCCAGAAATATAAAACAAAAGATAAATAGATATACACAAGTAGAGTATAAACAAGACGATAAACCATATCTGATTAGAAAAGAGAGAAACTGCAACAAATACAAACAAAAGGAGAAATATATAGAGAAATGAATTTTTAAAATCTCTCGGAAAGAGATAAATAATCATGAGTATCTGCAGTAAAAATACACTCCCTGCTCAGCTCATATCTCAGAGAACTCTTGTAAGAATGAGCATGAGAAAAAATGAACTCAGAAGGAGCATATTCTTTAGCTTCTCAGGAAGTTTTCCTCTCTTGTTTCTAAGTAAAAAAATGATAAGTGCCGTGATGACCATTACACTATCCAGCATTGGAGAAAGCCACTCTATAGCAACAGCGCACATTCCAATGAGAATCATAAAGATATGAAATTTACCCAATTTTTCTCCAGAAACAATGCTGAGAGGATCATTACTCTGCAAAAAAAAATCTGACTGCTCATACTGTTTTCCGCTGACACTATAGGATTGTTTTATATATGGAACATCACTCAGAGAACTGCGCAACGTATCGATTTTTATAATTTGTTTTCCTGATTCATATTTTTCAGACTGGAGAAAATCATCATTTTCGTCTCTCTGGTCACTAAAAAAAATATTTCCAACACTTTTTGTCAGTCTAAATATATCAAAACTTCAAAAAATATAGAGAAATAGATTATAAGGTGTCTCTTTGGTAAAATAATATTTCCCATGTAAATCTGGCTCAAGAAATACAAGCTTTCAAGATTCGTTTTTATTTGCGAGAATAAAATTATATTTATATCATTTTTTTATGAACACTCTGAGATAGTTTCACTGTGCATCACTTCTCAGCTCTATGTTCATATTCCTACGAATTCTAATGAGTTCATAGAGCGAATATACAAAAACGGCAAGGACAAATGCTGGAATAAATATCAGGATTTGAATCCCTTTTACAAATGAAATAATCGTCAAAAAAAATGCAATCGCGATGAGCAAAAATCCCAGACGTGAAATACGACCAGTATAGGAAACAGAGGATAGAGAGCGGAAGAGTTTCACTATATTTTTCTAAATGATTTTTTATATAAGTCTGCCAGGATTGAAGCTCAAGAGCTTGCTATATCGAGCCTGTGTAAGAGAAAACTCTCAAGTAAAATCTCTCCATCTTGGGCCGTAACATAGTCTCTCCCCTGAAGGTATGCATGAGCTCTGCATCACTGCGTGAAAGTCGCTATCGCTCTTTGTGAAAGAGGATAGAGTATCTCATCTGACTGCTGTATGAGATGAAAAAATTTTATAAATTTCTTTGCTAGAGTCTCATTTATCAAAATCTCTGAAATCTTTTCTTCATGATAGAGTATATCTGACTGAGTCATCAGAGGGCTCAGTGCTTCTATGTCTTTTTCAAGATGAGCATAGAGATTTTGAGTAATAATTGCAATCTGGTGGGCTTCATCTGGCATACCGATACTTACCTTTGCTGTAAATCTATCTTTTTGTGCTTCTGGAAGGGGAAATGTCCCAGTATGCTCAATAGGATTTTGCGTTGCAATGACAAAAAATCATGGATCTAGCCTGTACTCTACTCACATGATTGATACTTTTTTTTCTTCCATTGCTTGGAGAAAGGCACTCTGCGTTTTTGGATTCATTCTATTAATCTCATCTATAAGGAGAAGTTGCGTAAAAATTGCTCCTTTACGAATCATGATTTGCTTCTTTTCAAAATCATAAAATTCTCCTCAGAGGATATCTTGAGGAGTGAGATCAGAAGTTCATTGTATTCTTTGAAAATCATATCAAATAAGCCTCGAGAGAGCTTTTGAGAGGGTTGTTTTTCCTGTTCCAGGTAAGTCTTCGATAAGAATAGAACCTCTCATCAAAATACTCAGGAATAATATTTTGATCAGTTTTTCATTGTGGTATGCAAATGGTTTCAGCTGCTGAGTAAATGCGTCATACAGTGCTTGTATATCGGTGTTCATGAATTGGTTATTTATAAATACTGCCTCTATTTTATAAAAAAAGATAAAATAATGAAAAAGAGTTTACGAATAAAAAGCTCAAGAATATAATCTTGAGCTTTTTATGTGCTTTACTGTATAATACTTCCTCCCCACTCTACGACGGTAAATCCATTTCTTTGAAATTCTGGAAATACTTGTGGCTCAATTTCGATTGCTTGCTGGAGTGGTTTTGCAAGCATAAATACTCTGAGCAGTGAATCATATCTTGGTGAAGTAGAAAGCGGAGCAAGATCTGTATACTGCGTATCAGCAAAGTGGATAAGGTTGTATGGATTCTCTTGTAAGAGTGGATACCAATATACTATAAATTCATTGTACTCCACAGGTGTAAGTCACATGCTAGGGAGTATTTCTTGGAGAAACTCTCGTGTTTCACTTCAGGCAACTACAAATCATGTTTCTACATCCCAGTCTATATCATCAATATTTCACTCCCAGAAGAGATAGCTATACTCTTTATTATCAGCTTTGTTTATTATCTTCCCATCTGGAGAAGCGAGTACTTCCCATCCACCAATATTCTCATCATATTTTGGGTAATCTGCAAAAATCTCTCACTTAAAATCAAGCTCTACCAATACTTCTGTTTCTTCTTCTGGATAGAGATAAATATTAGGTTTACTTACTGTAAATCCCTCATGTACTGGAATTATATACTCATCACTCTGATAAAATTCATATTCTTCATGCTGATTGAAATTATATACATCATTGTTTTCATTTTCAGAAAAATAATAATTATCTACTACAAAAAATACTATAATTGATATGATACAAATACAGACAACTGCAACTGTTATTATAGAAGTCAGCAATATTCTTCTTATCATACTCTTTTTCTTTTTTGTTTTTTTCTCTTTAATATTTGAATTATTTTTCTTAGTGGCATTCATAGATTTTTTTAGTTTATATTTCTTTCAATATATTTATTTTATGGCTAGAACATAAAAAAACATACAGACAATTGCTGCCAATATGTTTATGCTAATTAAATTTTTATTAATTTTTTCAGCTCATGAGCGTCATTCATCTATAAAGATATGTTTATCCTCTAAATGAAAACCTTGAAGTTTCACATAATTCAAAAGTGCATCTTTTTGGATTTGAATACCATTTCAGTGTACCACTTGCTCTTCTGTTGATACTCTTACATATATAGCAACTCTTTTCATTTTGTACTCATTAGGTTATATAATTACATATTAATCTGAATATGAGATATATACAGACATTTATATTTTTTATGTGGAAAGATAGTTAAAAACTATTCTATAACATTCACATTGTACACTTCATTCACTCTTTGGAGAAAGGGGATTAAGGAACGAGAACGCAAGTCCAAGGACTCTTGCTTTCCTCTCGTTTCCTTTTAATCCCCTTTCAATCCCCAAAGTGAACTTCGTGAAGGCAGTGAACTATTGACATTTTAAAATAAATGAATATTTTTAAGAAACCGAAAACAACGGAGGTTAAACTTATGTATATTATTTTCGGTCTCCTCTTGGTCGCTGTTCTGGTCTTTCTCTGGGACAGGATCTACGACCATCTCAAGGAGAAATTCGGTGTCGCAAAAGCTCAGATTTTCGCTGGCATCGTTACGCTCGTCATCATGGCACTTCCATGGATGCTGAGCCCACTGGTGGGCGTTCATATCGCTCGCACTCCTGAACTTGGTGCTCTGTCCGCGCTCTTCGCAGCGTTCGTGGTCTGGATGATTCTGGACGGATTCTACCATCAGAAGAAGGGACCGCGTATGCGTCCAAACTGACGCATATCGCTACGTTCCTCTATAAACTTCGGTTGTCCCTCTTTTGGGGCAACCGTTTTCTTTTGTTAAAAAGTGAACTTCGTGAAGCTAGTGAACTATTCAGAAATACCATATTGTTTATGTCTCATATTAAATTTTTAGTTATAAAAAAAGAAGAGTTTTAATTCTTCTTTCTTATTATTATATACAAATAGATACTATTTGCATCTGTGTCCATATTATGGTGGAGCTAACGAGATTCGAACTCGTGTGCTGAGAGGCCCACCTCGCACATCTACTATCATAGATATTTTTGAAGTACTTCTACACGAACAAGAAAAATATCAAACACCGCGTAGAGAAAGTTTTTAAGTTTCCAGAAATCAGCTAAAATCTCTATAAAATACTGAAATCATGGTCTGAATTAGAATAATCATAGAAGTATCTCTCAGACAAAAGTCTTCTATGATGGTGGGCAGGCAATCGCACTCATCCTCGGTGAGGAGGCCCATTAGAGCTCCGGTTTGTGAAGTCTAATTACGCAGCAAATGCTACGCTTGGAGAAAATGCAGCTTTAGCTTTGTTAGCGAAAGCAGTAAGTCCTCCTGTTCTAGTTTTTGCATTTATATGCGAGTGTGTTGATTACGGAGGTCACACACATCCCCCGGATAGCATACGAAGTGGGCTAAATTCTCCCAGTAGAAACCATAAATAGCCCCAAATAAGCCTAAAAATTATAAGAATTTTACAAAAAATACAAGTATTTATCACAGTATTTCTTTCGTCGCAACATATCCAATTTCCCTGCAGGATTTATATTTATGAAAATCATGAAAATCTATTTCATCAAATTCTGGTCGTATGAGAGTGATATTTTTATTTTCACTTGCCTGCAGAGATATTTGCTCATTTTGCGTGAGGGCAATATTGGCTACTTTTTTCATGAGTTTTCTGGTAGAGGAAAAATCATAATTTTCTGTAAAGAGTGTTGAAACTGCAATGATATTCTCTCCGCTACACTCTGTTATTGGGAGGTTTTCAAACATCATCCCATCGACATAGTGCATTCCATCAATTTCATGTGGCTCGAAGATTCATGGAATACTCATGCTCGCTCTCAAAGCGTCACAAATACGAGTATCTGTAAATACCACTTTTTTGTTATCCTCAAGTCTGCTGGCAACAATTTTGAGAGGAATTTGCGTGTCACAGACTCTCATATCTCAAAATATTTTTTCAAAGCATTTAAAAATTTTATTTCACGGAATCAGTCCAGTTCAGAATCAGATCTCTAAAAACTTGGAAAATCATAGCTCTTTTGCAATAATATTATCCAGTTCTGCGAAGCTTTTTCCTGTTGCGATTCCAGCTGCAACTATCGCTCCCATAGAAGTTCCTGATACTTCCGAGATTGTATAATTATTTTTTTCGAGATACTGATACACTCACATATGAATCAGTCATCGAGCACCACCTCAACCAAGACACAGAGCTATTTCTTTTTTCATTTTTTGATATTTATGCACTACAGAATTCATGCTCTTATTTTATGGCTCTTGTAGAAATGTAAAGCATTTATTATTTCTACTTTGCAAGTGAAGTTTCTGTAAGTGCTGGAGTAAGAACTGCTCATTGCTTTATATATATATGTCTTCTGTAGCATTTTTAGCATTTTGATTTGGAATTGAGTTCACTCACTATTTTTTCTTGAGCATTTCAATCGTATCTTTTTGTACTTTGGTAAAGTCTTTTTGTTTTCCAATATGAAGTATTTCTTCACTATATTTTTTTCCTATTGCGACGATGTCTTTTTTTCGCTCTTTTGCTATTTTTTTTCATTCTTTTTTATGTTTTGCAAAGAGTTCCTTTATAAGCTCAGGTGGAAATGGTTCTCCAGAAGACTGATAATAAAAATACATGATATAGAGTTTTCAAAGAGAGTATGAGACAGCAAAGCTTACTGGAGCGAAAAGATATCCTCAAATTCCTGGAAGAAGTATTTTTATAGCCGTTGCACTTCACTGAAATGCGGCATAGGAAATACCCAGAGGCGCAATAAGCTCACCAAAAATCTTGGAACTATCTTTGAGTGAAAGTTTTCTCTCAAATTTAGAAGATATTCTCAAAATCATATAGAGATGAACCGCCACCAGATTAAAGTTTTCTAAAAATGGAAGTGGTTGAAGAGAAAGAATAGCGGCAACACATGATGAGCGGAATACTATTTCTTCACATTCTTTGAGACGAGAATCATCTGTTTGTTTGAGCCCTAGTCGCATCTCGTCAGAAATATGGGTCAGGCTATAGAGTGGGACATCAGTGAGTATCCCATGAAATGAAAACTCTCAGAGATATTGTGATGAGACGTTGTTACCAAGTGATTTTTGAACATCGTGGGTACAAAATATTTGTCCTGAAGGAGTAATATCCATAATTCTTGCTCACAGGTTTATGGCTTCACCAAAATAGTCTTCGAGATTCAGAGCTGTATGCTGCGAAATATCTCCATAGGTAATGGTGACACGGAGAGATATTTTTTTTACATCAATTCTTTGCATTGCATCATATTTTTGTGATTCTTGCAGTATAGTTTGTGCAAAATAAAAAGCATCTTCCGGATTTTCTCCTACTGAGAAATAGGCATCTCCAATGGATTTAATGATATTTATATTGCTGCTTTGTGCTGTTTCTTCGACAATTTTTTCAAAGCTCCCGAGAATTTCACTGATTTGTGAATCAGTGAGAAGCGCATTTTTATAGGTAAAATCTTTTAAATCTGTAAAAATAATATATTTTTTTTCACTCATTTTTTCTCTGTATATCAAAAATAAAAGTAATGTTTTCTTTACCCTACCATATTTTCGCAGATAAAAAAAATATATACCCTATTTTTGATATATATTTTTTTTTTGGTTTATTTTCTCTTTTTTGCTTTCTTTCATTTTTTGAGCTCTAAAATCTGATCTCTGATTTCTGCGGCTGTTTCATATTCCATATTTGCTGCAGCTATATCCATCTCAAGCTCGAGTCTAGCAATATCTTTTTCAAGTGATTTTGGATCTCCGGAAAGCTCAAGTTTTTTCTTTTTACTTGGGATACCGATATCTTTTATAGAACTAAATACCGTCGTAGCAGTCAGTCCATGCTTTTTATTATGCTCCTTTTGAATTCATCTTCTGTAATAGGTCAAATCAATTGATTTTTTCATCGCTTGCGAAATTACCAGACCATCATTATTCACATATTTTCCAGCATTGAGTATATACATATCTTCAGAATATTTCTTAAAATCTGCTTTTTTCTCTTCAAATCTATTAATTTGCTCGACATACATCGTCACTTCCCCACTCGAGTTTCTGGCAGCTCGCCCGATAATCTGTATAAGTGCTTGCTCACTACGTAGAAAGCCCTGTTTATCTGCATCTAGAATTGCTATTTTTGAGACTTCTGGGAGGTCAAGTCATTCCCTGAGAAGATTCACTCAGACAATAACATCAATCTTTCACTCTCTGAGTTCTTTGAGGATTTCCAGACGCTCTAAGGTATCAACCTCACTATGAAGATACTGGACTTTTATTCCATTATCGATGAGGTACTCCGTGAGTTCTTCACTTGACCGTTTTGTAAGGGTCGTAATCAGCATACGCTCATTTTTCTCCAAGACGAGAGAGAGATTGTTCATGATATCGTCTATCATATAATCCATCGGTTTGAGGATAATTTCCGGGTCGAGAAGCCCAGTTGGACGAATCATTTGCGGAACAATTCGCTTCTCTTCACTGTCGCTCCAGTCTTCTCCTACGCTGGGATCAAATCCAAAGAAATCTTTTACAGATGGAAGTTCTTTGAGGTCCTCTTTTACTAGTCTGTCTCCTATTTCATTGTCTCACGTTTTTTTATCGTAGTGTACATCCGCATCACAGCTCATCGCAATTTCGTATTCGCTTGGAGTCGCCGAGACAGCGACCACTTGATCAAGTTTTGCTTGAAACTCTGGAAATTTCAGTGGCCTGTTATCCATCGCTGATGGGAGCCTGAATCCATTTTCTACGAGATTTGTTTTTCTGCTTCTATCTCATCCGTACATCGCTCCAATCTGAGGAATCGTCATATGGGATTCATCGATAAAAGTCAGGAAGTCATCTCAAAAATAATCTATCAGAGTTGCAGGTGCTTCTCCAGGATTTCTTCCATCGAGATATCGAGAGTAGTTCTCAATCCCATTTACATATCCGACTTCTTGCATCATCTCTATATCATACTCAACCTTTGCTTTGAGTCTCTCATACTTGAGCATATCTCAGAGATCTTCTTTAAAATATCTGAGCCGTTCCTCTAAATCTTTTTTTATTTGCGGAAGCACTTGTTCGAGTCTTCACTCACTGGTAACGGTATGTTTTGCTGGAAATATATCTATATATTGATGCACTTCATATACTTCACCAGATATCGGATGTCTGGAAGTAATTTGTGAGAGCTCATCTCCCCAGAATTCAAGCGTATACACATACTCTTTACTCGATGGCCAAATCTCAAGAATATCGCCCTGAACAATAAAATTTCACGGCTTAAAATCTCATCAAGCTCTGGTATACTGGACATTTACGAGCTTTTTGAGGAGATCTTCTAGGACATAGTTTTTTCCTATTTCTACAGAAAAAATTTGATCCTGATATGCCTGAATATCACCAATACCGTAGATACAACTCACAGAAGCTACGATGATAACATCTTTTCTGCTGAGCAAATCCTGCGTTGCGGCATGTCTCAGCCTGTCAATTTCTTCATTAATCGTGGCTTCTTTTTCGATATAAGTATCAGTCTTTTTTACGTAAGCTTCAGGCTGATAATAATCATAATAGGACACGAAATAATGCACAGCAGCATCTGGAAAAAACTCTTTAAATTCTTGTGCCAGCTGCGCAGCGAGGGTTTTATTATGCGCGATAATGAGTGTCGGTTTTCAAATATTTTTTATAATATTCGCCATAGTAAAGGTCTTCCCACTTCAGGTGACTCACCAAAGCGTTTGCCAATCGTGACCTTCAGAGATATATTTTGTGAGTGCTGCAATTGCTTCTCACTGATCTCAAGCTGGAGAATATTTACTTTTCAGCTGAAAAAGTGGTGATGCCATAGTATTTTTTATAAATCGTTAAAACAATTTCTCTATGATAGCTATTTATCTGTAAGAAAAAAGTAATTTTTTAAAAAATAGGGCAAAATATTTCCACTCAGAGCAAATATATGCTAACATAGGACTAAGTATATGTTTTGAAATACGAAATGAAATACCAGAATCTAAACAATTTTTTTCTTCAAGTATGTATCCTTTCCTGCTTTTTGCTTGCAGGAATACATGGATATAACTATTTTTTTTGAAGTGAGGAAGTATCTCGCGTTGCGGAGCTGCCAAATACAAACTCTCAAAATTTCACCAGTGCCTATATTGGTAATTATGCGACAACTGGTGTGGCACTCTCCACCAGAATTTGAATCTCATTTCAATCTTCTGACTCAAAAACATGAAATAGTGCATACCAAAACGTCTCATTTATTGGTGCTTCTCCAGAAGAAAAAAGAGTCATCAGAAAAGATCTCATATCTCAAAATATGATTTATATTCGTGAATATCTCAATCTCTCACAAACAAATATTGTAGATATTCTCCAAACATCAAATGATAGAAAATCAACTCTCGAGGGATATATTACTCAAATGCGATTTAGATATAACAATGCTTCAACGAGTATCACAAATCTAGAAATACAAAAAGCTGAGCTTGTTGAATTTCTCGATACTGTTTCTCAAAGAATAGAAACACTCAAAGCGCAAATGGAAAATAATTTCTCAGGAAATAAAGTTGATGCAACACTCAATAATGTAGATACGTATTTTACCCTTCGAGATGAATACACACAAGCATTTACTGATATTGTCTTTATTAATCAATTTCTCGCTCAGTACAGCTTTTTAAATAATTACAATAGTGGAATTCTCGATACCATTATTAATAACAAGCAGCAAATCATTGATCAAACCTATGTGGTTATCCCTGATACCGGAAGTGAGTATCTCAGACCCTTTAATCTAATATTTGACGAGGGAGCCGTTGAGCTTTGAGATGATGAATAAAAAAAGAAGCAATAGCTTCTTTTTTTTATTAAAATATGAAATCTGCTTTGATAATCTTATTTCCGTAGAGGAGTGAAGTTTCTGCTTCTCGTACGGCAATAACCTCATCACTTTCCGCAAATCGCTCGAGAATATCATCAAAACTTGTATTTGGTCCCTCAAAACTCACAGATTCATATATTCCCTCTTCATACTCACTATTAAGTATTTCAAGTGCATCTTCACTCTCTATAGAAATATCATGGTTTGCGAGCTTTCAGAAATGCTGGGTGAGAAATGCTTCTACATCCTGAGAGCTTTGAATCGTCTCATCCGCTCACATAATAAAGTATGATTTTTCTCCTGTTTGAAGAATATCAAAATCAATATCTGGAAAATCTGTTTTTTCTTCGAGAGAAAATTTTCATGCAAAAAGTATCATAGTTTTTATTTAAAAATTAAGTCATAGTTCTGAGAACTACTTCATCCTGAGTTTCTTTGACTCAGCCAATACAGGTCATTATTTCATCTTCTCCGAGTGGAAAAGATGGTTCTCCTCTCAGGTTATTCACGATATGTTCTTGTCCCTCTACCACGCTGCACATACATGCGGCGCACATTCCTGCTCTACAAGCATTTGGTATTTCTACTCACTGCGCTTCTAGCTGAGTGAGAAGTGGCTTTGCACTATCTATTTCTCATTTCCAAATTTGCTCTCAGCTTGCGTCTTCAAGCCTTACTTTTGTCATGTGTTATTTTTTTTACGTAGTAATTTTATAATCAAAACTCCCAGCCCGATAGCAATCACTGGTGAGAGACTGAGCGATAAGTATTGTATAATTTCTGGAGTCATGATATTAGTTTTGTGGAATTAAAATCTCGAGATTATCGATACACTCTTTTGCCTGTGGACCAAAGATTCCTGTGGTTGACTCTGGCCAATCACATTCCCCTATCAGAGCGCTTCGAAGTGATGTTCTCAGGCTTTCATCAAAGAGATTATTTATTTCTCCATCGTAGTATTCAAGTGAAGCAAGTACTTGTTTGAGATTTGTCACGCTCCCATCTTCGCTTCATACACTCAGTCCAGGGTTTATAGCATAGACTTGTGATACGAGCCGTGTCTCTTGAAGCGGTACCTCATCAGAAATTAATTCTTCAGAAGGTTCTGACTCTATCAATTCTGGAACTTCTGTAAGCATCGAAGGATTTTGTAGAGGCTCCGTGGGACTTGTTGTTTTTTCTGGCAGATTACTATATACAAGTATAGCTCCGAGAAAAAGTATAAGAAGAAAACTTAAACTATTATAAACATTTACATATTTTCGTTTTGGAAGTGGTATATGAAAAAATATTCCAGCTCACATCAAAAAATACAGGATTCCAAATATCAGTATGTACTGCATACGAACCTCGCTTTCAAGCGAGAGTTCATTCATAAAAATACTGATGCAGCTGATATACAGAGCAAATACTATGACAAAAAATCTGAGTGTATTACTTTGGCTGAACTTGCTTTTTTTAATCGTGAAATCAAATCGAAATCCTAGGAGCTTTGCATAGACATAGACTCAAAAAAACAATATAAGGGCGTACTGTAAGATACTTAAAAATCCAAACAAGAGTGAAACAGACACAAAACAAAAGAGTATTACACATGCGAGATACATCAGCGAATCCCTCTGCTCATGCACAAAGGTATTATATTTCTCAAAATAATCATCAGATGCCTGTCTGCTTGAAGTATCAATATTTGCAACATCGTCGAGCCTGGTAGCTTGATGTCTTTTTCAAACTCATCAAGTGAGTTTATTTCCTTGCTGGATTTGCTTATATCCAATATAGATTCCTGTGAGAATCATAAATACTACAAGGAGTTTTCCATAACTGTAGTAGGGTGCGATGAGCTGAATTATCTCTACGATTCATAGTCAAACTACTACTAGGGTGATTCCAAGAAATGCTGTGTCTATCACTGAGATTTTTTTCATATTTTTTTTCTAAAAATTAGTGGAGAGATGATTTCTACTATGACTCAAGCTACGAGGAGATAATACGCTATAATAGAGAGTCCTTCTGCCATGTTTTGCATTCAAAGCGCAAGATACAATGCCACATAACAAAATACTCACAGAGCTCCGATAAAAAAGAGTTTTCCAATTTCTTTGAGTGATATATATTCCCAGAGAATATCCCAAAGAGGAAGCAGTACAATAGTAAATAGAAGAACAATATATGCACTCATGTTTTCATCAGGAAAGCGCTGAAAAATTACAGCAAAACTTATAAAGAGTGCTATCAAACAAAAATAGAGAATTTGGACAGTTTTTACGAGTCTCATGTGGTATAAAAATATTAATTTTTTATTAATTTTTTCCTGCTTTGATGCATATTACTGATATACTGAGATTTTCAAATTGTAAAGTAAACTTCAAAGAAAATAAATTATTAAATAAGTTATTTCATTCAACAGCATCTATTGTTAGATATAAAGATTTTGAAAAATATTTAGTTGATGTAGATATCATAATTGTACTTGAGGTTTTTTCTTCATTAAGCAAACAGTTTGTTAAATATGCAAGGAAAACAAATAAAAAATGTTTTGTTATTGTTTACGAATTAATTCCAAATCATTTAATATATAAAATTCCAATATTTAAAATAAACACTTCAATAGTAAAAAAATATGCTGATTGATATATTTGCATTAGTAATAAAGCTAAAGAGCATTTAATTACACTAGGCTTTAAAAAAAATATACATGTTATTTATCCATGAATAAATACAAAAAAATTTCAAATAATACCTTGAATAGAAAGAAAAAACAAAATATTTTTTGTTTGAAAATTAGATAATCACAAATGAATATTAGAATTTATAGAGATATTTAGAAAAGATAAATATAAAGAGTACGAAATCGTAATAATTTGAGATGGTCATTACAAAAATAAGGTAGAAGAAGCTTGTAAAACAAATCCACATTTTTCTTACTTAGGACTTATTAACAATAATGAACTCCCAACAATACTTAACACTTGAATATTATATGTATTACTAAGTAAAGACACTTATAAATATTTCCATAAAATTTGATCTGAACAGTTTTGATTTTCTATAGTTGAAGCAATGAGCTGTTGACTTAATGTAGTAACTACTAACTGTTGAGCTCTTCCAGAAATTGTTTGAAAAGAAAACCAGAAGTATATCGCAGAACAATGAAAGATACTGGATATAGAAAATAAAATTGATGTAAGTTTATCTAATTTATATATTCCAAACATAAATAACTCTAATTATACAAATGAAAGATACGACATTTCAAAACAAGCTCAAAAGCTATTCAATATGATTAATAAATAGTTTTTTTATAATATTTTTTATTTATTTATTAATAAACCTAGCGACAAAGGAGTGATTAATATTATACTGGGATGCATCAACTATATTAAATCCTGATGTATATCTTGAAAGAACATTACAAACATTCTCAAACTTTAGATTTCCATGAATTATTAATCCTCAAATACATTGACATCTTATTTACGCATTAATATTTAAAGGAATAAGTTATTTTTCAAGTGATACAATAGTAATTCAAAAAATATTTTATACTTTATTATTATCAAGTGGTTTCTTCTCAATAAAATATTTTATTACAAAGGAGATGGAGTCCAAAAATATTATATTATGAAACTTAATTTGTTTATTTTATTTATTTGGAAGCTTAACTATTCTTAGTTATCTAAGAATATTTAATCTTTGAATCTTTTTCTATCTATTTATTCCAATATTCTTAGTATTTTCATTAGAATTCATAAATTGACGTAAAAGTTATCTTTTAGCTATATATTTAAGTGTAGTTATAATGTCACCTTGATTTTCAAATATTGCATATTTACCAATATTATTTCTGTTACTAACTATATATATATATATAAAAAAAAGTAGATTTGAATTAATAACTTTTTTAAGACTTTGACTTATTTTTCTAATTTCTATATTTGCTATTTCTTTCATATTGATACCTCAAGTTCTATTAGTAAATAGCTTTATTTGAGAATCTTTATATTGATGAATATTTTCGGCATATCTATCTAATATGATTAATTGATGAATAATCAATACCTTAACTCTTTCATTTTTAAACTATTCAATTACTTCAAATTATTTTAGTTTTTTTTGAGTATTAATTGTTATTTTATTTATCTTTTTTTGCATAAGAGAAGGTGATTTTATAAAAAATAATAAAAAAATACTAATTTTATTTTGCTTGATAATCCTTTTGTTTGCATGACCATATTCAAATATTATATACAATATATATGACTACATATTTAATAATGTGCCTTATATTTGAATGTATAGAGATATGCATCAAAAATTTTTAGTAATTTATATGATAGTTTTAATTATAATTATAACTAAAATTATTGATTTTCAGTGAAAAATAAAAAACAATACAAAAAATTATGTTTTAAGTATTTTTTTAATACTCCATATTATTTTATGATTAAGTTTGTTTATAGGAAACACAAAAAATATAAAAATTAATAATGATGATTATAAGTTATTTGAGTATTTAAATACTAATAATGACTATACTGTCTTATCCTTACCAATAAGTGAGAAACCCTTATCATTTTTTTATTTTAATAGCCAAACATACTCTAGTTTTGATTTAGTTCAATTAGCAACAAACAATATTAATATAAGTAATTTATATTGATCAAGTATAATAGATGCAAATTACGAAAATATAAATGCTGCAAATTATAGTGATATTATGAAGTATAACATAAAATATATATTAATTAATAAAAATCCTATATTTTTCAAAGATGATCAAATAGAAGATTTTAATAATTTAATATTAAAACTAGAAAATATTTATTTGAAAGTAATTGAAAATAATAACTTTATAATTTTTGATACTCAATTAGCATTTTCTAATACTATAACTTGAACAAGTAAATATGAAGTAGTAAACAATTCTAAATATATTTTAAACAATGTTAGTTTAGATAAAGAAAAAATAATTCATAATAGGTTGTTCCATCCTGAATGGAAAATATATCTTAAGGACGAAGTATCATTATTTTCAAAACCACTTTTTGATAGTACTCATACTAAAATATATGACTATGCAAACCAATGGACTATAGATAGCAAAACTATTAAAGAATATGTAGAAACAAATTACTGAGATGAATTATTAAAACAGTGATACCCAAAAGTGCTTTCAGATTGAAGAACTGATTATAAATACTATATAGAAAATAGTGATGGAAGCATCGATGTAGAGCTCACTTTATACTTCAAGCCTCAGATATATTTCTACATTGGCCTCATTATTTCTGGTACAACATTTTTACTATTAGTTCTATGACTTATAATTGCAAGTATTCCTAAAAGACGAAAAAACAAGTAAATATGAAGAAATATCAATACATTATATTTTCTGTAATACTTATACTGTTTTTTCTTGGTCTATCGATGATTTCACCAGGTGGATTATATGTATTAGATTTTGTAATAACACCCTTTACTATTTGGCAAGGATTTTTTAACAATACTCTACAGTGGCATATAGTAGATTTGATTAATTATATTTTATGAAGTGAAATAACTTCAAAATTGTATTATATATTTGTATTTGTATTGTGACTCTTTACTGCAGCAAAACTCTGAAAACAGATTGCATACTTGAGTGACTCATCTCAGAAAAAGATTTGGATATATCAATCTATTACAGCAATATTTCTCCTGTGTAATCCATGGACATACGAGAGATTTGTGACGCAGCCATGAATCGCAGCTGGAATGTTTGCTGTGTGACTGTGACTCTCCTATTTGATAGAAAACATACAAAATACTCAAAAATATTCTCTCCTCTGGGCAAGTATCTCATTTGGGATAGCATTTATGCTCTTTCCTCATGCAAGCGTCATGATACTGTTAATTTCTATTATTTATACTGTACTCTACTTCAAATCCATACCATGGAAGTATTATATCATTGCTCCAATAGTCATATTTGCTTTCAATTTTAACTGGATAATCTGAAGTCTATTTTTGTGAGAAGAGCTCTGAACAAGAACAGCAGCAACCTTTAATAGATGAGATATCGAAGCCTTTGTCTGAAATAGTCTCTCATGACTCTGAGTTGATCTCACACATCTCCTGCTCTATTGATTTTGGTGAGAGAGATATCATATCATCACTCCTGACTCACTCAATGAGCATTGGTATATATTTGCAGCAATATGATTTGTATTTGTACTCTATGGTTTTATAAGACTCTATTGTATGAATAAGAAATTATTTATATTTCTAGCACTCCTTGCTACAGTGAGTTATATTCTCTGAGTCTCTATTGCTTCACCACTATTTTGATGAATCAATAATTGGATGTATGAAAATATACCGTGATATATCGGAATGCGTGAGCCTCAGAAATGGCTCTGAATTACTATGCTCTGCTATACTATATTTTTTGTCATTGCGGTAGACTGAGTATGGAAGAAAGTAAGTTTTGTGCATAGCTATTTAATGCTCTTTATTGTATTTGTTCTTCTCAATACTTGGAATCCAATAAATATTTTTTGATACCAGCAGCAACTCTATGGAATACAAATTCCAAATGAATATAGAGAAATAGCTAAAATAGAGTATGAAAAAAATCCAGAAAATATATATGTTGTATTTCCATGGCATACCTATATGGGATGTACATGGACTCGATGAAAAAATATAGCTTCGATGCAACAAAGTCACTTTTATCCACTTAGAACTATAGTTGCGGACAATATCGAGATAGCATATAACTATACCAATAGTCAGTCTCCAACTTCTGAAAATGTGGAAAAATTTTTACAGACCAAAGATATTTCTCATTTACAAAAAGAAAATATTAGCCATATAATCTTTCAAAAAAACTGTGCAGATATGAGTAATTATACCTTTCTTGATGAAAATACTGAGATTTTTGAACAGGTAGAAGAAAACAATTTTGTAAAAATATTTCAAATAAATTATGAATAATTATATCAACATACTTTTGATATCTGGAAGCTGAGTTTTGGCAGGTATCATAAACTATGCCTATCATCCTCTTATGCTTCGATATTTGAGTCTTGAGGATTTTGGAACATTTGGAAGTTTGGTATGAATATTTAATTTGCTATGAGTTTTGCTGGTATGACTTGATTTCTTTTTTACAAAAAGTTTTAGTAAAAAAATACACCAAAAAGAATCTCTCAAATTTGAATTTTATTCAACATTTGTATGACTTCTCTTTCTTTGAATCTTTAGTTATGTTCTCTTTTTGCTGGCAAGTCCATTCATCGCTGAATTTTTAAAAATTGATAATCTAGGACTTTTTTATATTACAGGTTTTGTACTTGTAACCAGCTTTATTTGAGTCAATATTTGAGCAATGCTCAAATCTATGAAGGCATTTAAACTCATTTCTGTCCAGCAGATTTTGACTCCTGTGATAAAGCTGATGCTGTGAATCCTATTTCTCACTCTTTGATTTACAGTAGGATGAGCACTCTTATGATTTGTGATAGCATGATTTATTCCTCTTATAATAGGCTATATTTATATTTCTAAAAAACTCTCCCTTTATGAGAGCAAGTGAGATAAAGTAGAGCTTAAAAGAGAACTCTATAAAAATAGAACAGAAATATTTCATTTTTTTCTCATGAGTTTTATTTTTGCGTTTTTTATGAATATTGATGTCATTCTTGCAAAAAATATATTTAGTGCTGAGACGAGCGGTATTTATGCAGCGATAACAGTATTATGAAAATTTCTCATATTCTTATTGCTTTCTATAGAAACAGTATATTTTTGACAAATAATGGAGCATGACCAACATACAACTCCAACTTCTCTTATAAAAAACCCTCTTATTTTGATTACTCTTACTATTTTCTGAGCTCTGATATTTAATCTTTTCTTTGGAAAATTTATTTTATGAATTTTAAAACCAGAACTGGCAAATTATTCAAATCTTTATATGCTTACTCTCGTATATTATTCTTTGATTGCATACGTAAGTTTTTGAATAAAAATACTTGTGTGATGGAAATATTATAAACTGATTTACATCTTATTAGTATATTGAGTTATTACTATTGGACTTTTATATAGTCTTAGTATCAATTCTCTCTATGAATATATATTTGTATTTATTGGTCTTTGAATTATCTCTATGATAACAAGTATTTGAGTATTGTTGTATAATTTTAGAATAAAAAATTAACACTATGAAAACGCTTCTGCTCACATGATGAACTGGCTACATCTGATCTCACTGCACCGTAGATGCGCTTGAAGCATGATATGAAGTGATTATTTTTGATAATCTCACAAACTCTCAGCAAAGCGTGATAGATAAAATACAGAGCATTACAGGAAAATCTCCGAAATTTTATCACTGAGACCTGAGAAATTTAGAGGATATAGAAGCAGTATTTCGTGAAAATAGTATTGATGCTGTCTTGCACTTTGCGGGACTCAAGGCAGTGTGAGAGAGTACGCAGAAACCATTTGAATACTATGAAAACAATGTTACCTGATCTATGAATCTCCTGCAGGTGATGAAGCAGCATCAGTGTAGAAATATCATATTTTCTAGTACGGCAAGTGTGTACAATCCCTTTGCGCCTGTGCCATTTAGTGAAGAAACTCCGACAGGAAATACTACAAATCCATATGCAACGAGTAAATATATCGTAGAAAATATGCTTCGCGACCTCGCGCTGCATAGCGGACTTCGTGTGATAAATCTGAGGTATTTTAATCCTATTGGAGCTCACCAGTCAGGACTCATCGGAGAAGATCCAAATGATATCCCAAATAATCTCCTGCCTTACGTGATGAAGGTAGCAAATGGAGAGCTCCCAGAGCTACGTATATTTTGAGATGATTATGATACGCGGGATGGGACATGAGTGAGAGATTATATTCATATCTCTGACCTCGTCTCAGGTCATATGGCTGCGCTGGAATATATACAAAAGCATACCATCACTCTCGTTGATAGAGCGTCAGCTGGGGAGATGCAGCAAATAAGCCTCTCGCAGCTCCAAAACCCAAATATGTATGATCATGAAACATGATTTTTTGAAATATTTAATCTTGGGCGCGGAGAGTGAAGCTCGGTACTAGAAATACTTCACTGGGCTAGAGAAGTCACTGGAAAAGAAATCCCCAGCGTTATCGCTCCGAGACGTCCTGGAGATATAGGAGACTGCTATTGCCGAGCAGGAAAAGCAAAAATCATGCTGGGCTGGGAAGCACACAAATCAGTCTATGAATGAATCGAAGATAGCTGGAATTTTATTTGTAAGCAAAATAAAGGCTAGAACTCTATTGAACTTCTGGGAAAAAGAAGTATCTTATGAGCAGAAAATAACATCAAACAAGAATACATGAAACTTACAATATTTTGAACTGGATATGCAGGGCTCGTCTCTGGAACCTGCCTAGCGCAGGTGGGACACGACGTGATGTGTATCGATATAGATGCCAGTAAAATTGATAGGCTTAATAGTGGGGAAATTCCTATCTATGAACCAGGACTCGGAGAGCTGGTAGAGCGTAATATGAAAGCAGGAAGACTCAAGTTTTCTACTGACGCAGAGGCAGGAATCCGTCATGGGATTGCTATTTTTAATGCAGTCGGAACTCCACCAGATAGAGACAATGAAAACAAAGCTGACCTCAAGTTTGTCAAAGCAGTCGCAAAAACATTTGGACAGCATATTAATGAATACAAAGTATTTATCAATAAATCTACCGTGCCAGTGGGAACTGGGAAGATGTGTGAGGAAATCATCAAGCGAGAAATCTATGCAAGAGAAAAAGACACAGAGTTTGATGTCGCTTCAAACCCTGAGTTTCTCCGAGAAGGGACTGCCGTGCAGGATTTCCTCTCTCCTGATAGGATTGTCCTTGGGAGTGAAACCAGCAAAGCAAAAAAGATTTTAGATGAGATTTACAGACCCTTTGAGCGAACACATACTGAGATTCTTCATACAGATATTACGAGCGCTGAGCTCATAAAATATGCTGCAAACTGTTTTCTCGCGACAAAAATCTCATTTATTAATGAAATAGCGAATTTTTCAGAAATAGCAGGAGCAAATATACGAGATATTGCAAAGTGACTCGGAATGGATCCGAGAATCTGAAAAAACTTCCTCTCAGCAGGTTTAGGATATGGAGGAAGCTGTCTTCCAAAGGATGTAAAAGCCCTAATTGAGACAGGAAAAGATATGTGATATGATTTCAAAATTATTCAGGGCGCAGACAGAGTTAACGAGCTGCAGAAAAAAATAGCAGTCAAAAAGCTCGAAAAGGCACTATGAAATATAGAGGGGAAAATAATCTCGCTTTGGGGACTCGCATTTAAACCAGAAACAGATGATGTGCGAGAAGCCGTCAGTATGACGGTCATAGATGATTTATTAGAACTCTGAGCTGCTGAAATACGCGTGTTTGATCCAGTAGCAATGGAGTCTATGAAGTTTTTTGGAAATAGAAGTGATAATATCATCTACTGCGAATCAAACTACCAGACCCTCGAGGACTCAGATGCACTGATGCTCCTAACTGAGTGGGATGAGTTTCTCGCTCCTGACTGGAAATCTATGAAAAAAATGATGAGATGAAATCTCGTGCTCGATGGACGAAATATCTGGAATAAAGAAATTGTGCAAGAATATTGATTTGAGTATCTCACCATCGGACAATAATGATAGGAATAGCTCTTGCTCTGTGAGTTGCATTTCTCAAATCTCTGTGAGAACTTGCAGGAAAGTCTTTTACAGATGTCAAAAAAGAAGGTGCACTCGATGAATATTCGCTCGCTTGGGGAACCAGGCTTTTTTCATTTGTACTCTTGCTCCCCTTTATATTTTTTATAGATCTCTCTTGAGTTACTAGCTGATTTGTCTGAATACTCTTACTTAGTTCTCTGATAAATGCCGTCACCACTATCACAGCGCTCAAAGCCGTAAAATATGGAGATTTATCCCTCGTTTCCCCTCTTACCGCTCTCACGATTCCATTTTTATTTGTGAGCTCGTATTTCATCACAGGTGAGTTTACGAATATCTACGGAGCAATCTGAGTTGCCATCATTTTTATTGGAACCTATTTTCTCAATATTACGGAAATACGGGGATGATTTCTTGCCCCAATAAGGGCCCTGTATGAAAACCTCTGAGCCAGATATATGCTGCTAACTGCCCTACTTTGGAGTATTAGCTCTCCGCTGGATAAGCTCTGAGTCCTACAGGTTTGAGCTATTGGCTGGATGCTCCTCACTAATGCAGTAATATCGGTATTATTTGTCTGACTCATGATGATACTGGGAAAAAGTATGAATCCGATGTTTATGCTCGAAAAAAAGAATTTTAAAAAAATATGAGCACTGAGTGTTCTCGGCTGACTTGGCGCATTTCTGCAAATGCTTGCACTCAAGTTTACGCTCGTAATTTATGTCATTGCGCTTAAGCGAGCCAGCGGAATATTCTCAGTATTTCTCTGATACTTTATCTATAAAGAAAAAAATATACTTCAGAAGTTCTTGGCTGCTGCAATTATGCTTGCGTGAGTCCTGCTAATAAGTATACTAGGAAATATATAATATAATTTTTGCGTGATGAAACTGATTATCCAAGTCCCATGTTTTAACGAAGAAGGAACACTTGCAAGTGTCCTCTCTGAACTGCCAACACAGATTGACGGAATTGATGAAATTGAGACGATGATTATCGATGATGGTTCTTCTGATAAAACTATCGAAATTGCCAACGAGCATAAAGTAGACTATATCGTAAAACACAGGGGAAATAAAGGACTTGGAAATGCATTTCGCAGCTGAGTTGAAAAAGCGCTCAGAGAATGAGCAGATATCCTCGTAAATACTGATGGAGACAATCAATACCCAGGAATGTATATTCCTGATCTTGTCGCTCCTATAGTGCAGGGTCGCTCTGATTTTGTCATGGGAAACAGACAAACCAAAAAAATAGCACATTTCTCTCCCATTAAAAAATTCTTCCAGTGGCTGGGAAGTCTCCTCGTACGATTTCTCTCTGGGACAAAAGTACCAGATTCTGTCAGTGGATTTAGAGCCTACTCGAGAGAAGCGCTCCTCAAACTCAATGTCACTTCTGATTTTTCCTACGCAGTAGATACGCTCGTGCAAGCAGGAAGTAAGAAAATCAAGATTGATTATATCCCAATGACGACGAATAAACCAACTCGTCCATCTCGCCTATTTAAAAACATATGGCAGCATATGTATAAGACGCTCTCTATTCTCTTGAGAGTTTATGCGATGTATCATCCTCTCAGACTCTTTGTGAGTCTTGCTAGTGTCTTCTTTGTGCTTGGACTTCTCTGAATGATTCGTTTTGCCTATCTCTATTTTACCATCGATGGACCAACCTGACATGTACAATCTCTCATCGTATCAGGAGCCTTCCTCACGATAGCAACAATATTCTTCGCGCTTGGTATCATATGAGATTTGATTGCAAAAAATAGAAGACTCATCGAAGACAATCTCTACTTCACCAAAAAAGTATATTTTGATAAAAAATAAAAAAAGCTCTGCCGTGCGCAGAGTTTTTTTTATTTTCGAGAGTATACATATAAAAGCAAAAGCCCGCTTAAGCGGGCTTTATAGGTATTTCTCAAAACACGTAGCTAGGCTAGGTTTTGAAAAAAGTACGTGAGGTGGGAGTCTTGGGATCAATCCCGGCAGGAAGTATAATCCCGTACAACTTTTCGCAGTGGCATCCGATACAGGCAATGGATGTATAATCCAAAGTTACTAAGAGGAGCCCACCTCACGACACTTAAAAATCGATTCTGCTCGATCTCAAATGCTGGAGAATTGTATTGATAAAAATAATAAAGTCAAAATAAATTTTTGACTTTATTATGAAATATTTTTTAATTATACTTCTAATCTTTGAAATAATGGATTTCATTTTTCTGTGATTGTAAAGACTTCTTGTTTTTCTCTCAGAGATATGAGTTCTCAAGCCTGAAGTTTATTGCTATAATCCTGTAAACCAAGTTTTACAAACATTTCTGACATCTTTTCAGGAAAGAAGCTATACAGAGCAAGTCCAACTTGTCTGAGTCACTCAGCAAGCGTATAGAGTACTTCTCTGGTAGACTGCTCGTCATCTTTTATAGTTACCCAAGGCTGCTTTTCATCTGCAAATTTATTGAGCAGATCGAGGAATTCAAAACTCAAATCCAGTGATGACTTGAGATTATACTGCTTCATCTTGAGCTCTATCATATGAGCGTAGCTCTGCATTCCAGAAGCTGAGAGATTTATGCTCTCTTGGTGTACTTGTCCATCGAGATTTCACATATCTGGAGCCGCATAGGATTCAGCTTCTACTTGCGTATTATGTAAACCTGTATCGAGTATTCCTGATTTTTCTGTGAGCTTGAGTGAAAGCACGACTACTCGATTGACGAGATTTCCGAGATTATTCGCAAGTTTTGCATTAAATGTCTTGATAGCTTCTGTCCTATCATAGTTTCCATCGTTTCAAATTGGAAAAGCTGACAGCATATAGAGCGTGAGCAGCTCCTGAGAATACTCTTTACTATACTCAACTGGCTCTATCACATTTCACAGAGACTTACTCATCTTTTGACCATCTACAGTAAAAAATCATCCTGTGAGAATATTTTTTGGAAGTTTCTGAGCATCTGTATTTTTAAAGTGCAGTATTCCATCACTTCCCTGCTCTCATAAATCAAAATAACTTGCGAGCATAGCTGGCCAAAAAATTGCATGAAACCGGATGATATCTTTTCCTACTATATGCAAATCAGCTGGCCACATAGCATCAGACTCATCAGTAAAATGAGTATTGTTTTTGTCTCATGCTCGACTATATTTCGCACTTGTATAGTAGTTGAATAAAGCATCAAACCAGACATAGGTTACCTGAGAATTATCAAATGGAAGCGGAATTCCAAAGGTATTGGTTTCCCGTGAGATAGAAAAATCCTCAAGTCCTCTCTGCGCAAATGCAATTACTTCGTTAAACCTAAACTGAGGAATCACAAAATGCGGGTGAGCCTGATAAAATTCTTCTATCCAGTTTTGATATCTTGAAAGTTTGAAAAAATAATTTTTTTCCTTAATCATATCTGGAGTTTTGAGGTGATCTGGACAAACTTTGATGATGTTATCGCTTGCAACTATCTTTGGTGTAATTGGAAAGGTTTCACCTGTGGTTTTATTGAGAAACACCAAATCATCGTCTTTTTTAAATGCCTCACATCAAATACAGTACATCCCTTCATACACTCCTTGATAGATATCTCCTTTATCATAACAGTGTTGTAGAACCTCTTGTACGAGCGCATGATGACGATGCTCTGTCGTACGAATAAAATCTGTATAATCCATCCCAAAATAGTCCCACACATTTTTATGAGCCACAGCCATATCATCTAGATACTGCATAATATCCTTTCACTCTTCCTGTGCTTTTATAACAGCTTTTTGACTATTTTCATCGATTCAAGTCGTAAATCTACTTGTGTAGCCTGAAATTTTATAGTATCTATGAATAATATCAGCTATCGTGCTACTATAAAAATGTCCTACATGTGGAAGTCCATTTCCATAATAAATTGGGGTAGTAACATAAAAATTCTTTGTATCTGACATAGGGAAAATTTGAGACTAAAATATAGCACTATTTATACTGAAATAGTGCTACAAATCAAAGGGAAATAGGTTTTTATCTCCCAAATAATTTTTTTACGAGTGACTTGAGTGGCGTATCAGGTTCCTCTGCTTCAATCACATTTGTAAAGTGCTGCTCTCCACAATTGAGACAAAAATTTGCATGTTCATTATTTCTTGTTTTACAGGTTCGACAGATTTTTGAATCGGTAATTTTTTGACTCTCAGCCACATCCATAAATACCAGAATCGTAATAGAAGAAATCACAGCAAGTAAGACAGGCCCTAGTAAAATGAGCAAAACTCAAAATATTTTTCAAACGGCTGTCACGGGAACCATGTCACCATATCAGACCGTAGACATCGTCACAAATCCCCACCACAATGATTGAGGAATAGAAGAAAAAACTGGATTCACTGGAAACTCGACATAATACACAAAACTCGAAATAATTACAAGCAATGAGAGAAAAATACTAAATATCGCTTTGTATTCTTTATGATATTCCCTAATAGTTTTGAGAAATCATAGCGCTATTGGAGAGTGGGTTGATACTTCGAAGAGTCTCATGATTCTCAGTAGCCTGAGGACTTTGAGAATAGAGAGTCCTGCAAGAGAAGGAAAGAAAAATGTTAAGAAAAATGGAGCAAATGAAAGGAGATCTATGATATTAAATGATTTAAAAGGAAAATAGATTTTATCTCTCGATCTAAAAAATCTGTAGGTATATTCCAATAAAAATATGATAGAGACAAATGCATCAATCAAAAAAAGATTGATATACCATGTATATGGAAGACTTTGAATACTTTCAATTATAAGCACACAGACACTCAGAATAACACAAATGACAATAAAGAAATTGAGTTTTTTTCACAATCTGCTATCAGGGTCATGAAAAATACTTTCGTATCTATCTCTATCGTAAAAGGCAAGATCTTTCAGAATTTCGTATTGCAAAAGCCTGCTAAACATATGTATTTTCTATAAACAAATAATAGTTCCCTTGTATTGTATCATAGAGACAGAAAAAAAGCGAGAAATATACTTGTTTCTCGCTGTGTTTATGGGCTGATTATTTCTCAAGTGCTGCAAGTCTTTTTAATACCGTAGGATGAGAATAGTAGAAAAACTCATAGGCTGGATGTGGTCTGAGGTTAGAGAGATTATTTCTCGAGAGTTTTATCAGAGCACTTCTGAGATGTTCTCATGAATATTTTTCACGAGCATAGGCATCTGCTTCGTATTCATTTTTTCGTGAAAATACGCTGGAAAACATACCAAATACGATAGATATTGGAGTAAAGAGAATTCAAAATGCGATGGCTCATAAGTGAAAACTTTGCTCATCACTTCCAAGCGCATATGAGACTTCTGGGATTCTGAGAGCCAGAGAAAATATAAAGAGGATAATCCCTGTTTGGATAATACTCATAATAAGCATTTGAAGCGTATGTTTCTTTTTATAGTGTCCAATTTCATGAGCGAGAACCGCAACGAGCTCCTGAGTCGTGAGATCTTTGATAAGCGTATCAAAGAGAACAATTCTCTTTTTTGGACCAAATCAGCTAAAGTAGGCATTTGCCTTACTGCTTCTCTTGCTCCCATCTATCACATAAATATCTGTTCCTGTAAAACCTACCATTTTTGCAAATCACTCTATGGCATCTCTCAATTCCCCGTCTTCAAGTGGCGTTTGCTTATTAAACAGAGGCACTATAAGACTCGAATAAAACATCATCATAAACAGTGAGAAAAATGTCGCAATAGCCCATGCATAGAGCCAAAAACTTACTCATACGATTGAATAAATCCAAACAATCAGAGCAAGAATAGGGCCTCATATAAGTGCCGAGAGAAAGAGACCTTTTAACATATCTGAAAAAAATAATTTCTTTGTCATTTTATTAAAACCAAATTTTTCCTCGATAACAAATGTTGCATAGTAAGAAAATGGCAGACCAATAATTGTAGAAACTACTGATATAATTCCAAAAAATATGAGCGCTAAAAGTATAGAATTTTCTGTAAATCCTCGCAATAAACTATCCAGTGCTCCAAATCATCCAAAAAATAATACGAGAAACATAATAATAAATGAAACTCACGATGAAATCCAACCAAATTTATAGCGTGTACGCTCATATTGTTGAGATTTTGAATATTTTTCACTGTCATATATCCCTTCAAGCTCAGATGGAAGCGTATCTGACCATCTGCGAGTATTGAGGTACCCAAGCCACTTCGTAAGAATTGTTTCAGCTAGAAATATGGAAATAATGATAATAAATATCGTCTCTGTTGTCATGTATATCGCATAAAAAATAAATATCTAGAGCTATTGTAGCTCTAGATATTTATTTTTCAAATAAGACTAGTATAAATCTCAGATTTCTACCCGAATAGATCATACTCTATTTGTATGATTATGCAGTGCTGCTGCGTAGTATAAACCAGTTCTAAAACATCCATGAGAATGATCATATCCATCAATAGTATCAGCTGATGAATGTACCCAAATAGCTCCACCATTTATATTTGTAGCATTAAACATAGAGGCTCCGAGATCTCATTCTTCTGGATAGCTTGAAGAAATATGATATTTATGAGTCAAAGAAGTCGTATAGCTTACTTCTTCTGGTGATGGATGATCAGATGTTCAACCAGTTACATATGCAAGTATGGACAAGTTTTCTGATTTATCATAGAGTCTCATAGTCATTCTCCCATTTCCAATTCTTTGAATATAGAGTGTATTAGGATTTCCGATTACAGGAAAAAGACCTTGGAGGCTTGCAGTGATATGTGTTCATGGAATATTTACAAACTCTTGGACATTCCCTCCTCAAAAATATTTTTTATTATTATAAGGATCTGGAAGACTTGTCGGCATTCTCTCCCTGTCTGACTGATAATTTTGTAATTCTGTCGTAATAAGCATTCTATCATATTGCATAGGAGAAAAATTATATCCACGTGCTTGAGCGAGAGCATAGAATGCGTTGAGTGTATCTGGTCAAATATCCCCATCAGGAGTGAGCCCATTTCATGCTTGAAAATTTTGAATTTGCTGAATAGAGAGTCCACCTAAAAAAGATTCAATCATAGTCAAATCTTCTCTATGATTTTTTGCATAATTATTTGCCATAACTTCTTGCATCTCGGCAGCATCAATTATTTCACTCTGAGTATTTGGATTTGAAACTATAGTTCAAGTTTGATTTGCAACATCACTTCTGAGCTCTGGAATACCTCTGAAATCTGGAATTCATTTTGAACAAGCTGATAATGCAGCTACTGATCCAAGAGTTAGAAAACTTCTTCTGTCCATAGAGTATTTTTTTTATATAATAGTTTGTATATCTTATTGAAAATAAGTAATTGTCAAATATTAATATTATGTTTTAATATATTTTATGTACTCGCTGTATATTCTCAAATGCTCTGATAATTCTCTCTACACCTGAATCACAAACAACATAGAAAAACGTCTCAAAATGCACCAATGAGTAATTTCAGGTGGAGCAAAATATACAAAGTGACGACTTCCTCTCGAGCTTATTCACAGTGAAGAAGTATGAGATAGATCACAGGCAAGCAAAAAAGAGCTGCAAATAAAAAAGCTCTCAAGAGATAAAAAACTAGAATATATTAAAAATCATATCTCATAAAAAAAGATGCTCTCGCATCTTTTTTTATTTAATTTTTTTCAACGATAGTTCCCTGTTTGGTATCAACTACGCTGTACCCTGCCTCTATTATCTGGTCTCTAATTGAATCAGAAAGAGCATAATCTTTTTCTATTTTTGCATGGTCTCTGGCTATAGCGAGATCTAAAATTTCTTGCGGTATATCTTCCCCTCATTCAAATAACTGTGTATCAATAATCGCAAACACTTCATGAAAACTCATTAGCATGTCTACGCAGGCTCGTACTTCATCAAGCGTAAATTGCTTCTCAGCTATTTCTCAGTTTATATATTTTGTAAATTCAAAAAATACTGCAAAAGCTTCTGGAAATGAGAAATCATCTTCGAGAGCCTCAAGAAATCTTCCCATAATTTCTTGCATATAATCTCTAAATTCTGGTCTCACTCATGAAAATTCTGCTTCATAACGAATGAGATTTTTACAGGTATTATCGATATTTCCTATTGTTTTGATATTTTGCTCAAGTTTTTCAAAGGAGAAATTTATTTGCTCTCTATACAGTCCATTCATAAATCATAGTCTTATAGCCCTGTAGAGTTTTGGTTCATGAGGATATTTTTCTTCTATATCTCTGAGCGTGTAGAAATTTCAAAGAGATTTACTCATTTTTTTCCCATCTACCATCAAATGACCAGAATGAATCCAATATTTTGCAAACTGTTTTCAGGTGCAGGCCTCACTTTGCGCAATTTCATTTTGATGATGTGGAAAAATCAAGTCCTCTCCTCACATATGAATATCTATCTGTGGACCAAAAAATTTCATTGCGCAGGCACTACACTCTATATGCCAACCTGGTCTTCATTTGAGGGTACACTCTTTTCCATCTATCGTGAAAGTTTCTTCCCAAAAATTATCTCCATCTTCTGATTTCCAAGCCTTCCAGAGTACGAAGTCTGCTGCGACATCTTTTTCGTATTCATCATTATCAATTCGTACAGAGTCCTTCATTCCGCTCATATCAAGATGAGCAAGGTTTCAGTATTTTTTAAATTTTGCAATACTATAATACACACTTCCATCATCTGCGAGATAGGCAAATCATCTATTTAACATTGTTTGAATCATACGTACCATTTCTGGAATCAGCTCTGTAACGGCTTTGATATTTTCTGGCTTTTGAATACAGAGCTTTTCGAGATCTTCTAGAAAAATTTTTGTATATTTCTGTGTAAAATCACTGAGTTTTTCTCAAGCTTTCATCGAATCTCTGATAGTTTTATCATCTACATCAGTAATATTCATGGTTGTGGTCACTTGATATCAGAGAAACTTGAGTGTTCTCGCCACAGCATCTTCAATCACAGATGTTTTGAGATTTCAAATATGCGCGTTATTATATACGGTTGGCCCACATTGGTAGAGTTTTACCTCTGGGTTTCGAAGCGGTTTAAATATTTCTTTTCTTCGACTGAGTATGTTATATATTTCCATTATTTTTTCTTTTTTGTTAAATGTTTTTTCTCTGCAGATTTTTTCTCTGCTTGAATTTTTTTGGCAATCATTTCAGATGCCTTTACAGGACTTACATAATTTATCTTTTCTTGTCCTATTTTTATATTTGGTCATTTTTTACATTCTCAGAGACAAGCTGTTTCATGAACTTCTAAATTTTTATACTTACAAAATGTAATATCGTTTTCAAGTCTTGCAATAATATACTTACTATATTTCAGACTACATGATTTTCAGGTGCACACATGTACTTGCATTTTTGCATATTTAAATAGTATGCTAGCATTGTAAAAAAAACAGAGCAATACACAAATACAAAAAATATAAAAAACATTTGCCTAATCTATTTTTTTTATATAATTGTTGAGCTTTGAAATAAAGCATATTGTATGCCGGGGTAGCTCAGGGGTAGAGCAGGGGACTGAAAATCCCTGTGTCGGTGGTTCAAATCCGCCTCTCGGCACCATACAAAAATATTAAAATGCGGATGTGGTGGAATTGGTAGACACGCACGATTGAGGGTCGTGTGCCGCAAGGTGTGAGGGTTCAACTCCCTCCTTCCGCACCATACTACATTTAAAAAACTCTTTCAGAATTCTGAAAGAGTTTTTTTTATTGTTTTACTCTACGCTTATTTTCTTTGGAATTTGATAATACTGAAGAATACTCTCTGCAATTTCTGCAAATATACGAGATGAAGTCGCACCACCATAAATACTTGAACGCGGTCTTTCGAGTTTTACAAGTATAACAAACTTTGGATCTTCCGCAGGGGCAAAACCAGCAAAGGAACCATAGGTCGATGCCTGACCCGTTTCATAGAGTCATTTATATATAATTTGAGAGGTTCCTGTCTTCCCTGCTATGGTATATCATTCAACCTTTCATTGTCATGCAACTCAATTCTCAACACTATCAATGAGCATATCAATCATCGTATCAGAAGTTGACTCTTTTATGACTCTTCTGATTGGTTCTGGTTCATATTTTATTTCACTTCCATCGTTGTATACAATTCTATCAATAATATATGGTTTCATATAAATTCAACCATTTGCAAGAACACTATAAGCTGATGCCATTTGTATTGGAGTAACTCAGATTCACAGACCATATGAAGTCGTAAGAAGTTTAGAAGTAGGCCATTTTTCATAGGGATCAATTTTTGCAAATACTTCTCACTCAAGAGAAATATTTGTCAGTTCTCAAAAACCAAAGTCATATAAATACTTATGAAGTAGTGCTTTTCCTAATTTTTGAACAATACGAATCATTCCAATATTACAGGAATAGTTCAGAGCATTTTGAAAGGTATTATATCATAGACAATTTTTATCAACATTACTAATCGTAAAATTATCGATAGTCAGTTTCCCGTCATCAGTATAAAAATCATATGGTTTTATTTCTCCAGTATCTATACCAACAGCTACAGTAATAGATTTCATAATACTTCCTGGTTCATAGAGACTTGATATTGCATCATTTTGATATACTCCAGCACCAAAACTATTTTTATACATATATTTCGTCTTGCTGTAATCATCGTACTCTTCCCTTTCAGCTTCACGTAAATAAATAGTATTTCCATCATAGATATATTTGCTTCATCGCTCTAAATCCTCTACAAAAACGGTACGTCACAATAAATCTATTTTAGGATTTGGATACTCTACATAGTTAATTTTTTTGAGCTCATATACTTCTCACGGATTATTTGGATCATAGGTCGGATAATTCGCCATTGATATTATTTTTCATGTATCTGGTTCCATCACAACGACGGTTCATTTGTTTGCCCCGTATTTTTCAACTCAATTTTTGAGTATTTCCTCTACCTTTCTTTGTATATTTCTATCTATTGTAGTATATATATCGACTCCCTCTAATGCCTCTCTTTGAGAATCTGAAAATGTATCAAATTCTATTGATCGTCATAAACTATCCTTACGACGAGCCAGCTCTCATGGGTTTCATTTCAAAATATCATCAAAAAATCATTCTATTCCATAATGCCCTTTTCCTTCGCTATCGAGAAATCATATAATTTGAGATCAAATTTGTTTTTCTGGATAAGTTCTTTGCGCCTCCGGAGTGAGGATAATAAACCCTCCTATCGATTCTTCTTTTGGAAGAACTCCTTGGGATATAGCTCTGTTTTCATCTTCTAAATATTGTCTGAGCTTATCTGAAACAACAAGTGAAAGCTTGTTATATATTGGGACGTATCGTAAATCACGCTTTCGAACTGCAAACACAATATCTTCCTGATTTCATCAAAATAGAGACACATATCTCTGAGCAAATGCTTCTGGATCAGTAATTTCTTCAGGATTTACGTAAAAACCTGCCTCAGAAGGATACAGACCAGCCATGTTCCATGATTTTATTTCTGTCTCTTGCTCAATACTTATATCTCTCCCCAAAAGAACACTGGTAACTTTATTTTGTGAAATTCTTGATATCACTCTTTGCGCAATGACCTCTTTGATAAAATCCTCTGTATATTCAAAATCAGGAATTTCGAGAACACGTAAAAAACGCAAAAGTGCATTATAGCAGGATGTCTGGGTTTCGAAATCACACATTTCTTCGTAGAGTAAATCTGTCAGGAATCTTCAGAGCTCTTCCCTATCTCACTCAATTTGTGGATCAATAGCAAGATCACTCAAGTATACTGAGCTAGAAAAAACTGTTGGATTATTTCACTCTGGTGAAAAAGTACTTGCATAAACTGTTCATCTGGTTACTGGTATTTCCACCTGACCAATTTGCTGTTTATCTGCAAGAGTCTTATAAAATCAGTGATCTAAAACTGTATATGCAAAGGTCTTACCCACTATTGCTATAAAAAACAAAAAGAAAAACAGAAAGACATAGTATTCTCTTGGGTATTTATCAACAAATGCTACAACTGTATCTAAAAAATTATTCTTTTTTCTGGAATTCATAAAATAGCAAAAAATATTGGATATATTCTTTGCTATTTTACTGATGATTTCCTAATTGAAAAATGAAAAAAACTTATTTTTTATGAGCTTAGAACACTATAATTTCTTATGAAAAATCTATCCTTGAAAGAGTGTCTCTTCATGGCTTTCCATCAATCACAAGTCAATTTTTTTCTTGAAAATCTAATACTCTGAGAGAAAGTTTTTCTGCAAAATTTTCTTCTTCCTGCCTTAATCAAAAATGAAGTGCTAACTGAGAAATACTCTCCTGATTCATTCTACGCTCAATAAAATCCATTGATGCCTGTAGCCTATCATTATATTTTTCAAATACCTCACGATATGAAAATGCTTCTCATCGTAAACCATCATCAGGTCATACGCTTTCGTTATCGGATGAAAATATATTTTCAGCTTGAGTTTGTCCTACTATAGATCTATTTTCAGCTTGAATTTCATTAAAATATTGTTCTACGTTTCGTCTATATTTCGCTCTTTCTCATGGGGCAGCATTATAATGATCAGCAGTATTTCTTATATTTTCTCTTCACCTTGATGAGTCATGATAGGTCCCAGAAAGATAGATACTTCACATAATCAGATTCATAGCGTGATTAAAATATGAATTATCATCTTTCAAAAAAGATTGAATTGCATCGACTGCAGCATCAAATTCTTGATTTGTAGACTCAGAATTATTCAATGTTTGTAAATTTCATAGAATTGAGCGAGGAACCATTTCTTCAACGGTCTTCCCATCAATAATCTGTGTAGAGAGAAGAGAGTTTATATCCAATGATTGAAATAAGTCTCTATAAATTGTATTTCCCCTATGATTTGTTTTCATATCTTCCATAGAAATTCCACTGAGCTGCATCAATCACTTACAACCAGAATAACTGATAAGATCTCAGTATGTCCCATAATGAGTTTCTTGTCTGATAATAGCCTCTACAAGACCATGAGGCATATCTAGATTCACTTCAAGAGTTTGGATAAATTCTCCATATCTTGCTCTGAGTATATCACGTGAATCCTCTCAACCAGAACCAGGAAGTACTCCATCAGATTCTAGTGGAATTCATTCTAAGAGCATTATATCTGTGAGGCTTTGCTCTGATGGATATTTCTCTATAACTTTTCGAGCTGTATTAGGTCAGAAATCTCCATCAACTCACGCCTGAACACTCTCTTGTAATATTTTAATCAGCATATTTGGTATTTCCTGAGCCTCTGATATAAATTTTTCTGTCTTTTCCTCAAAACTAAGAAGTGTTTCTGTATTGTCGAGATTATTATCCTGCAACGCAACATCTTGAGTTTCATCGATTTCATCAGTCACTTCCTCTAAGACATCTTCTTTTGGTAAAGATACATGTTCATCTTCTCATGCAGGAACTTGCTCTATATCTGGAGAGATAGTAGTTTCGTCCCCTGTTTCTGGTCACAATTCATCTGTTTCAAGTTCAGGCGATGTAACATCTACTGGAACTTCTGGAATTTGCGTATCTCAGAGTGAAGTATACTCTGAAATAAAATCTGGATTATTCACTAATATATATTCAAATGTTCCTTGTCCATATAAACCATCTTTTCTTCACGCTGGTTGATAATCTGTTTTTTCTGAATCAGGTATTTCTTCAAAATGATCTCTTATAGCTTCGTAGGTTTGGATGAGATTCATAAGTCCTCAAGTAAAACCAGTCCTCTGAGAAAAATCTGAAAAAGTAGAAAAAGTATTCGGTCAAAAAACACCATCTCTATTTGGCATAGATAGTATAATTTGAATTTTACGAATATCTGTATTACTCACTGAAAGAGACTCCTCATATATCTGCATTGTTTTTCTGAGCTCTGATAAGTCAGTTTGTGTTTCTGCTCTGACTTCTTCTCGTTCTTGTCAATATCTTTCTTCGATTTCATTTTTTTCTGTATCAGAAAAATCTCAGTCTTTTATAAGACTATATATATCTTGAGAAATTTCAGGATTTTGGAGAGATGTTTCTACTCACATAGAAGAATTATCAAAAATTATATATATAAAATAGCATATTTTTGTAAAACATTCAATAATCTGCAAAATAACGATATTTTCTTTGCAAAGATAATTTTTTCACTATAATCTTTTCACGAATGACTGGCGTATTTTCTGGTTATTTGATTTTATATATTAAGAATACATTATGACGGTTACAAAAGACGACAAAAAAGGAATTATTGATAAGTTTGCAAAATGAAAAGGAGACACAGGTTCTGCTGAAGTACAAATTGCAATTCTTACTGCAAAAATAGAAAACCTTAAGGAACATCTTGGTGAACATAAAAAAGATAATCACTCAAGAAGAGGAATTATGATGATGGTTGCAAAAAGAAGAAAACTTCTTGCGTACCTTAAAAGAAAAGACACAGCAAGATATGATGAAGTTATCAAAGCTCTTGAAATCAGAAAATAATTTTACACTAAAAAAGACTCTCATACGGGGAGTCTTTTTTTTATACAACATATCAGTATCATCTTCCACTTCTCTGAATCTGACTTGCAAGATATCTCATCAAATCAATATCTCTACATCAAACACATCCATATGTTGCTGTTCCATTCGAGGGAATTCAATGGAACCATTTTCATCGACCTCTTGCTCACTCTGGTGATACCAGTGATGCTCAGATAACTCAATCAACTCATGTATTACTTGAATTTCCAAGTCTTTCTGCAGGAAGTATCGCATCATTAAAATGAAATACAACTCAACGAGGTGTTTTTCAAGCCTCATGCACTGTATCATCTTGAAAGCCCCTATGTCAATAATATACAGAGACCTCATAGCTGTTTCATCACACGATACAAATAGCAGTTCTCGTCGATGAGTCACAGAGCATAATAGGATAACTTGGATGGAGTACTTCATTATTTCTCAGTTCACTTGCAAATACTGCAAATCTATTTCTCCATCTTCTTGGCACATAGCTATTCATAAACTGTGTGTATTCTTGTTGCATTGTATTCGTTTCTGGAGCATTTCATACATCAGGTCAACGTACAACAGTATTAGGCTGTGCCTGTACTTCTGGGTTTCATGCATTGAGATTCAATCATAAAATTCTCAGTGTATTTCTCCCTGCTTTTCCATCTACGAAAAGTCCATTTTGACTTTGAAAGAGTGCAATTCATAGAATCAAATCATCTACACTTGTTTGTCTTCCAGGGATTTTTTCTGCAATTTGATTTATTTGGTTTTGATTATATCTCGATATGGTCCAATTCTTTGCATTTTGAAGCCCATTTTCAGAAAGTCCTTGAAAGCCAGCTTCCTGTCTGGGAGCTGGCTCTCTTCCTTCAGCGCGATCCTCTCTGAGTGAGACACCCAAAGCTCAAAGTGTATTTCTTCAAGCCATTCAATCAATTTTTAAACCAGATTGTTGTTGAAATAAAGCTATTCATCTCACAAAATCTTGGAGATTTTGTTGTACTCATGGTATTTGTTGTGCTATGAGTGAGATTTGCTCAGATGAATAATGAGACTGCGTCCAATTTTGCGCTGAGAGACTCTGAGTTCTTGAAAGTAGTTCTTGCGAATAATGTTCATGAGATTGCTGAGTTTGTCTCTGCGGGCTTTGATTTCATCATTGTAAAAATGATCACAGACTTACTGCTCTATTTCAATTTTGAGAAACATAGCGATAATACGCTCAAAAACTTGATGGTCAAAATATACCATCTTGTCTTGATCTTGGAACTCATAACTGAGCTTGAATGTGCCTGATTTGATCTCTTGAATATCTGAGAGATTCAGAGAATACTTGTAATCAAAGCTCAGTCCAACCCTGTATTGCGGCTCAAGAACGTTCATATTTTTTTTGAATTGCTTCTATTTCTTGCTGGGTAAGGACAGATGGAGTTTCATCTCAAGCTGAAATCTGATTATAAATATCAGATCAAATTTCTTGTATTGACATACAATATAGATAAATATTACTATATTATGAGTCTAACAGATTATAATGAATTATTCAAAAATTAGCTTTTTATCTCTTTGATTTTATATTCAATAAGATTTGGTCCCAAAAGTGTTTTTATTCTCTCAATAAATCTATCCACAACTAAATATTCGTAATCAGGAATTTCTAATCCTATTATGAGCGATGTTTCTGTTTGAGATATTTTTTGTGTATGAAGCTCATCAATATTAATTTCCATAGAAAAGAGCGTTTCACTTATCACTTTCATCATTCAGATTTTATTGCGAAGTGTGAGTGACAGCCGGAATAGACTGATTGCTTCATTTCCCTTTATATAGGCATTCATCAGTCTTTCCTTATTGACTCAGGAAAGAATGCTACAGTCACGAGCATGAATCGTAAACATCCCACGTGAATTTATATGTGCAACAATTGCTTCAGGAATCGTATCTTTACAGCAAATTTTACAACTATGATAGGCAATATTAGGTTCTCCACCAATAATAATCTCATGATCACTGCCAATTTTCTCCTGTTCTTTTGCTATTTCAAGTTGTGCTTTTGACGATGTATTTTGATTCTTATCTTTTTTAATATAGGTAATATTTTGCGCTTTGAGAATTTTTTTGAGAAGTGAAGCTGGAGTAATGCTAAAATTTCAAATTTGTTCTAAAAGTTGTAAGCGATCTTCCGTATTTAATTCTCTTCCTTCTATAACTTTAAGTACAGTCATATCCTTATCAAGAGGCTGCAAATCTGCTTTTTCTAAATATCTATTTATGATTTCTTTTCCTCTATCTCTATGCGTTTCTTTATCTCATTTTCTTAAATAGGCTTTGATATTATTCTTTGCCTTAATAGTTTTCACATATCAGAGCCAAAACGGACTTGGATGCCTGTTTTTATCTATGATGACTTCTATAATATCTCCATTTTGTAGTTCTTTATCGAGTGGATGAACTCCCCCATTTACTTTCGCAATGGTAATATGATCACCTAAATCAGTATGCACATGATAGGCAAAATCAATTGGTGTTGAACCAGTTGGAAGGTTTATAAGATCTCATTTCGGAGTAAATACAAAAATCCTATTCTTAAACGTATCAATTTTAAGCGATGAAAGTAAGTCATTATTTCCAATACTATCAACCATTTCTTTGAGATCTTTCACCCAATCTACTTCTCTGGCAATTTTACTTCCTTTTTCCTTATATTCAAAATGAGCAGCCACTCATATTTCTGCTCTTTTATGCATTTCATTGGTACGAATTTGAATTTCTGTTGGCTGTTTTGTAAAGCTCTTTAAAAATCACACAATAGTAGTATGTAAAGACTGATAGCCATTGGGTTTTGGAAGGGCAATATAATCCTTAAATCTATATGGGAGTGTATGGTATTTACTATGAATTTCTCACAAAACCCTATAACAATCTCACACACTTGGAACCACAATTCTGATACCATAAATATCATATAAATCTTTTGGATGATCTATATTTTTACGCTTCATTTTTTGATAAATAGAATATGGAGATTTTACTCTAAAATCTACCTCATGAGGAATATCTTGATCTCAAAGAAGCTTCCCGATTGTAAGAATGGCTGAGTTTTGAAATTCTTTTCTTCCGTCTGCTAATTCATCTAGCTCAGATATGAGTTTTTTTCTATCTTCAGGATGGAGTATCTTAAAACATTCTTCCGCAAGCGCACTTTTCATATTATATAGGCCAAGACGCGCTGCTATTGGAACATAAATATTAAGTGTTTCGAGAGCAATACGTTCACGTTTTACAGGATTTGGATGATTTAAAAGCGTTTGCATATTATGCTGCCTATCTGAAAGCTTGATAAATATTACTCTCAAATCGTCTGCCATAGCAATAAACATTTTTCTCAGGCTTCCAATGGCTCTATCCTCTCCCCTATACTTTACTTTTTCTAGTTTTGACATCCCATTACAAAGATTTGCAACATCTTCTCAAAACTTCGCTTTTATATCTTCGTAGGTATAATCTGTATCTTCTATAACATCATGCAGAAAACATGCTTGAAGTGTGTAAATATCAGGGTTTAATGAAAGAAGTATTTCAGTAGCAGCAACTGGATGAGAAATATATGGCTCTCCAGAAAGTCTTTTCACATCTTTATGTGCATTTTTTGCAAATTCATATGCTTCCCAAAGTGAATCATGAACTTCTTGTTCAGACATTTCTTGCATATATGCTTGTGCTCTGAGGATAATTTCATGCACTTTCGCATCTATCTCCACAATGTATTGCTCATATGTTTTTTCAGCTTCATGCATAAACAAAAGAATTGCTAGAAATTAATTACATAATTATAACAGAGAAGCTAATATTTCAGAAATTATTTTTTTAGAATTGTGATTATATTTTTTTCTCATTCAAATACTTTATTTTCAGAAATAACAAACATGTTTTTTTGCGCTAATAATTCAAGTTCAGAGAGAGCAAAGCTATGATAATATCTATCGCTCTCTCAAAATTTAATATTAAAATCTTTTGATCAAAAATTATTTGTTGAATCAGCTATTTCTGATTCAGCATATTTTTTGTAATTTTGCTCACTCATGAGATTCCAATTTGTCATAAAGATTATACCATCTGGATTCAATAGATCATAAAGTTTCTTCATCATACTATCTCGCTGGGTAAAATCTGAAAGGTGATGAAAGCTTGCTACTAAGAAAATAGCATCATACTGTGTTTCTCAAAGAGAATCGATATCAAGCATATTTCAGCATTTAAAGCTCTGATTTGGATATTGTTTTCTTGCTTCAAGCAGTAAATTCTCTGAGAGATCTATTCAGAGATACTCTTTTGGAAAATTTCAAAAAAATGAATGATATTGCTGCAAGAGTCTTCAGCTTCCACATCATATATCTAATATTTTTTCATTTCATCAGAGAAAAGAAAAAAAATATTCCAGTTCAGGCCAAGACATATTTTTACGCGACTGAGCAAATTTTGATGCAAAATTATTATAATTTACTGTCATAAAATTACATTTTATCAGGGAGTGGAATAGAAAGAATAGAAAAGCTTTCTTCAATAATCCTTATAAATCATGCCACTAAAGCAATTCTTGATGCAATAAGAACTTCGTCTTCTTCAGAAAAAACAGACACATTATTATAAAATACAGAGAAAACTTTCGTCGTATCATATACATACTGACAGAGAATATGTGGAAGGTAGTTTTTTGAGACTTCAGATATCACCTCCTCAAATTGGAGAATAGCTTTGAGTAACTGCTTTTCTTCAGTCAGACTATATTTTAAATTTTCAAAGCTGAGGGTACTATTATATTTTTCTAATATTTTTTTTGCCCTCACATACGCATACTGAATATATGGACCACTATTTCACTCAAAACTCATAAATTCATCCCAGTCAAAAATAATATCTGTCATGCGAGATTTTTTGAGGTACCCGTACTTAATTGCTCCAATAGATATTTTTTCAGCGAGCGTATCTAATTCATCTCAAGAAATATCATTTCTCTTTTCAAGAATTATATTCTTCGCTCTCTGGATTCATTCATCCAATAAAGACTCGAGTTTAATAATCTTCCCCTTTCTGGTACTCATAGCTCCATCTTTGAGCGCAATAAATCAATTATACGCATGAGTTAGTTCAGTATCATCAGAGAGCCAACCAGCCATCTGAGATATAGTAAAACACTGCCTGAGATGCAATTGCTGTCTGACATCTACAAAATAGAGAATTTTTTGAGGATTCCAGTTTTCCATACGGTATTTCACACTTGCAAGATCACTCGCTAAGTATCCATGAGTCCCATCTCTTTTTTGTAAAATGCAAGACGGTATTTTCATTTCTTCAGGAAATACGACTCATACTGAACCATCCTCATTTCTCGTCGCAATATTTTTTTCAATAAGCTCAGAAACAATATCCTTCATTGAAAATTTGAGATCAGGATAATCTTCCATTTTCGGGAGTCATAGTCCTTCATAAAAACTTTCTCAAATATTATACATCGGATGAACTCAGAGTCTTCCAAGCTGCTGATTCATCGCAAGGATAGAATATTTTGTAAATTTTTCCCATTTTTGTACATACTGAGTATCTCAAAGTGAGAGTTTTTTAAATGCATCACGGAATTTTTGATCTAAGTTTTCATCTTGCTCAGCATCTTTTGATATTTTTACATAAAGTTGAAAAAGATGCTCGACTGCGTTATTTTCTAGTTCCATCTCACTTCCATAGGTCTCATATGCAACAATAAGCTTCCCAAATATTATCCCCCAATCTCAAATATGGCTATCAGAAATAACATTATATCAAAGTTTTTGAAATAAATTTATAAGTACTTGGCCTTGATTTGGAGTACACATATGACCAATGTGAAGTGGTTTTCATACATTTGCTCAAATATAGTCAATATATATAGTTTCAGAAGTTGATCATGAAATATTTTCATAGATATTTTCTCGAAGCATCATATCGGAAAATGCTTGTGTATAAATATCTTCACTGAGAAAAAAATTAATATATGGTCACTCCGATTGTACTGACTGTATAAACTCAGGTTTATTTTGATCGCTTTGAATAGTTTCAGATATATTTTGAGATATTTCTATTGGAGATTTTTTCATCTCTTTTGCAAAAATAAAACATCAAAAAGCAATATCTCACATTTTTTTGTTTGGAGGCGTTGAAAAATCTAGTGATTGTATAGTGATACCATATTTTTCTCAAAATAGAGAAAGTAAATATTTTTCTAATTGTGCCTGCATAATGTGTTTCATGAATAATACTTCTCAGCAGATTATAGCGAAAAAATCATATTCCTCAAGTATATATAGTTCTTTTTTATTTTTTATAAAAATGTTTATTTTTAACTATATAAGATTATATTTGTATTACTCAATAATAATATAAATATAAAAACTTGTATATATATTAGTTTTATTTACAATCTTAAAAAATATATTTAAATATAAAATATGTACGAAAAAATAATAGAAAAAAATAAGAACTTTATTTTGCAGCATAAATCTTTCCGTAAATATACTTCTGAGCTCGAATTACTGGTAGAAGAACTTAATACGAAAAAAATTGCAACCATATCATGAATGAGACACACAGGGAAAACAGGTCTCATAAAAAACTTTCTACAAAAAACAAATATATTTGATGATACCTTTTATTATAATCATGAGACAGATCTTCTCTCACAAATATCATCAGAATCTGAACTTCTCATACTTATGGATATGTATGTTCGAATATATGGAATTCCAAAAGTTGTCGTATTACAAAACTGTAATCCAATAAATGGAATAAAATCATTTATTCAAAAACTCTATAAGTCAAAAAAGTACAAAATTGTTATAGTATGAAATAACATAAAAATATGATGAGTAAAAGATATAGTACTGTATCCTCAATCTCTTAAAAAAAATAACATTTCTGAAATATGTTATTGAGGAATTCCTGAAGTACGTATTATTCCAGACACACATTATAAAAAATTTCTTCTCAGTGCTCTGAGGCATGATATTGTAAGTCGGGATATACTTGAAGCCTACACCATCAAAAATATTTCATTATTCTATAAAGTATTATCTTATATTTCCCTAAGTGATGACTATCAATCTCTCAGAGAAATACATAGAAACCTCTGACATCATGGTGTTGAAATTGCTCTATTAACCCTTATAGATTACATAAATGCTGCACTTAACACTCACATATTACACAGAATATACCTCTATGATATAAAAAACAATAATACAATACAATCTAAAGCTCAGTATATATTTTGAGATGTTTGAATCAGATATTCACTCAGCTGAGAAGATATAAGTTATTATGAAAACGGACTAATATTAGAATTTCTATCACAATGATTTGAAGTATCATGAGGTCTCAATGGAAGATTTCAGTTTGAAATATATGCACAAAAAAATAAAGAAACATTTTGTATAGCTCTCTGTATGAATCAGGATGATAAAAATGAAGTAAGAAAAATTGCTCGAAAACTCTCAAAAATATGATGACCAAGTCAGAAATATGTACTTGTAAAAGATACCGAGAAGTACAACATGAGAAAGTTTACAGAAGAATGAGTAAAAATTATGAATTTCTGAGACATACTTGATATTATTCAGGCTCAATAAAAAACTCCCAAATTGGGAGTTTTTTATTGAGCTATTATGATTCTAAGTTCAAAGCGGAAATTATTGTTTCTACAGCTTCATCACTATATCTTCTTGTTGTTCAATCTGATTCTGTTAATCACCTTAACAGTTCTCTTATACGAGTAGCATTTTCTACTCTGAGATTCTCAGATCAAATTTCATTTCTTAATTCTTCGATATTATTCACATTCGTTCAGCTTACGGTTACTCATCAAATATTAGATGGGTTGATTGTAATATTATTTACAGTTCCACTTCAAGCTGCTGGTGCTGGTTCTGCTGCTGCAGGTGTTGCTGCTCGAGTAATTGCTGCATCAACAGCTGCGGCGTTTGATCTTGCGGTCAGTGCATCCTCAGGATTTCTAAACAATCAACCACCAATATTTTTTGTTGCATCATCAATAGCTCAAAGCGCATTTGCGACAGAAGTTGCATTTCATTGTGTCACTTCTTGTTGGATTCCTAGTTGAGCTAAATAAGCTCGAATTAATTCTAATGCTCGTGTATTATTAGAGATGGCTCTTGAATCACCTCACTCTTGTACTACTGCTCTTACTGCATTTAGAGACACTTCATTTCTACCATCTCATCACTGAGTTCTAATTGTAGATAGTGCTCGTTCAGCTGAAGTACTAAGTTCTACTCAACTATTCTGTCACCCATCTGGCATAAACCTTTGAGCAGCATCTGAACCTCACCTAATAGCGGATTGCTCAATTCACGATGTAATAGTTTTTCACATTTGACTAAATCATGCAACACTTCAACCAAGTGATTGAGGTATAATTGGAGCATACGTTGGAGCTGCTGCTGCAAGTTTTCATACTGATTTCCCAAAATCATAGATTGGAGAAGTGATTTGTTTCGTTGTCTCAGAAGATCGAAGTGCAGTAATAACAGCTATCCATAGAATTGCAATACCAAAAATTTGTACTATGAGTTTTCAGAGTGCTGAACCTCCTCAGGCAAATAAAGAATTTTCTTCTTCAACATCTGAATGTGTTCATGTAATAAGAAAATTTATTCCTCATGCATCAAAACTCCCATCCTCATTTAATCATCCTTCTTCCGTAGATGAGAGTCAATTTGAAGTTACAAATAAGAACACAAGTCAAAATGATAATGCTGCTGAAACATAGACAGGAACAAGGGCAAGATTTATAAATTCTTTTACACTAAATTTCTTTTCATCACCAACTCATTCTGATGTTTTTCAAAAGAAATATAAAAGTCAAAATACAGGAGACATCATAGTATACACCCATAACCAAACTCACCTTGAAAATAGAGCAAGAAATAATGCCACCATCAAGATACAATAGACAATAACAAATATAATATCAAATATGATTTTAAATCATAGATCCATTAAATCTCATATACTTTGTATGCTTCCACTGGAAAGAGTATCCATTCATTCTACACCTAAAACAGCATAGGTATAAATACTTATCACACCAAAGACACTATTTTTTACTCCTGGTTCTGTATCAGTACCATTAAAAAACTCTTGGATTGATTTATAATTATGACATTTAATACTTTCTCATAAATCTGAGTCTTCTCATCAACCACTATATTCATCAGGCTTTCATAGAAATACTTCTACTTCTGTACATATCTCTGCCTGTGAGTTTATCCCCTCAAAAAAATCTCTATCAGCAAATGAATCAAATGGAAGTGTAAGAACTCATACAGTTAACACAGCTGAAATAGAAAGCATAAACTGTACAAAAAACCATGAAAAAGGAACCATCAATACTCAGACAATGAACTTTGGCATTGCTTGTTTTAATTCCCAAGTTCCATCTCATTTCCCAATAATATTCATAAATGCTATCGCAATCAAAATGAAAGCAAAGATGAAATACACTACATTTGAAATGAGAATCCAAATATCCTTCATGTAAACATCAAGTCCAAAGAGTGTCCCATTGGTCCAACCAGGAAAAATGAATATTGATATTAAGGCTGTTACAAGTCAAAGAAATGCTGAGAGAAGTTGAAGTGCTCAATTCAGAGCTTCTATTACTTTATTTGGTTCATCACTTACTTGAGGATTGTTTGCAAATGAGCTATGAACATCAATCAGAAAAATACCTATAAAAATACCTATAAAAACAAAGGTTTTTCTGTTGTTTCTCAGGTAGGAGAAGAGTTTTGGTAGTCGCATTTGGGAAAAGTATTTTGTTAAATATACTCTTATGCTAGCACAAAAGATTCTCGAGAGCAAGAATTGAACATAAAAAAAAGAACAGTTTTGACTGTACTTTTTATTTTTTTCGGGAATCTTATATATTTTTAATCAAGTTTATTTTTAAGTAATTCATTAAAAACTTTAGGATTTCACTGTCATTTTGAGAGCTTCATACATTGCCCTACGAGAAATCAAAATACTCGTTCATTCCCTGATTTATAATCCCCTACTTGCTCAGCATTATTTGCAATAACGTCATCTACTACAGATTCAAGTGCTCACATATCATTTTTTTGACGAAGATTTTTCAAGTCCACAATAGTATCTGCATCTCCACCATTTTGAAATAATTCTTCTATTACTATTTTTGCATTCGTTGAAGAGAGCTCATCTGAGTTTATAAGTTCTATAACTCTGGCAAGCTGGCGAATATCAAACTTCAAATCACCTAAATCAGATATTTCTTCAGATTCATTCATAAGTGAGAGAAGTACACTGGTAATATAACTGCAAGATTTTTTGGGATCTTTTGTGAGTCCTGTTAGCTCATCAAAATAGTTACTAAGCTCATAATCAGCTGTCAGGATTCGAGCATCGTCTTCTCAGAGTTTATATTCTTCAAGATATCTGAGTCGCTTCGTAATTGGGAGTTCAACAACCTGTTTTCTACATTCCTCAAGAAAATCATCATCAATGACTATAGGCAAGATATCTGGTTCTGGCACATATCTATAATCCATCGCATCTTCTTTTGATCTTTGAGAACTACTCGTTCCTGTTTCATCATTCCAACCGCGAGTTTCTTGATCAACGACTCAACCAGATTCTACAATTTTTACTTGTCTTTTAAATTCACTATCGATACATCTTCCAATTGCTGAAAATGAGTTTACGTTCTTATGCTCCGTTCTATTCATCAGGATATCACTTCACTCAGGTCTTATAGACATATTCACATCACATCTCAGCTGACCTTTTTCCATATCAGCATCACTTACTCACGCAGCTCTGAACATCTTTTGAAGTTCTTTTAAAAACTCCATTACCTCATCTCGGTCATGGAAAACTGGCATAGTTACAATTTCCATAAGAGGACTTCATGCTCTGTTATAATCACAAAGCGTCTTCCCTCCAGCATGTGAAAGTTTTCCAGCATCATTTTCTAAATGCATATGATGAATATCAAAATTCTTTACTTTTCCATTTATGAGTACAGCAACACTTCAAGCTCATACAATCGGTTCATACATTTGAGTAGTTTGAAATGAATTTGGGAGATCTGGATAAAAATATGACTTTCTATCAAAACGTGAAACCTTATTAATTTCACAGTTCATCATCATACCTCATACCACTCAAAGTTTGATTACTTGCTGATTAATGGCCGGGAGCATACCAGGAAATCCCATACAAACTGGACATACATGTATATTTGCTTCACTTGCGAGCTCAAGAGCATTCTTACATCCACAGAACATTTTTGTTTGAGATTTTACTCTCACATGGATTTCAAGACCAATTACTTTTTCATATTTCATAGATTATTTCTGCTTTAAGAGTATTTCTCCCTATAGTATCGGATTTTCCTGTTTTTCAAAGATTTTTTAAAGTAAATTCTCAAAAATAAAAAAGTATTATATTTTTCTTGATTTTATTTCTGAGTGTGGTAGACTAGGGCCGACGTTATAGATGAATCGTAACTGCGAGAAGACAAATTAAGCCTTGTAAAACTTTGCTCGTAAGACGAAATATCACTAAGATATGTTTAGATATGCTTATCAGAGAATATGCGCCCTCTACGATAGCAAATTTTTCCTATCTTCTTATATCCTAAAACACAAACATATGCAGGTACAAATACTGATACATACAAATGATGAAGATCATTCTAAAGCGGTTCTTGAAAGACTTGTAGAGGCTAACCTCTCAAGTAAACTTAACAATTACTTAAACAAGTTTGATAAACCAGATGCTGAAGGTATTATTGAAGTTACCGTTGATAAAAATAAAAAAGGTCTTTTTGATGGGAAGATTCAATCTACTCTTGATGGAAAATCTTTCAGATTTGAAAGAGAAGACTATAAAAACATGGATGATCTCGTAAATCATCTCTTTGATCATTTCAAAGAAGCTCTGAGCGACATGTAAAAATATTACAAATAAAAAACTCTAGAAATTATTCTAGAGTTTTTTATTTTTTTCTTTTTCGAAAAATAATTTACATGCATCTATCACGTTTTTAAATCTGTCATTGTGAAGTTGTACTCCTCAAAAATATCTCGTTACCACCATCATAATATTTACAGCATTTTCTCTTTGAAGTTCTCTGAGAATGCACAGTCATGCTCACTGTTCACCATCATCATTTTTCCCTTCAATTATACTTCCATTATCCTGAATAATTCTATAAGAATAACTATTATGAGTTGCTTTTCTAAAATAGCTCTCTGATTGTAACTCTTTAAATAGTTCTTTTACTTGAGGGAGAGAATCTACCTTCAAAGCGACAAGTGTATATTTTGATTTTCTATCAATAATAATGTCTCTATATTCGATTCTTGAAGAATTCATCTGAAAGTCTGATCATACATCGAGTGAAAACTGATCTTCATTAAATGCCATAAAGTTTTTTATTTATTACAAGGGCTTGATAGATTGAGAAGGCTTGATGATTTATTTGAACTACAAATAATATATCACTGAGCTTTTGTAAAAGCGTTTTCATATCAAGAATCCATCTCTAGGATATCATAAAGCTTTTCTCTATAAAGAATATTATCTCCTACATTAAAACTCATAAATTGAGTATCATCACTCACAAAGTTTTTATAAACGATATTAAAGTCTGGATATATTTTTCTTTCAAGTAAATCTGTTTCAACAGCAATATGAGCAGGAAGATAGTATGGATATACTTCTGAAATTTTTGACTGACCTTCTTCAGAGGAGAGATACACTAAAAAATCTTGAGCAAATTGACTATTCTGAGAATCTTTATTCACAACCATATATCTATAATTTATAGCTTGAGTTTTTGGTGTTCCTGCATATGACGGTAAAGGACTTGCATAGAGAAAACTTGATTGGTATCCTATCTCATCAATTTTCATAATGTCTCTTGGAAAGCCAAGTATTGCCGCAATATCACCCTGAGCAAAAAACTCAATATCATTATCTCTTCAAAGTGGTGCTGAAAGAATATCATACCTATTATCCCCAGTTCTTTCTCAAAATGCTTTATAAAATGAAAGTACTTGTTTCACCTCATTTGATCCTGTGGTCTTGATTCATTTTGCTCATTCTAAAGCAAGTAAAGCGCTAATTATTTGATCATATCGTCCAACCGAAGATGCATTTCATAGTCATACTGGAACAACTGCTGTGGATTTTTCAGTAAGAGCATTAATACTGCTCACTAAACTACTCCACGTTTCAAGCTCAGATGGTCTCGTAAAATATTTTCTGTTATAGATAACTCAGAGTGTTTCATATCAAAATGGAATTCAAATAATATACTCCTGACTTGCATCTGTATCATCAGAAATAATTAGATCCTCGCTAAAAACTGGTTTATAATTCAGTCTAAAATCGTTAGGACTAATTCTATTTGGATCAATAGTTCTCGCTGCATATTCTAAAACTGACTCTTCAGTATTTGAAAGCATAAAAATATCAGGTGCCGTCCCCTGTATGAAGGCGTTTGTGAGAGCTAAGTTATAAGTATACTCGTCATCAAAACTCTCTACTTTTATAGTCTTACTACTATATTGAGGATACGTAGCTTTAAATTCTTGTGATATTTCTGAAAAGCTATTTTCATCATCTTCAAGCAACCATATAGTGAGATTTCCTGCTGAGTAAGTTGCTGGCCTGGAATTAGAATTCGCAAGATTTAAAACAAGATATGTAACAAATCAGAGTAAAATGACTCCAAGTATTCAAAAAATTATTTTATTTTTATTCATGTATTTCTATTTGTATTATCCAAAAGTAAGTTTTTCTTTATATGCTTGCATCTCACGATCACTATAAGTGTCCCATATATCATGGTTTAAAAATGCTTTTTTTTCAAGACGAGGTATAACATGAAAATGTACATGCATAACCTCTTGGCCAGCGACAGTTTTGTTATTTTGTAATATATTTATTCCACAATCTAGTATATTTTCGTAGTGTTTGGATATCTTATATACAATTTTTTGTAGCTCTAAAAACTCTCATTCAGGCATATCGAATATAGTTTCATATTCTTTTTTAGGCACCACTAAGGTATGTCATTTTTCCATTGGATTGATATCCAAAAATGCTATATGATTCTCATCTTCATATATAATACTAGCTGGAATTTCGCGCTGTATAATTTTTGTAAATAATGATGACATAGCGTTTTTTAGTAATAATTTTCAGTTACTGGATTTTCATTGTTTATGGTTGTAACATTTGAAAGATCTCAGAGTGTAAAAATGAGAAAAAATCAAAAAATTGATGAAATAAGTAAAAATAGGAACATAAAATTAGAAACTGGAGCAATAGTCGTACTATAGCGCTTAAACCTCATAGCATGATGTCTCGCTACGAAAAAAAATCACCAAAGTACTGCAAGAAGAAATAGGTAGGAACCGAGATAGATTGGAAGCATATAAAAAGGTGAAAATATATAAAAAAAGTATAGTGACACACTTTTTTTTTGCAAATTTTTAATAAGACAGGTATAATATGTCTATGTATTTATTCTAAATTATATACAAATGGCTACGATTCAAAAAGACGAAGTAACATTTCAGATTACAGATGAGCTTCAAGCAAAATATCCTGAACTAGTTCAGTTAATTATCTCAACTGAATCTATGGATAATGATGAAAGACAATATTGGTTTGATATAATGCCATCAATGACGGATGCTCAAATTGATAGACTTTATGATATTCTAGAAACAGAACGTAAAAAACTTCAAGAACTTGAAGTAAAATATCAAAAAGAAATTAAATCTCTCAATGAAAAACATCTCATAGAGTGGCAAGAAATGCAGGTAAAAGAAGGAAAGAAAAAAGTCGCTGAAGCAAAAGCTGAAGATGAAAAAGATAAGAAACAAGAAGACCCAGATGAAATCCTTGCGATGCTCAATGATTTATAAAACGCAGCAATAAAAAAACTCTCAGAAAATTCTGAGAGTTTTTTATTATTGTGATTGTTGATATAAAATTTCTACTTCAGCAGGAGATAAATCTTTTTTAAATATGTATATTTCATCTAATTCTGCATTAATATACGAACCATGCCTATCATCATGAAAGCCTCATCAAAAAACAAAATATGAAGTATTATACGACCTTTTAGCCAAATCATCACCTGACTTTACCTTTTCACTGAGTTTCCCATTTACATATGTTGATATATATCATGGTCCATATACGCAAGTTATATGAATCCACTCAGATACTGGTAAGCTTCACTGAACCTGTGAACCATATCTTCAAGTCTCTAACTCTTTACTACAAGAACGATAACGCTCTTGAGCTTTAACAGATCAATATGTATCCCATGTAAATTCAAAATGATTTTGTTCATCACTTAATGATTTTACAGCTAATCTTGAATAATCATCAGTAGAAGGGGTAACATCAGATTTAATCCAAAATCAATAGCTAAATGATGGACTCCCTCAAAGATCAAAAGAACTTTCTACGACAACCTTAGATCATTGGAACTGATTAGTTGGATTTCACGCAAAATCAAGTGCTGTTCATTTTATTCCAGTAGTATATGTCGGTAGTATTGTTCATCCATGAATTCAATTATTTCCATTTCAAGAACCATCTATAGCAATTGTTCCACTTCATTCATTAAAACCCCAATATCATAACAAATCTCCACCTCATAACATATGAGCTCATAATATTTCTCCACTTCATGTTTTTTGTCCTCTATCACCAAATATTGCAGTATAAGCGTTACTTGTATGAAATACATCAAGGTATCCATTTATTAAATTCGAAGAAATCTCTTGAGCTGGACTATTATATGTGGTATCTTCTGCAGAAACTAGAACTCAGAGATTTCTTCCATATGTTTTTAGAACTCTCTCTTCATAGTCTATAGCATAGCTTGAAGAATAGAGTTGTTTTCTATTTTGTACTAAAGTATTCTCCATAAAGGCTAATAATTGCAGACTATTTCTGTCTTTCGTTAAATAGTAAGTAAAATAACTATCGTCTTTTGGATCTTTTCAACCATTGGTATAATCTATAGTTTCAAGAACATCTACTCAAACATATCACTGATATGCTATAATACTCTCTGATCAACTTGCTGTAATCTCTATATAGTCATCCGGAAGAGGCAGAGACTTACTTGCAGCATAAGTTTGAAGAGAGTCTGAGAGTTTGGTAAGCTGAGAAAATCTATTTGAGTCTCTGGCTCATGTGAGATATCAAGAATATGAAACAAATCCAACTGTTGAGAGAATTCAGACTATAGTAATAACAACAATAAGCTCTACGAGAGTAAAAGCAGATTTATTTCAAATCATGAAAATATAATTAGTATATATATAACTATTTATATTATTATTTTTTTAGAAAGATAGTTTTTCACTCTTGACTCAAACAAAAAATATCCCCTAGGGGGATATTTTTTGTTTGTAGAACTAGAAGTCACTTTCGTGTTCTAAACTTTTTGATACTTCTCTTAAATGAGATTCTGATGTATCAATATTTTCTTCCGCATTTGGATCAAAATATTCATCATCATTTTCACTCAGGTGTCCATTAATTTTCTTATACTGTTTCCCTGCTGGAATCAAACGTCCAATAATAACGTTTTCTTTAAGCTCTTTCAGCTTATCAATTTTTCCAGATACAGAACTTTCAACGAGGACTCGAACTGTTTCTTGGAATGAAGCAGCAGAGAGCCAAGATTCTGTATACAGTGAAATTTTTGTAATTCAAAGAAGCAGTCTTTCTCCAATACCAGGATTTTTTCCTTCTGCAAGAAGCTTATCATTTTCCTTTTTAAAGGTAATGATATCAACAATATCTCCAGGAAAGAATTCTGTATCACCCTTATCAAGTACTCTAATTCGAGAGAACATCTGACGAACAATCAGCTCGATATGTTTAGAGTTTACTGTCTGTCCCTGAGAAGCATAGATAGATTTAATCTCGTCTACGATATATTTCTCAGCAGCAAGTACTCCACCTACCTGCATAAGTTTTGCTATTGAAAGATTTCACTCTGTAAGTTTTTGAGCTCTTTTCACTTCATCTCCTGCTTGTACGAGAACTGTTCTCCCAAGATCAAAGCTATACTCATATCTTCTCTTTTCAGTATCTTTAATAACAATCATTCCTCCTGAAACTTTTTTCACTTCTCCGGCAAAGTTTGCAGTCAGTCTAGATTTTTCTGCTTTATTTCTTGCAAGAATTTGTTTTGCTTTGATTTGTTGACCTTCTTTTACCGCAACTTCAAAGTCAGATGAGAAATAGTATTCTTCTTCTTCAAGATTATGAGCAGTAACACTTACTACTAATCCAGAATCAGAATGCTCAACGTCAACTATACCATCAATATCTGAAATCTCTGCAACGAGTTTTGGGTTACGTGCTTCAAAGAGTTCTTCAACTCTTGCAAGACCTTGGGTCATATCCCCTCCTTCTTTCGCAACTCACCCCGAATGGAATGTTCGCATCGTAAGCTGAGTCCCTGGTTCACCAATAGACTGAGCAGCAATTACTCAAATAGGAGAACCTATATCAACTCCAGCGTTTGCAGCAAGATCAAGACCATAACATTTTTGACATACACCACCTTCTGTTTCACAAGTGAGAACTGATCTTATTGATACTTCAGGTATTTGTAGTTCTTCTATTTTAGCAAGAACTTTTGTATCAATAACAGTTCCTTCTTCAATAATAACTTTCCCTGCTTCATCTTTTACATCTCTTGCAAGTGTATGAGAGTAAATTCTATCTGCAAATGATTCATCGAATCCATTTTTTTGGTCTTCTCTGAGAACATTTTTATTATGAACCGTACCACAGTCTTCTTCACGAACAATGATATTCTGAGAAGAATCTACCAGTCTTCGAGTAAGATACCCAGATTGTGCTGTTTTCAAGGCTGTATCTGATTTCCCTTTACGTCCACCATGTGTTGCAATAAAGTACTCAAGTGGAGAAAAACCTTCTTTCAGAGTAGATTTGATAGGAAGCTCGATTGTCTTACCAGTTGTAGAAGAAACAAGCCCCTTCATACCAGCAAGCTGAGTCACGTTTCACCAGTTTCATCTCGCACCTGAATCAATCATGTTAAAGATATGATTTGAATTATCATAGAGTCATTTCATCTCTTTTTCAATAACATTTTTTACTTGAGCCCAAACTGTAACTGATTGAGCAAATTTTTCATCAGTAGTAAGAAAACCATTCCAATGTTTTTTCTGGATATATTTCACTTTTTCAGAAGCTTCTTCAAGGAGTTTTTTCTTATTTTCTGGCAGAATCATATCTGATTCAGAAATAGAAAGACCTGAAAGAGTCGCATATTTAAACCCAAAATCTTTAATATCATTTACAAGTACTGCAGTAGCAGCAGGCCCAAGAAGCTCGTAACTATCTGAGAGAATTCTTTTGAGAACTCATTTCTTGAGTGTTTCATTTATAAAGCCAAGTTCTTCTGGAACGATTTCGTTGAAAAGAAGTCTTCCATACGTAGTTTCCATTACTTTTCCATCAACTCGAACTTTTATCAGTGCATGTACTGAGAGTTCCTCTGCATCATATGCATGAGAAGCATCATCGATTCAGCTATACATATTTCCAGTTCCTTTTGCTCCTTCTTTCACAGAAGTGATATAGTAAGAACCAAGAATCATATCCTGAGAAGGAGTTACGATAGGTTCCCCAGAAGCTGGTGCAAGAAGGTTCTTAGAAGTAACCATAAGTTCACGTGCTTCTGCTTGAGCTTTTGAAGTTAAAGGGAGATGTACTGCCATCTGATCCCCATCGAAATCGGCATTGAAGGCCGTACATGTAAGAGGATGAAGCTGGATTGCCTTCCCTTCTACAAGAACTGGTCTAAATGCTTGAATCGAAAGTCTATGAAGTGTAGGAGCACGGTTCATAAGAACATATTTTCCATCAATTACTTCATCAAGAGCATCCCATACTTCTTTTGATGATCCTTCTATATATTTTTCTGCATGTTTTACATTGTAGACAATTCCATCTTCAATGAGTTTTGCAATAATAAATGGTTTAAAGAGAATAAGCGCCATTTTTTTAGGAAGACCACAATGATCCATAGGAAGATCAGGACCAACCACAATTACCGAACGAGCTGAGTAATCAACACGTTTCCCAAGAAGGTTTTGTCTGAAACGACCTTGTTTCCCTTTGAGAACTTCTGTAAGAGATTTTAGTTTTTTCTTATTTGCTGTAACGTATCCAGATCTATTATTTCTAGACTCACCAGTAATCAACATATCAACTGATTCTTGCAGCATACGTTTTTCGTTTTTCAGAATAACTTCTGGAGCTCCAAGTTCAATAAGTTTTTTGAGACGGTTATTTCTGTTGATAACTCTTCTATACAGGTCATTGAGATCAGAAGAAGCGAATCGCCCACCATCAAGTTGAATCATAGGTCTCAGATCTGGTGGTATAATTGGAAGAACTTCCATTATGAACCATTCAGGTCTTTGTCCTGATTTCAAAAGGTTTGAAGCAAGTTTAATCTTTTGAAGAATTTTCTTCGTTTTTGCTTGAGTCGCTGTTTTGAGTTCTCTTTGATTTTGCTCAATAAATTTAAGAAGATCAATTCTCTCTAAAAGTGTTTTAAGATGCTGCGCTCCTGTACCACCAACAAATACATGTGGGAATTTTTCAGAAAGAACTCTGTACTCAAGTTCTCCTACGACAGCTCCAACTTCAAGAAGTTTGAGGTTAGATTTGAGTGAATCAAATTCTGCTGCAAGATCATCAATTCTCTTCATCACTGCAGCTTCAGCTTCAGCGTATTTTTTTGGAGTAAGTTTTTTCTCTTCTTTTTGAATTTTTAGGTCATTGATTTCTCTTTGAGCTTCTTTTTGCATTTCTGCTTTTGTAGTCTTGTATTTTTCATCAAGCGCTTTGAGAGATTCATCTTTTTTATCTTCAAATACTTCTGTAATAATATATGAAGCAAAGTATACAACTTGTTCAAGTTTTTTTACAGGAAGGTCAAGAAAGAGACCTATTCTACTTGGTACTGATTTCAAATACCAGATATGTGCTACTGGAGCATAAAGATCTATATGAGCCATTCGTTCTCTTCGAACGTTTGCTTTTGTAACTTCTACCCCACATCTTTCACATACAACTCCTTTGTATCTGATTCTTTTATATTTTCCACATGCACATTCATAGTTTTTTCGTGGTCCAAAGATTTGTTCACAAAAGAGTCCTCCTCTTTCTGGTCTTTGTGTTCTATAGTTTATTGTTTCAGATATGAGCACTTTCCCGTGAGAAAGAGCTCTAATTTTTTCTGGAGAAGTAAGACCTACAGTAATACCTGCAAGGTTGTCTAGGTTCTTCCCCTTTGTGACATCATTTTTTCCGACACCTTTCCCAATTTCAGAAAAATCTGTAATCTTATCATTGAGAAAATTATCAAATTGTTTATCAAACATAGATGGTAATGATTAATTAAATAAGTATGAATATTTTTACGCCTGTTCTGCTTTACTTTCTCATGATTCGTCTGATTCTGCCATTTCTCATGAATCAATCATATTTTCAAGTCTCACAATCTCTTCATATCTTTCCATTGCTTGCGATTCAGTATATTCAAGCTCTTCTTTATCCAGAAGACCAACATCAAGACCAATTGCTTGAAGCTCTTTAATAAGTACGTTAAATGATTCAGGTATATTTGGTTTTTTAATTGGAGCATTTTTTACAATAGCTTCATATGCTTGCGTTCGACCTGCAACGTCATCTGATTTAATCGTAATCATTTCTTGTAGGATATTACTTGCCGCATATGCCTCAAGTGCCCACACCTCCATTTCTCCAAATCTCTGACCACCATTTTGAGCCTTACCACCAAGAGGTTGCTGTGTTACCATTGAGTACGGTCCTACAGAACGAGCATGGATTTTGTCTTCAACCAGGTGATGAAGTTTGAGCATATATTTTACTCATACCATAGTTTTTTCTTTGAAAGCTTCCCCTGTTTCCCCATTGAAAAGTTGCACTTTTCAATCTGGATCCATTCCAGCTTTTTCCATCACTTCTCGTACTTGTGATATAGCCATACCATTGAGAACTGGAGTCGCTACTTTGATTCCGAGTTTTCTTGCTGCCATACCGAGATGAGATTCGAGCACCTGCCCGATGTTCATACGAGATACAACCCCAAGTGGATTGAGAATAATATCAACTGGAGTTCCATCAGCCATAAATGGCATGTCTTCTACTGGAACTATTTTTGAAACAATACCTTTGTTTCCATGTCTTCCGGCCATCTTATCCCCTACTTCAATTTTTCGAGTTTGAGCAACGAAGACTTTTACTTGTTTAAATACTCCTGTAGGAAGATTATCCCCAAGCTCTCTTTTAAGAATATGTACATCAAGAATTTTTCATCCTTGTCCAGATGGAAGTCTCATAGAAGAGTCTTTTACATCTTTTGATTTATCACCAAAGATTGCTCTCAAAAGTCTTTCTTCAGGAGAAAGTTCTTGTTCCCCTTTTGGAGTGATTTTCCCAACAAGGATATCACCACCCTCAACATATGCACCAACTCTAATAATACCATCTACATCAAGGTCTTTCAATTTTGCAGCAGATACATTAGGAATATCATCAGTTGTTTGTTCGGGCCCGAGTTTTGTCTCTCTGACATCGAGTGAATATTCTTTAATATGGATTGAAGTAAAATAATCATCCATCATCAGTTTATCTGAAATAATGATCGCATCCTCAAAGTTATACCCTTTCCATGGCATATATGCAACCGTAAGGTTTCGACCAAGAGCGAGTTCACCTTTTTCAACAGAGTGACCATCAACAAGAATATCTCATTTTTTAATTTTTTGACCATGTGAAACAAGAGGCGTTTGATGAAGAATCATATCATGGTTTGATCTCTTGAATGTTACAAGTTCATGAAGTACTTTTTCACCATTTTTATAAAGAACCGTAATATGTTTCGCATCAACTCAGAGGATTTCTCCATCATCTTTTGCAACAATTACGTACTCACTATCTTCCCCAACTGCTCGCTCCATACCAGTTCCTACAACTGGAGAGTCTGTTTTAATAAGAGGCACTGCCTGTCTCATCATGTTTGAACCCATTTCCGCACGAGTCGCATCATCATGTTCCAAAAATGGAATAAGAGATGTTTCTACTGACATTGATTGTTTTGGAGAAACATCGATATGAGTGATTTCATTGATATATGCGATAGTTGGTTCATTTCCAGCTCGAGAAGAAATACGAGTATCTAAAAAGTTTCCATATTCATCAACTGGTGAACCAGCTTCTGCAACTGTCAGAACTCTTTCTTGATGTGCATCAAAATAATCATACGTTTTTCCGAGAAATCCTCGAACAGTAATCATTTTTTCTGTTACTGCTTTTTGTACTGCCTCTGCATCTTTTTGACTCATGAGAGTTTTATCTGCAACAATTACTTTCCCTTTTTCATCTTTTATATCACCAAGCGCGATTCTATTTACGAGCGCTTTCCCATCATTTTTTACATCATGTTCTACCGCTCTATATGGAGTAAGGAGAAACCCAAATCTATCTACTTTTGCGTAGGTAGCCATATGAAGTACGAGACCAATATTTGGTCCTTCTGGAGTTGCAATCGGACAGATTCTTCCATATTGTGTCGGATGTACATCACGAACCTCAAACGAAGCTCTCTCACGAGTCAAACCACCAGGTCCGAGAGCAGAAATACGTCTCTTATGAGCGAGCTCTGAGAGTGGATTTGACTGATCCATAAATTGAGATAATTGAGACGAACCAAAGAATTCTTTGAGAATCGCTACAATAGGTCTTGAGTTGATAAATGTTCCTGGAGTTGCATCATCGAGTTCTACAATCGTCATACGATCTTTTGCAATTCGCTCCATTCTCGCAATACCAACTTTGATTTTATCAGTTACGAGTTCCCCTACTGATCTGACACGTCTATTTTCAAGATGGTCAATATCATCGAGTTTATACCCGTCTTTTCAGATAAATAAATTCAAAAAATATTTAAGTGATTCTACAAGATCTTCAACAGCAAGAAATTTCCCATTTTCATCTTCATATTTTGTTTTGATTCCAAGTTTTGAAGTCATTTTAATTCTCGCAATTTCTCCAAGATCAAATCTCTTTTCATCAAAAAATGTTGATTGAAACAGGTCTTCTACTCGCTCATCTGTTGCTAAATCTCCTGGTCTTAATAATTTATAGAGAGAATGAAGTGCTTCAAGTCTGTTTGAAGTTTTATCTTTTTCAAGAGTTGGAGAGAGATTGTTTGCAATCACTCCTTCATCCATTCCTTTGAAGGCATTTAAAATTTCAGCATTTGATTCAAGTCCAAATGCTCTGAGAAGTACTGAGATAGGAAGTTTTCTCTTTTTATCAATTTTTACATTGATAATACCTTTTTTCTCAATATCGATTTCAAACCATGATCCTTTTTCAGGAATAAATTTGAGTCCAACTCCAGAATCTCCAGAAGTAAAGAATACCCCTGTAGATCTCACGATTTGGTTTACGATAACTCTTTCAATACCATTTACGATAAATGACCCAGAAGCCGTCATAAGAGGAACTCCTCACATATATACTTCTTGTTCTTTGATTTCCCCTGTTTCTTTATTGAGCATTTCAAGTTTTGCCTTGAATGGAGCTTCAAAGTTAAGATTTTTTCTCTTACATGTTTCACTATCAAATTTTGGCTCTTCTAAGAAAAGACCTTTATAGTAAATATCTATTTTTTCTCCCGAAAAGTCAGAAATTGGAAAACTATCTCCAAATACTTTATCGAGCCCTGTTTCTAAAAAATGATTATAAGAATCAAGTTGAACTTCAAGAAGTTCTGGAAGCCCAGCTACAGATCTATCGTCTGTAAAATAATGCCTTCCCTTAATATCGTATAAACTTCCAATATCTTGCGCACTAGGCGCTGTAGTAGCTTTTGGCATACGTAGCAGATTGCGTTAGGAAAATATAATCTAAATTTTTATAGAAAGGAGTTTTTCGCGTGACGTGAACTCATCTGATAATCTCTTTCGAAGACTTTCCTTTTTATGGCGCTGTTAAAACGCAAAAAAATACACAAGCCTTTCCCCTAGAACTCATCAGAGGCTTGTGCGAACATCAGTAGTGTAGTGATAATCTAGAGAAGTCAAGAAAAAATATACTAATTTTAGAAGATTTTTAGCTTTAAAGATATTTTCTTATTTTTGAGTAAAAAGACTAAATATTTTATTTAAAAAAATATAGAACAAATATCATAAAATTCATCCGAAAGTATTCAAAATCACATCATCTATATCTATGACTCTGTAATTGAATCATAAAATAAGTCACAATAAAAGCTGTGTTATTTCTATACCAAGTGAAAATATAAAAGAAACAAGGAGTATTTTCAAGAAACTAGATTTTTGAGTAATAAGTGAGTAGAGAAATCCAAAAGGAAGAAACATAAGGACATTTCCTCATACTTGCTTTAATTTTATCTCGAATGGAAGATATGTATTTCATATCTGAGAAATAATAGTATCAAAAGGAATCAAATTCATTTTAATATTCTCTCTCACTATAAGTCATTCATAAGAATGGAGCGGAAGTGGGAAAAATGTAACTCCTAATACACAAATGACATAAACATAAAATAGAGATAGTATTAATAATTTTTTATAAGAAATTTTATAAGACAACATGAGTATCAAGACTATAAAATATCCTGCAATTCAAACTACTAAAACAAAATCATAATCTAACATTTTTTCAATTTATATAATAATTTTTATACCTTGAGTATATGTTTTTAGAAAGAGAATCAATGTATATATTTTTGCCATTTTAGTATTTCTCCCTAAAATCTGCTCATTAATTCTTACTTACAAATATGTTTCGTCTCATAAAACTCATTATCTGGATAGCCATCATTACTGGATGAATATTTCTCTGGCAATACAGCTCGTATGAAGATACCGTTCTGTCTCAAGAAGAACAAATTCTAGAAGTTTCTAGTGGTTGATTTCAAAGTGTTCTGATTGATGCATGAGCAAGTCCATTTTTTACAAAGCTCTATCTCAGAGAAAATACTCCAGAGTTTGAACTGCAAAAATGAAATTATATCATCCCAGCAAATGCTGATATTCCTACATTTCTTGCTGCGCTTGAAACTCCTATTAATGAAAATGATGAGCAAGTTACTTTCCTCGAGGGATGGAATATCTATGACATCGATAAAACTCTTACAGCAAAAGAGCTTATAAGCGAGTGAGAATTTGTAGATTTTGTAACAACTTGTGAAGGATTTTGCTCTCTCAAGGCTGACTTTCCTTTCATCGCTGATGCTCAGACGCTTGAAGGATTTCTCTATCCAGATACCTATGCAGTGAATCCAGCGAATTTTACGATAGAAGATATAGTACGGAAAATGCTGAGCAGATTTCAGCAACAAGTGATTGATACAGGTATTATCACAGATATGGGAAGTATAGAAATTCTTGATGTGCTCACTATGGCAAGTATCGTCCAAAAAGAAGCCAATAAGCGTGATAATCCAGAAGAAATTGCTATCATAGCAGGAATACTCAAAAAAAGACTCGATGAAGGATGGATGATAGGTGCTGACGCAACGATTTGTTATCCTTACGGCATAGCAACACAAGACTGTGGACCTACTGAAGTCTTAGAATATCTCTATGAAGTAAATGAATATAATACTCGACAAATGGTCTGACTTCCAGCAACACCGATAGCAAATCCTGAGGCTGAAGTTATTAATGCGACTATTAACAGCGTCGATTCAGATTATTACTATTACCTTCATGATAATGACGGAATAATACGATATTGAATCACTGGAGCAGATCATGATGCAAATAAAAATAAGTATCTCAGATAAAACAAAACATCTCTTCTTTGACTCTCAGCCTAAAATCCCTAATATACTAGGGATTTTATTTTTTTGAGAATTCAATGACTATCATAGACAGCATAAAAAAATACAGAGCATCTAAAAAAGCTCGACTCAGTATCATTTGAATACTCATGTGAATTGTAGTTTTACTTTTGATTTTTTGGCAAAAAGCTACAACTATTTTACTTATCATTTTAGTGCTTCTTGCTGTTGCTATGTGACTTGAGTGATATGATTATGATGTAGATTTACAGAAATATTGGGAAACATGAAGTTACTCTGAGTCTCGAGTTGAGCGAATTAAAGATAGTAATGGAAATTTTATAGAAATTATTACAGGGAACTGTAATCGAAGAGAGTTTGATTTTAATTGTGCAGATTTTGAAACGCAAAGTGAAGCACAAAATAAATATAGTGAATGTGCCTCTCTTATTTCCCAAAATAATCCATGAATCGATATAAAAAAATTAGATATTTATTGACTAGATGGAGATAAAGATGGTATAGTTTGTGAAGCACTCAAAAAATAATGTACTATAATTTTTAAAAAATACTTATGGAAATTTCAAATATGCTCTTAGAGAATCTTCAAGGCAAAGCACTTGAAGAAATTGCGCAGGCTGTTGGAATAGATGCAAAGAAAACAAAAACACTGGCAAGCATCTGACTTCCACTGCTTCTCTCTCAGCTAGAAAAAAATGCTTCAACGCATTCTGGAGCAGAGAGCATTAACGAGGCACTCAATAAACATCTCTGAAAATCTAGAATAGATATTGCAGATGGAGTAAAAATCCTTGCTCATCTATTTTCTAATACCGATGAAGTAGTGCAGCAGGTTTCAGCGCAAAGCTCTAAATCTAAAGAAGAAACGCTTTGAGTTCTCTCAGCGCTCAGCTCTGTGATTATGGAAACACTCTGAGACCAGAAAAAAGCAGCAGGATGATTTGAAACAACAGAGCTTATGAAGCTCCTATCAGGAACTGGAAAAGATGTAGATATTCTCTGAATGGTTATGGAAGAACCGCATGATTCAAAAGTAGATAAAGAGGATACAGGAATAAGCTCTGGAATGAGTTTTCTCAAAAAACTGCTTACAAAAAAGAAATAAAAAAAGCTCTCAGAATATTCTGAGAGCTTTTTTTATTATTTTGAAACTCACTTATATTTTCATCTTCCGTTGTATTCAATAGTGAGTGGAGTTCCTGCAAAACCAAAGTTATCTCTGATTTTATTTTCAAGATATCTCTTATATGAGAAATGAAAATGATTTGGATTATTTACAGTAAGAACAAACTTAGGTGGGTTTGTATCTACCTGTGAACCGTAATATATCTTTGGTGAGTGAGATTTCTTATTCCCTGTTGGTGGATGTTTATAAATAGCTTGTTCTAGAAACTCATTAAATACTGATGTTTTTACTCTTTTTTGTCTCTCTCATGCTATTGTAATAGCTTCATCGAGGATATTTGTAAGTCTTTTTTTCTCAGTTGCTGAAGTAAATATTACTGAAACCCAAGGAAGAAACTCGATTTTTTCTTGGAGGTATGCAGTATATCGCTCCATCATATGAGCCTTATCTACTCCTGGTTTATTTAAAACCATATCCCATTTATTCACAACGATAATCAGACCTTTTTTCTCATCGGCAACTCTTCCTATAAGTGAGAGATCTTGTTGTACGATTCATTCAAAACCGTCTACAATAACAGCAATCACATCTGCTCTTTTGAGCGCTCTCTCAGACCGCATAATTGACCAATTCTCTACATTTCTCGTTCATACTTTTGAGAGTCTTCGTATACCTGCTGTATCTATGAGAGTGAACTCTGTTTCAGCGTAGGTAAATTTTGTATCTATCGCATCACGAGTTGTACCAGCCATGTCCTTTACCATAACTCTATCACTTCCCACAATGGTATTTACGATGCTTGATTTTCCTACATTTGGACGGCCAATAAATGCAATTTTGAGTGTATCATCATCCAGTCCTTTTTTATAATTGAGTCCTTTTGATACTAAAAATTTTGCAATAAATCTCTTCACATCTCCAATACCAGCATTATGAGATGAAGAAACAGGAAAGAGTTCCATTTCTCCCTTCCCTGCAAGAGAATACGCTTCCATTACCTGGTTTTCGTTATCAGCTTTATTTGCAAGAATAATAAAATTCTTATTTTTCTGACTTCTGAGAACCTTATAAATAGACTCATCTAAATCTGTAAATCTATCATATTCTAGTACCCATATGAGTAAGTCACTCTCAACAATCGCTCGTTGTGTTCGCTCAGTGATATCTACTGCAACTTCGTCGTCTTCACTACTAAAATCAAGTCATCCCGAATCAGCAAGAATATAGGTAAGATCATTTTTATCATCGGTATATTCAAACTCTGAGATATCTCTAGTAGTTCCAGCTTCGTCAGCGACAATAGCTATTTTATGACCCGTCATCATATTAAAAAGACTTGATTTCCCAACATTTGGGCGACCAATAATCGTTACTTTTGCAAGCATAATTTTGAAAATTTATATCATTTCACAATTCTTACTTCCCTGGCATCGCTCTGGGAGTTTTCTCTATAGTCGAGAAATAAAAAAGAATCTTCATGAAAATTAAAGTAGCGTGATTATACGCTAAAAAAATAAATAGCAAGAGTTTATATCTTTCTTCTTTTTTGATAGATGTAATAAAATGTCGTTAATACGACTATTGAAATAAACATCAAAAAATATACAAACCATGGAGCGTGAACAAATGGAAGAGAATCAATATTCATTCCATAAAAACTTGTAATAAAGGTGAGAGGAAGCATAAATGCTGAAAATATGGTCAGAAGTCGCACCGTATTATTTGTCTGAATATCAATAAGCGACTTAAAGGCGTCTTCTAATGATTCAACCTGCTCTTCAAGGATAAGGATATCAGTAATAATTCTTTGGAGTTTATCCTCGAGATCTTCAAAATATGCTTCGATATCCTCATTAAAGAATTTCTTCATATGATTTTCCAGCGCAATCAATACTCACATTTGTGGCTGAAACATATGTTTCAGGACAATAATATTTCGTTTTTTTATTAAAATTTCTCGTACCTGTGGGCTTGTTGATGCTTGAAATACTTCTTTCTCAATCATGCGAATATCTTTGCGGATATTTTTGCTGACTTGAAACATTTTTTCCAGCATTGCCTGAATAATTTCATAGAGCACGAGTCCTGGAGAAATATCAACATCATATTCGTTTTCTTCTCTATTTTGATATTTTGAAAATATATCATCTATGTATCTTCCCTCAAAATCCCTGAGAGTTATCAAAAAATCTTTTCATACAAATACATGAAATTCATTGAGATTATATATTTTTTGAATTTGATTATATTTTGGAAAATGAAGTGTAAGAAAGAGATAATCATCATAACTATCAATTCTTGCTCTTTGATTTGCTTCAAGTGCGGCTTCAATATCTAACTCATGGAAGTCGTATGATTCCAGAATTTCTTCTATTTGTTTTTCTGGCAAATCAATCCCATCTATCCATTTCAATCATTTGATATTAAATTGTCTGAGCATAATTCTCTCGATTAAGTATTTTCATACTACAATAGTACACAGAAATATATAAATTCAAAATTCATTTTTTTGCTATTTAGAGAGATATATGGGATAATAACAATAATAAAAATATAACATTTCATGATATGTGATTTGAAATTGACCTACAAAATCAATTTGTAGAGAATACTGACTGACCAATACAGATTGATTCAAGAGTATCTCTTGAAGAAAAAGAAGCCCTAGAAAATGCGCTTGAGTGAGAAAAAGATGATATTTATGACACCACTAATGGACAGCTCGCTATTCTCCTACATGAAGATATTATGCAAAATATTTGAGATTTTTCTCCTGAAGTTCAAGAAGATCTATTAGTGCTTGCTGAAAAATATCCACACACGAGTATTGATTTATGAATTCAAATTCCTTGAGAATTAGAAGAAACTCTTTCCCAGTGAGATTTAGATCTTTCGATACAGCGAGCAGTCAGCGATTTAGAAAATTTTGCAGCGAGTGACTTAGCACTTCCAAGTGACTCTTATCTCAGTCCAGAAGAGCATAGTGCAATCATAGCAAATATGTGAATGATGATTCAATCAGATATAGATGGAGTAGAAAATGTTATTCAAGAAACTGTAGATGATAATCCAGACTTATCCATGAGAGAATTAACTTGGATGATAAATTCAAAAATTCAAAATTACTTCAAAAACATAAGAGACAATCTCATATTGCCTGTAAAAGCATTACTAGATTTTTCGTCCGAGTTAAAACAGCAAGAATTATTTGAAAATATAGGGGCAGGTGCTTCAAGAGATAATTGGTCTCCAGATAGAATTCAAAGAGCACAACAGAATCTATTTATGAATATGGAAATGCTCAAAGAAGCACTTTTAACTGAATGAAGTACGATAGATGATATATGATATCAGTATGAATTATTAAGAGACTCAGAATTTAATCTTGATGATTTTGATCTCGAAACCAATATATGAGTAGATGAAAATCTCGATATTTCACTATTAAATGAAGAAGATAAACAAATTGAGTCTCAGGCGATGTTTTATTTTATGTGTGCTGTATGATTTCAATGTCTTCCATATGTATGAGCCGCTCCTTGAATAGTCGCAGATGGAGTAGATATTTTTTCTAGTGAAGACGCGACTCTCATGTTTCTCAAAGAATCATGACTGGTACCAGAAGAATATCATATGGATAAAACTTGGATAGATAATGCATTAGCAGGGCTTTGAATTGCTCTCACGGGGGTTTGACTTCAATGACTTGCAAAATCTTGAAAGCTTTCAAGAGCTATCAGATGAATATGAAATATGAGTTCTAGTCTTATGTCATCTAGTTTGTCTCGATTTATCTCAGAGATGAACATTTGAGACGAAGCGGCTGATATGCTGCGAGGAATTATGTGACTCGAGTGAGAATCAGCAGATGATATTTCTGAGGTTGCAAATCTCAATAGAATACCAAATTCTCTTCAAGAAACAAGCTCGTGACTTGAAAGAAGTATTCGTCATACACCAGAAAGTTATCTCGAGATAGGATGAAGAAGTAATGAGTATTGATTTGTAGATACCGATTGACAACTTCATATTAATACTGAGGCATTTGATGAATTGTCTTCGTCTGAAAAAGCTCAAGTTATGAGAGAATTTATTGCGCACGAACGAGCTCATCAAGCAATTATGAACCTTCCAGAAGGAAAACTTGCCGATATTCATGAAAGCTTTCTCAGAAATAATGTGTTTTTAGTTATTCAAGATGCAGAAAGATTTGGTTTACATTTTGATAGAGCCATGTCTCCACTTGATACAACAAACGAAATTTTAGCACACTTAATCGGGAGAATGAGAGTAGGAAAAGACGTTCCTGAAAGCTTTCTGGTTGCACTGTGAGAAGTATGAATCGATGATATTACCTGAACATTTTGAGTCAATGCATCAAGAAATGGTTGGAATGAAATAGGTTGAGTGAGAAATACAGATGATTTATCAGAGGCTGCAATGAGCCAATGAGGTGAAAATTATTTTGAAATTAATAGCTTTACACTTCGAACTATACGTTCTCATTCTCCTGAGTTTGCAGACTTACTCAATACCCTTCATGAAAGATGATGAGACATATGAGAAGCATTGTGAAAAATAAATTTCTCACAAGACAATGTAAAAAGTGCAATTTCAACATCAATTTCGCAAATAAACGGATTAATAACGAAAAATGACATAGAAAAGATTCAACGCTACTTAGAAAGTAATTGAAAAACATTCCCAGAAGGTTTAGATATGGATGACATTAAAAGAGAATGAGATACATGAATCACTGAATGATTTTTAGAAAATTTATTTACTCTACTAGAGGAAATAAATTCTCAAGAAGTTCCAGATGAAATTGATTCTCAAATGGCGGATGTTATAGAAGCTGCTATTCCCTTCAATCAATGAGAATGAATAGTAAGCAATCTCGATAGTATTTCTATGAGACATCCTGAGGTTGTAGAATTTTTTGATGCACTCATTGATGATACAGAAGAAATTACGGTAGCTCTCAGCAGAATAAATTTTAGAAATGAATCAGTCTATGATGCAATAGATTTTTTAATTACAAATAGTCATTGAATTATTTCTGAAGATAAACTTGATGAAATAGCACGCAGTGTTTGAAAACAAAGAAGTGAAATTATTTGAGATTTAGAATTTACAGATGGTGAAGCTGGGATTACTGAAGAATTCTTGCAGTGAGTTTTCAGATTTCATGAAGAAGCTCTTACTTGAGTTTCTGTAAGTAATGATCCATTTGAAATGAATAGCATCCATCTTGCTCGCTTAGCAAAAAATCACTTTTGAGAAATCTGAGAAAGTATCGCAGAATATATACGTCAGAGTCCAAATCTACAAAATGCTATACAATCACTAGAAAATGCAGATTATCACAACCCAGATTTTCTGCTTCAAAGCATATCAGAAATAGGAGATTTCTATGATAACTTCTGAGAAGAAGCGACTAGAAAGCTTATTGCTGAAGTATTTTGAAAGTGAGAAACAGATTTTAATAAACTCTTTGCAAATATAACTCGTTTTGACGAGGCACTCAATATAGCACGCTCAAAAAGACAAGAAAGATTCACACAGATATTTGAATGAATTTGACTTAATTGAGTATCAACAACTATGACACAGAGACTGGAAAGAGTAGAACAACTCATACAAAGTGATTGGTTTGATGGAAATCCTGATACACTTGCATTCATGATTTGAAATGATTTAAGTGCTTCTGGGTTATACGCAGAAATAGGACAAGAAAAATTTATTCAACTCTTATCTGAACTCTGAATTAATATTCCAGATGAATGATTTGATGATTTCTATTCAACAATAGAATCGCTTGAAACATATAAAATTGCAAAATCAGTCACAGAAGCGCAAATATCGTCAATGTTGAGAAGCAGAGAAAATATGCCTCAATTGATTTCATCACTCAGATGAAATACACTCAGCAGACCTGACTTACTTTCTATTTTGGAGTCAAACAGCCCTAGAGCATATGATTTTATAAAAAATATAGATACTGGATGGATTTGAAATCAAAGAGAGATATTGATTATTAATTGAGAAACTATTTCAAAGATATCAAGAAATAAAATAACTCCTGAACTCCTTGCGCAATTAGAAAATTGATGAATTTCAGAAATAAAAAACCACCCATTAGACTCAAATGCTCTATCAGTTACTATGATTTCTTTTCAAAACCTTGTCAATTAAAAAAATCCCTTTCGGGATTTTTTTAATCTTCATCGATTTCAACTTTAATACTGAGTTCATCAAGAAGTGATTCATCAACTCTCATAGGAGATGCCATCATCATATCCTGGGCTTTTCACGATTTAGGAAATGCGTAGATATCTCTGATATTCTCCTCATTTTTGTAAATCATCATGAGTCTATCCATACCAATTGCAAATCATCCATGTGGAGGCACACCATACTGAAATGCTTCATAGACTGCTCCAAATTTTTCTTTTACTTCTGATTCATCTCTTCCAACAATACCAAAAGCTTTTACAAGATTTTCAGTTGAATGGTTTCGAATTGAACCAGAGAGTATTTCATATCCATTACAAGAAAGGTCATATTGAAATGCTTTTATTTTCAGAAGTTCTTCTCCACTTAATCCATCCAAGCTTGATTGTGGCATAGAAAATGGATTATGAGAAAAATCTATTTTACCAGTGACTTCATCCGTCTCAAACATAGGAAAGTCAGTGATCCAACAAAACGCCAGCTGAGATTCATCTCTGAGTTTCATCATATCAGCAATGTAATTTCTGAATTTTCCCATATAGTTACATACAAGGTCTTTTTCAGCTGCCCCAAAGAATATTACGTCTCCAACTGAAAGCTCTGTTCTTTCTACCAACTCTTGCAAATCAGATTCCTCAAAGAATTTCCCAAGTGGTCCTTTGAGTCCATCTTCTTTCATTTGAAAATATCCAAGACCTTTTGCTCCAAATTTACGAACATAATCTTCAAATCCTTTCATCTGCGTTTTAGAAAAAACGAGATCTCATCCAGGTACTTTCATCGCCTTGATTCTATTATTCTGCTTATCAGCCGCGATGCTCGTAAAAATTTCATTAGAACTTTTTGTAAAGATATCTGCAACATCAACAAACTCTAAACCAAATCGGAGATCAGGTTTATCTGTTCCGTATTTTTCCATTGACTCATCGTATGTGAGAGTGAAAAATTTTCCTCCATCACGAAGAGTATCTTGTCCAGGATTTTCTGTAATTATTTTCTTATCTGAGAGTTCTGTGGAAGCATCAATAAGAAAATCTTCAACAACTTTAAAGACATCGTCTTGTTCTACGAAAGACATCTCACAATCTATTTGATAAAAATCACCTGCATGCCTGTCTGCTCTTGGATCTTCATCTCTGAAACATGGAGCGATTTGAAAATATTTATCAATTCCTCCAACCATAAGGAGTTGCTTAAACTGTTGAGGTGCTTGAGGAAGTGCATAAAATGTTCCTGGATTGAGACGACTTGGAACGAGGAAATCTCTTGCTCCTTCAGGAGATGAGTTTGCTAGAATCGGAGTTTGAACATCTAGGAAATCACGCTGCGTAAACCAGTTTCTGGTATAGGTTGTCATGCGTGATCGGAATTTAATAAAGTCCTGGATTTTTTGTCTTCTAATATCAAGGTATCGATATTTAAATCTTATTTCTTCATTTGCTTCAATACCATGTCCATCCAGTTCAAAAGGAGGAGTTTTTGAGCTAGAGAGAAGTTCAACCTTATGAATAATTACTTCTATTTCACCCGTATGCATCTTTGGATTTGCTTGTCCCTCTGGTCTGCTTCTAACCGCTCCAGTAGCCTTAATTACATATTCGCTTCGAAAGCTATCAGCTATTTCCCAGGCCTGTTTGTTGTCTTCTGGATCAAATACAATTTGAGTGAGTCCATATCTATCTCTGAGATCTATAAAAATGATTCCACCATGATCTCGGCGATTACTCACCCATCCAGATAAAATGACTTCTTCTCAAATATTTTCAGCGGTAAGCTGATTACATGTATGACTTCTATGCATAGAACATTCTTATTAATAATTAAAAAAGCACACGAGTATATTTTCATATATTTCATGTGCTTTCGGTTTGTAATATCTACAAAAGGTGCCACCTAAAGCTATTCTTGATTTTAATTTTCGTAACGAAGGTTTGACTCCGAGAGGTTCTACTAAGATATAATTCTGTTCTTCCTCCAGCTCACAGTTGTTTGCTGCTCAAATGCTTTTCTACAAGTATTGTATAGATTTCAAAAATAATGCAAGACTATCTGATAAATGAGACACAGTAATTATCAACTCCCATCATTGGTCATGTTGCTCCTCCTGCATTATAATAAGGATAATCTACATTCGTGTCATTTGCTTGAAAAAATCTATTTGAACCTCATAATCAAAATATCCTTTGATTCGTGAGTGACTGAAAATGCATACCCTCATTAAAAGTACCCGTTGCATAATTTGGAGACAAGCTATACTTAAAATTTCTCCATTTAGCACTTAAAGATGTAGATGAGAATATAGTTCAAGCTTTATTTGTCTTAGCGAGATTTCAAATATCTTTGTTTTGAAATTCATATATAATAAATGGATCATTAAACTTTAATGTAGATCATGTTGAGCTAGTATTGCAATCAATCATAATATCTTTATTAAGATTATCCTTCCATATATCTCATATATTTCATTTTGTTGAAATATCTTTAGATATATCTGTAATTTTTTGTGTATTTCAAGTCACAAATAAATTTAAAGTTGTCATATCAGCAAGCATTGTAGCCACGGTCCATCATCCACCATCTGTCTCCATATCACAATATACATCGTAATCTTCTCATACAGTTGAAAGAGTATATACTCAGTTTCATCTACTTCATCATGTTTGCTTTATTCTTTTACAGCTTGATTCTGGATTTACTATTAGGAGAGATGCCCCAGTTCATGTAATGACTTCATCTTCAGAGATTATAGCTGTATACTCTGTATTTGTATTCACTATATCTAGAAATCATGCAGTTGATATTATGGATACTTCTTGAATAGGTATATTTGAAATTGTTTCCGTGAGTACTCAAAGTTTTTTTCAATATGTTTTTGGAAATCTCTCCTCATAATCTACAGCGTATGCTTGGATATTATTCAGAGATACACTTGCACTATCCTCCATGAGTGTAAGCAGTTGAAGTGAGTTTCTGTCTTTTGTAAGATAGTACGAGAAGTAAGAGTCATCTTTGGGATCTTTCCCTCCATTGGTATAATCTATAGTTTCAAGTACATCTACTCATACATATCATTGATAGGCAATCACGTTACTTGCTCCACTGGCTGTAATTTCAACATAATCATCTGGAAGTGGAAGCGATTTACTTGCAGCGTAGGTTTGAAGTGAATCAGAAAGCTTTGTAAGTTGTGAAAATCTATTTGAATCTCTCGCTCCTGTCAGATATCCAGAATAACTTACGAATCCTACGGTTGACAGGATTCATACTATCGTGATAACGACAATCAATTCTACGAGCGTGAAAGCTCAGTATTTATTTTTCATAGTTATAATGTATTAGTATACTAATTTATTGGCTATGTATATATAATAGCTCAACTTCTTTTGCATCCAAAGCTTTATCAAATACATATACTTCGTCTAATCATCAATTAAAATAGGATGCGTCTGTTTCAATATCTCATGCTCAAAATACAAAATTTGTCTCTTCTACAAATTTTCTGGCAACAATATCTCATGTTTTTATACTATTGTTTAAAACTCAATTTACATATACCTGAATACTATCTATTCCGAAAACACAAGTTATATGATTCCATATAGTTATATCAAGTATTCATTGAATCTGAGCAGGAATTCTTCAGTTTCATTCTCTGTGTGTACTACAACTTTGTAATAATTGTTGGCTACTAGGAAACGAGTCCCAAGAAAATTCAAAAGCATTTTCGTGTGTATTTCTTAATGTTTTAACTACAAGAGATACTCTTCATGTCGCATCTGGTTGATTATCAGGTTTCATCCAAAACCCAAAACTGTAGGTTGAGCTTCATCAAAAATCAAACGGACCATCTATAATAACTTTTCATCAAGTTTGTCTTGTTCAAGCGCTTCACTCAAAATTCAAGGCAGTTCATTTTTTTCAAGCAATATAATTGGGTGATATAGTACCAGCTAAAACTCCATCTCTATTAAACTCAGAACTATCTTGTGATATATTTCAACTTCCTTCATCAAATGACCATTTTCATATAAGTGTTCAAGCTCATAAAATATCAAGACCTAGTATTTCTCAAGTACCTGACTTAATTCATTTTCCTCAAAAATGAGCTTTATATATATCATTTGTATTAAAAATATCTAAATATCAATCACTTGAAACTATAGAAATTTCTTGAATAGGCAGATTTTCTAAATTTGTCAGCGTTCATAACTCTTTTCCATAGGTTTTAGGGTATCTTTCAGAATAATCAGCAGCAAATAGTTGATTTTTATTGTTGAAAGAAACACTTGCATTATCC